>CAYYIY010000044.1:0-49283 GCA_964472075.1 uncultured bacterium | reverse complement strand
CGGCGGAAAAACGAAGGAGAACGAAATGACCCTGCTCGCGTGACACAACGCTTTTCCCGCGAGAGGTTCCCTGATAGAATAATGATGAAAAATCGTCTCGAGGTCAATCATGAGAATTCAGGGAAAGATGTCGGTTCTCTGCCTGTTGTTGATCGCCGGTATTGCCTGCGCAGCTGAGGTGCCGCCGCAGCCGTTCGAGCCGGTGGACTGGGGTCGCAGCTACACGTCGGAACAGTTGCTGCACGGCGTTGCGCGCCGCGACGGCCTGCCGAACGACCCGCTGCTCGAGAAGCAGTATGCCTGGCGTAATGTCGGACAGGCCGACGACAAAGGCCAAATCGGCATCCCGGGGTGTGATATTCGGCTGTTCGATGCCTGGCGCGTGTACAAACCGAAACAGGAAATCGTTCTGGCCATCGTCGATTCGGGGCTTGATCTTCTGCATGAAGACATCGACCCGACCTGCCTCTGGACCAACCCTGGCGAGTCCGGTCTTGACGAGCAGGGTCGCGATCGGGCAACCAACGGCGTCGATGACGATCAGAACGGGTACATCGACGATGTGCACGGCTGGAACTTTCTGAAGAATTCACCGGATATTCAGGAAGATCACTATCACGGCACGCACATTGGTGGTCAGCTGTGCGCCGGCGGCAACAACGGTCTCGGTGTGACCGGCGGTTACCCCGGCATCAAAATCATGTTGGTCAAGGTGTTCGGCCTGGGCAACGCCCTCAGCTCGGAAAAGTTCGCCGAAGCGATTCGCTATGCCGTCGACAACGGCGCGAAGGTGCTTTCAAACAGCTACGGCACTCCGTCTTACACCTCGGCCATGGAAGCGGCGGTGAAGTATTCGCGTGATCACGGGGCGCTGTTCGTCTGCGCTTCGGGCAACTCACGCAAGAACATGGATCTCGAGGAAGACAAGGACTATCCCTCCTGCTACGGGTTCGAGAATCAGCTGGTGGTCGGGGCGACCAACAATCGCGACCTCTCGACGTTCAGCAACTTCGGTTCGATGGTCGATCTGGCGGCTCCCGGTGAGCAGATGATGTCGACGATGCCGAAGAATCAGTACCGGTCGTTCTCGGGCACGTCGCAGGCCTGCCCGATTGTCGCGGCTGCGGCCTGCTGGGTCTGGAACATGAACCCGTCGTTCACGGCCCTCGAGGTCAAACAGCGATTGCTTGATTCCGCCGATGAAATCACGGGATTACGCCCCTACGCACGAGACGGCTTGCGTCTCAACTTGTACAATGCCCTGCTCGGACTGCCCGGCCGTCGATTGCCGGTCGAAGACTTTTCGACCTGGGAATCACAGGATCGCATCATTGAAACATCGCATCCATACTATAACAACAAAGTCGTTACCTGGGACGTTCGCGTCGAGGGAGCAAAGAAATTCCGTCTGCATGTCGACCGCATGGCTATCGACCACTTCGGTGATACGCTCGAAATCATCGGCCGTGATGGGCGCGTGCTGGCGATGTACAACATCAACAAGGACGATTTCTGGACCGACGTTATTGACGGCGACGAGGTGAAACTGGTGTTTTCCGCCAACGAGTATGTCGGTGATTACGGGTTCAGGATCGATCGGGTGCAGCTGAAACGCTGATCTTCAGCGTTCGTGGGCCGGCGGGTGAAACCGCGCCCCGTGTATCTGGCGCAGCGGCTCATGCAGCGGTTTCAGTTCCTTCTCAATGACGAAGGCGATGAAATGCCCCGGTAACCTGGCCTCGTTGGCGAGCAATTGTACAAGTTCGATGTTCTTCTGCGATGTGTCTGAAAAGGTGCGTGTCCAAAAAGGATGCTGGACCAATATGCCGACGAGATAACACGGCTCTTCAGGAAAATGCTGAAGGGCCTTGCGGACCACGTACCCTTCGATGATTTCCGGATGCGGCCGTACCAGCGCAGCCAGACCGGCCAGTGTTTCTTCATCGAGATTGTGCGGCAGCAGCTTATCGGTGGCCTGAAGCACGTTGCGTTCGATCTGGGCCTGCTCATACAGCTCTGACTGTGCTTCAATGCGTTCGCGAAAGTGTTCCGCCTGGTCGTCGCGTCCGAGTTGATGGTAGTAGGCAGCCAGCACTTCGCAACCTGGAATAACCAGATCGTGAGACCGCTCCATGGCGCGTGTGAGATATCCCTCGCCGCGACCGTCCTTTTCCCCAAGCAGAATGCGACCGTAGGTGTGGTTCGCCCAGGGGTGTTCGGGAAACCGCCGCAGAAAGTCCATGAGCAGCGGGCGCGCTTTCTCGTCGCCTTCGTGCTGTCCGGTCCAGGCGACAAGTTTCCAGGCGTCGTCTTCATCCAAATCCGTGTGAACGGCTTTCGCTCGCAGCTCCTCCAGTTCCTTCAGCTCCGTTTGTCCTTGCTCGTGAACTTTCTTCCACTCTTCCTGAACGGCTTCGAGCCATTTGGTATCGAGTTCACGACTCCAGGTTTCCATGAACTCCGCCAGGTAGAAGTTCCCGGCCGCCGGCTCGTCGGGGCGGCGCAGGCGAATCTCGGGCATGGCCAGGTCGCTCAGGCCGAACAGACGACTTCCAGCCAGAGCGGCGAGTCGATCAGCCAGAGCGGGGTGGGTGTCGTCGATATCCGTTTTCAGCTGCAGGGTCTCTTTGATCCAGCTTGCCGCCTTCTCCGGGTCGACTCCGTTGCCCAGATGTCGCAGCAGGCTCGAATACACGTCGTGGGGCGGTTCTGCCTGTCGAGCCGGTAACTGGTTCAGGTTGGGCCAGAAGGCCTCGTCCAGAAAGCGAGACATGACGCAGACGGCGATCAGGGTCTGCTGAGCCATCTCTTTCCCGACCAGAGTGGCCGAAAGTCGATCAGCTTCGTACTCGTGCTCACGACCGATGACGAAGGCATACGCGTCGAAATACGGGGCGAACCAGGTGATGAAACGGTTAAACAGCCAGCTGCCTCCGTTTTCCTGCGTGACGAGAGTGGTCAGAAGTTGTCCCCAGGTAGAGCGCAGGCGGTAGATCCAGTTGCTGAATGTGCCGTGCCGGCCGGAGAGGTGGCCGAACTCGTGCGCCAGCACGGCGCGAAACTGCTGCGGAGTCAGACAGGCCAGCAGGGGAAACCCGAGAATCAGGAAGTTTTTCTGCCACCCCAGAACGCCGAGACGGGGCCACTGGAAAATACCGGCGTTGAAGTCGTGCGTCAGCAGAACAGCATGAATGCGTGGCGATTCGAGCGCTACGCGGATTTCTTCGATGAGCTGAAACAGCTTCGGGGCTTCATGCGGCTGCAGGATGCGACCTTCGGGTGGAGGAATGCGAACCCAGAAGGCCCGGATCACGAACCAGGCCAGCAGAGCCGCAGGGAGGCCGAGTTTCAGAAGAACCTGAATGGCGATAGCGCCCGCTTTGCCCTTAACGAACGCTGCCCAGGTAATCAGTCCGACCAGGCCCAACACGCCGGCCAGCAACAGCAGCACGAAGAACAGATAGAGGTATCCGAGCATGGCCAGTGCGGTCAGGCGCAGGCGGTAGAGCGTCGGGGCCTGCTTGGCCAGCAGCTCGAGGTGTTGAATCAGTTCACGGAACTCACGGCGTTTCATGGTGCGGTCACTTTCTCTTCCCTGATGCCAGATTACTTCAAGACGGTCGCACTCGGCAAACCGCCGGAAACGAATTCATGGCATACACGCATCTTCCCTCGTGGGACGGGCGTTTCAGCTCACTTGCGTCAGACCGCTCCATGCTCTCTGAGTGCCGGCTGACTGTGATACACTGGGGCGCAAGCACGTGAGAGGAGGATGAGGAAGATGCTGCGTTTACTGCTCTTCGTGGCGGGGTTGCTGTTCCTGTGGCCGTCGCTGCGTATTTGCGGTGCCGATGATCGAACCTTGTCTGATGATCGTCCGGAAGATCGTCGTCGCATGGTACGTGAACTCGAGATCTACGGCATTTCCTCGGCTGAGGTGTTGCGGGCCATGGGAAACGTCAAGCGTCACCGCTTTGTTCCGGCGCGGTTTCTCGATGCCGCCGACCCGTACGGAGATCACCCCTGCCCGATCGGACACGGGCAGACGATCTCGCAGCCGTATATCGTGGCCTACATGACGGAACGCATGGCCCTCACTCCAGGGGAAAAGGTCTTGGAGATCGGCACCGGGTCAGGGTATCAGGCAGCAGTTCTCGCGGAACTCGGCGTGAAGGTGTTCAGCATCGAAATCGTTGCCGAGCTTGCTGAACACGCTCGCGGTGCGCTCGAAAGGGAAAACTACCCGGTACAGGTGCGCACGGGTGACGGATACAAGGGTTGGCCGGAGGAAGCGCCTTTCGATGCCATCATTGTGACCTGCGCTCCCGAGAGCGTGCCCGAGGCTCTGACGGCGCAGCTGCGTGAGGGCGGACGCATGATCCTGCCGGTTGGTGAGGCCGGAAATCAGCGGCTGATCATCATGCGCAAACGACAGGGCCTCGTGACAACCGAAGAGGATCTGGCGGTACGTTTTGTACCAATGGTGCATGGAGAAGATCAGCGATAATTCAGTAAGTTGCGAGTGCTGAATTAAGCAAGACAGGTGGTCGCTCGTCGAGTCAACGTGAAAAACGCCGCCCTGCGAAGGGCGGCGTCTTGAAAACTGACGTCGGGGCGATGGGTCAGAGCGAGCTGAGATACTCGACCAGTACCTGTTTCTCGCCTTCCTGGGCGAGATCGAGAGCGGTTTTCCCCTCTTTGGTTTTCGCTTTGGGGTCGACGCCCTTTTCGATCAGAAGCTTCATGACCGGCACCTGCCGTTCAGGCTCGGAGCCGAATACGGCACGATGCAGAGCAGTCTCGCCACTCATGGTTACGGCTTTGGGGTCGACGCCCTTATCGATCAGCCATTTGACCAGATCCTCGTTTCCGTGAACGGAGGTGAGGATGACCAGATTGGCCCCATCTTCGTCAAGGGCTTTGACATCGGCTCCCTTTTCGACCAGATACTCGATCAGTTCCTGGCTGCCCGACTGCGCGGCGAAAATGATGGGTTCCTTGCCCTTGCCGCTTTTGATGCGCGGGTCCATCTTCACCTTTTCGATCAGCATCTGAACGGTTGGAAAATTGTGCGGCCAGAGACAGGCCTGATGCAGAACCGTTGAGTTGGTTCCGCCGGCATCCATAAGATTCGGGTCTGCTTTTTTCTCGAGAATGAAATACTCGACGATGCCTTCGTTGTTCGGTCCCCAGCTGACGGCTTTCATGATCGGGGTGGCACCATTGGCGTCGACAGCGTTCACGTTGCCGCCTTTTTTGATCAGCAGTTCGACCAGTTCCTGATTATTGGTGGTTGCCGCAATGTGCATGGGAGTGGTGCCTTCATCGCCCGCTTTGGCGTTCGGGTCCGCGCCCTTCTCGAGCAGAAGCTCGATGATCTCCTGATAGCCGCGACTCAAGGCGAGATGCAGCGGAAGCAGCTTCTGAGCGCTCTGCTCGGTCGAGTCGTCCGGGGCCTTGATACAGGCAGGATCCTTCTCGATGGCCGATTTCACCTTTTCCAGATCGCCTTCCCAGATGGCTTCGTGGATCGCACCGGCGAACAACGGTGCGCAACAGAGCAGGCCGGTCAGGAACAGAACTGTTACGATCTTCTTCGTCATGTCTTCCCCCTCAGGTTGCGAGATTGGCGGCGAGTAATGTTGAAAGAGAAAGCTTCTCGACGAGCGCAGAACTTTCTCTCATCGGGTAGTATACACAAATTGCCGCACACGGATGCGACCCGATTTCATTCTGTTTACAGCGTCATCAGCAGCTCGTCGAGTTGAGCCGCCGCTTCGCGCGGGAGAAGATGGCGGACGTCTGATCGCTCGAGGGTGCGACTGATGAGAGTCAGATGATTGGCGAACAGACGTCGGGTGAACTCGGGGCTGAGAGGGCACCAGTCGACGTCGACGATGTCGGCCGCATGAGGTGAACGAACTTCGAAGTGGTCGCTGTCGTTGAGATGGGCGAACACGACTTGCGACTCGACCCAGGCATGATCAGTGTTGCGAAAGTCCTCAACGACCTGTTCCCCGACGGACAGAAACCGAGTGGGATCGATCTGCAGAGAGGTTTTCTCGAGCAGCGAGCGCGCAGCCGCCATCGACACGCTATCGCCGTTTCGGATGATTCCGCCGGGCAGCGCCCATTGATCAGCGCTGCCGCGTTTGATCAGCAGGATCTCGAGTTCACGGCTGCGCGGCTGCAGTCGGGTGATGACCGGATCAACCGCCGCGTTCGGCCCCCAGCGCCCCCAGAAACCTCGACCGCTCAGTCCGGTGCGTCCGAGCGGGTTTCGTGGTCGACCTTCGGTGTCGAGCGTGAGATTGCCGGCGAGGCTTACGCGCCGCTGGAGGTCGGGTACGAGTCGCACGTCATCGGGATCGGCCCAGCCGCCCTGTTTGCGAAGACCATCATTGGCGAGAACTTCGGGAGCGACGTAATACGGCGGCTGATATTCCGGGAAATCCGCCTGCCAGGCTCGCTTCTCGATCGGCACGGGAAAGCGCTCAGGATACCCGGGGTAACGATCGCGCAAGACCCGTGCATGCCATGGGCTGCGTTTCAACTTGCTGAGCAGCAGACTGAGCGAGATCGCCGCCCACGTCATCATCGGAACCGTGCATTCCCCGCGCGGTTGTCCGGTCTGCGGGTTGATGCGGCGAGAATCGAAGCTCAGGGTGTGGGCGGCAAATTTCACCAGAAAGAGATCATACATCTCGGAAACGCGCTCAGGCCCGGCGGCTGCAGAGACGGCTTCCCGTACTTCACGCAGACTCTCGTAGAGAAGATGCCATCGGGGTTCCGTCATCAGCCATTGCAAATGTGCGGGCAGATCGGCGATGGGCGGCAGGGTGGAATGCCGGCACAGAAAAGTCTCGAAGGCGAGCAGGCGCGGGTAATCAGCGGTGTCGATTTGCTTCATGAGTACGAATTTGAGGTCGTTTTCGAGTTTCGCCAGATCGCGCTCGATCGGCCCTTCGCTCGCATACGACCAGTCGATGATCCACCAGTTGTCCGAGTCGTCCGTGATCAGATTGGCGAGGTTGAGATCGCCGTGGCACAGCGAGACCGGCACCTGAAGGCGATCGGCGTGAGTTGCGAGTTCGACGTAGAGCGGAAACGGGTTGTCGATCTCGATATTTCCATCAAGCTGAAGTTTCGATGCAGAAATGGAAAACGCTGGAATGACCTGGGACAGATTCTCGGCCAGCCACTTCTTCTGCTGTCGGGTGTGCAACCCCAGTTCACGCCAGGGATACACGCGTCGCAGACGTCGACGGTTGGCGATCACCAGTTCGATGAGTCCGCCGAGCGCGGCTCGCAGCAGGCGAAGAAACCGAGCGGCCGACCCCTGGTCGACGGCTTTCTCGAAGCAGCTTTGCAGTGTCTGCGGTTTGCCGGACATGACGGCCACTTCCATGAGAATGCCGGTGGCTTCGCCGTGCGACACCGGGGTGTGAAAGTGCGGCACATGATTGCCCACCAGCTGACGAACTCGATGATAGCCTTCGATTTCTCGCTGAATCTTGTCGTGGCGATCGATTTTGACGATGACGGGCGCGAGCCGCGCCCCATGCTGATCGAGGCCCGAGGCGATAACGAGCAGACTGCCGCTGTACCCGCCGCCCAGCGGGGTCAGCCCCGCCTCTGACTGAAACAGAAACAGTCTCTTGAGGATCTGCTGATAATCGGGCTTCAACCCGGAATAGAGCGGATCAGGCGTAAAGCGACAACCGAGATATCGTTCAGCGATCGGCGTGGTCGGCTGCAGACCGATCAATTCATACAACTCAGGCAAGCCGGCGACGACCTGAACCAGAGCGTCCGAGTAGTTGGCCTGCAGATACTGCTCGTGACCAATGCGATTGGGGCTGCCGACCAGATGCGGACAGACGAGAACCTGCGGAAACTGGTAATCATGCCGCAGAGTAAACGCGGTGTGATACACGCGAATGTCCGTGTGAGCACCGACAAGAACGAAGACCAGATCGTTCTTGACGGCATCCGTCATTTTGCGCGGTGAGAAACCGGTATACTGTTCGAGCAGGTCGAGAAACGGAAACACCGGTAGACTGAGGCTGCCGGTGTTGAGAATCTGCCCGCAGGCCAGCGCGTCTTCGATGCCGTCAATGAAGTCCGCACCGGGAGTGTTTTGCAGATTGTGAGCGCCGAAACGTGCCATTTCTGCCTTCTGATCAGGGTTCGCGGGATCGTGCCAGTCACGCAGAAACACCAGGTGTACCGGCTTTCCCTGATTGACAGCGGCGGCCGCGGCCCGCAAAAAGACGGGCAGGGGACCGGACCCCCAGGCATCACCTTCGCCGAACAACCGAGCGGTTTCAGATACCCCGAGATGAACCCGTGATTGCAGGTACCGCTCGTTGCGGCCCATGAAGTCGTTGGTGAGGCTGTCGGCAATGATGACGACGCGACGGCTCATCGAATCAGACTTCCTTCCAGGACTGCACGAAGGCAATTTGCCGGCTGGTTTCGGGTGAGGGTTGCTGAACTGCGGCATCGGTGGCGCGTAACTGTTTGATTTTTGCGAGCACGGTTTCCGGCCTGGCCAGACCGTGTCGAATCAACCAGCAGCCGACCACTGTACCGGTACGCCCCTTGCCCCCCCAGCAGTGCAGAAAGACCGGCCGTCTTTCGCGGCGGGCCTGATCGATAGTATCGAGGATTTCGCGCAACTGCTCGGGTGTGGGAATGTCGCAGTCAGGAATGGGAAAACGCAGGCATCGCGGAACGGGTAAACGGCTTTCCACGGCAAGTTCCACGAGTATCGGCTCGTACGGAAGGAAGAGGTTGCCGTCGTGATCACGTTCACTCGGCTCCATGAGATTGATGAAAGTCTGAATGCCGGCTGCGAGAAAGGGCTTCAGGCGGCGCCTGGATTCTTCGGGATCCGGGCTGGTGGGCAGTGCGCCCGCCAGAAACAGGCCGGGTTCGACCCAGTATGAACGTGCCGCGGGCTGGTGTTCGGGAATGTTCATCATCATCTCCTCATCTGATTACGATACCGTCTGAGTCGCAGTATCGCAGAGAGCGATCACGCGATCGGTCGCTTCGATCTTCACCGTCTCGGCGGCGATTAGCACGTCGAGTCTGTCCTGGGTGTCAAAACGGAAAAAGGCGATAGGCGGCGGGGAATGAGACTCGTTGGCTTGTATCATACGTGCGCATAGCTCCTGCCACTCGCGGCCGCTGAACAGACGAAACCGCTGTCCGCGTGCAAACCGCTGACTGATTTCGAGGTAGGTGGCCTGCGGTGAAAAGAGAAACCGACCGCAGAACTCGCGAGGCATTTCGGTGGTCATTTCCAGGGGTAACTGGTACAAATCTTGTCGATGAAAGAATTCCTGAAATCGCATCTGTGCCAGCGAGTTCACGTTGTCATTGGAAGTCAGGCACAGCAGGCGACGAAAGGTGCTCAACTCGACTTCATCAGAGACATCCTCCGCCAGACAGCTTTTCTCGAGCACCGGCAGTCCGGCTCGATGGGCTTCGAGAATGTTGAAGGTGTTGCGATCGAGCAGCAGCAGCGGAATCCCGAGTTCCCGCAGGCGCAGAGCCATGTCGCGAGCCCAGTCGTGGGCACCGATGATCAGCGTTCCCTGCGGGTTGCGCTGCGAAACCTGCAGGTACCTGGCGATGGGGCCGGCGGTCAGACCGTAGAAGCAGACCGTCGCCATGATGACGACGAACATGTACGGAGCCAGAAGATAGGCATTCAGATTGCCGGCCTCGGTCAGTCTCAGCGAGAAGACCGAAGCCACGGAAGCCGCCACGATACCGCGTGGGGCCAGAAAGGCGACGAAGATCTTTTCCCGGCGGCTGAGGTCGCTGCCGATGGTCGAAAGAAGAACTGCGATCGGCCGAATCACGAAGATCAGCAGGCCCAGAAAGAGCAGCAGACGAGAGTCGATCACCGCCAGATCGGAAAAACGCATGCGGGCCGACAACAGAATGAACAGCACGGAAATCAGCAGCACCTGCAGGTTTTCCTTGAACTGCAGAATGTGGCGAACCGGAATCGCACGCTGATTTCCGAGCAGAATGCCGGCGATGGTGACCGCCAGCAGCCCTGATTCCGCCTGAATCTGGTTCGAGAGGGCGTATGTGCCGATGACCAGAGCCAGCGTGAGGGGGTTGTCGAGAAATTCCGGAGCCAGATGAAAGCGGAACATGAGATACAGCAGCGCGGCGCCAATGGTTCCGACCAGGGTTCCCCAGAACATGACGAGCAGGAACTCGGAAACGATGGTCTGCGGCACATTCTGAAAGGTGCCGATAAGCACGACCTGAAAAACCAGCACGGAAAGGGTCGCTCCGACCGGATCGACAACGATGCCTTCCCACTTGAGAATGGCGGCGATGCGGTAGTCAGGCTTGATCTGTCGCACGAGCGGCAGAATCACGGTTGGACCGGTGACGGTCAGGACAGCACCAAGGAGCAGGCAGAGGTCGAAACGAAGCGGCAGCAGCCAGTGGGCGAACAGGGTTGCCAGTGTCCAGGTTGTGAGCACGCCGATACTGATCAAACCTCGAACGGCGCGACCGATTTTGCGCAAGTCGGCGACCTTCAGGTTGAGTCCGCCCTCGAAAAGAATGACGGCAACGGAAAGGGAAACGATCGGGGTCAGCAACTGACCGAGCAGCTGGTCGGGGTTCACCAGACCGATGACCGGGCCGGCCAGAAAACCAAAGACCATCAGCAGCAGAATCGACGGGAGATGGAGGACCCAGGCGAGCCATTGCGCGCTGATGCCCAGCAAGAGAATCAGGGCAATGTTGACCGTGATATGTGCCGATGCCGCCTGATAGATGAGAAAGGCGCTGTGATGCATCTGCGTCATGATGCGAGAGAAGAGATCGAACATGATTCGCCTTGACAAAGGAGGTTTCCCCTTCGAGTATCCGCAAAAACGAAGCCGTATTCAACCCTCTTGTGTTGTCGGCATCACGCCTTGGTTGTCTCGTTGCGATGGGTCGCTTTCTTTGCTTCTGTTGATCGGGGATTCCGGCTTTCAACGCCTGCGTTTGCCCTGAGAATTCCCACGCGGGAAAGACCAGGCGAGTGTGCGAGATTATCATGATTGGCAGTCCAGGCAGGAAAATTTGTTCGCTGAAGCTGTGATACAATCAGGCATCTGGAGCCAGGAGGCATGGTGGAGCGCGCAATGGAATCGACGGGTGAACAGGCGACCACTGGAAACGCGGCGATGATGCCGCGTGACCGGCTGCGCACGGTGACGCTTGCCGGCGTTCTGCTCGCGGCTGCACTGGCGATTCAATCTCTGCGGATCTATGCACCCGTTATCGGTGTGCTGATCAATGCTCTGATCATTTTCATGTATCACCGGGGCGGGTTCCACGGAGCGCTGCTGCTGGGAGCGGCGACCCCGATCGGTGCCGCTGTCACGGGAGTGCTGCCCGTTGTCTTCGTCGGCATGGTACCGGTCATCGCCGTGGGAAATCTGCTATTCATCGTGATCTATCATTATTTCGAATCTCGAACCGCCTTGGTGCGGTTCACGGTTCCGGCCTGCGGGAAAGCTCTGTTCATCGGCCTGGCTGGTTTTGCGGTGCTGGCTGCTTTCAACATTCCTGAGCCGATGAAGCCGCTTTCGGTGCTGCTGCTCGGGCAGCAGTTCTTTACCGCCTGTCTCGGCATTGTCGCCGGCGAGCGGTTGTGTCGGTTGTCCGGAGCAGGCGGGGTTGAGGCAGTGAGGGCCGCATGATAGGCCGCTTTGGTTGGTTTCAATGAAGGGACGTCCCGGTTGATTTCGGTCATCATGCCCGTGCGTAATGGCGAACGCACCTTGCGCGAAGCGATCGAGAGCGTGTTGCGTCAGACACTGACGAATCTGGAACTGATCGTGGTCGATGACGGTTCTGTCGACGACAGCCCGAGCATCGCCCGCGAACTGGCTCGCCGCGACGGCAGAGTGCGTCTGGTCTCTCAGGCGGCGTTGGGAATTGTTGCCGCGCTGCAGCGAGGAATCCGGGAAAGCCGGGGTTCCTGCATTGCTCGCATGGATGCTGACGACATCTGCCTGCCGACGAGGCTGGCCGAACAGCGAGAGATGCTGGAGACTCATTCCGATCTCGGCCTGGTGTCGTGCCTGGTCGAACACCTGGCAGAACACGATGATCAGCAGGGGTATCGCCGCCATGTCGATTGGCTGAACCGGCAGGTGACGGCGGCTGACATCGAGTTGGCGCAGTTTATCGAATCGCCGCTGGCCCACCCTTCGGTGATGTTTCGACGCGAGCTGATTGATCGCTTCGGGGGATACCGCGACGGGGATTTCCCTGAGGATTACGAATTGTGGCTGCGCTGGCTGGAGGCGGGAGTTCGCATGCAGAAGGTGCCCGAGATTCTTTTGCGCTGGCGCGATCTGCCGGGGAGACTGTCGAGAACCGATGGTCGATACGATCTCGAAGCATTCTTTCGCGTGAAGGCGAAGTATTTGGCACGTTGGCTGGCACGATTGAACCCGCATCATCCACGGATCTGGCTTTGGGGTGCCAGTCGCCTGGCCCGTCGACGAGCATCATACCTGCTTGACGAAGGCATCGAGATTGAAGGGTTTATCGATCTCAGGCCCGGCCTTATCGGCACCCGGATCAACGGAAAGCCGGTGATTTCGCGAGAGCGGCTCCCGCACCCGGGGTCTCTTTTCGCCGTCGTGCTGGTCAGCGCTCGAGATGCACGCGCCGAGATTCGAACTTTGGCGCAACGGCAGGGGTATGAGGAAGGCAGGCATCTGATCTTTGCCGCATGACCTCGGCAGTCAGCGGGCCTCAGAAATGAACCCAGACACAGGAACAGGAGAATTCGCATGAACTCGCACAACCGATGGACAAAACACCTGCAAGAGTCAGCCGGTGCCGGTATGGGAAGTATCGCTTGCCTGGTCCGGTGGTATGCGGTACTGTATGCTCTCGCTTTTTTGCTCATCTCTCATGCGGGGGCTTCGATGGAACAGACAAAGTGGATGAACTCGATCGATAGCGAACGGGCGCGCATCATGCAGGCGCGGGCCGCCGACTGGCGTAACGGCGCGATCGTGTATCAGGTCTTTGTCGACCGTTTCGCGCCTTCGGCACGGATCGAGGAAAAGCGTCGCTTGTACAAATCACCTCGCCGTCTGCGCCCCTGGAAGGAGCTGCCGACGAAGGGGAGTTTCAATCGGGAAGCGGCCGTCTGGAGTCAGGAGATCGATTTCTGGGGTGGAGACCTCGAAAGCCTGATGACGAAACTGGACTATCTGCAGAACCTGGGGGTTGAGGTGGTCTATCTCAACCCGATCTTTCTTTCGTTCACCAATCACAAGTATGATGCCTGGGACTACCATCAGGTCGACCCGATTTACGGCAGTCGCAAGGATGTGGGACGCCTCGCGGCTGCGCTGCATCAGCGCGGGATGAAGCTCATGCTCGACGGCGTTTTCAACCACATGGGGCGCCAGAGTCCGATGTTTCAGGAAGCGTTGCGTGACCCCACCAGCCGATATCGCGAATTCTTCCTGTTTACGCCCCGCAGCCGCTATGGCTACATCGGCTGGAATGATGTCGAGAATCTTCCGGAATTGAACCTCGACAGCCAGGCGGTGCGCGATTATCTGTATGCGAAACCCGATTCGGTCGTACAATCGTATCTTCGACAGGAAGGCATCGACGGCTGGCGGCTCGATGTCGCCTTCGATCTCGGGTTCAGGTATTTGTCCGAGTTGACCGAGGCCGCGCATGCCGCAAAACCAGGCTGTTCAATCATCGGCGAAATCTGGAACTACCCGGAGGAGTGGCGTCCGGCGGTTGATGCCGTGATGAACATGCATGGGCGTCGACTGATTCTCGGTCTGGTTCAGGGAAAACTGTCGGGTCCGCTGGCGTCGGAACAGTGGAACACTCTCTGCGAAGACGCCGGTATCGATCATCTGCTGCAAGCCTGGCTGGTACTCGACAATCATGATGTGCCGAGACTGGCTCACGTGCTGCCGCAGTATTGGCAGCAGCGAATGGCTCGAGTGCTGCAATTCACCTTGCCCGGCAGCGTGAATCTCTACTACGGCAGTGAAGTCGGCATGGACGGCGGTGACGACCCGGAACAGCGCGCGCCGATGCGCTGGGATCTCGTCAGCGACGACAATCAGATGTACCAATTGCATAAAGAGCTGCTGCGCATTCGAAAAGCGGAACCTGCTCTGAGATATGGCGACTTTCGGCGTCTCGCCACCGAGAAACTGTTCGCCTTTTCGCGGCGAACCGCGTCGATTCGAGAAGCGATCTTCGTCATCGCCAACCCGACGTCGCGACCGGTGACCGAGATTCTCTCGCTACGCGAGGGCAAGATCATGAGCAACACTCCGATGCGCGATCTGCTTTCCGACCGGGTCTTCAACTCGTTTACCGGTACCATCGAAGTGACCATACCGGCTCACGAAGTGATGATTCTTAAACCTGATTGTGCATCGTTCCCGCAGGGATACAGCCGGTACGATCGCGTGTATTGAGCGGTAGCGAAAAAGCCGACCGCCGTTCTTGCGGGTGTGCATGAACGGCGGTCGAGCGACTGAGCTGTCTTACTTTTGTTCCGGCGTCACTGGAATACTCTTTTGTCCGAGTCGATCGATCTCTTTTTGCACTTTTGCAGCGAGTTCAGCGGCCTGAGCTTTCTTGTCATCTTTCAGGCGGGCGATATGGTCGGGGTTGGTCAGTACGGCGAGATCTTTCTGCAGACCAATGGTAACGCGGTTCCAGACTTCAGGTGAGATTTTTCCTGGTTCAAGTCGTGAGATGAGCGGCAATCGCTTTTCGAGTCGCGCGAGACTGTCCAGTTCGGGCGTGAACATCATGGGTTCGTAGCAGGTGGCTGCTTCCAGTTCGGTGGGTCGCATTCCCTCGACTCCGCGAGTCAGTTCCTGCAGGTCGAGCTTCAGCAACTCCGCTTCGTCACCGGAAATGACGCGCTCAGTGGCCAGCGAATCGATTATGGTATTCAGATCGGCGAGTTCCTGCAAAATCTTCTTTTTGCCTTCGCGATTGAATGGAAACGGCCCACGCTTTCCCGAAGAGATCTCCTGCGCTTCCTGCCAGGTCTTGCCAAAGGTGTCCCAGCGACCCGGGTCTTCAGCCCACCCTGGACCGACGATCCCGAAACCCCACAGGCACATCATGCCGGCCAGAATCAGACGACGCAGGAACAGCGGTCCGGTATCGGCGACGCGTCGCAGGTTCACTCTGAACACGAAAAGGACGATGATGGTGCAGACGCCGAGAATGGTGGTCCAGACCGGAAACGTGCGATAGGGCATGGAAAACCTCCGGAAGCGGTGAAATCAGATCCTTGACGGACAACGCGCTTTCACAACGATCGATATGATTATACCGCGAAAATCGAAAACGGTGTGCGCGAGAAGAGCGATGGCGGACCATCAAAGTACGTCGGATTCAACGGCGCACGCGGCGAATCACGCGCCGGTGCTGATTGGCAGAGCCTGCATCCAGGCCTGAACAATCGGCTCGGGAAGGTTCGAAGCCCGCAGAAGCTGCCTGGAGATTTCGAAGACATCGCTCTCAGGGTTGGTTAGAGGTTCGACCAGGCCGTGGGGGAGATCCCAGTCACGCGGAAAGATGACGTTCGTCGCGCATTTGTACTGGCTGAACTTTTGTGAGTCATAGACGAGAGCCCGATCCATGAAACCGATCCGGCCGAGATACAGTATTCCGTTCGGTTTGATGACCGAAAGCACGTGCGTGTTGTGGACACCGACAAAAAGCGATGATTGGCTGTTCAGCGGCAACGATGGAAGCTCTTCGAGCAGGGTTGTGTGTTCTTCGAGCGACTGGCCGAGAACCCTCGGTGCAAGATACGCGGAAATCTTCTCGGGTCCCTGAGGTTCGCTGTGTTCGATGAGGCCGACGACGATGGCCGCATGTCGATACGAGGGAGTGAACTTCACCGGCAGGGATTGATCGGCGAGAACCAGCGTTCCCGGGCGCGACTGGGGGGCGAAGAAATCTTCGGGGGTGCGGTCGGGGGGCAGGACAGACAGTCCGTGATGGCTGAGATGAACCACTGAAAACTTGAGTTGCGGAAAATCGGCGAGCGTCAGATAGACCGACTGTTCTTTCGGCGCGATGAGAAAGCGATGATAGAGACAGCGCTCTTCGCGGCGCAGGCGGATCAGAAAAGGATCTTTGACTTCCGCGGGCAGTGACGAAAAATGAAGCACGATTTGTCCGAGTTGTACTGCCCGGTAAGAGGTGGTGCGAAAGAAGGCGGAAAGTTGCCGATCAGAGCCGCTGAAACCCGGTTTCCCGCCTTCCCCCAGGATTCGGGCGGTGCGAACGGTGTCGGTCGAACACTCCCAGATGATGCAATAGTCCAGGAACCGGAGCTCCTGCTTGGTGAGTTGTCCTGAGTTTGATTCACAAACGTACAGGTTGGTGTCCTGATCTCCCTGGAACCAGCGCATCTTTTCAGTACCGGTATTTTCGAGCAGGCGAGACGTTCGGATCTCGCGAAGAGAGCTGCCGAGCAGACGCGGCTTGAGAAAATCGGCAAGTCGCAGGCTTTGCTGGGGGGCGATTCCCGTGAAGAGACATCCGATTGCGCTCGGCCAGACGTTGCAGATCTTCAACTGAGACACGACGCGAACCGTTCCCAGCTTCAGGGTGGCCGAGAAGGTTGTTCCGACTTGCCAGCCGTCTGGTTTGCGGCCGTCGGGGATCTCGAGACGAATCCCGCGAAAGCTGACATCAGAGACAGGGAACATGGCGCCGTTGTCGATGACGGCATCCCCCTCGCTGAGAGGCAGTCGCGAACTGCGTCGGCGCTCAACCGCAGTTGTCTCGACGGTCGACGCCGGTTTGGGCGTTTCGGGGGGAGGACGCCCGATGATCCAGGTTAACAGCGCGTTAAAGTTCATGTGTCCAGCCGGTTGGGAAAAACATCCTCCCTGAGCATATCACAACCCGGTGTCGAAAAAACGAACGTTGAACTGCCGCCAGTGTATAGTACATCATGCGGGTTTCCGTGCGTCGTCAACGACGGGCGGCGGCAGGCATCCCCATTGACAGGGATGCAGGCATCGAGTAGGGTTCGCTCGTCGGGCTTGCAGGGCGGGCGAAGAAGGAGAGCACGGGGTGAATTTGCGGAACGAAGGAGCGGCGGGCGTCGTGTCTGAACCACAGGCGGAACAAGCTCAGTTACAGGGCTGGAAAGCGTGGTTTCTCGTTCTGGCGGCGCTTGGCGTCGGTTTCGGAGTCTTTCTGCTCAAACGCGACTTCGCTGCAACGTGCGATGCTGCGTTTCACCTGCGGTATGCCCGCGATTTCTTCCTCGCCGTTCTTGACGGTGTCGGGTATCCGGATTGGGATGCGTTTCCCTTTGACGGTCGCGGCACGGCGGCGTTTCGTTATTATGCCCCGTTTCCCTATCTTGTCGCCGGGGTTCTGCAGGTCCTGGGTTTCAGGGTGGTGAACGCGGTGAAGGTGACGATGCTGGTGTTCGCTTCGGCCGCGGTTCTCGGAGTTCGAGCCTGGTTTCAGACCATGCAGCGTGAGTCTTCATGGATTGCGGCTTCGGTCATTCTCCTCATCTCGCCGATTCTGGCGATACATCTGTTCTACGTCTTTCTCTTTCAAAATCTGTGTGCCATGTGCCTTTTTCCCTGGCTGTTGGCGGGACTGACGCGTTTCTGGCGCGGGGAATCCGGCGGATTTCAGTCTGCCTGCATTCCCTTCGCTCTCATGCTGTTGACTCATCTTCCATCGGCTCTCATCGCGGGTTATGTTGCCGGGCTTCTCGGACTCCGCGAATCCTGGAAACAGCGGCGGGCCATGCCTGTCGCTCGTCTGGCATTGGCGGTCTGTGTCGGAATGATGCTGGCCGCGCCGTATGTGCTGCCCTCCATTTTGACTTTGTCACATATTCACTTTCAGCGGGGAATGAGCGCTCTCGCTCCCGGGACCGGAACGGAGTGCCTCGACGATCCGTTTCTCACCCCGACGCTCCGTCGAATGACGGCCTTAAATGCGCTGGGACGTTTTGCCGAGTTGGTTCGCCAGAGCTGCCTCAAGAATGTGTCGATATCTGTTTCTCCTGCAACACTTGATGAACCCAGGCTTGTCGTCGACAATGACCTGTACCCGTTTACGGAAGTTCGGCCGTGGCTGTGGTTTTGTCTGCTGACCATGCTGCTTGCCGCTTTGCCGGGGTCGTTTCGTTTCCTGTGGCGTGACGACTGGTGGTCTGGTTTGATCGGCCTGGCACTGGTTCTGCTTTCGCTGCGTGCGGCCACACCGATCTTTCTGGCCCTTCCCGGTTTGCACGTGCTGCAGTTTGCCTGGAGGCTGCTGTTGCCGGCACAGGTGTTGATCCTTCCCTGGATGACGGCGGGCCTTGTCGGCGAGAGAGGCAGGCTGTCGGCGGCACTCTGTTGCCTTCCATTGTTGCTGCTGACGCTGGGCTTGCAGATGATCAGCGGAACCTTTACGCCTCCTATGGTAGAAGCATTTCAGCTGGTGCCTGCCTACCCGTGGGAATACCTGCCGGTTGCCTGTCCCGAACCTGAGCGTCTGTCACCGCGCACGGGAAAGCCGCATCGCTTGACTGCTTCCCCGGAAATCACCGCCATTCGCGAAATGGAACGCGGATTCGAACATCTCGTCTTTCATGCCGACGTTGCATCAAACGGCGGAATGCTCACGATTTCGACGCATCATGATCCCGGTTGGGCGCTGTTTTCCGAAGACCTGGAGATTCCGCTGCGATCCGACGGACCATGTGGTGTGATGCGGGCTTCCCTGCCTGCAGGGTCGAGAGAGTACAGACTGATCCGTCGCCGACCGCCGGGGCGTCCGGCGGGCTGGATCGCCATGTTGCTCGGTCTCGGTTGTCTGTTGCCGGTGCGTCGTCCTCAGTCGACCTCGTTTCGCACCTGATTCACGGCTTGCTCCTGACTCGGTGCCGGCGAGACCAGGTCGACCGCAGGTTTCTGCCAGCGTCCCAGTCGGTAATAGCTGAGACTGGCGACCATTCCTCCGATGAACCCCAGGGTAATTCCCCACCAGATCCCTTCGACGGAGTTCCAGCGATGCGAAAGCCACCACGCGAGCGGCACACGCACCAGCCACATGCCGATCAGGGTGAAGAGGGTTGTGGCGATGGTATGTCCCGCACCGTTGATGACCCCGTTGCTCGCGAACATGATTGAGAAGAAAAGCGAGCCGGGGGCGATGATGCGAAGATAACTGCGGCCGAGTTCCATGACCGCTTCATCGCTGACGAAGAGTTTGAGCATTAGATCAGGAAAGAACCAGGCCAGGCAGGCCGCAGGAAACGTAATGCAGAGACTCAGCCCTGCAGCCCAGCGAAAGGTCTGGCGCACGCGCTCGTATTTGCCGGCTCCGATGTTCTGGCCGGCGAGAGAGGCTGTCGCCATTCCGATGGTCATGGCCGGCAGGAACGTGACCTGATCGAATCGTGAAGCGGCGCCGAACGCTGCAGTCGCATCCTTGCCGAAACGATTCACCATGCTGGTGAGAACGAGCATGCCCAGCGAAACCAGCCCTTGCTGTACCATCGAAGGAATGCCGATACGCAGCATATGACGGGCTGTGGTCAGGTCGATCCGGATTCGGCGCGGGTTCGGACAGATCAGGTGTTGCTTCTGGTGCAGTTCGCGCAGAAGCAGCAGCACGGAGCCGGCCTGGCAGATGATGGTGGCGACGGCCGTCCCGTTGAGGCCGAGTCGGGGCAGGCCGAGCCAGCCGAACATGAGAAACGGGTCGAGCAGAGCGGTCGCAAGCAGTGCCCAGAACTGATAACGCAAGGGCGTGCGGGCATCGCCGGCGCCGCGCAGAGCCGATGCCAGCAGAAAGAGCAGAAACATCGAGGGAATTGTCCAAAGGTAGAGTTGCAGGTAAGCCGCTGCCGGCTGGTACACTTCCGTGGGCGTCTGCATCAGATCAAGAATATGGCCGACGGAAAACTGTCCGGCGATCAGGCAGAAGGCGGCGATAAACAGGGTTAGCCAGAAAGCGGTCTGCACCACGGTTCGCACACCATCGAAATCGCGCGCGCCGTAGCGTTGCGCGGTGAGAATCGAGGCCCCCATGGTGAGCCCGCCGGAAACGGCGATGAAGAGGAAGATGATCGGAAAACTGCAGGTGACGGCGGCAAGCGAGTTGGGTCCGAGTCCCCGGCCTACCCAAATGGCGTTCACAACTCCGTAGGCTGTCTGAACCAGGCTTCCCATGAGCAAGGGAATCGAGAAGGTCACGAGGTGACGAGGAATGCTGCCGACCGTCAGGTCGGTGCCTGAACGATGGCCTGGCTCGGTGATGGGTGGTCGTGACATGCGGGGTCAGCGTAGCAGAAACTTTCCTGAATTACACCTTCATCCGTCGAGATTGGGTTGCCGATCTGGTGAAACTCTGATATTGAACAGGCACGCTCAGTTCAGGAGGACCCCATGCACCTGCGACTCTTCTGCGGTTTGATGCTTTTGAGTTTTCTCATGCTGGTTTCAGCGGCTGGTGCCGAGAGCGGCTATCGCGAACCCTCGGAAACGATGAAGCGGTTGGCTCTCGCGCCGCCGACACCGACGCTCGTGCTCAACCCGCGCGGGGGAACGGCTCTGGTCGTGCGCACGGAAGATGTGACGGATCTGTCTGATCTGTTTCAGCCGGTTCTGCGTCTGGCCGGCGTGCGCTTCTATCCTCTGTCACACACCAAACAGCGCTTTTCCTATGTGGTCGGCATTGGGCTTCTCGATCTGATGACCGGCGAAGAGCGGTCAGTCGAGCTGCCGGAAGGCAAAAAGTGGGGGTTCCCGAGCTGGTCTCCCGATGGAACGCGTTGGGCGATGACGCTGTATGATCGAGAACAGGCGCAGGTTTGGCTGTTCGATGCGGAAACCCGGGTCGGCAAGCCTCTGCCGCATAAGGTAAACAATCTTTTGCTATCCCCGTTCGAATGGGTCGATGCGAAGACGCTGCTGCTGGCTACGGTACCAGTAGATCAGGGGTCGGCCCCGCAACCATTGCCGTATCCGGATAGTCCGAATGTGCAGGAAACCTCCGGCAAGGTGGCGCAGGTGAGAACATTTCAGGATCTGCTGCGCACCGACCAGGACGAACGCATGTTCGAATACTACGTGACGGTTCAGTTGATGCTGCACGATGTGCCGGCCGGCGCAGCAAAGCCCCTGGGGAAACCCGGCTTGTATGCTGAAATCAGTCGCAGCCCGGATGGTACTCTCTGGCTGGTAGACAGAATTCTCAAGCCGTTTTCGCGAGCTGTACCGGTAGAATTGTTTGCTCATCGCTATGAAATATGGAATGCCGACGGATCGATCGCCAAGACGCTTGCCGATCTTCCCGATCAGGAGCAGGTACCGATTCGAGGCGTGCCGACGGGAATGCGTTCCGTCCATTGGCAGACGACGGCATCTTCCACTTTGATGTGGGTGGAGGCGCTTGACGGAGGCAATCCGTTGGCGACCGCCACCTATCGCGACCGTTTGCTGGCCTGGCCCTCTCCGTTCACGGCTTTGCCTCGGGAACTGTTGCGATTGCCGGAGCGATACTGGGGGATGGAATATCTGGCTTCTCCCGGGTTGGCCCTGATCTCGGATCACAACCTCGAAACCCAGTGGGATCGCACGTGGCTGATCGACTGTCGACAGTCGACTTCGTTGCCGCTCGAACTCGCTTCTGCGCCGGAATCCGGCGCTTTTCTGCTGTTCAGTCTTTCCGGCAAGGATGCCTACAATGCGCCTGGCCGATCGGTGACGACGACACGGCCCGATGGTCGAACCGTGGTGCAACAGGACGGAGACGACATTTTTCTTGCCGGTGCCGGTGCGACTCCGCAGGGGGATTTACCGTTTTTGCGAAGATTCAATCTGAACAATCGCACCACAAGAGAAATCTTTCGATCGGCTACCGGTACGTATGAGTTTTTCGCCGGGTTCGGTGACGAAGCGGCACAGACTTTGATCACCCGCTTCGAGACGCCGGCGATTTCGCCGAATTTTCGCCGTCGCTCGGTTGATGGCGATGGGACAAAGGTCGCGACGTTGACGAGATTCCCTGATCCGGCGCCGGAATTGAGTTCCATTCGAAAAGAGTTGATTCAATATAAGCGTCCGGACGGAATTCCACTTTCAGGAACATTGTACTATCCGGTCGGCTACGCGTCGGGAACGCGCGTTCCGGTGATCGTCTGGGCTTATCCGCGAGAGTATGTCAGCCCCGATACGGCCGGACAGGTGCGCGCCGTGCCGAATCGATATGCGCGACTGGACGGAACCTCGATTCTTCTGATGTTGCTCGATGGGTATGCCGTGCTCTTCAATGCCGAAATTCCGGTGGTCGGAAAACCGCTTGAAGCGAACAATACCTACGTCGAGCAGATCACCGCGGCGGCTCAGGCGGCGGTTGATACTCTCGTTGAGAAAGGGGTGGCCGATCGTCATCGTATCGGTATTGCCGGCCACAGTTACGGCGCATTCATGGTGGCCAATCTGCTGGCGCATACCGATCTATTTGCCGCGGGCGTGGCTCGCAGCGGCGCTTACAATCGCACGTTGACGCCGTTCGGGTTTCAGGCGGAACGGCGCACCTACTGGCAGGCGACGGATATCTACACCCGCCTGTCGCCTTTTACCTACGCTCACCGGATCAACGAACCCCTGCTGATGTTTCATGGCGAGCTGGACGAGAATACCGGTACGTTTCCGATGCAGAGCGAACGGCTGTTTGCCGCGATCAAAGGGCACGGAGGCACGGCTCGATTGGTACTTCTGCCGGGAGAGACGCATGCGTATCGGGCACGTGAATCCATCCTTCATGTGCTGGCGGAGACCGTCGACTGGTGCGACCGGTTTATCAAAAACCGACCGGCCCCCGTTGCGACCGCGACGGAAACATCTCAGCCGACTCGCGTTCCCGAGGGCGCCTCGCACTGACCGTCTAGGACTTTTCTCCGGGATGGAAGGGGGTGCCCAAAGCCGCCGGAGCCGCCAGATGTCGATGCGCCCGTGAGGAGAGCAAGGTCAGGGCGAGCAGGGTCAGGACATACGGCAGCGTCATCAGCAGATTGGGCGAGATGTTCCAACTTTGCAGAGAATACTGCACCACGTAGATGGCGCCGAAGGCGTAAGCGCCGATCACCGCGCGCAGCGGATTCCAGAACGAGAAGATCGTCAGCGCGATGACGATCCAGCCGCGGCCGGCGGTCATGCCTTCGACCCACGAGGGGTTGTACACGAGCGAGAGATAGGCACCCGCCAGTCCGCAGAGTCCGCATCCGGCCATGAGGCACAGGGTGCGCACGGCCTGCACGTTGACACCGCAGGTGGCTGCAGCGAGAGGCGACTCCCCGCAGGAACGAATGACGATTCCCCAACGGGTGCGAAAGAGGATGAACCAGAGTCCGATGCTCAGCAGGAGTCCGAGATAAAACAACGGGTCGCGACTAAAGAGCGAAGTGCCGACCACCGGAAGCTGCGACAACAGAGGAATGGCCGACTCTCCCAGGGGGTTCGGCAACGGCCGCCCGACGAAGGGCTTGCCGATCAGGCTGCTCAGACCGAGACCCAGCATGGTCAGTGCGAGGCCTGCCACGACCTGGTTGGCGCGCAGCGTGACAGTCACCAGAGCGTGCACCAGTCCGAGCAGCATGCCGACGATAACCGCAGCCAGAGCGCCTGCCCATGGGCTTCCGGACGTGATGGCGACCCCGAAGCCGGTCACGGCTCCGACCGCCATGATGCCTTCGACCCCGAGGTTGAGAATACCGGCACGTTCCGTCAGCACTTCACCGAGAGTTCCGAGCAGCAGCGGAGTTCCGGCGACCATCGCCCGCCCTGCCAATGCCGTCACCCAGTCGATGGAAACGTCCATGTTACCGACCCTCCTGATGCTGATCAGTTGAGGTGAACACGGGTGTGGAACTTCGACGCAGCCGCGGTCGATACTCGAGCAGCACGTCACCGACAATGAGACTTACCAGGATGAGGGCGTTGAACAGATGCACCACGGCAAAGGGCAGTTGCAGCGATGTCTGAAACACGTCGCCGCCGACGAGAATGCCGCCGAAAAACAATGCCGAAACGATGACGGCGAGCGGGTTGAGGCGTGCGAGCCAGGCGACGATGATGGCCGTATACCCATAGCCCGAGGAGATGGCCCACGGATACGTGAGATGACGGTGAATTCCGGCGACTTCGCCGACGCCGGCGCAACCGGCCAATGCGCCGCTGATCAGCATGGCGGTAAGCAGCACACGCCCGCTGGGAATCCCCGCATAGGCGGCGGCCGAAGGGTTTTCGCCGCTGACGCGGATCTCATAGCCGAACGTCAGGCGTTGCAGCAGAAACCAGAGGCCGCCGGCTGCCGCAAGCGTCAAAACGAGAGTCGGCAAATGAATACGGGTGTATCCCCAGGTCGGGAGCACGGCGGTCGCCGGAAAGTCGTCGGAATAGGGAAATCCCATCTGCGATTTGCCTTTCCATGGACCGTAGATCAGAAATTGTACCAGTTCGATAGCGATATAGTTCATCATCAGCGTCGAGATGACCTCGTTCACTTGCCAGCGAAGTCGCAGCAGAGCGGGAATGCACGCCCAAAGAGCGCCGCAGACGGCGCCGGCGATGAACAGCAGGCAGATAGTTCCGGCCGGAGAGCCGCCTTGCGGGCCATACAATGCCACGGCTGTCGCGCCGACGGCACCCGCCAGAATCTGCCCCTCGGCACCGATGTTCCAGAAACGGGCACGAAAGGCAATAGCCAGACCGGTGCCGGTCAGGGCAAGGGGAATGGCCTTGGCCGTGGTTTCCTGAAACCCATACCAGCTGCCGAAGGAGCCGAGAAAGATCTTCTGCAGGGCGATCACGGGGTGGACCCCGCGCAGCAGAAAAAGGAGCGCCGCCCCCAGGGTGCCGACGCAGAGCGAGCTGAGAAGTACGAGCAGAGTGAATGAAAAAGAGGCAAATGGTCTGCGTTCAAAGGTGATGGAAATGCTCATCAAGCGACCTCGGCCTTGCGTGCGCCGGTCATCAGGCGACCGATGAGTTCGAGGTTCTCGCGCTCCGGCGGCACGATCCCGGCAAAGCGGCCTTCATACATGACGGCGATACGGTCTGAGAGAAGGAAGAGTTCGTTCAGATCTTCAGAAACCAGCAGCACGGAACTGCCCGCATCACGACAGGCGAGCAGACGCTGATGAATCGTTTCGGCGGCTCCGACATCGACACCGTAGGTCGGGTGCGAGGCGATGATCAGGGAAGGATGACGCACCAGTTCGCGGCCGACGATGAACTTCTGCAAGTTGCCTCCGGACAGATTCTTCGCGGCGGTCTGCAGATTGCGGGTCGGCGGCTGCGTCGAGTCGGTGTCCGACGTGCTCGTCGTCAGGCATGGCACCGACACGTCGAAGTCGTCGATGATCCGTCGGGCATAATCAGCAATGGCACGGCGATCCATCACGGCGGCATGCGAGAACGGAGCCTGATGATACCTGGTCAGAACCCCGTTGTCGTGCAGATCAAGCCCGCCCGCCACACCATGATGCAGCCGGTCTTCAGGAATGTGAGCCACGCCGGCATCCGCAATCTCACGGGCGGACAGCTGCGTCAGTTCAAAATGGCGAAATCGAGCACTCCCGCTTTTCGGCCTGCGCATTCCCGTGAGAGTTTCGACCAGTTCACGCTGACCGTTGCCCGCGACACCGGCAATGCCCAGAATCTCGCCTTCGCGAAGATGGAAAGAAAGCTCGCGCAGAGCCGGACGATCGCGATCGTCCTGGACGGACAGCCCGGCAACTTCAAGCAAGAAACGATCGGGAATCGGATGAGGGCGGGGAGTGCGGGCGAATGACAAATCGCGTCCGATCATCAAACGCGCCAGATCGACCGGTGACGTTTCGTTCGCTCGTACTGTCGCGGCCACGCGGCCGCGTCGCAGCACCGTCAGTCGTCCGGCGACCGCCAGAACCTCTTCGAGTTTATGGGTGATGAAGACGACTGCTCCGCCGTCGGCGGCAAATACCCGAAGAATGTCGAGCAACTGACGGGTTTCGTCAGGGGTCAGCACCGAGGTCGGCTCATCGAGCACCAGCAGTCGGCAGTCGGCCAGCAGTGCCTTGAGAATCTCGACCCGCTGCTGTTCGCCGGCGGAAAGTTGCCAGATGCAGGCATCGGGGTCGACGCGCAGATTGTACCGGTTCATGCAGGCTTCGAGCCGCATGCGGACATGCCCGCCCGGATTACGCCACGGCACGCCGGGAATCGCGAGCGCGAGATTCTCGATGACGGTGTGATTGGGAATCAGCATGAAATGCTGGTGCACCATGCCGATTCCGGCCGACAGGGCATCACGCGGTGAACCGAACTCGATCGGCTGCCCGTTCAACAGGATCTGTCCTGAATCCGGGGCCGTGAGACCGAACAGAATATTCATCAGCGTCGATTTCCCGGCGCCGTTTTCCCCCAGCAGGCCGTGAATCTCACCGGCAACCACGGAAAACGTCACATCATCGTTGGCGGTAATTCCCGGAAATGACTTGCGGATATTCCGCATTTCGATGGATGTAAACGATTTCATGACTTGTACTTTACTTGCGCTCATCACCGCGACTTTCTGGTCGCGCCGCTGTCCGTCACTTCGGCAGATTGCCGACCACGCCTTCGACCAGCCAGTCCATGCTCCAGAGTTGATCGTGACTTGCGCGTTCGCCGGCCTTGATACGCACGGTCCCGGTCTGGTCCTTGATCGGGCCGGTGAACGGGTCGAACAGAACCGTTGGTTCGGACATCTGTGCCAGTCGCTTCATGATCAGATCGTGCACGTTGATCTTGCCGAGAATCGGATCGGCAACCTCGACGGCTTTCAAAGGCTCGATAAACTTCGGGTTGATCGGTTGTTCGGGCACACCGCCCAATACGGCGCCGCCTTCCTTGAGCAGCCACCACATGTCGTTCGATTTCCAGGTGCCGTGATACAGACGCATCAGGATGTCCTCATACATGCCGTTCCAGTCGACCAGCTGGCCTGAAACCACGGAATCTTCGCCGAAACTCTGCATGGGGCTGTAGTGGGCAAAGGTATACACCGGCTTGCCTTTCTTGGTGTGGTCCTGGCCGACTTGTACAACCGCCGGCGAGTCTTCGGTAAACGCCAGGGCATCGCAGCCTTCGGCCACCAGAGCCTCTGCCGCTTCGCGGGCCTTGGCCGGGTCATACCACGAGAACAGCCACTTGATCGAGACCTGGGCTTTCGGGTTGACCTCGCGGATGCCGAGAGCGAAGGCGTTGATGTGCCGCACGACCTCGGGAATCGGGTGAGCCGCGACATAACCGATTTTCTGAGACTTGGAAAGAGCGCCCGCCATCAGACCGCAGAGATAATACGTCTGGTACAGTTCGGCGAAATACGTACCGAGATTCCTGGCGCGTTTGTACCCGGAGCAGTGCATGAAAATCTTGTCTGGATAACGTTCTGCCGCTCGCGCGGTATCGTTCATGTATCCGAAACTCGTCGTGAAGACGACATCACACTTTTCCTCATTGATCAGACGATCGATGACGCGGGCGGAGTCAGCTTCGGGCACCGCCTCAACGAACACGGTTTCCAGCCAGGGGAACTTCTTGATCATGGCCTGCCGACTCTGCTCATGGGCGTTGCTCCAGCCGTAATCGCCGATGGGTCCGACATAGATCAGACCGGCCTTGATCTTCTTTGCCGGAGCCGGTTCTTCACCGTTGACGCACAGAGTTGGAAACAGCAGAAGAACGGCCAGAGAGACGGCGAGCAGCAGACGAGACAAAGACATGCGAGACCTCCCGGAAGATCGACATCGGATTTTTCGAACGACTGGAATATAGACCAGTTGCTCGCGATTCGCAAACATCAGCCGCCCTGCTCAGGGTCAGCAATTCTCAAGGGCACTCAGGCTACACTGTTTGTCTTCCTTCACGGAAGTTCCAAGTTCATGTTATTGGGCGAAGGGTTCCCGTTTGCGCTTCGGTGGAGCAGGATTGGAAAAACGAGAATCTGGTATACTGGTCGTCGACAGCCGGTGAGGGGTTGCGGCGGTTTGGGGGGCGAGTCACGTGGCTGTTCTCGGCAAGCTTTTTGCGATCGAGTCTTGGCTGCTGAAAGTTGCCGATATGGTCAGTGCTGAGGCATGATGAGTTTTGTGCGGCTGAAGCCGTCGTTCATGAACGCTCCAGGAGATTGCACATGAAAACCATGATTCTGTTGATCGGTGTTCTATGCCTGCTTCAGGCGGTGGTTCCGGCGATGGCCACGACCAATCATTACACGTGTCCGCCGAATCTGGCGCTGGAACTGGTTGCTTTGCCTTCTCAGGACCCCGGGGTTCTGCGTCTCTGCGCATCGGTCGAGTCGCTTGTCGGCACGCCCACGCAGCTCGATCTGTTCTTCGAATCTTCGGCAGATCTCGTGGTCGCACCAGCGAAAGAGCAACTGAACGTACTTGAAAAAGGCCGCAAGCAGGAATTCATTCTGTCGGTCAAGCCGACGGGAAAAGCTGCCGACCTCGGCGGAACCTGGGTGCGCCTGCGTGTAGTCTACTTGCCATCGTACAAAGACATCATCGCCATTATCGGCAACGAAAAGGATTTCCCTGATCAGGCTGAACGGCAGCGGCTGCTGCGGCGAGTTCTCGAGAATCAGAAAAAGAAAGCGCGACAGACCGATGCCACTCGATATTTTCCGCAAAACTTTCCGGCGAAACCGAGGTAGAATAGAAGAAGAAATTGGGTGCTTTGTCTCACAAGGAGAACACGTATGCGAAATCTGCGTTCTGTTCTAGGTATCCTCGTGATTCTAGCCTGGTCGGCTCTCTCCGTTCAGGCGGCGGTGAACAACTTCGAGTTTGAGTTTTTCTACCAGGTCATCGAGGAAGTCATTCCGCAGAACACCTCGGTTCGTAGTGCCGTGGCGGCAAACGGGGCAAAAGCGGCCATTCCCGCGTTGAAGAACAAGATTGCGCAGAAGATGCCCTGGGGAACCGCTGATACACCACTGCCTCTCGATGTCATTCGCAAGAAGGCGCATCGGCCGATCAGTCGTTTGACGGCCGGGCAGGATACGATCACTTCTGAAGACAAGAAAACCAAATACAAGGTCAACCGCGTCAAAATCACCAGTGAAGCTCAACTGCTGAGCCTGATGGGGGTTGCGGACGGGAATGAGTCGAAGCTGACCAACGGTCAGAAGGCCCTGCTTTCGATGTATCGGTTTTCGAAGAATCCGCGCCTGATCGAGCAGATGAAGAAAGGGTTTCGTGAAAAAGTGACCATCG
The DNA here is from genome assembly GCA_964472075.1 of uncultured bacterium. Lineage (GTDB taxonomy): Bacteria > Muiribacteriota > Ozemobacteria > Ozemobacterales > Ozemobacteraceae > CAYYIY01. The sequence goes on along the minus strand of CAYYIY010000044.1, from coordinate 19,945 downwards.
TCGTCACCGACACGAACGGCCATAACTCGGATACGGTGCGCGCCGATTTCTGGCCCTGTGCATCCGATGGGCAGATTCAGTTCAATGATCTGCACTTTGATCGCCCGGATGCCATCGAGCTGGCTCGTTCCGTGTTCATTCATGAAGCGGCTCACACGCTCGACAAGACCTGGCAGGAATACGAACAGCCCTACGGACCCGATGGCGCCCACTACGTGAACGAATTGACCAAACCGAAGGCCGCTTTCATGGAAGGGTGGGCGCAGTTCGCGCAGATGTACTACTCAGCTGATGACGAACGTTACATCCGACAAGCGTTACAGAAGGTGAAGATCGAAGGCCCGGAAGCGGGCAAGTATACGGAAGTCGATCCGCAGACCTTGAGCGGTCGCCAGCTGCTCAGTGTCGAAGGCTGCAATGCCTTGATCTTCCTCGACCTTTCGAGATCTTTGCCCTGCGGTTCTGACGGGGTGTTCGATGCGTTTATGGCGACCAATCAACGCGATCGGACGCTGGCGAATGTGTTGAAGTTTCTGGCCGACAAGTATCCGGGCCAGATCGAAACAATCGCCGATGTGGTCGATCGTTACACGTTCGGCAAACTTACCAGAAGCGAATTTGCACAGCTTCTCGGGAATAGCGCCGGTTTGACGGCGTGGCTTGCCAGGCGAGATGAAGCTCGCAGTGCCGCTGCTGCCGCTACGGCTCCTTCTGCAGACGTGTCGGTTCCATCAGGGGCGAACGGGCAAACGGGGTCGGTCACTCCCGCCAAAGTTGAGGGCGGCAACCCCTACGAAGATTACTGAGTCGGACAAGAGCGCAAACCGTCGGCTGGAGCAGTCTTCCGCCGACGGTTTTTTTGTACACGCGCGAGGCGTTCCAGTATAGAATACCTGCATGGTTCCCTATCGCCGACGCCCGCACCGAACACGGGAGTGTTGATGCGTTCATCCGACACCCCGGCGTTCTCATCCCGTCTCGCCGGACTGGCGTCCGGGTTCCTGCTTCCCCTGGCATTGCTGCTTCTGCCGATACTCATTTTGAGATATGGGGCACGGTGGGAACAGGAACAGCAGCGCGTGCGCCAGGAAAGACGCTTGCGAGACGATGCGGTAGCTGCCGGAGCGAAGCTGCAGCAGACGATGCGAGCGAGCTACTGGGTTGAGCAATCCGCCAGGCGTCTGGTCGAAACAGTCGAGCGTCGCCTGGGTCGTTCGACGGAACCCGTCTCGGGACTCACGCTGGGCGAGACCATCAGCGAAGCCTTGCCGGACGCCGGACCGTCGGAGGTTCCAGAATTTCGCCTGTGGGCGATCACGCTGCCGGATGCCGGACGAGAGCCGGAACTCTGCCGGGGAGAAGGCCTGGAGTCCGTTTCCGGACGACTGCTTACGCGATTGCTGGCGGAAATGGCGCGCGATGCGATGGGCGAACCGTCAGAACTCGCGTCGGGTCTCTGGAAACAACGTCTGGAGCAGATGTTTGGGTATGGGTGCGCCGAGCACTTTCAGGAGCGATTTCGCGGTCGAGCCTTTGCGGTGGTTCTTCACGGTGAAGGGGGGATGGCCTGTTGGGACTTTCTCGTCGCACGGGGCCGGCGCGTCGGCCTGTTTCTCGCCGTGTCGCCGTTGCAGGACGATCGGCGCGATCTCCTGAGTCGCCTCGTCTTTAAAAACTGGTCCGCGATTGCCGGTCCTGGTGCGCCTCTTCCGGTTCTTCTGCCTGTACCCACGCCACCTGCCCCGGTGTCGATGCCGCTGTTCCACCCCGATCTGATGCCGGTGCGAGAGCAGTTGGCGCCAATGCTGCAGCGGGTCTTTCATCGTCTGACGGTCGCTCCCGGAATTCCATGGCGTGAAGACTATGTCTGTGGTTTGATTCGTACTGGGGCGAAAACACCGAGAGAGGCAGGGGATCACTTTCTCGGCAGGGTGGTGTTACCGGTGGAACTTCTGCGCGAAGAAGTGTCGCTGCCGGGCGAACCCTGGTCGGGGGTGCTGTTACCTCCGGTGATGCGTTCAGGCATGCTGGTGTTCATGGTGCAGCCGAAGTCCGAATCCGCCGTCGGCGTTCTCACGTTTCTGGCTGATCTGGCGGTGCAATGGTGGCTGATCGCTGCGCTGATACTCCTGGCGCAACGGGTTCTCGGCACGGTGCCCGCCTTGAGCGTGCGGGCTTCTCTGCTTCTCTGGCTGCTTGTGCTCGGAGCCATTCCGCTGAGCCACAGTATCGTGGTGCTGGCGCAGTGGCAGATCGATGAAGAACAACTGCTGCTCACCAATCTGCGCGAGCGTCTGTTCCGGCGACTCGGGCTTGTCGAAAGTCGGTATCTGACCTTTCAGCAGGCCAGACAGCAGGCGTGTCGCACCTTCTTTCAGGAGACATCAGGCAACAAGGGTCTGGGCGAACGGTTGCGACGTGTGCAGTATGAGGGCGCCGATGCCCGCCCGTTGCAGCAGGAGGTCTGGAACTACTTTCGAGATCAGGGATTGCCGCTCTCGGCCCTGCTGATTCTCGGGCATGACGATTACATCCTGCGGCTGTTCGAACCCGGACTGCCTTCAGGTGTCGGATCAACCCTGGAAATTCTCATACGCAGCGCCATCATGCACGAACTCGATAAGCGACGCCCACCGTCACTGGCACCGCGAGCTCCTGGCGATCAGGCGCCTCTGATCATGGATCGCATCTCGAGAAACTCGGACTATGGACGACAGCAGCTGGGACAGTTCGTCAACTGGGGAGCGGGCACTCGCAAGGCCCAGGGCTACGCAGACTGGATCAAGATCGGTGAGGAATCCTGGTATATCCTCTATGCACTCTGGAATGCAGAAACGTTGATGCAGGGTTTTCTCGCTTCGCTGCAAGGCGGTGATGATGAGCTGAATCAATGCTGGTTACTCGTACGTTCCGGAAACATGTGGCTGCCGCGTCCGGGCGACCGGGTGCCCGAAGAGCTGCTGCAGTCGGCCCGACAACTCGGCGAGCGATCCGGAAGGGTGGCTCTCCAGCTGCAGGGGCGGCTGTGCGCCTTTCAGGCAACTCCAACGCTTCCGGGATACCTGCTGGTCACCTGGGACGAGACGGCCCCGATTCTGCAACGGGTGCGCCGCGAACTGTTGATCAGTCTGTCCGTCTGGGTTCTGCTGGCGATCTGCATCGGTTTTGGAGTCAGTCTTGTCGCATCTCGATTGACCGCTCCGGTTATCGAGATGACGACCGGTCTCAAGCGAGTGGCGGCCGATGATCTGGCCTTCGATCTTGAAACGACGGAGGGCGGCGAACTGGGAGACACCGCCCGCTCTCTGAACACGATGATCGGCTGGTTGCGCGAACGACGTAACATGAGTCGGTTTGTGTCTCCGGACGTGCTGGAAGCGGTTCGTGAGCAGACTGGTCATGTCCAGGCTGCGTCGCCGCGAAGAACGGTGGCGATGCTGATTTCCGACATTCGATCATTCACCGAGATGTCAGAACGCTTTCCGCCGCAACAGGTGTTCGGATTGTTGAATGAACATCTCAAGCGCATGACCATCGCTATTCAGCGGCAGGGGGGCATGATCGATCGGTTCATCGGTGATGCCATTCAGGCCGTGTTCCCTGGGGCAACCGTGCAGCACGCTCTGCTTGCTGCTGCCACCGCGGCGCGCGAGATGCGCCTGTTGCAGCGAGAATATCACGAGCAGCGTCTGCGTGAGGGATTGTTCGGGTATGAGATCGGCATCGGCATTGCCGGCGGGGAAGTGGCGGCCGGCGTGGTCGGAGATCCTGAATCGCGCCTCGATTTTTCGCTGATCGGAAAACCTCTGCAGCAGGCTGCCGAACTGGAGGCTGCCTCGAAAATCGGCAGAGACTCCAAAATCATGATTTCCGCACAGGATGCGACGATGCTTCCGGCTGAATGGATCAGCGATTCGCCAGTCGAAACTTCGGACATTCGTGAGCTGCGCAGTCGAGCGCGGGCCGATACGAGTACTAGTACGGATGAGAATAAACCGGCAATAGAAGATGAATCGGGCGAGTATGGACGAGAGTCGACAACGGCGCATGATGCGGCGCGCCGATTCGGAACCCTGGCCTGGCTGTTCCTGTGGCTGATCCCTCCGCTGCTGGTGATGTGGTTTCAGCATTGGTCGAGAGAAGAACACCTGGCCGCCGCTCGTGAGGGGCAAAAGCGAGTGCTCGAACGTGATGAGCAGAGGGTGCGGGTCATGACGGCCGGGCGTGGTCTCGAAGAGTGGTATCTCTGGCGGCGTTTCGAGAGTCAGTTGGGAACGACACACGGCGGTACTGTCCTGGATGCTCTGCAGAAGTCGTCCATTCTTGCGGAACTCGAGAACGAGTTGCCTGGATTGTCCTGGTATGTGGGTGACGGAACCCGAGTGACGGCCTCGGGCGGCGTCGATGTCGGGTTGGCACCCGACCGGATGGATGCGCTGATGCGCGCGGTTCACGATGAACTGCATGCCATCGGTGGTTCTCGCGGCCAGGATCAAATGATTGGTGGAAACGGTATCGGCCTCGAGGCCTTCCTGCGTCGTGATCTCGGGTATCAGATGTGCGGTCGTCTGATTCAAATTCAGACACCGGCCGGCACGCGCTGGATGTTCTGGCGGCCGATTTCTCGGTCGAAGACGGTGACATGGCGCAGCAACAACCCGGTATTCGCCTCTGCCGGGCGCAAGGCTGAAAAAATTGATGCCGACGAAGACAACATCGGAGATCTGGTGCTGCTTCTCAATGAAGCGGCGTTGATGTCACTGACGCAACGACGGCCCCAGATCCTGCTCGAAGGATTCGCCTCTCTCGGCTTGTTTCTCAAAAGCGGCAGAGCCATGGCCCCCGGGTTTCCTGAGTCGTTGTCCGCGAATATCTTGAGCGCACCCGCGGCCGTTAGGCGGCAATCGGCATCTTCGGTCGTGGTCTTTCACGGCGACTGGGCCGGCACGACGGCACAGGTTCCGTTGTTTGGCAGCGATACGCTGATTCTGGCTCGTCGCACCTCAACTCACCTGTTGGGGTGGCTGACCGTGCTGATCCCTGTCTGGGGGGCGCTCTGGTTGTCCGTCGGTGCGCTGTTGCGCCTGGCTCCATCTGCTCGCCTGTTCCTGCCCGATGGCTTGAAACTGCGTCTGATTACGGCGTTCGGACTGGCTCTCTCGCCGGTCCTGTTTCTGAGTCTCGTCAATGTCGAACGACGGTGGGCGGGCCATGCAGTACGAGAGGCGGATGCACGAGAAGAGCTGTTTGAGAGGCGAATGCAGCAGGTGGATGAAAGTTTTCAGATGACTGAAGAGGCATGCGGCGGATGTCTGAAGGACATCTTCGAACTGCCTGAGGTGCGAACACGACTTCAGGAAATTCGTGCCCGGTCAGGGCGACGCAGGCTCGATGAGATGAGTCGATTGATGGCGCGCTTTGGCGAATTGAGTCGGCAGTTTGGTTGGTACTGCCATCTGCAACGGCTGATCATCGCCGATGGTACCTCGGCAAGCGGGGTCGAACACCGCACGGCCGAACGTCGTATCGATGGGCGCGAGGCGCTGCTGCTGTATATCGGTCGAACGCTGCTCAAACAGTGGCGTACAGATGAAACCTCGACTGGCGTGGAAAAGCCGATGCACGTCTGGATCGCCGCCAGTGCCGAAGATGCCCTGACCATGTTTCGCGGCTTTTTCCCCCCGGATGATGTGCCGGGTATGCTGTTGATGCCCTATTCGGGGATCCGACCGTGGGGCCAGGGAGAGGCGGCAGTCATGTCGATTGTGAAAGCACAGGATCGCGCGTTGGCCTGGTTGTTCGCCTCCATGCCGAACACCGGGCTATGGCGGCAGCATTTTCGACAGTGGTTCGATGCCGCGGCTTCTGCTTCCTGGAGCGTGACGGCCTGTCTGGAACAAACCCCGATGCTGCGCCTGGCGAACCCGGTGATGCAGGGGTATGTCGAGGACTCTCGCGGCGAGAAGCTTGCATTGCAGCCGCTGGTCAAAGCACAAGCGGCGGCCGAGGTTTGGGGGGCATTGCTGGCGCGTGAGACCGGTGAGGGAATCCTGGTGGTACCCGAAGACGCGGAAATCGGCGAGAGCGTGTTCATGAAGCCGCTTCCTCGACTCAAAGGGTTGATTGGCAGGTTGTACGATTCGTCGACGGATAAAGCCGGAGAAGCGGCTCGAGCACGTTTGGCCGACATCGGGGCCTCATTTGCCGGTCTGGTCGGCGGGGTTCTGCTGGCGCTTCTGGCGGCCCAAACCTTTCTGCGCCCGCTTTTACGCTTACAGCAGGCGGCTCGTGCCGTCACCAATGAGCAGTTCGACGCTCGTCTGCCGGTTGAAGGCGGCAACGAGTTTACTGAGTTGTCACGCGCGTTCAATCAAATGGCGGCAGGCATCGCGGAAGGGAGAGAACTGCGCCGCTATGTTTCTCTCTCGGTGCGGCAGGCGGCCGTCGGCGCCGGTTCTGACGGGATTGGGACGGCTCGGGCCACCGAGGCGGTCATCGTGTTCGGCGCGCTCCACGAGTTCCGCTCACGATCGGAGTCTCTCGACGCATCGCTCCTCATGCCGCGCCTGCGCGCACATCTGGCCGCCTGGGCCGGGGCGGTACGACAGACGGGAGGCGATATCGACAAGTTCATCGGCGAGCGTATTCTCGGCGTTTTTCTACCGGACAAACTCGGCGGCATGCAGGCCGCCGTGCGAGCGGCCGTTCGCACCGTACAGCTCATGACAAGTCGTCCCGTTGATCCCATGCTGGGAAGCAGGCTTGGTATAGGCGTTGCGGCTGGTCCCGTGCTCGAGGGAATCATGGGAACCCCGCGAGTGCGTTTGGAGTATACGGTTGTCGGAGACACGGTGAATCTCGCGTCGCGTCTGGCCGATACGGCTTTGCAGCAAACCGGCGGGGGAGTTGTTGTCGACAGCGGGTTCGTAGACCTGTGCCGCGCGGCTGAGAGCGAGTTGTTACAGTCCTGGAATCCTCAGCCGCTCGAAATTCGTCGTGTGAAAGGAAAATCACGTGACGTCGAGATTCATTTCATTCCTGCTTCCAGAATAGCGACACAATCATCATGACGGAAACGGCGAGCCAGGACAATCGGCGTCTCGTTGAGCGAGGTGGTGCGGGTTCGATCGGCACCGGCCTCGAGTAACAGGCGGACGACATCGGCCGAGCCCCACGCCGATGCTTCGTGCAGCGGAGTCCAGCCGTGATTATCGGCGATGGTGACATCCGCTCTGTGTTGCAACAGCCGGCGAGTCAGGGTTGCATGATTCAGGGCGGCGGCGACATGAAGCGGCGTCAAGCCGGCATGGGAACGGCTATTCGGCGAGGCTCCCGATTGCAGAAGGGTCTGCGCGACACCGACCGAGGCGAACTCGACAGCCGTATGCAGAGCAGTTCTGCCAAGATGATCCGTGGCGGCAATGTCCGCTCCTTCCGCGAGAAGGAAACGGGTGGCATCCGCCAGACGAAACTCGGCGGCGTAATGCAGCGGGGTTCGACCCTCGAAACCGGCCGCGCGCACATCAGCTCCGAATGATCGCAGCAATCTGAGCAGCGGCAGGCGATCGTCGCCCTGCAGGGCGAGGTCAAAAGCGCTGTTTCCGCCGCCATCTCGCTCGTTCGGATCAGCACCGCGAGAAAGAAGCAGGGCGCACGCCTCGAGATGCCCGAGAAAAGCGGCCCGATGCAGAGCCGTCTGTTTGCGTCGATTCTTCGTATGGATGTCAGCGCCGTGCTTGAGAAGCAGGGCGATCGCGGCAAGGTTGTTGTATGAAACGGCATGATGCAGAAGCTGAAACCCTTCGATCAGACTTTCCCTCTCACTTTCAGAACCGAGCAGCTCGGACAAACGCGCCAGATTGTTCTCCTGCAGTGCCTGAAGGAAAGGGGAGCGAGAAACATCGGGCGACAGTTCCTGTGGTTCCGCCCGAATCAACGTGGTGTTGAGAACGCAAACGAAGATCAGTGCCGACAGACACACTCTCCCTAGCCATGAGCGAACAGACATCTTCCTGATCCTGGGTTGCATCGTGAACCATTATCACCCGGTGCGCCGCGCCTGTCAAAACATGGGCCGGGCATTGCGGAAATTCGCTATTCACGAGAGAATAGGCAAAACCGATGACCGATGACGGAGGCGTGAACGATGAGGCGATATTGGCAAAACAGGCTTTGGGCGGCGGTCTGGTCGCTGCTGCTTTTGCTGGCGGCAGGTGCGGCAGGCGCGGTACCCAGAGTCGGGGTGTTCCCGGGCAGTTTTGATCCGTTCCACGTCGGGCACTTGAAAGTGGCACAGGATGCCGCGACCGCCTTTGCGCTGGATGAGGTGGTTATCGTGCCGAATGCCTCGAACTGGCGCAAGCCCGGCATGTCGCCGCTGGAATCTCGCCATCGCGCGATTCAGCGAACTCTTGAACAGCTTCATGATAAGCGTCTGAGCCTGCTCTCGAAAGAGGAAATCGAGGCTGCCGATCGGGCCGGGCCGGCGGAAACAGCACCGCAACGCTTGTTCGATGCGGCGGCGGCAGCGCGACCGGGAGCGAAGATCTATCAGATCCTTGGTTCGGATTCGTTCGCCAAGATCGTTGAAAACCAGGCTCTACCGAAAACGACTGACAACCGGGTTCTCGTGATCAGCAGGCGACCAGGCGAGCCTGTCGCGCATGCTGATGTTGCCGCCCAGCTCGAAAAACAAGGTTTGTTGCAGTTTCTCCCTGAAGAGAACCTGGACATTTCGTCGACTCGCATACGTCAGGCGGCACGCGAGGGGGACGTTGATCTGCTGCGGCACTGGCTGCCTGCCGGAGTCTGGCGCACGATCATGAAAACGGGCATGTATGGACTGGACGAATCACCCCTCTGGCCTGCCGGTCTGATCGACCTTGGTGCCGACCCTAACGTCGAGCCGAGTACTGGTGAAGCCTGGCCGGAAGGGTGGATGAAGGATTTTCCTCTGGTAGAACGTGCTGCGGCAACGGAGACCTTCCCGCTGGAGCTGCCTTCCGAACTGGTACAATCCATTGACTTTACCGCATCACATACCCTGGGCAATGTGCACTCTTATCTCGGCCAACGGCTGACGCCCCTTGGGATGAAGCTGATCGGGCGTTCGGATGTCGAAGTCTATGTGGTGCGCGGACCGCGCGAACGACTGGCGAAGTTTCTCTCTCGTCTCGGCGTTGATCGTGCGCTTGAAATCACGCGCGATCGCTCGTACATTACGCTGGGAGTGGTGCTTGGCCGGCGGTCGAACGGCAGAATGGTCGTGGCGGTGGGAGATGTCTGGGGCCGCGAACGCGACCTGCATACCCAGTCGCTGATCGGCGGGGCACTCGCGCAGGCCGGTCGACCGGCCGCGGGCTTTCGCGTCGTGGCCTGGCCCGCCCCTGTCGATGATTTTCAGTTCATGTGCGACGAGTATCGACGCGCCCTGCAGCCGATCGTGCCTGGGACGATCGATACCGTCGTCATCGGCTATCATTGGAAAGTCGTGCAACAGCTCAATGCCCGACTGGCCGTGCATCACAAGTTTCCGAATCGCTGGACCATCCGTGACGGCCGCATTTCCACGACCTGGCGCTACCGCATCGATAAAGAGTCTCTGGGCAGTATTCCGCAAGAGGGCTGGTCACGCCGGTATCTCGATCATCGAACGCTCCCGTGCAGCATCATTTTCTACCGCGATTCCGCGGCACGCCCTCGCACGATGCTGTTGACGCGCAATGTGTATGGCGATCAGCTTGAAGCTCTGCTGCAAGTGCTGGCCGTGGAAAAGAAGATCCATCGCGTGATACTCATCGGCAGCTGCGGCGGACTGAATCAGGAACTGCGCATCGGCGATCTGATCCTGCCGACGGAGACGGCCTCGGGTGAGCGAGCCTTCAAGACGGCCGAGATTCAGCCCTGGGCGAGAACCCCGCGCTGGCTGGAAGGACGCATGCGTCCGGCTCGGGTGTTCAGCGTCTTCTCACCGCTCGAAGAGACCCTGCCGCGACTCGAACGGCTGCAGGCGCTCGGTGCTGATGTTGTCGATGTCGAATTCTCTTCCATGGCTCGTTTTCTCGAGAGCCGACCCGGACGACAGATGTGGTCCAAGGCTCTATTGATTGTTTCAGATCTGCCGGGCCGCGGAGCCTCGCTTTCGGAACTCTCCGATCGTGAACTCGAACTCGAGCCGGCGTTCATTGAGATGGCAGACTGCCTGATTGCCGAACTCGACATCGATCGTCCGTCTGACCACACGATTCCGCTCAATCACTGAACCGGTCAAAAGCTCTTGAAGCCCTTTACGGTTTTCAGCAGCTCGTTCATGCGCTGTCGGGCTTTCTGAATCTGTGCCTGTGACAAGCTTCCCGTCAGCTTCTCGATATGAAAGTTGCCGGCGTCGCGATAGGCCCAGGCGAGTTCGCCGAGGCTCTCGGAGCGTTTGACGAGGACATAGGCCCAGGCGAGAGCTTCCACCTCACCGGCAGCTCCCGGCTTCCTGGACTGGTGCCATTTCAGAAGCGTCACGGCGGCCTCAGCATCTCCCGCTTCAGCGGCCTGCAGCAGCAGACGCACGCCCTCGGCGGCATCTTCCTTCACCTCTTCCAGACCGCCGAGATACATCTGCCCGAGATTCGTCATGGCTCGCGGATACTTTTGCGCCGCTGATTTTTTGATCCAGGCAACCGCCTTCGGCATGTCGATTGCCGTGCCCTCTCCCTTGGCCAGCTTGATGGCGACGTCGAGCTGCGCTTTGGCATCACCTGCTTCGGCCTTCTTCAGCAGGCTTTCGAGAGTCTGGGTCAGCTTGGTGTCTTCCTGTGGGTCGGCCTGTCCGGCATCATACAGCTCCTGAAGTTCCTGAGCGGCGTTCGGATGCCCGAGATCGCGGGCCTGTCGATACAGCGCGGCCGCCCGTTCGAAGTCGCGAGGCAGGCCGATGCCGGTCTGAAACTGCTTGGCGATGAGGAACAGGGTATTCGCATCGCCCTTCTCGGCGAGGCGTGACAGCCACTTGCGTCGATTGTCCGGGCTGCCGATATCGAGTTCGCGCAGATAGAGCAGGCCAAGCAGCTCTATCGTCTTCACGTCCCCTTTTTCGGCAGCAGGCAGCAGGAGGTTCTCCTGAACCGCAGGATTATCGGAAACGTCGTTTTCCAGCTTCCAGAGTTCAAAGCGGGCGAACAGATTTCCCGCCTCGGATCTTTGACGCAGATCCGCGAGTTTCTGCTCGCGCTCTGTCTGCTCGGCGCGAGCCGATGCGCTACCCGCTGCGGCCGCTTTTTTGAGCCATTGACGTGCCAATTCAGGGTTTCTGTCGCAACCCTTGCCCTCGGCAAAACACTCGGAAAGCTGTTTCATGGCGTCGGCAGAACCGGCTTCGGCCGCTCGTTTGTACCAGTTGAACGCCTGTGTCTTGTCGACAGGAAAGTCCATCGAGCCGCTTTCATAGTTGTAAGCGACGATGTACATGGCGTCGACGTTCCCCTTTTCCGCTTCAGCCGTCCAGATCTCAAGCGGGGTGCCGGTCGGACGACTGCCGGAGTTCTGATCGGAAGACCCTGGGAGAGTGCGGTTTCCCGGCTGCTCTGCGCCGCCGGGGACAAAAGCGAAATCATCCGTCAGATTGCTGCTTTCCCATGGGGTCTGCTCACCATTGGTATCGACGAGCACTCCCTTGCGGACTTCCTTGAAAAACTGCTCGATCGCCAGCCCGGGCTTCTGCAGATGGCGCAGCATGTGCTTCATGTAAGGCGAATTCCCCTGGGGGTCACCGTCCTGAGCGACGTTGTTCGGGTCGGTGGCATATGCCAGCAGAACCTGTTTGCCGGCATTCATCGGCGCCAACCCGCGCGAGACCGAGCGCATGCCGCGTCGAAACGGGTTGTTCCGGCAAGCGTCCAGGATGATGAGACTCAATCCCGGCTTGGCATCCTGCATGTAATCGAGAATCTTCTGAGCCGCGAAACATTCGTGTCGCAGGTCGATCTCCGTTTTGATGTTCGCATGAATCGGCACCAGATAGTTTTCGCCGTTGACCTGCAGCCCGTGACCCGAGTAATAGAAGAGTCCGACGTTCTTGCCTTTCAGACGGTTCCAGAAATCGACCACGGCCTCGTCCATCTGTTTGTGCGTCGCGTTCTCTCGCACGATGACCTCGAACCCGATCGAGCGAAGGGCGTCGGCGAATGCTCGCACATCGTTCAACGGGTTGCTCAGCGGAGCTTCGTCATAGCCGGCATTGCCGATCAGAAGAGCGAGTCGACCCGCAGCTTGTACAGATGCGGAAGTTCCCGCGGAGGTCGAGGAATCGAGACGACGGTCTGCGGCCGACAAAGCGTCGGCACACATCAGCACACAGAATGCCAAAAGAAAGAGCGATATGATACGCGACCAGTGATGCTGCGAACCTCGAAACGTCATACCTCAGCCTCCTTGGCAAACTCTCAACGGTGCGACACCATGACGCACCATCATGAAAAAACCAGCCGCCGCCCGATCAGGCAGTGGCTGGTCTTGCATGAGACAACGTCAGATCAGAGAACTTCTTCGCGATGGTTGAACACGACGCCGCGCTGTTTGAGACCGTCGGTCAGGGCCTGAAACACCTTCTTGTCGCCGCCGAAGCACTCGGGGGGAAACACGCCGGTGCGGGTGAACGTGCCGTTGAGTACCAGTCGCGCCATGATGACATTCGGGAACCCCGTGGTGCGGGCCATGGAAGAGAACCCGGTTTTCGGGTCGGTGAAATCGAGCAGATCATACGTGTTGCGCGTGCGTTTGCCGTCGCGGATGCCGGTCGTCTGCACTCGCATGACGGTGAACTCTTCTTCACCGGGCTTGGCCTTCCAGATCGGGAACAGCAGCTTGGTGGTGAGATCAATCGGGGCAATCTTGTTTCCCTTCACCTCGATGGGGTCGTACGAAAGGAACCCGGTTTCGCGCAGAATGCGCATGATTTCGATGTGCCCCGGGTAACGCAGGGTTTTTTCCTTCATGTTCGGGCACTTGATGGTATAGAGCAGTGAGCGCATGCCGTCGGTGTTGAAAGCTTCGAGCGTGCCGACGCCGGGCAGATTGACCAGTTCGGGCTCGCTGAGAGCGGGCATGGTGACGATCTTGCCGTCGCGAACGTACCGGGCGGGGCGAAGGTATTCTTCGATCACATCGATCGGAGAGAAGGGAGCTTTATACTCATACGGCCAGGTGCGAATGCGCGGCAGCCCGCCGACCATGATCAACGCTTCTTCGAACGTTTGATACTCGGCGGCATACTTGCCGAGAATGAGATTCGACATACCGGGAGCCACGCCGCAGTCGACGATCGCGGTAACGCCGTGCTGCTTGGCGAGGGCGTCGAGCTGCAGAAAATCTTCGGGCATGAAGGCGATATCGCAGAAGTTCTTCTTGCACTCGATCACCGTTTTCAGGGTCTGAAAACCGAGAAATCCCGGGACGGCACCGACGACGAGATCGGCATCCTTGATCAGTTCGCGAATGCGCTCGACCTTGGAAAGATCGGCTTCGATGGTTTCGATGCGGGCTTTGGCGCGAACCCGACCGAGGGCCTCGGGGTCGCGGTCGGCGATCGTGACCTGAAACTGCTCTTCAGCTGCGAGATCGAGGGCCATGACGGCACCGACCATTCCGGCCCCGAGAACTGTGATCTTCTTTTTCGCCATATCAACCTTCCTTTGTCTGAATGTATGTGAAATTGTTACTACAGTATCAGAATTCGATCAAAGAGGCGAGTTGCAGCCTCGTCGGCAGGTGCCGGCCAGGCCTGATCAAACAGACCGGAAGAGACTACTCGATGACCTGAATCTGGTTCCAGAGTTCGATTGCCTCTTCGGCGATGGGGGCGGCATCAGGGTCCGAGAACAGACGGTCGATGTTCATGTCCGTGCGCAGATCCATCGAGTTCGAAAACCCTTCCAGAAGTTTAAGGGCATCCATGTCGCCATCCTGCGCCTTGTCGTAGATTTCCTTGTACTTCTTTCGGTACGAGTCGCCATGTTGCTTGAGATGGTCCCGAACCGCGATTGCTCCCTGTTTGGGGGTCGGCTGAGCCTTAGCCAGTTCCGCCAGCTGAAACTTGATCTTGGCAAGCTCTCCCGGGAAAGCCTGTTCGAATGGGTCGACCGTCGGCCGGCAGTTCGGGCCGGGTGCCAGATAGCGACAGTGACGAAAAATCTCGTAGGGTTTCGCCATGCCCGAATAGAACTTCACCGGGAAGCTTTCCTGTTTGCCGTTGACCATGCGGTAGGCCATGAAATGCAGGTGCGGCACGGCGCCGAAGCCGGTGTCACCCGACAAACCAATGAATTCGCCGGCTTTGACGCGCTGACCGACTCGTACTTTTATACCGCCCTTCCTGAGGTGAACGTAGTCGGTAAATGTGCCGTCATCATGCCTGAGAGTGATCAGATTGGCTTTGTCGTAGTAATCCGGAGTCGTTCCCCACCCGGTGAATCGATCGATAACATTGACCACGACTCCATCTCGCGCGGCGAGAAGTCGCGTTCCGACCTCCATCTTCCAGTCGATCGCATACTTGCCGACATGCGTGAGCCAGTCATTGTAGGCATTCGATACCAGGTATTCTTCGCCTTCGGGATACGGAAGCGTATACAGAACGTCCGGGGCCTCAATGGCGTGAACGCTGATACAAAGAAGACACAGAAAGAAGAGAAACAAAGAACGTTGATACATTGATGATCTCCGTGAGTGATTCATGGCTCGGCTCACGGCTCGAGAATACGCCATGATACCTGTTCAAGGCAGGTGCGTGCGGCGGCCTGTTGCAAATCGGTTCCGGGTTCCACGGGGATCCCCTGCGGGATCTCACCCCCTGCGACAGGTACGAATACCGGAAGATCGGCGCGCTCGGTCATGATGCCACTGATAGAGACTTCCTTGCCGACAGCTTCAGCCGGCCACTCATCCAAACCGAGAATCCAAATCCGGCGGCCTTCCGTGATGATCAGCGGGCCGAGCTTGGCGTTCTGAGCCGTTCCGGTCAGGTGGGTCATGCCTTCACCGCCCTTCCTGCTTTTCTGTGTAAAGGTCAGACAACGGTCGGCGGGCAACGTTGTCAGCTTTTTCCCGTGCGGGTTGACCAGAACGGCGGTCAGGCGCGGAAACTCGCGCAACCCACGTTCGATCAGATCGTAATCGCCGTCGCTGTTTCCGGCGATCAGGCCGATGGCTGAACCGCCGCGCGGCTTAACGAACGTTTCAAATGCCCTCCACTTACCGGCTTTCTCGACGATATAACGCTTTTTGCCTTCGGGCGGGGCGAAGCGGTCATCATACACGGCGCGAAAGCGGCGGTCGCGCCCCTGCCGGGCCATGTTGCCGACAATGCGGCACCCGGTTTCGGTCGCCGGTTCGTAGGGCATGTATTCATCGGCAATGAGATGGCATCGGCGGAACAGGGCTTCACAGACCGGCCCTCGCTGCCGCGCCAGGCGTCGGAGATTCGCATGAATGTAGTGCGGGTTGCTGCCGCTGATGATCCAGACGTGGGTGCCCTGACGTAAAAGATCTTCGAGAAGCCTGATCATGAGCGGATAAACATACTCTGCCGGCTCGTACTCCTGCAGAAACCCGTCGAGTCCGAGACGCATTTCCGTGGGAGTCATGCCGGCCTCAAAGCAGGCAATCTGCGAGAATTTCATGTATCCGTGACTTTCGATGTCGGTAAGCCCCTCGAGAAGATCGTCTTTCGCCGCGATCAGGCGCTTGTCTTCCGCGGCATCGGAACCGAGCCGCTGTTGGGGGAACAGCCGAGGCTGTTCTTTCAGGTGTTCCGCTCCCCAAAGATGCCAGGTCGATTGCCCCGAACGGTAACGCCCATCAGGTGCGAGATACTGCTCGGAAAAGAGCGTTCCGTCAAAGTCGAAAATCGCGATCGACTTGTCGCGCTGCAGTTGATGTACAACTTTGCGTAGAGACGAAGGCAGTTCGATTCCTTCTGTCGTTCCGGTGAGAGTATTTCCGCAGGCATGAGCGACTGGGGTGTCGAAGGCAATAAGACTCAGGAACAGCAAGATGAAGAACCGGCTGAAATGCAGGCGCAACCACAGAGAGAAGGGCATCGGCACTACCTCATACGAAAAATGTGTTGATGATGATACTGTATCACAGGAACAAAAAAAAACCGGGATCGTTCGTGTGAACGACCCCGGCGGTGAAGCAACGGTGATTTACTGCGTTGCGGCCTGCCCCTGCCAGATCGGGTCTGTGGGCGGCGCAATATCAGAAACGTCGAGATACAGCCCGAGCGCCTTCTGTCTGCGTACCAATTGCTTGCGACTGAGATATCCGCGGTCAGCGGATGACGCACCATGCACCTGATCGAACTTGCCTTTTTCCCACTCTTTCAGAATCCATTTGAAGATCAGATCGGGGTCGTAGAGAGAGAGAACGCGATACTTTTCGCCTTCCTTCGCCCAGCGCGAGAGAATGGCATTCTTGAGTGAAATCTTCTTGCCGGTCAGCGGGCCGCCGATCAGCGATTCCGGTACTTTCACCGAAACGACCCACTCGCGTTCGAACTCCGGCAGCAGCAGCCCGGCCAGATCGAGAAACACCACGCCGAAGATGGAGCAGCCGGCGCCGAGTCCCTCGCGCGGTTTGTTCATCCCGTTATAGATATTGCCATAGCCGCGCGCTCGATACTCGCGCAGAAAGGTTGACAGTCGCTGGTACGTTTTCGGATGCAGCTTGAAGGTGATGAAACCGATGCGCCCCGATTTGTACCGATCGAGAATCTGCGGATCGAGGCTTTCAGGGGTTTCGAGAGCACCCTTCAGATCCGCCCAGAAAACGCCGAGACCGTATCCTTCCTTGGTGACTTTGTCCGAGTCGCTGGGGGCGTCGGGGGCGGTCGTGCTGCCGGTCAGCTCGCGCTCGCCGTTCGGCCCTTTCAGCTCGATGAACACATGGCCGAAGGTGTGCTTGTGCTTGATGTGCGTGAAAGTGAACCGGTTGCCGACGGCGGCGTCGAAGGCCAGCGTCCAGGGCGAGGCCCAGTTCAGGCTGCGCGGCGGCGGCATGGTGAACAGGGTCAGTTCCTGAGCCTGCAGTTCGGAAACAACCATCAGCAAAGCGACAACGATGACCGACAGAAACAGGGTGCGCCAGTGGGTCATGAGACAGTTCCTCCTCTGAAGCCGGCAGAAAAAACCGCAGATGAAGCCGATCTCGACCTCATCTGCGGGTGTGTCACGTTAGAAAATCGCCGAGAAGTACAAGTCGCGAACCTGCTTGTCCTTGAGGTTCGGACCCTTGTAAGGCGATCGGCGCGGCTGCACATCCATGACCGCGGTGAGAGCTTCCGCGATCGCCGCATCGAGCGATTTTCCGGCTTTTACCAGTTTCGCGGCATGAATGGCGCGGTTGGGGTTGATGACGCCACCCGAGCGAACCTTGTCGGCCAGCCACTCTTTCTTGTCGACCGTCCCCATCAGAATCTTTTTCACTTCGACGGCGGTGAGGCCGGCGTGAGCCTGCAGCACCTGTGTGGCATAGCGGGCAGCCATGGGGCAGGCCATCGAGGTGCCGGACATGAAGCCCATTTTGCCGTTCGGATACGTCGCGTAGATGTTCACGCCTGGGACGGCGACATCGACCTTGGTGACTCCGTGGCAGGAAAACTCAGCCAGCTTCTTGTTGTCGAGGGTGGCGGCGACGACCAGTTTGTTGTCGATCGGCACATCGTTGGGAGAGGTGACGATCTCGTCGAGATCTTCAGACGAATTGCCGGCCGCGATGCAGAAAAGCGTGTCGGGGCACTTCGAGAACAGGGCTTTGTCCTTGGCCAACAGCGCCTTCTCGACGAACAGATTGACCACCTGTTGCACTTCGGCGTCGGTCGGGTTTTCCCAGCCCCATTCCTGCACCATGTTCTGTTTGAATACCTGGCACAAAGATTTGTTTTCACTGCCGAAAGAGCAGTTGATGACGCGGGCTTTGAAGGTTCCCAGATAGGACGCTTCTCGTTCCATTTTGGCCGAGTAGTTTTCGCCGAGCTGAATGAACATCGCTTCGAGCTGCTCGAGCGTGATTTTCTCTTTCGGGGTCTGTGGCGTCGTTTCATCGGTCGAAGTGCCGGCACCGTCAGGGCGACGCGTGCGTCGCCGCGTCACGCGTTCGTGCAGCAGCATCGAGCGAATCTGCGCCACGGCTTCCTGCGCCTGTTCTTTGGGAGCCTGACCAGTGTTGATGTGCCGCACGGCATTGAGCTTCACTTCCGCATTATCGGTTGAAAGAATGCCGGCGCAGTGCGTGCCATGCGCCCAGCCGCCCGTGAAACCGACCCAGGCCCAGAACTTTTTATCGTTGTAGGCTTTGACCAGATACTGAAATTCTTCGGGCTTCAGAGCTTCTTTGCCGTAGGCCTGCAGAATGCCCAGCAGTCGCATGCATTCAACCACGCGATCGTAGTCGGGGGGAGTGACGGTCAGGTCGATCAGCGTCGCGTTGTTCTCGACGAAGTTCCAGCCGAACAGATCATCGACGTATCCGTTATTGTCGTCATCGACTCCAGGTTTCCCCGCCTGTTCTGCCGGATTGGGAACGGCGAGTGGAGCGAGACGGGCATGCGTGAAGTCGCTGCCTGAGTCGAGAACCAAAGCTTTAATCGGTTCCTGCGCGAACCCACACGAACAGACCAGAACCAGAGCAAACAACAAGGCCGGTTTCTTCATAGTTCCTCCTCTATACTGCATACTTGCACCAGTATACCGCGATTGGCGCCGCAGGTAAACATCACGAGAATGCTGATGCCAGGCGCTTACTCGAACGGCTTGATTGCTGTGGCGTCCCGGGCATCGATTTCGTTTTCCTGAAGTCGGGTGGAATAGGCGATCGACGCGCTCAGATTGGCGCCGAGCAGAATGATGAAGCTGTAGAGGTAGATCCAGAGCATGAGCACGGCAAAGGCACTCATGCTGCCGTACAAGTTGAGAAAGCTTCTGGCGCCCTGATGCACATACCACCAGACGAATCCGGCTTTGGTGATCTCTCCGGTCGCCGTCGAGAACAGGCCGCCCCAGGCCGCTTCACGCCACAGCACGCGGGTGTTCGGAATATATCGATACATCAGCACGAATGCCAGAAACGTGACCGCTACAGGCGCCAGCCACAGCAGAAACCGCGACGTTTCGCTCTGAAACGGCAGCAGGAGGTGTGGGGCGACCTGAATCGCGAGCCAGCGGCGATAGAACTTCAGGATGGCGTTAAGCAGCACTGAAACGACCAGAACCAGAAAGAGAACGAAGATCATAGCCACGGCGATGATGCGCTCTGAGAGAAAGTGGCGCGGGGTCGACAGATGCCACGCCTGATTGATGTTCTGTACCAGCCCGGCAAATACCGAAGACGCCGACCAGAGCAGGACTCCGAACCCGATCACGCCGCCCCAGCTCCAGAACGAGATGCCCTTCACGGCGATGATCTGATCCATGGTCCCGCGAATCGCCGCTTCAGACCCGGGGAACACGCTCTGGGTGAATGCCATGACCTGCGCATATACCCCGGGGTCGTCGAATACCGACGACAGAGCCATGATGACGACCAGTAACAGCGGAAACAGCGAAAACAGCGCGTAATACGCAATCGCCGCCGCCGCCTCAGATCCTTCGACGCTGCAGAAGCGCTCCCAGGTGAGCACCCCCAGATTCCATGCCCGGTCGAGATATCTTTTCATGGCATGAATCTGATGTATTCAGGTTGTCTGAATGCAGTCTTCATGAGCGAATGAGTGGTGATGAATATGCACGTTACGAAGACCCAGCCATAATGGTGGCGAAAGAGAATGCATGCCCACCTATTTTGCCACAGTCTCGTCCCCGCAGCAACGAATGACTCGATGTTCCAGGGTCATTTGGTTCTCTCGAAACTTTGTTTTTCCGCCGGCATCGCTCAACGATTCGCCATTGCGGCAGGGAGTGCT
>CAYYIY010000043.1:35675-49705 GCA_964472075.1 uncultured bacterium | reverse complement strand
GGGAAAGTAGATCGCCGCCAGGGTCATGTTCAGCCCAGCCGAAAGGCTGGGCTGAGTCCTTTTAGGCCGTTTCCCAAGTGAACGAAAATGTCCGAGTTGAGAAGATTGTTTAGTGGCTGAGCATGAGCAAAGCCATTGCACACAAGTGTGAGTGTCAGACGAGAGCGTGAACAGAAATGTGTGTTATCGATTATCAAGACTGACTCTTCCTGTGCTTGCGCTGTCAAAGTCTTGTCGATCACTCCAGCAATTTCAAGGCATGATCCAGGCAGACATCGATAGAACGATACGGCTGCGCGTTAAAATCGCAGACACAAAACAAAGTACAAGAAAGAAAAGGCTGATAGTCCCATCGTGACGAGTGAATGACGATGGGAGAAACATAGTTGTGTGATCTTGTGTGTTCATCGCCGACTACCATGTGTGTGTGCATTACGATTTGGGGCCGGTTACAGGGTGAACGAACCAGGACAATTCTTGAACTGAACTCAGGAACATCCAGGTGCAAGTCCAGGCAGATACGGTAATGGCCGCGGAGTTGGAGCTTCGAAATTGAATAGAGTGATCGCGTTGCGGGCAAAAGAAAACCGGATCGACACCATGGTCGATCCGGTTTTCCTTTCCCTGACTTGTTACTGCTGCAGGGTTTTAATATACTCGAGAGCAGACTGCAAGCGGGCGGCAGCTTCGTCGGTGTCTTTGACCACCAGACAGAACTTGGTGTGAGAGAGACGTTTTTCAACCTGGTTGAAGACTTCCTTCAGGTGCTTGGGCGGGTGAATTTTGTTGAGAGTCTTCAGAGCGTGGTTGACGTGCTCGATGGCGGGGAACATCTTCAGATAGCAGACATCTTTGCCGCCAAGCGTGTTCAGGGCCAGCTCGATGTCTTTCACGACCAGCTCGAGCAGCTTCAGCATGGCTTCCTTCTGCAGAGCGGGGTCTTTGTGGAAGAGATTCTTGACCCAGGCGAGAAGAGCGCAGTCAGAGCCTTTACCGCCGGACTGATCGGACTGGCCGGCCTGTTCGCTCTGCCCTGCATCACCGGCGGGAGCATCCACAACGCCGGCCGTAACGGTAGGAACCACAAACAACACTGCGAGAAGAACGAGGACGCACAGAGAACGGGAATAATTCATAACGCCTCCGGGAATAATATTGCGAACCATGCGTCCACCATTCGCAAGCGGTGTACCAAGTCGGAAACGAGCGGCTGAAGCTGTTTGGCAAGATGCGAACCATTCGCATGCCGGAAAATCATCGGTCGGCTGGTGAAAACTCAGCCTAGCATTTCCATTATAATCATGTTTTTGATCGTCCGGGGAGGTAGGCGTCGGCTTTGACGCGGCTTCCATGCCAGATCAGGCGCTGAAAGAGCATGCCGACACTGGGTGACTTGCGCCGGTTGTAACGAAAGGCGAACTCGTCGAGATACCCCTGAAGGTATGCCTGAGAGAGACGCCCTTGGTGAGTTCCCAGGAGCCAGCGCCGAATCAGCCCGACAACGCGACGAATGCGCGGTAATGGTTGAGCCGGGTCGTCTCCGGGAGTGATGACTTCGCAACGATATCCGGCTTCGGCCAAGGTTTCGTAACCTTCCCATCCGTCGACTTCCAGGACGGTGCCAGGCTTGATTTCCGTGTGAATGAACTGCGTCAGCCCGTCAGCCGGGTTGCGAGTGATGTCGCGCAGACGAATACGTCCGAACTCGTCACCGGTTGCATCGCTTTCGACGGCAACGGCGACTCGAGCTGTGCGCCAGCTTGCCCCCGTTCGTGCCGGTGTGCCGGAAAGCCAGGCATCGTCGACCTGGACCCATCCTTCGAGAGAATCGCGATCGGGACGGACCATCGCCTGACGCAGACGACGGAGCCAGGCGTAGGCGGTCTGCATACTTTTCAAACCGAGCAAACGCTTCAGACCTGCGGCACTCACGCCGGTCTTACTTGTACAAATGAACCACATCGCGAGAAACCAGGTGCGTAAAGGAAAACGGGAGCGATGAAACAGCGTGCCGGAGGTGAGTGAGGTCTGGTGATGGCAGGCGGCACATTCGAGCCAGCCTCGTCGGTTTCGCCAGGCCGCCGTGTGACCGCAGATCGGGCATTCGAACCCATCGGGCCAGCGCTGCGACTCGAGATAGCGTTCACAGGCCTCTTCGGTTGCGAACCACTGCTCGAATTCCGGGAAGTCTCGCGGGAAGATCGGATTGGCTGGCGGTTGCCTGACGGTGGAGATTTTCATGCCGAAGTCAATATAACATGACTATAATGGAAAAGCATAAAAGTTGATAGATCGGTGGAGACAGACGGGTGTGGAGCAGCCTTTTATGGACCAACAATTCTCGTTGAAGTGCCTGGACAGACCAAGCGCAGACCTCTGCCGACAGTTTGCCGAGACTTTCTGCGTCTGAGATCTTCGAGTCACTCTATGCTTTGTCGGTTCGCCCATGATGGGGGGAAACTCGAGGCCTGCGGATCAGGCGATTGTTTGCGCTTGCCAGGGGGTGTTGATGGAAAAATGGGCCGGCCGGTCGTATCATGAAGCCGGAGTGACGATTGAACCGTGTTTGGGAGGAGCTGCGGGTGAAAATGAATATGATGGGGATGCTTCTGATCATGCTGATCGCGGTGATGCGCCACCATGTCGCCAGTGGGGCAGATGCCTGCATTGCTCTTCTTTCTGACATCGAGGGCAATCAAGAGCGGTTTGAACACTTTCTTGCACACCATCAGGCCTTTGAACGCGGCAAGGATCGGAAATGGCACCTGAAGCCGGGGGCCTGGTTCGTGTTTGGAGGAGATGTTCCCGATCGGTTTTTGGGAGAGCGGCAGGTCTTGCGTGAGCTGCTGCGACTGAAGGAAGAAGCGCCTGAGCGTGTGGTGCTGATTGCGGGCAACCGAGATGTGAACAAGCTGCGTCTGCCGCTCGAACTGTCAGATGCCGCCATGAAGCATGAACCATATCGATGGGGTGACGACTTTCAGCGCTGGCGAAAACAGAAAGAGTGCGGTGACTCGAAGGCGGCTCGCCTGCGCTGGATGCTGGAACGAACCATGGGCTCCCCGGACGCTTTTGAACTGCGTCGCGCGGAGGTGGCTCGCGAATCTGGAACTGGAACAGCGGCGGTAACCGATGAGGAGGTCGTCGAGAGTTATCTGGCGGATGCCCGCCCGGGAGGCCTGTTTCATCGCTATCTGAAAGCGTCATGTCTGATGTTCAGGCTTGGGCGAACGCTGTTCGTTCATGCAGGGATGCCGCAGGCATCTCTGGGACACACGCCTGGAGACCATGAACGGAAGACACACATTGATGATTGGCTGGAAAGATTAAATCAATGGTATCTAGATCAGCTCACAGAATGGGAATCTCAATATCTGAACTGGGACGGTATGTCGCCTCGACCAGGTGAGGCGCTGATGATGTATGCAGAAAAGTGGGGTCAGACGGGAATGAATCCGTTCAGCGTTTTGTATGGTCGATCGGTCGACGACGAAGGGAAGGTTGATCTGCCCCCCCGCGTGGTTGTCGACTGGCTGAAGGCGTCGGGGATCCAACGCCTGGTGGTCGGGCATACGCCGAGCGGCCAGATACCGGTACTGCAGCGACTTGCCGACGGGAGTTTCGAGATGCTGGTGCTCGATACGTCCTACGGCGACCCCCATCGATCGCCACTCGTTACACTGAGTGGCTCGGACGCTCTCGTGACGGAAATCATCGGCGAAGTCCAGCTTTCCGGTCGTGGTGCGGTGCCTTTGGAGTTTCAGATCCGGCTTGGCGAATCGGGACCGTTGGGAACACGGCTTGCAGATGGCGGCATTCTCGTGGCACCTCATCCGGGTGGTTGGATTTCGTATCGGCTTGGTCCAGGTTACCGCGTTCGCTATGAGCATCACGTTGCACAACCGTGAGCATGAAGCATGGTTTCCGGGCTTCTGTGCTGGATTTGCGCAACGGCTTTGCAGAGACAGCCGGACGGTGGTACCTGAGAAGCGTAACAGAGGAAAGACCGAGAGGGAAAGCGCCTCTCGCCAAACATGAAACGTGGGAGGGGAAGATGCTGACGGTTCGAACGTTGATGGATACCACTTTTGAAAAGTATGGTGAGATTGTTCGCGATCTCTTGAACAAGGCACTGGCGAAAACGGGAAAGACGTTGTCAGTAGAGGAAATGAAGCAGGAGTTCGTCCGGTTTTCTGAGCCTCAGGGCGGTGCCTACATGTTTGTCACCGATCTCAGCACTCCGGTGGGTGTAGCCGGCTTCTGCAAGCTACACGAAAAGACGGGGCGGTTTGTCTACTGGTACATCGCAACCAATGTTGATCCGCGAACACCGGCTGTTCTTCTTGAACAGGTGTTTCGGAAGGCCGTTCGCCTTGGATACGACAAGTTGCGACTGACGTCAGCTCAGTTGTCAGATCGATCTATTCTGGGACCTGTCATTCAACATGCGAAAATCGTACTGCAGGGGAAACCTCTGGAATTCAGTCCGTCCCAGGAGTTTTTTGATATTCCGCTGCAGTGAGGCGAGACGCGTGCGGCCCATGACAGCCCGGATGGTGTGATTGCCTCAGCCTTGCTTTGCCGGCTTTCCCGGCAGAATGAACTGGATGAGGTCGGGAAAGCGCAACAGGAGGCGACCTTGCTGAGACTTCATGGTGAAACCGTTTTCAATGGCCCAGCGTTCGATGCCGGGAAGGTGCATGGCCCCCCACGGAACGACGATTCGCGGATACTTGCGGAGACTTTCCTGCAGGTGACCGATCAGGCAGGCGTTTCGCTTGTCGATCAGATCTGCGAAGAATGTACGGGTTACCTCGGGCTGTGAGAGCTTCATATACATCATGAGCAGGTTGCCGAAATTGAAACCCTGTTTTGAATACACCTTGCCGACCAGGTTGAGAAGTTCGATGGTGTCTGAAGCAAAGTCCGAGATATCAACGTCGGCCCGAACGACCTTCACCTCTGATGGTATCGACTTGGGAGTAAAGGCTTTGCGCTGATCGGCGATTCCCAGTTTGTTGGCGACGATGCCGAGGTCGAAAAAGTTTTCCAGCAGATCCTTGTCGTCGGTGACTCCTTCCATCAGGATGATGCCGGGTTTGCCTTTCAGGCCGGCCTTGATATCTTCGTAAAAATCTTTCTCTGCGACGTGTGCCATGCCCAGCAGACGCAGTTCGACGCCGTCTCGTTCGAAAAACTTCTCGTTGGAAAAAATTCCGGCTGGTTCGCGCGAGACATAGCCCTGAGTCAGGGTTTCCAACTCGGAGACATCAAATGTCCAGGCTATCAGAAGAGCATACATAGGATTGATCGAGGAGTTCGGCTGTTTCTCCTGAGACGCAGAAACAGTAGGCGGCAGAAAGGCCAGAGCCACGAAGAGAATGAGGAACAGGGTGAGTTTTTTCATTGATGACCGCGTTTCCTGAGGAGATTTCTTCCAGAATACACGCGACATTCGCAGGTATCAACTCAGTCGGTTTGTGTGTCGTTCCACCACAGAAGGAAGAAGATCGCGTAGATGACGACATACACGAACCAGAAGATCGCGAAGTTCAGCCAGAAGACGCTGTCGGCGGTGTAGCGAATACCGAGACCGGCAAAAAACAGACTGATCAGCAGAACGAAATGTACCAGGCGGAAATAGATCGTACGACGGATATTGGGCACGAAGTGTCGAAATGGAACGTTGCCTTCCCCGTGACCGATCATGAGATGTGATACGAAAAACACGAGTCCCAGATTCAGAACGCTCTGCAATACAACGTAAATAGAATCCTTGCGCGTTTCAGTGGTCAAGGTAATCAGGGGAGAAATGAGGCGAACATGAAAAGCTTCCCAGACAAGACACAGAAGGAAGGGGAAAGCGACGAACCACAGAAGCATATCGAAAATCTGTGCACTGCGTCGCTGCGCACCACCTTTCACAGTGCCGAACAGGAAACACTTCAGTAGATGACTTTGCGGGTCAACCGCATCTGAGGCGAGATCCTGAACTTTCAGGGCAATCGTACGCCTCGGCGGTGCTGACGCTGCGGGAACGGTCGCGCCATTCTCACCGTCAGGAGTGCTTTCCGAAGAGGCGACTGTTTCGATGTCGGCGAATGATTGTACGAATTTCAGATGCCCGGCGCGCATGGCGACATCGATGAAGGTGCGATCGTGTTTGTCCAGGTCGTCGGGGTTCGCGCCGTGCGCGAGAGCCCAGCGCGCCGCCCTGGCGGCACCGTGACGGGCCGCGACATGAAGCGGCGTTTCTCCGGCGTTATTGCGAGCATGAATATCGGCTCCAGCTTCGCGAAGAATCTGAAGGATGTCGACGAGATCGTCCATGGCTGCGAGATGCAGAGCGGTGTTGCCTTCTTCATTGCGAATCTCGGTCTTGGCTCCGGCATTCACCAGCCTTTTAACAATGTCGGTCGCTTTTTTGCGAATCGCCAGGGCCAGCGGCGTTTCCTGCTTTGTTGTTTTCGTGTCGAGCGGAATGGCTTTGGTGAGAAAGGCGGCGACAATGTCTTCCTGGTCACGAAACAAGCCTCATGCAGAGGTGACCAGCCGAACTCGTCTGGAGCGCCGGGATCAGCGCCGATCTTCAGAAGTTCGAGAACGATCGGCAGCTCGCCTTCGTGCACGGCAAAATGCAACGGCGTTTCCTCATGGTAGTTCCTGGCTAATCCGCAGCCTGGATCCTGCAACAGCAAGGCCTGCACCTGGGGCAGATCTCCGCGTTTGATGGCTTCTGTCAGCTTGCTCCACATGGTCGTCTCCCACAGCTTCGGCTCGCTCGACTGGAAAACGATGAGGCGTGCCGGATTTTTGCCCAAGTGTAACGACTTCGGACGCATTTGACAATGATCTGGGCTTGCGTCAGGAAAATGCTCGTCAAGACAGTTCCGGCCCCGAGTAGGATTCGATCTTGTCGATGATGAATTCCGCCAGGCGTTGGTCGAGGGCCCGAGAGTTCTGTTGAAAGCGTGAACGAACCTCGCTCTTCGGCAATGCTCCATCCGGGGTATAGATCGAGGTCATCTGTCGTTGCTGTTTTCCCGCATCGACTTTGCGATGAGTGATGGTTCCATGCTGGTTCCAGGTGAGAACGCGCTCTTTGCCCATCTTGTCGTAACAGAGTTGAAACTCGATGACCTGATCCTGATCATCAAGCCAGATGAACAGATCAAAGTAGTCACTGGCATAGCTGCGTCGAATGAGACCGTTTTCCGACAGGTCTCCGCCGACTTGTCGAAGATCCGCTGTTGATAGTTCTTCGGGTGACCGCCACTGACGAAGCTTCTCGAGAAGTTGTTTGATCACGACGTGGCTCCGTTGAAGAGAAATGTCCGAAATGATGGAGAGGTGAATCGAGAATTCAAAAGGGTTACCGCTCTCTGG
The DNA here is from genome assembly GCA_964472075.1 of uncultured bacterium. Lineage (GTDB taxonomy): Bacteria > Muiribacteriota > Ozemobacteria > Ozemobacterales > Ozemobacteraceae > CAYYIY01. The sequence goes on along the minus strand of CAYYIY010000043.1, from coordinate 42,319 downwards.
AATGAAGCCATGGATCACATACCCCTTTATCGGAGAGACGGCATATTGATTGTCCGAGTCATGAGGCTCATTGGTTATCTGTTTATGCCGATCTGACCAAGATAACAAGATGGTTCGGAAAAGACAAAGCGAGGGCGAGTACACATCGGTTTCGCCCTCGCTTCAATGCCTTGTTTGCTCAGTCGTGAATCTGTTCGCGCATGTCACCCATGATGGCGCGGGGAACCGGCAGGTCGAGCATGGTATGCAGGCCGGGTTTGGCGTTAATGATCTGCGGAATCATATTGATGCACATGGCGATCGTACCAATACCGCCCGGGACTTCGGGCTTGTTCGACAGGTTGATGTTCGGTGTTCCCTTGATGACCACGTAGTCGCCGGTGTTGGTTCCTTCGAGTTCGGGTTCGATCTGTTGCGGATGAATCATTTCAACGGCGAGCTTGCCGTTGACGTACCCGAAACCCTTCATGGTGCAGCCGGCGACGTTTCCTGGCTTCACTTCCGCGTATTTGGTTTTCCGCGGCACCTTCGACACGATCGGGTCCATGGTCTGCTCGACCGGTTTATCGAGCTTCCAGCCGATGGCGTCGCAGATCATGTTGACCGATTCGTTGAAGCCGACATGACCGGCGAGATGGCCTTCCTTCGACTTCTTCTTGAACTCGTCGAGTGTGATACCCACTCCTTGTTCTTCCATGACGGCCGGGCCGAAGGGAGAGAGGCTGTTGACGCGCTCCGCTTTGACGAATTCGACATCGGTGCAGGCGCCGGTCATCAGAACGACGAGCAGGTCCATGATCAGGCCGGGGTTAATGCCCGTGCCGAGAATGCTGACGCCGTTCGCTTTGGCAAGGCGGTCGAGTTCGGCGGCGAGCTTGGGTTCCTTGGCCTTCGGGTAAGCCATTTCTTCAGCGGTGGTAATGACGTTGATGCCCAGTTCGACGATCAGCTTCATCTTGTCGAAGGACTTGGCCGTGAAACTGTCGGTGCAGAGCAGCACGACGTCGGCGGACTTCCTGCTGATGACTTTGTGGATATCGCTCTGGATGATGACATCCGGGCGCTCACCGCGAGTGACGCCGAGGACCTCGAACATGCTCTTTCCGACACGGTTCGGGTGAATATCGCAAACGCCGACGATATCGACGCCCTTCTTGCGCAGCAGCACTTCGGCCATGCCGCCGCCCATGGCTCCAAAACCCCAGATGGCAACTTTTACGTTATCTTTGCGCACAATCATTCCTCCTGTTTGGTAAGTCACTGCTCGGCAGCCTGATTCGATCTGTCTGCGTATTCGAGACCCATCGAACCCATGCCGCTGCACGTGAAAAATTCAGACAATGCGAAGTTTACATCAAACGCTCAGGATATCAAGCCATTGAGAGAACTCTTCCCGCAGGAACGTGTTCTTCTCTGTGACCGGTTTACTTTGAGCCTCCCGGTTCAACCTGCACGTGTTTCTTCGTGCCGCTGAAAAAGTGAAAGTACGAGTCGACAGCAGTGTTGTAGCCATTGCTGAAGCCTCTGAAGCCATCCTTAATCTTGTCGTTTACGCTGACGCCGAAGATCTTCGCGCGGGGAAGCTGGTCGAAAACTTTCGAGAAGCTTTCCTTGGCCTTTCCGCCATAGTCGGTGTCATCACTGTCGTCGCTCCCATCGCCTTCCATCTTCTCGACAGCGGCATCAGCCTGCTCTTCGAGTTCGCCGATCTTGTCGTAGAATTCCTTGGCCTTGCCGACATTATCCTGAAACTCCGCCAGCATGGCCCCGACCTTCAGGGCCAGGGCTTTTGCTTCGGTGAGAATCTGTGCGGTCGACTGAGTTTTCAAGGCGACACCGGCCACCGACCACACGGACACATTCACGCCGATCCAGGCTCCTTTGACGAACTCGCGTGTGTCTTCGCCAAGTGAGGTCGTCAGCATCGAAAACTCAGCGGATCCGCCATGACAGCCGTTATTAAAAACGGAAAGAACCTCGAAGGTTACGGGATCAATCTCGAGCCAGGCAAACCGATTCTGTCCCGCGATGGTGGTCGGTTTGCTCGGAAAGAACAGTACCTTCTTGTTTTCTTTCACAGCCTGAAGCAGGCGTGTGGGAAACGTCCCCGACTTCTCGAGTGCCGTGACCAGTGTTCCGCGGTTGTTACAGACCGGCAACGCCAGAAGCTCCGCTTCTTTCGGGGCTTTCCGCCAGACGTCAAGATAGCCCATGCGTTTATCTGCCGGAAAAACCTTTGATTCGAGACTCGACTGGAAAAAGCCATTCAGCAGGTTGTAAGACCTGCGCAAACCTTCATCGCCGGCGTGTATCTCATTGAAAGGCTGCAGAAGATCGATCCAAGTCGTGCAGCTACCGTCCGAGTTCCGTTCTGACGTAACCATGATACAGCGAGGTCTGTTGATTCTTCCTAACAGCAGAGAGCCGGGATGCACGAATTCGTGGTCAAAAGCCGTTTGCCCGGCAATCAGCCGATAGAGCGTCTGACGATTGTGCAGGCGAACCAGAGTGAACGGCTCGGGGTTTTTCGTCGTTGATCGTACGAGATGAAATTCATCATGTAGAGCTTTTGAAGCCGTGCGCGGCAGGTCGGGAAGATTGATGCCGATGGTCATCAATACATGCTCGAGTTTTCTGTCGGGAGCGAGATCGAAGGTGTGGCTGTACCCGCGATTGATTCCTGAAATCTCGATGCGAATCGAGGTGATCTGCTTGAAATTCTCAAGCAACCTTTCGGCCGAGATCGTTTCTGCGGGAGCGAACAACATGGCGCGATATGCCGTTTTTCCGCGGATGATCAATGGCGCAAAGCAGAGGTCGATGGCATCGTGACTCAGGCGGTCCAGTCGCAGATTTTTCTGCAGCAATCGCAGTTCCGTCTGTTTTGAACCGGAACCGCCTCCGAGAGCGGAGCCGGCATCTCCGGCAGTGGCACCCGCAGACCCTTCACCTGATGGAGAATAGACAGCGAAGACGGAGACTGTCACGGAGTGACTGCGGGGCGGGCTGTCGTTCCAGACGGCTTCGTGGGGCCGGTAGACGAGACCGGACAATTCCGTCATTTCACGCATGAAGGGAATGACATACGTTTTTCTCTGTCTGTCGGCGTTGGTATACGTAATGCCGATGGGAACAGATTTTTCGCGGCGGATGTCGATGCCGTAATACTCGGTGAGCAGGCGTGCTCCGGCATCGGTGAACTCGAGAGCTTCAAAACGCGGCGAGTAACCCAGTCGGTTCAAGAGCTCCATGGCCAGGTTGGCGACAGCGCCGATATCGCCGAAACCCTGGGTTACAACGCTTTCGGGCGCGTAGTCAAAGTTCTGAGGTTGGTCATCGTGAGCGTGTTTCGGAATGCAGCGGATCGTGCGCATCAGGTCGAAGAACGCCTGCTCTCCGGTGACACCACGCATGGCCTGTGATCCATACAGATCGATGGGAGGAATGATGGGTTGCTCGTATCCGTCGTTTTTCTCGAGGGTGATGGTTGGATCACAGGGAGTGTCTTTTGAGCTGCGCGCATACATCCGTGCTGCCGCCCCGACGGCGTCTTCGAGCATGGCAGCAAACTCTGAGGGCCGGCTGGGGCAAGATGACTGCCAGGCAAGCAACTCAGGTGAGTGAAACTCGCCTTTGGCAATGGGGACATGAACCTGGCCATTGAAAGTCGACTGCAGCGTCCAGTTTGAAATGTCCGAGTTAGGGTCGTCGAAAACAACGATTGCTCTTCGTTCCTGCCCTTCGAACACGGCAAAGTGGTCGTTGATGCCGAAGATCAGCCCTTGATTTGTTTTTGAAACCGTCACCAGATCCTTCCCAGGCGAAGCTCCGCCGAGGCCGATGCGTCCTGCTGCCGCCCCTGTATTTGACTTGTACGATTTGCTTACCAGAGAAAAGAACGTTGCTGGAATAATTGTTCCTGCATTGCCTGGCTTGTCAATGAATGTGACATCAAGCAAGATGCTGCCTTTGGACACGTTCCTGGTCAGTCCGCCTTCGTCGAGAGAAAGGGTCAGTGGTTTCTGCAGCTGGGTCAGTTCGTTGATACGAATCTTGAACAGATCACCGTCGATTTCGGTTCCGTTTGCCGGTGAACCGTAGGTTGTGCCGCTCGAGACCGGAAACACGGCGGTGCCGTTGGCTAGATCAAAGTACAACTCAGAGGCGAACGAGGCAAGGCCGGATGGTACGTCATAGACGAAACGGACCAGGTTGGTTGAACCCGGCGCGAGCAGAACGGGATCTCGAAAGCCGAGCGGTGTGAAGCGGGTGACATCGCTGAGTGTTGTCAGCAGATCGCCGGCGGTGGTGGGATATCGAAGATAGATGCGCCTGGCGGGATCAAGATTCAGCAAAGCCTGCACGCGAGAGTTGAAAGACCCTTCGACGATGCGGAACAGGGCACAGTCGCCTGAAGAGTAACGACTGATCCTCGGTTCGAGACTCGCAGCGGTTGGATGGAACGAGAAGGTGTCGCTCAGATTTGCCGGCTTTCCGGACGGCAGTGCGGCCAGGTCGAGCCACGTCGACGGAATCTCTCCTGCAACCGCGACCTGGATATGTCCATAATCCGAATCATAGAAATGCAGCGACTGTTGCTCGTATCCGTCGTTTTTACTTTGTACATGAAAAACGAGAGTGCCCGATACTGTTGCGTCGGGAGGGATCCGGACGGACGGGTCTCCGTGTCGCGTGATCGGTTTCTCGACCAGCCATGTGGCTTTGGAGGCTGGATAAAGGCTTTTGCCGTTAACTCCGAGATAGAAGTGTTTGAAGATGCTCGGAATCACATAAGGAATGTGTTTTTCCGTCTGGTTCTTCAGCTCGAGATCGACAGCAACAAACTTCATGCCGTTTCTGCCGGCGTCGAGGCCAAACAGTTGATCGAGGTAGGTCATCCTTTTGATTGTCAGCTGCATGGCTTTGTTTTCGGCCGTGCGACAAACATCGATCACGGTGCGGGTATTATTGGCAACGGTTGAGATTACGGCACTGCCGAGATTCTGCGCACTTTGCGCATCGATGGCCGGAATACGCTCTCCGGGTTCAACGGTGACGATATCAGGTTCAAGGGGGGTGCCGGCTTTTTCAGGGGGGGTGAATGCGGCTTGATTCTGGGCCTTGAATTTCAGAGATTCTCCCTGTTTTGTCTGACAGGCAATTTCTATGGTGAGCGGGACTTCCCTGGTCGCAACCGGCTGCTGCAATCGCTCGAGCAGTGCGGAAAGCCGGCGATTGATTTCATCCACGGATTCACTGATCACATATTCCCCGTTCGTCGCTTTGGCTGCCTCGGCAAAGACCTTTTCCTTCTCAGGGCTGGTGATTCCCATGCCGATCCAGAGAACGAAGATGCCTTTGTCGCGAATTTTGGAAAGTATCTTCTGATACTCGGCCTGATATTGCTGTTCCATCTCGAGACCACTGTCGGTATGAAAGACGATAACCTTCTTCTGACTCGGGATCGTAACCAGGTTCTCGTAGGCCGAGGTCAAAGCGGCTACGATCGGCGTTCCATCGACAGGGTTCATTTCACCGATGGCTTTGAGAATGTTGGTCTTGCTGACGGTCGACATCTGTCGGCGAACCACGTCTACCCGCATGGCGCCGCCCCCCTGAAAGGTCGTGAACTGCATGACTGTCTTGTCTGGAAGTTTTTCGACGAAATCGCGTACCATCTGCTTGGTCTTTTCCATACGGAAGTTGCCGTCTTTGGCGTTCGGCTTCTTCGGATCGCTGTTCATCGACCCCGAATTGTCAATGACAATGGAAACGACAGGGGTGTTGCCGATGTTGTTCTCGACGGGACGTCGATAGGACAACACGAAGTTGTTGCCGAGCCTTGATCCGATGGCGGTAAAAACGGATGGCAAGGCCTCTGGGTCTTTGGCCGGGTAGTACTGCCCGCAGGATATCGATGCGAATGACGTCAGGCAGCCGATATCCGGAGCGCCGTCAACGGTACTGAGTGTTTCATCAGCATTCAGCCGTTTGCCGAACCCGATGGTAAACACCGGAACCTCGGCTTCGGCAATCTTCTTGTCAGCCTGCTCACGAGAGTTCGTGCTGCCGGTTCCGCGTTTGTCCTCGCGTGAATCGACGCCGTCGGTGAAGACGACGACGGCCGGTCGGGTTTTTCCCTTCACCAGTTCGATGCCGCGAATCGTTGCATCGTAGAGTTTCGTCGCACCTTCGGCCTTGATGCCGGACAGACTTTTCACTACTTCTTTTACCGTATTTCCTTTGAGCTCACGAACCGCACTGTCAAAATCAATGACTCGTACAAAGCTGTTTTCGGGCAACGTCAGAAGAAAATGTTTGGCGGCTTCGAGAACGACGCGCATATCCTTCTTCATGGAACCTGAAGAATCGATGACCAGAGCGATGCTGCAGGGGGCGATCTCGCGACGGATATCGATAATCTCCGTTTTGACACCGCTCTCGGTGACGGTCGTGTTGTCCCTGGTCGGGAAAATGTCGCGCGCTTGCGGATCGCTGACGGATAAGGAGATTTCAGCGGTCCGGCCGAGATCCTTCTTCTCGTGAATGACGATTTCACCTGTGAGATCACGGTCGTCTCCGCGGCTCGTCAGGGCGCGATTTGCATGAACCCAGCTTTCCGGCAGCTGCACGACAGTCTGTTC
>CAYYIY010000043.1:11946-35647 GCA_964472075.1 uncultured bacterium | reverse complement strand
TTCCCGAGGCAGTTCGCTGACGACGGAATAGTATCCAGCCGGAATTCGAAACGTCACATCGTTGCCGTTGGCTACGCCCCATTCGCGCGTGACGCAGCCGGAAAGCGACTTGCCGCCCTGTCGAATTTCGACGAACGACTGCGGCGTGACGAAAATCTTTCCGACCGGAACATTCTTGACGATCAGCGTTCCATACCCGCCGGACTTGTACTGCGGCAAAGCGTGAGTGGTTTCTTCAAACTTGATCGTGACGGACTCGGGAAGCGCGGCACCGCGTTTCTCAAGAGAAAACTCATACCAGCCCGGGTCCTGCGGCAGGTCATATAGAGTGAAATCACGATACTCCGCAGCATCGAGATACTTCTGATAACGGATCAGCGTCGTCCCTTCAGGGGTCTCGACATCGTTGTTGCCCCGAATGCCGACTGCCTCGCCGGAGAGCCGGCATTGAAGCAGCGTGAACCGTTGCCCCGGCAGTTCGACGGCGAAACGAAACACCCCGCTGCTGCCGAACATCTCGCGTTTGACGGTCAGGGATTCATTGACCTTCAGTATCGGTTGGCGAAGAATGCGAAGATCGATGCGGTTGCGTGACTTCGCGTTGCAATCACACCACCAGACGGCATTCTGACGAGGGACGCGAAACACGAGACCGTCGTCGTTTGCGGCCGATACGAGATCGGCGCCGATGTTGCGAGCATACGCACGCAGAAAAGGCAGGACATCGCCCTGCCTGGTGCTGAACGAAAGATTCCAGGTTTCGCCCGAAAGGGTTTTTCTGACATCCGTCTCGTTGAGGCGGTAAACGATTTTGAGATCGCCGTCCTTGCGATAGCTGGAGCCAAGGTTGTAGAGTCTTTGCGCGCCCAGCGGATTGACTTCCGGCACAGGAATTTTCCAGGCACCGACCTCTGCCGTCTCGGGAGTCTCGGGCAGGAGCCCGCGAGCGGTCAGACTGCCGACACTGGTGCTGCGCAGCTGGTTTGATAACCACTCGGAAAACGGAGGCCGGGTTTCCGGAATCGGTTGAGCGTTGGCGAACGGGTTGGAGCCGGTTGCCAAAGTGTTTGCGGTCGCCGCGAGAAGCGGCGATGACGCCGTCGCACTGACGGCAGTCGTAAGTGGTTCCGCGGCAGCGATTCCGGCGGTCAGACACAAAATAACGAAGGTGAACAGCCTCTTGATCATTGCAACCTCTCCTCTCCCTCTCGAGCTTTGGCTGACAAGAAAAGCTCTGACGATTCGCGGTATAACACGGCATTGACCGGTACGCAATGCGGATTTGTCCTGAAGCCGCAATATTGTCCTCGAACCCTCGCCCCAATGAAGGAAAGCGTGGTATGCTGTCGGCAGAGCCAGGCGGTGCAGGAGCATGACATGAGTACATTACCGACGTCCACTGGAACCTCTATTGATCGACTTCTCGCCTCTGTGACCCAGGGGCTTGAGGAAGAGACGGTCAAATTGCTGGAAGCCGGAATCGACCCGAACGGCACTGATGCGACCGGTGTTCAGACCCCGCTGCTGAATGTGGTGAAAACCGCGCATATCGGTATTGCCCGGCGATTGCTGGCGGCCGGGGCGCGGGTCGACAAGGCGAATGTCGACGGAGTGACCCCGCTGCACTGGGCGGCTGCCAAACAGAAGATGCAGATGGCTCGGCTGATGCTCGAGGCCGGGGCTTCGGTGCATGCCTGCGAACGAGACGGTTGGACTCCATTGCACTGGGCCGCCTATCGTGGTGAAGCTGAGATGGTGGCGCTGTTTCTCGATGCCGGGGCGGCAGTCAACCAGCCGGACAAGGACGGTTGGACGCCGCTGCATCTCGCGGCACAACAGGGGCACGCCAATGCTGTGCGCTGTTTGCTTGATCGGGGCGCAGATGTGATGTTACGTGACTCGGACAAACGTCTGGCGGTCGATCTGGCGAACGGCCGCGGCCATCAGCACGTGGTCGAGATTCTGCAGAAGGAACGTTGAACCATGATTACCATCACTGTCATCAAAAGTCCCAGTGGGTGTAACACGTGCGAAGAGACGGGACGTGTCGTTGCCGAAGCTTCGCAGAAGTTTCCCGGTGAAGAGATCAAAATCGATCTGATCGTCAACGGCACTCCCGAGGCGAGTGTCTACGGCGTCATCACGACACCGGTTGTCATCATCAACCAGAAAATCTATTCGATGGGCAAGCCTGTCATTGCCGAAAAAGTGGAATCCTGGATCCGCAAGGAACTGGGACGCTGAGTCGAAAGATGACTGAGGAGAATGCGCTCGTTCGCGAACTGAAAAAGTACAAGTCAGTTTGCTATTATCCGTCGTCTGGAAGAGATATGAGCGATCTCGATTATTTCGGTTCGGGTTGTCTGCCTCGTGAAGAACGGCTCGGACTATCTCCTGTCGCCCCTCCGCCATTGGCAGCGGGCGAGAACGCCGATCCTGATGTCTTCATTCATACCGACGTCAATTTTTACCAGGAGTGCGCGGCGGGGCTGGATTTGCAGCCGATCGACTGCGGCATTCATGGAGCGTGTGAAGTGCTCTCGCATCGGGAGCTGACACCGATCCGGGCTTCCAACGCCATCTGCGGCAACTTTCCGCACAGCGGCAGAGTGTTTGAGTACCAGTTGAAACTTTGGGGGCGACCACAGGTGAGAACACTGTTCTACTGCCTTTGCGAAAACGAGTTCTTCGTGGCGAAGATTCTGCTGGCGAACGACATTCGCGTTCCATACATCTGGACACGGGACTGGTTCGGCGGACCTACCCACGGCACGTGGCTGGCGAATGTGTTCGATCGTCTGCAGACCGTGAAGTTCTTCACCGACTGGCTGTGCGTGCCTGGGCAGCGTGGCGAGCCTGGCAACAAGGCCGTTGCCGAGAAATACCCGGAGCTGATGATTCCTTCAAAAGTGCGATTGGTGAAAAATGAATCGCACCGCTGGATCGAAGAGGGTGCTCACGGCTGGATCGAGGAGTATGACGTTTGTTCCCGCACCTGAACGCACGAAAAAAGCCCCGAAGATCGGTGAGAGTCCACGGGGGCTGTGAAGCGACTTGTCAGGACGCGAGAGTCCTACTTCAAAAATCGAGATGCGGGGCTGTTCGCGGCAATGACGGTTTTCAGGTCAGACCACGGAATGTTCACTTCCGTCATGCCCATGGCATAGGGCGCGATTTCATACTGGTTGAAGCAAAAGAGCATTCCATCCTGCGTGACCAGAAAGTTATCGTTCAGAGCAAACTTGTTATTTTCAAAGTGAAAACCCGCTTGCTCATAGGTTTCATCGGGCTTCAGTTCACGAACACGACGAAAGTGCTTTTCGGCAATGGCCGTGAATTCCTCTCGCTTATCGGAAGTGATGAAATCACCTTGTGCGAATGGCTTTCCGGTTTTCAGTGAAAAGACCTGCAGCGTGATTTCCGAGTTCGGATGCGCTCCGCCGGTGAAGGTCGAAACGAAGGTTTTCAATGACAGCATATCGGTATCAACATATTCGATGTCGACCTTGTACTTGAGCGACCAGCCACCCGGCATTTCAGGGTTTTCGATGACGGAATCCTGATATTCTTTGGAAAACCGCTGCACCAGCTCTTCGAGCGACTTTGCCGGCTCGCCCTCAACCAGCGACAGAACTCGCGCCTGAATGGCCGCGTTGAGGGCCGCGATCGTCGCATCACCTGCGGCTCCTGAAAACTCAGGGAACTGAATCTCGATCTCGGCTGGAAGAACTTCCTTTTTGCTTGTGTTCGGCGGAGCAATGGATTTCGAGAGCTTTTTCTCGGTCGCCGTCACAGTATCGGAAATCTTGAAGGGCAAAGCATCTTTGGCGGCTTCCGGCGCGGCAAAGTTCGAAAGGCAGCAGAAACCGGCGAATATAACGGTCAGAAGGGCGATCTTGAGATTCATAGTCATTCTCCGCAAGACATACCGAATTTTCAATAGACACAGGGACGACGCCCTGCTGATCACGGCGGAAACTGTGACAGGAAGCGGCGGTAAGAGCCGTTCTTGTAGGCGCTCCAGGGCTGCCAGTTGGTACAGTTGTTACTCATGTGCAGCATAACGCGAATGTTGGTTTCCGGATTGAACAGCTCTTCATTCGAACTCAGATTGTACTGGCGTCGGCGTGCGGGTCCAAGGCTGCCGATCATGTTGATCTGATACAGGCCGTAGGAGTTGTCACCGGTGCCGGCATTCCCGTTGTGCGCGTTCGGATTGCCGCCTGATTCGGCCATACCGACCGCCCAGGCGGTCTTGAGTTTCTCGCCGCTCAGACCCGCGCGCTGCAGCCAGGCATACAGTGCTCGGCCGCCTCTCGCACCGGCAGCGGGGGCAGGGACATTCGGGTTGGCCGGGGCGGCATTTGATGACGAAGAGGAAGAAGACGATGAGGATGACGAAGATGACGATGAACTTGAAGACGAAGATGAGCTGCTGGAAGAAAGATTTCCGCTGCGACCGGGGATGGTGAGCACCCAGCCCGGGTAGATCAGGTTCGGGTTCTTCGCGAGGCTTGGATACTTCGCCTTGTTGGCTTCGACGAGTTCCATGTATCGACTGCCATCGCCGAGGAATTTGGCGGCGATCTTCCACAGACAATCACCGGAAACGACGGTGTACTGTCCACCTCCCCCCGTATCGGATGACGAGGACCCGGCGGCGGTCGAACCGGAGTTGTCGGCTCCCTTGGTCGGCAGATCGTATCCCTGCAGCGCTTTCATGGGATCATCGGCCGCAGACTCTGCCGGTACCGCTGAAAACACGAAAGCGACGAAGGTCAGAGCCAATACCACCGAGTATTTCACCTTCATATCATGCCTCCATCCGACCTGATTAACCTGGTTTCTTCACCGTGATCACACATTATAACGGTTTCGTGCGGCAATTTGTGACAGTTTGAGCTATCCTTTCATGGAATGGAGATGACTCACCGAGGAGACAGGTGTCATACAGAAAAGCCGATATGATGTGAACTTCAGGAAGGTTATGGTGAAGATGGGGATGGCACGGTAATCAACGGGACGATCAATATCGCGAGTCACCGCAGACTCTCGGATCTCTTTCGTCAGTCGAGCAACAATTTCCTGGCTCTTGCCGTCGAGCAAGATGGCAAGACAAAAGTCGTCATGGTGAACAAGGACCGTATTCTCCTCGCCGAGTCAGACGAGTAACCGTTCGATTTCAGCCGTAACGCCTTCTTGTCGCTCGCCGGCATCGGAAACGAGATTGCGACCGGTTCTGTTGCCCGCGGAAATCTGTCCGCTCACGTTTTTCCCGCATTCTGTCGATGGTATGACAGTGAAAAAGGTTTTGCACGTCTTTGCTGCATCTGAATTATCTGCGAGGCAGCCGGCGGGGGGAAGCTGAATGAGTCCATTTTCCGTGTTTTCCGTTCCGATTCTACGCGATTTCGTGAGAAAGATCCGGGGCGTGGGCCCGTCCCAGTTGCCTTCGACAGAGACGGTTCCATCGTCGCCCGATCCTACGAACCGTGAATCGATGCCGGTGAGGGCAGCGGATGACGACAATGGAGGACTCCCGTCCACCGACGCATCACCGGAGAACGCTGTCCTTTTTCCCGAGGAGCGTGAACCGACGCCTCTTACGACGACCGCGGTTGAATCAGCCCCATCTTCCTCTACCGATCTGGTGGCTGTGAGTCGCTCTGAACCGGCATGTACGACTGACTCGTATCAGACTCGCGAAGATGTGGCTCTTAACCCCGGCATCCCTGAAGAGATTCGCTGTTACGCTATTCTGGCGTTCGGCAAGAACCCTGGGGCGCGCAGTATTCAGGTAATGCAGAAACTGGTATGGGATCCCATTCCCGCGGTCAGATACGCCTGCGCCGGCTCTCTCGCACATTTCCCGGGCATCATGGCGTTGCCTCTGCTGCGTCGTCTCATGAAAGACGAGAATCCCTTCGTCAGATCGGCGGCGATTCACTCTCTTGGCTCTTGGAAAACGCCTCAAGTGCTGGCCGGCCTGTTTCGAGCCTTGAAAGACAAATCAAAACTGGTGCGGCACACGATTCGTGACACCATTCTTCTTTTTCCTCCGGCTCTCTTGTTCTCAACGTTTCAGAAAGTGTGGCGTCGAATGCGCCCGGTTGCTCTGACTCGGGGCCTCAGACTGCTTTGGAGCATGCAGCGCCCGGAAACGGTACCATTACTGAAGCTCATTTTGAAAACAGCAACCGGAAAAGTTCGCAGAGCTGTTCTGCCGTTCGCGATGAAAACGAATCACCCATCGCTGATGCATGACATCAAGGCGACGATGAAGGCGGTGGAAGAGGATACGCAGCACGAGTTTCAGTTGTATATGGAATACTGCCGGCCGGAGACGATGGATTTTTCGACCTCATTCACCTATGTGAGAAAACTTGAGAATCTGGCTCCGCTGGCGCGATCGGCCCATCTGAAAAAGCTGCTGGACCATGCCGATGCGCATGTGCGTGCCATGTCGGTGCGCTCTCTCGGAGAAATCGGTCTCGATGGTCTTTTGTCCGATCTGGTGCGCGTTCTCGAACGTGAGACTGATACGAATGTCCGGGTCAGCATTCTTGAAGCCCTGCCCAGATTCAAGGAAGAGGCAGAACCATTTCTGATTGAGGCTCTTGCTTCAAACGAGTCTTCGATCGTTCGGGCGGCCGCTCGGGGTCTGTCCGAGATCGGTGGAAACGAGGCGCAGAAAAAGCTGAGGCAGGTTGCCCGAAACCGCTTACCGGAGGCTGACCGCTTCTTCATCGAATGCGCGATGGAAAGAATCACGGAGCGTCTCAATGCCGTTCAACAGGATAAGCTCGAAGAAGAGTTCGAGGTGATACCCTCTCTCATCTCGCCCCTTCCTGCATAACGATGGGTGAATACATGCAGATGAAAACGTATCGGGAAGGGGGAAGGGGCTGATGACCTCTGTTCCACCTGTCATACAGGACGATACCCTCACTTCTCAATCGGCAATCTATACGCTTCGCAAACGCTGGAAGCTGCTTGTCGCCATTCAGGCTCTCTTTGTTCTCGGCGGCTTGTACATCAACTACATCTCGCCGAAGGTCTATCAGATCTCGAGCGCCATCGGCCTGGATCGCCCCTACGCGGCTTCGAACTGGCAAAGCTATACGGTTGAAAAAGAGAATCAGACGATTGTTCGCCTGCTCACGTCTGATGAGTTGCTCGAACAGGCTGTCGCGTCTCTCTCTCTGCCGCCCGAGACGTCGAGAGAAGTCCGAGTGACGGCCAAAATTCCGCGGGATTCGAACGTCGTCAACGTCGAACTCGAAGACTTTGTTCCGAGTCGCATGCCCGTGATTTTGCAGACGATGGTGTCTCTTGCTGAAAAGAAGGCATCGGAAAACATCGGCACCGGCTGGAGTACCAAGGTTGAATTCCTGCGCAAGCAGATTCAAAGCGCGGAAGAAAAACTGGCCGAACTGGACAAACAGCTGCAGGTGTTCATTCAGCAGGAGGGGGTGCTCGGAGTTGCCGACAAGCTCAAGGAAATCTCTCAGGAAGCTCAGGCGCTGAAACAGGAACAGCGGCAGAACGAGGTCGAGCTGGGAATCATCGAGGAAGCTCTGGTCGAACTGCGCAAGAAGGCCAGAGAAATGGAGAAGAGTCCGCGATCGAGCAGCTATGACTTTACCGAGTTGAACGATCTGCAGCGAGAGTTGATCCAGCTGAAACGCGAACAGGTGAAGCTGGCCAGTCTGTACCAGTCAGACCATCCTGAAGTGCGCACCAATTCAGATCAGATTGCGCTCATTCAGAAAATGTATGACAAGAAGATGAAAGAGATTCATTCGGTGCAGGGGCGGGCCGACTCCAGCAGCACGAAAGATGCATATGTGTTTCAGCGCATTCTCGAGCTGGAAACACAACGGAAGTCGTTGTCCCAGAAGATCAAGCTGGCAACGACCCTGGGTGACGAGAAGATGCAGGCCTTCAAGGCGATGGCCGGCAAGCTCGAAGAGTATTCCGCTCTCGCCAGAAAACAGAAGATCAATGAGGCGATGCACAGTCAGCTGCTGGCCAAACTCAATGAAACCGAACTCGAGAAAGATGTGAAGAATGTCAGTTTTAAGGTGCTGAGCCGCCCGTCCGTGCCCGTGACGCCGATTCGCCCGCGCTTCCTCTGGACGATTCTGTGGGCTTTGGGCATCGGAACGGTTCTGGGCCTCGTCGTCATTCACACGCAGGAAACCATTGCCTCGACGTTTCAGACGCCGGAAGAAGCACAGGAAGCGCTCGGCCTGACGTGCCTCGGCATCATTCCCGACTTCAAACACCTTCTTTCCAAACCGTATGAGAAGAAGGACGGCATGTGTCCCGCGTTGATCACGCATCATCACCGGAACTCCCCGGAAAGTGAATCGTTTCGCTCGTTGCGCGCGGCCATTCAGCATCTCGCCAAACAGAAGCCGTTTCGATCGCTGATGCTGACGGCCTGGGGCGGTGATATGGGGAAGAGCACGCTGACAGCGAATCTGGCCATGGTCTATGCACAGACGGGAATGAAGGTCCTGCTCGTCGATGGCGATCTGCGCAAGCCCGTGTTGCACACCTTCTTCTTTCAATCGCACCAGCGGGGTCTCACGGACTACGTTCTGGGCGAACCTCTCGAGAACGTCGTTCTCGCCACCGGTCAGACGAACCTGTCGTTGCTGCCTACCGGGCCGCTGCCGCCTGACCCGTCAGATTTTCTCGGTTCTGCCGCCATGGAAACCAGATTCAAAGAACTGGTTGATCGATTCGATCTTGTACTTTTCGATGCTCCACCCATTGGTCTGGTATCCGATGTCATGAACTTTGCTCAGCGAATTGACGCGATTCTGTATCTGGCCCCCCTCGGCCGGGAAAAGAAGACGTTGACCCTCAAGGGAGTCGAGATGCTGAAACTGGTGGCTGCGCCGGTCATCGGGATGGCGTGCAACTTCGTGAACTACTACGAACCCATCACCTATAAATACGGGTATACGAAGTACAAGACCTGAAAGATGTTGCGGTCGTGAGACAGCGAGACGACCTCTAGCGTGTGCCTGAGCCGGGGCCGACGACGTAAAGATCGCTCTGGCTGAGGTCCAGGTTGGTCGTTGTGTACGCGCGCATACCCTGCACGTCTCGCACGAGACGAACGACAGGTTTGAGAATCGCACCCGGATTGGGCCTGATAACCAGAGCTTCCGATCCGTCATTGAGTCGTACCATGCTTCCCGGGGGAAACAACGACATGCGGCGGACGAACACCGCAAGAATCTCCGGATCGAATTGATTTTCCGTATTGCTCAGCAGAATGCGGATGGCGTCGTACGGCGTGATCTGTGGCCGGAACGGACGCGGACTGGTGAGAGCATCGTACACGTCGGCGATGGCGACGATGCGGGCGAAAAACGGAATCGAGTGCCCTTTCAACCCTTTCGGGTATCCGCCTCCCTGAAACTTCTCGTGATGGTGCAATACTGTCTGCTTGATGCGCGGATCAAGATCAACGGCGGGAGCCACCAGATCGTAACCGAGTTGGGGGTGCTGTCTGACCTGCTCGAATTCGTCATCCGTCAACTTGGCCTCTTTGTTGAGAATTTCGAGAGGCAGTTTGAGCAGCCCGACATCATGAAGCAGAGCGGCCATGCCCAGAACCTTCAGTTCTGATGGTGACATTCTCATGCCGTGGCCGATCATCAGAGCCAGGGTGGCGACGTTAATCGAATGAGCGTAGGTGTAATCATCGAACGAACGGGTCGCCATCAGATTGATGATGGCGTCAGGCGTATGAGAAATCTCGCCAAGAAGCTGGCCGGCTGCTTCCTGGGCCTCGCGCATCTGAATGCGGGCATCACTGCGCACGGCATTCACCATCGAAGACATGGTACGAATTGCCTTCTGGTGCGTCTTGGGTGAAAGCATTCCCTTCTGGTCAGGCAGTTCGGCCTTGGCCTCGACGAACGTGCGGTTGAGATGCGCGATGTCCGTTGCCCAGCCGCGAATCTCCCTCATGTTGGTGACTTCGTCCAGTCGAAAATCCTGAATGATGTACTCCTCGCCGGTACCGGCGCAGAGATAGAGGTCTTTCTTCAGGCTCAGCGTTTCGAGAGAGTCCGAGCATGCCAGATCCTGAAAGATGAACTGGTGCTGACCGGCCTCGCCGGTGATCCAGACAAAGGTCATACAGCTGCCGATGTGGCAGAATCCCGAATAGATCTGGGGATTTTTGATGATGATCCGCTTCTGTTCCACCGTTTGACAGACTCCCTTGAACTGCAATCTTTTCCCTTATTCTACGAAAGATTCGGTCGAAATGCTTCACCTTTCTCGGCTATCCCGTGGCGACCGGTCTGCCGCACCATTTGTTACCGTAGTCGGATCAGAAAAACGGGCTATTGAACATGCGTGAGATTGCGAGTCTTTGTGAGCGGATTCGGGAAGCCTCTGCGGACGAGATCGATTGATCTGTGATCCGTAGTGCGGATGTGTTACTTTGTAGCTTGAACAGATCTGAGATTGCATGGCACGGGTTATTGAACGAATGTCCCGTGTCTGGACGATTCCCGGGAGAACGGTATGGCAACTCACGACGATACAGAGAATACGGCAGCCGGTTCTGAGGCCGAGACAACGGCACGATTTGCGCTTCGCCTGGAGCTGGTGCCGCTGCTGGAAGCGATTGCCGGCCTGCTTCCCGGTATCATCACCCCTCAACGTCTTCATGCCATGGTCATCGCCTGGATCAGTGCCAAGACCGTTTCGCCGGAACTGTCCGGGCTTCGCGAAGTGCGGCTGTTCCTGGGCCCGACTGCGGAACTGGGTGTCCCAAACAAGCGACAAATGCAGTTGCGGCTTTCGGGTGACTGGGACTCGCAGAAGTTGATGACGGATCTGACCGCACACCCCTCGTGTGAGATTCGCGTGGAAGAGCAGGATGGACGGAAACGGCTGCGTTTCGGGCATTTGAAGGATTTCAGCGGATACATTGGCGCAGACGGCACGCTGATCATCGTTTCAGACGACCTGCCGAGCGAACCGACACTTGAGGTTCCCCGCCTGCCGCCCGATTTCGAACTGATGTATTCGCGAAAGCCGCTGTTCGCCTTTGCACGCCGGGGTGGAGCCTGGTGGCAGGTGATCAGCGAGTGGGTGAATCGCACCATTGCCGGGTCGGATGCGAGTCTCGCGCAGACGTTGAACGAGTCCGGGCAACATGCCTGTCTCTATCTCGATGACCACGATGATCTGATCGTTGAGATTGAACAGGGTGACGTTCTCGTGGCCGAGAAGCTGCGCGAGCGGCTCGAGACCTTGCGCCAGACGTGGGCCGATCACCTTTCCCCCGAGCGGCTCGAACCGGGGCCGCAGAATGCCGCGTCACCGGTGTTCGCGTTCTTCACTATGCCTCTGTCGGCCGCCATGCCGGTGTTGAGACTGCTCAGGCATGTGCTGCAGCAGATCACCGTCTCCTGTTCATACCGGGTCGTGCGACTCTGCATACCGTTGCGGGTCGCTTTTGCCGCGTTGTCTTCCCCCATTGCGCTGATCAGCCTGCTGCCGGTTGTTCCGGCGCTGATCGCCGCCGCCTCTGCCGCCGCGAAACCCGCGGTGGCCGGGGTCTACGACGCCCTTATGGACGGAGGCTGCGCAGCGGCTCGACAGTCAGTTGCCAACGCTTGTCGCCTGTACTGCATGGATCATGTATCGGCCGGCGATCCGGAATTCTGCCCCGATCTGGTACAACTGCTCGCGGAAGGATACCTGCAACCTCAGCATGCGTGTTCCCATGGCGGCATATACCAGATTCGTCGTGAGGGAGACACCTTCATCGTTACCTGCTCGGTGCATCGCCCTTGATTCGAACTTGACGTCATTTGTCGCAAACTGTCGACAAGGGACTGGCACAACTTGTACTCTTCGAGCAGGTGTTCGTCGCGAAGCTTGGTGGGGTTCGTTTTTTCTGCTCGACATCTGATGACGGCGATATCCGGCACGCAAACATTGGCGGTGACTGTGAAGTTTTGGTATCCTGCACTCAAGCAAGTTCATTCCTGCCCTTGATGGCCCGCAGGCACAGGCAGATGTGATGCAACAATAAGGAGTCGACCATGGCGCTTCCAAAGATTGGCTACGACATCGGCAAGGAAAGTGTGCGTAACAACTGCTTCTGTTTTCTGCAGGAACACGTCGAGAAGCACCCCGAACGAACCTGCATGAAATGGGTCAACACAAAGAACAAGCTGTGGTTTGACTACAATCCGTTTGCCCGCACGCTGACCCACGACACATTCACGTATAAGAACATACACGACATGGTTGTACATGTTGCCGCCGGCTATCAGAAGCTTGGTATCAAGAAAGGCGACATGGCTCTTGTCTACGTACCGATGATTCCGTGGCTCTATGCCGGGATGTTCGCCTTTCAGATGCTGGGCGCTACCTGCATTTTCCTCGACTCGTTCGCCCGAGCCGATCAGCTCGGCTACGTGGCCGAGCTCTGCAAACCCAAGGTCTGGTTGTCGGGCGAGCGCGGCTTCGCGATGGGAAACGGACAGCCCGCTCTTGAAGCCATTCCGATCAAGATCAACATGGGACCATGCACGAAGACCTGGACAGCTCGTTTCGAAGACCTTCTCGAAACGAAAGAGAGAGCTGAGCCGGTTGCGGTTACCCAGGAACACACGGCGCTGATTACGTTCACTACCGGCTCTTCCGGAACGCCGAAAGGGGCCGATCGGACGCATCGTTTTTTGGCCGCTCAGCATTATGCAATCGACGCATTCCTTCCGTACAAGGAAGACGACCTTGATCTTCCGGTCTTTCCTATCTTTTCGCTGAACAATCTCGCGGCGGGCGTGCCTACGGTTCTGCCGGCCATCAACGTGGCGGAACCTGCAGACAATGATCCATACGTGCTCTTCACGCAGATCAAGGGAGAAAAAATCACGACGCTCACCCTGAACCCGTCGTTGCTCAACGGACTTAACAAATATTGCCTCGAGAAGGGCGAGACGCTGGGTGAGTTGCGTCGTGTCGCCGCCGGTGGCGCTGCCGTGTCGCGCGATGTGGTGGCCGAGTTCAAGAAGATCGCGCCCAATGCCGAATTGGTCGTCATGTTCGGCTCAACCGAAGCCGAACCAATGGCTCACATCACCGGCACCGAGATGTTGGCTCAGCGCAGTGTTACCGAAGACGACCCCGAGCTGGTCGATGCCGGAGTCAACGTCGGACACTTTGCCGACGGCCTGCAGTACAAGTTCATCAAGATCGTGCGCGGCCCCATCGAAATCGCGTCAGATGGTCAGTGGGCTGAACTCGAAGTTCCGCGCGGAGGGGTCGGCGAACTGCTGGTCGCGGGCGAGCATGTCTGTCGCGCGTATTACAATAACCCCGGCGCGTTCAAGACCTCGAAGATCCGCGACCACAACGACATCGTGTGGCACCGCACCGGAGATCTCGGACGCCTCGATGAGAAAGGGAACGTCTGGATCGTCGGCCGCATTCACAACGTCATCGAGCGCGAGGGCAGGTATCTGTTCCCCGTACAGGCCGAAATCGTGCTGAAGCGCCAGCCCTACACCCGTCTGGCCGCGTATCTCGGCGTTCCCGACCCGAAGCTGGGTGAGAAGACGGTCTGTGTCATTGCCCCGAAAGACAACGCCGACATCAAGAACGCGAAACTCTGCGCCGAGCGTGAGACCGAGATTCGCCGGGTCATGAACAAGAATCAGATTCCGGTCGATCAGGTGATCTTCCACCCCGACATCCCGATGGATCCTCGCCATCGCTCCAAAGTCGAGTATGCCATTCTCCGCGACGAACTGAAAAAGTCCGGGTTGGTGTAAACGAAGATCGAGTTGCTGTGCATATTGAAGTGGATTTGACTTCCCAACCTGGGTTTCGCTACCTTGTTTGAAGCAGCATTTTGAGGATGGAGTAAGGAGTATGCAATTCAAGTCCTCATGGTTTCGTGTCGTTCGAAGTTTCCCCTGCTTTCGGGGTTGGATGATCGCCGCCGCCTTATGTGGACTGGCTTTGGGAGTGTCGATTCCCGCACAGGGAGATCCTGCGCAGGTCGCCCGGGAAGAAGCCGCCTGGATCGAGTCCGTGCGTGAAAACACGACTCACGCGAAGTCGAATTCCGAGCCGGCATGTATTGAAGCCCTCGACACAGTCGAACCAGACCCCGGACGGCCCGAATACTCGCTCCCCGACGATCCGACGACGGAAACCACGCAGGTTGTTCCCCCGCTGACCCCTGAGCGTGCTTTTTTGCTGTCACGTCTTCAAGAGCCGGTTCTCTCCGATACTGAGAAAGCGGAGATCCTGGCTCGGTATCAGAATGTCGATCCCGGCCGGGTTATTCCAAAGTCGCTGCGCGAGCGCGCTCTCTTGTACTATGATGTGAACAAGCGGCTCATCCCCAATCCCAGCCGCCTTTCCGTTGTCGATTTCAGTGCTGAATCGCGAAAGGTTCGGTTTCACATCATTGACATGGAAACCGGAAAAGTGGTGTCAATTCGTGTCGCTCACGGAACGGGTTCAGACCCTGATAACACGGGCTTCGCCACAAAGTTCAGCAACATTCCCCAGTCGAAGATGAGTTCGCTGGGGTTCTATCTGACCGCCGAAGAGTACAAGGGCGAGGCCGGCGATGCCCGGTGCAGACTCGACGGGCTTTCCGCGACGAACTCCAATGTGCGCCCTCGAGCCATCGTGATTCACCAGGCCGACTACGTGCATGACTCCAATGTCAAACCCGGTCGCAGCTGGGGCTGTCTCGCCGTCTCCGTCGAGAATCACGCTCGCGTCGTCAAAGAACTCAAGGAAGGCAGTCTCATTCTCGGCGATCTTCCCTGATCTGCTGCCCGACAGGCAACGCATAGGCGGTCACAGTCCTTTTCTGTCTAAGGTTCGCCTGCGGAAAGGCGATCAACTCTTTTCGTATCAATTGCCCATCAGGACATCGCAGCGCTGTTTTGCGCACCACTTGATTGATGGGTAGTGTGCAGGTGACTTCACTATCCCCGCAAGCGCATCAACCCTCAGTCGACGAGCGATGAAACTGATGGCCACAAAACGTTGATCGACCGCGAAGATATCCTTTCTGCGGCTCGTACCCAACACATCCTCATGAGGGTGTGACAGTCGGGTGATTACGTCGCCCATGAGGCGTTTCATAGCGAGCGAAAGCCGTTTGCCCTTGCCGACAAAGCCGCCGACAATAGCTTTGGAACCGCGATCATGGGCCCCGAGCAGGTCGCGAAGCCAGATCAGGGGATCCTTGAGGAGAGTTAGCCGATCGTGCGAAAGGAACAACCGGACAAAGTCCCAGTTATCTTTCTTGGCAAAGTGGAACAGAAGCTCTTTCCGCGCCGCAGCAAGGGACTCCACCGAACTCTCGAGCGGAAATCCACATCCGGGGCCGGGTGCATGCAGAAACTCGGACATGGTAACATCAACGAGGCCGGTTCTCGATTTGAAAGGAGAAAACCTTGGACAGATCCGCCATTGTGGCACTCATCGCGCGGTACTTTCTGCGACATCTGCGAGATGAACTTGCCAAGCCGATCATTGAGAAATGTTCGTTTGACGGCATTCCTTCGCGACAGATCATCGAAGAGGTGCTCGCTGAGTTGATCGAGACGTTTCCCGGCCTGCGCGACGAACCACCCGCTCCGTTCAATCTGTTTGATCGATGGTGTGAGATGGGAGGGGTCGTGGCCTACCAAAATCATGTGTTCGAAGCCTATAATCGCATTTTCATGGCGCGCCTGCAGGATCTCAAATGGGGCGACACATCGCATCGAAAAAGGCTGGAGACCACCATCTGGGAGGTGTTTTCCAGGTTTGACTATCAAAAGTACGGCTTTTCCGTCAGCTTCCTCATCGACGTGGAAAACAACATGCGGGAGCTGCTGCGCTGCTTGTTACGCGATGAAACCGGGGTCGGTTCGCGGAAAGAGGATCAGCCGTCCGACGAGACTCCCTATCAATTGATCTTTGAACAGAGCAAGTTCTATCAGATGAATGTCTACCGTTTCTATGAGCAGCTTCTGAAGAAAACGCTCGAAGAAAATGTCCGACTCATCAACAACATTCTGCCCGTGTCCATCTCCGACGAATTGAAAGCTCGAGGGAAGGTCAACCCGGTCCGGATCGACCAGGTGACGGTGCTGTTTACCGACCTGGTCGGATTCACCAATCTGGCGGGGCAGCTTTCCCCGAACGAGATCGTCGAAGATCTCGACGCCTGCTTTGCCTGTTTCGATGAAATCGTCAGAAAGTATGGACTGGAGAAGATCAAGACCATCGGCGACTCGTACATGTGCGCAGGCGGGGTTCCGCAGCCGAGTTCCACGCACGCGTTGCGCGTGTGTCTGGCCGCCCTGGACATGCTTCGAGCCTTCGAGCAACTGCGAACCCGCAAGGAACAGGAGGGCCGGAACTTCTGTCGATTGCGCGTGGGGATTCATACCGGACCGGTGGTGGCAGGAGTCGTCGGAAAAAAGAAGTTTTGCTACGACATCTGGGACGACACGGTGAATATCGCCAGCCGTATGGAGTCTGCTGACGAGCCCGGCCGCATCAATATTTCCGCAAGCACGGTCCGACTCATCGAACCGTATTTTCAGGTGATCCCGCGTGGAAAGATCACGGCGAAGGGCAAGGGCGAACTGGAAATGTTCTTCCTGGGCCGATTACGTCCCGAATTCAGCGCTGACGAAACCGGACTCGTGCCAAACAACGACCTGACCCGGCAATTCCAGACTTCCCCCGACGAGCGGCCGGCATAGCCACTGCGCTTTCTCGAAGTCCGGCGTTGGACGGTTTCCAGCATCAGGCTGCCATCTTTCTTGCATGTTTTTCCTTGTGGCCCTTCGTAAGCGTCTAAACAACCCTTTTTAGCGCTTGCAAAGAAACTGCTCGCCAGGAGGGAGTGGTTCTGCCATTCGACCGCCCAGCAGATACAACACAACGTTTATGTCCAGCAGAACTTGATCCCCACTCTCCCCGCGGTATTTTCTGAAACTTCAGCGGATCCTTGGAGAGCTTCAAGGTTCCTGCCAATTTCGCCGGATTGGCGGAATCGTCGTGACCTAACTGTAACTCCTGCTCGAGCGCAGCCAATCCTGATACCTGATCAGAACGCCAACCGCTCAATTCTGATTGTCGATAAGAATTTGTTTTCTTATCTTTCTCATGTGCCACCTGACAAAAAAGCCCTTCGACACAGCGAAGGGCTGGAATGCCAATGGAGGCGGTCCGAATTGAACCGAATCCACGTCCAACAAATGTTCCTCCTAGGTAACCTAGCACTATCACGATTCCACTGCAAACGGATTTCTTCGAGTTAACTGAGGGCTTGCTTCCAAACCCGCTGTAGCCCTTCGACGAAGCTTTGCCAGAACTGATTGAAGTCGTCACCAACTTCAGAACCTTTTTTCCCAAAAAATGCTATTTTCAAGAATGACTTGATCATGATGAAGAACAGACCAAGGGGCAAAAGAACACAGATGGCATAAGCAGTTTGGACCAAGGCCACAATACTTCCGATGACGGTTCCCACGAGAATTACCTCCTGCAGTTCGATTGAAGACTCAGAGATCAACCATGATGCTGTCTGTTGTCTAGAAGCGAGACACTGCCTTATTAGCTGAATTGTCGAACCTCTTACTCTACTTCTTCGTACACATCCCAAATTTGAGTGAATCCTCCAGCACTCTTTTTCAGTTCAATTTCTTGGGTTCCCACTTTCTTCACTTTCAACACGAATTTGCCACGGTTTCTGAACTCGGTCTTCGTCGTGAACAGTATCGAATGCCCATCATCAGATGGACGTTCCCCCAAAAACGGATCGTTGACAAGTGGAGCGATTTCATACGCGGTTTTCGGGTTTTCGTTCCAGACATCATCAAGAGAATCCAGAAAATCTTTCTTCAGTTTCTGACACACGAATCCGGTGAGATACACAGGTTTCTTTTTCTCTTCTTCTTCCTTCTGCTTCCGTTCTGTCTCCAATCGTTCCTTCTCACGTGCTGCATCAGCTTTCCTCTTGCTCTGATATGCTTCCTCGGCAGCTTGCTTGCGCTCGATTTCCCTTTTCCTTTCTCGCTCTTCCATCGACTTTTGTCTTTCCTGTTTTTGTTCAGGTGTCTCCAGCTTCATCCCGATTCCCAAACATATCGATGACAGTAGATACAGCGTTATGAAGCACTTCAAGCGAGATTCAAAGCGAAAAGTCTTCGGTGAAATCAATCCGGCAAAAGCACCCATTGCCAAAAATGCCCCTATCACCACAAAAAAATTACTCACAAATCAGCCTCCATTTTCCGGCGTATTCACTTGTTCACAACGATTTGTGGATACACTTTGCACAATTCGGTTACCGCATCAGAGTCAAAAAAAGACAGAACCTTTTCCTCAGATTTGACTTTCATTTTCACAACTGAACCCGAAGCAATAGTGAATGATTGAATGTCACCTACTTGACACTCAAAATCAATGACGGGTTTAACTTCGTCACGAAACACACCCGCCTGTCGAAACTCGCTCGTTTTTGCTCTACAAATGTCCTTGAGGTACTTTATGTAATACAGGAAAGGCGCAATTATGAATATGACTGCCAGGCCAGCAGTAAGCAGCAGTGAGAGGATAGTCGAAATGTAAAACAGTTTACTAAACAACCCTGGAGCCCACACTTCCTTGATTATCATCCGGTTTTTCGTGCAAAGCACGGAATATAATCGCCAGTACATTCTTACCGGAATAGCAGCGATAAGCTTATGATTATTGATTTCGGCGACATTTCCGTCTAACTTCACCAGAATCTGGGCAATTTGCTCTTTGTTCACCTTCCCCTGTTCAAATAGGTAGTTCGCAATTGGCTTCTGCTGTCCAATAGCTTGATCTACTTTTTGCGCGTCCTCTGCCTTCCGAACATCTTCCGCCGAAAAGTAGCCAAGCGATACCCCTGTTTCTGTGAATAGCTTTTCTTTCTCCCGTTCCATTCTGTCCTCCAAGCGTGTGATAGTGGTCTGTGAACCCCACTGAGAGCGCTCTTCGCCCTCTTTGCCAAAAGTATACCTAAAGTCGACCGTTTTTGCTAAACTTTTTGTATTTATAGGCCATTTCATTGATACTCATCGTCGCTAGACGTTACGCTTGTGTGACTCTACCATCCTCCCAGGACTTCACTGCGGGGAGAGAGAAACATCAACGAGTATCAGGTTCTCTTTGGAAAGCGTTTGCGATACCTTCGCGTGCAGAAGGGTTGGTCACAAGAAACGCTTGCTGGAAAAGCTGATCTTGATCGCACATACGTTGCCAGTACCGAAAGAGGAGAGCGAAATATCTCACTCTTGAACATTTTGAGGCTCGCCAATGCCCTGGAAGTCTACCCGGGAGAACTTTTCAAGTTTTTGACTTAGCCTTTTCCATCTGCGCTAGATGGTCCGGACTTCAGGGATCTGGCAATAGGCATCAAGCTAGGCGAGATTCTTCCGCTCCCGAAACAAACTAGTCACTCAAACAGATATTATTTCATTGTCTCGCCACGATCATTCCTTGATCTGGCGAGACAATTTCATTTCAGGAGAATGGAGTGAAGACGTTTTTCACCCGCAAAGATCTCATTCAATCCATGTCCGACCGGAATCCGTGTTGCTGTCGGTATTTCCCCCTGCTGCTACAACACTTTGAAGCCCTAGAAAAGGCTCTCGGGAGCCAGCAGGAAAACTTCACCCTGTCAGAACATGGACCGATCATCATGATCGATCCAGGAGATGATCTTCACAACCTGCAATCGGGATTTCTGTCTGAGAGTCTTTTTGTCACCGTTCCCGAAGAGGTTGTCGTAAGGACTGTCGATGGTGATGTCCTGTATCAGATTCTGGTCCTGTGCAACAACGAGTTCATGCCAACCTTCTTCATCCCGAAGGAAATCATGGACAGGTATCCGGAAGCAGAAGCCTATCTGGCCAGGTGGCTGTGAATATGCCCCCGTTTTCAGGGAAACGCTTCATGACGGCTGGAATCAAGTGTTCGGTTGATCCAGTCCTTCAGCTTCTTTTGTGGAACCTCATCGATCAACTCATACGAACAGGAAAAGTCCAGGTTGACTATCTCCAGGTATTTGATCTTTCCATAGTTGCGAAGTCCGGGAAAGTGATGCAGCAGGTTAGGCATCATCAAGAACAACCTCCCTACCGCATGGTTCATGATATCGAATCTCCTGCGCCAATCTCCGGCAAGATTTTCGTGATTGATGACGGTGAGTATTCCACGATGCTCTTTTCTCACGAGTATTGATGCCTTGTGGTTCGTACGAAGGCTGACTCAGCTTTCCCCTCTCGACAAACAAACTCTTTCCCACCGTCAGCTCATGACTTCCATCATTCCTCATTTCTCGCTCTGGAAAACTGCCTTTCGCCTTGATGATCCATGCAAATGGCTCACATAGAAGAGGGTCGTTTCCAGTTCACATATCAACAAATCGACAAGGAGTTCTTATGTTTCTGCCATTGACGACCTTTCCGGTGTGGCCATTCAGACTGAAGCCGCATCTGTCTCCATTGTGGTTCGTTACCCAGTGACCATCTGATCAATAGAAAGGAGTAGCAAATGATCCCGATTCCGATTCTGGAATTCGTTGCCAAGGGAGTGCTCTTGACCACTACCCTCGCGAAGCGTCTCAAGTAGGACAAAGGAGCGAAGAATGTTTCACTTCATATTCGACATCATCCAAATCGCCTCTGCAATCACGTCATGGGATAGCGATTCTTGATGTAGAAGAAAGAGAAGAGAGGGAATTTTCCTTCTCTTTTTTTACTTCACGTTTTGCCAGAAACGGCCCAAGGTGACACGAGAATGTGTTCCGGACCCTCGACCCCCTCCCACACCGTTTTTTGGCGCAGAGAGGGGCAATAGTTTGTGTTCTCGAAAAAAAACACCCCGATTTCGCGTCATTTTACGCCTTTTACGGCGTTGTTTTTCATTTTCTGATCCAATGTCCACATGGCACCTATCTCCTGCTATACGATGTCAGATGCATTTCTATGACCCAAACCGACCTCACTGCCAAATTTTCCTTGGCTTTGGGTTTTCCCGCTTCTTCGGGAAGCGGAAAACCCTGAGCCAAGGAAATCCGGTTTTCCAATTTCCGATCATATATATATGAGGAAACCGGATAACCTTTTCTGATCTGGTTTTCCAATGATCTATTGAAAGAAAACCCGCATACCTAACACAAACATGGTTCTCTGGTTTTCCGTTCGCCCGACGGAAAACCGGAGAACCAAAAAAAAAGCCCTGGACAGTGCCAGGGCAATTTCATGCATCAAGCAGGTCTTGCTTCCTCAATGGCAGCAACATTGTGTCGATATTTTGTGATGAAGTCCTCATTTCTGATGTTTGGAATCATGATCGATTCAGAGCTTCCATGCTTTCCGATGTTCACTTTCAATTTCACATCAACGTGGTCTTTGTGTATGACCACCTGGTCAACGAATTCTCTGACGAACTTCTTGCATTCAGGAATCTGTCTTGTTTCAATGAAGTTGCCATACCTGTGCAAAACTGCCTTCAGAGTTTCTTCATCGATGTATGGTCTACTCTGGACAAACTCGATTTCTTTGACACGCATTTCGAGTCCGATCTTCTCTTCTTCAAGACAACTCAGTCTCTCTTTGAGTGTCGCATGATTCATTCCGTTGGCAACAGCATCAAGTATGTTCTGAATCTGAGCGTCGATCTTCGTGATTTCACGCTTCACCTCGACCGATTCCTGTGTGTTCGTTTCTCTGAGCTTCGCCTGAAACTCGTTCAGCCGTCGAACCAGGGCAGGAATCCGACGTTCTGAGAACACAACTCTCTTCAGCTCGCTCAGAATGAAGTCGTCAAGATAGTCTCGATTCACCTCTTTGTTGTCGCATGCTGTTCTGTCCTTCGCACGGAGACTGCAGCGATAGGTGAAATACCGTTTCCTGTTTCGACCCGACAATCTTGAGTTTGCCTGATACGTACTCTGGCAACACCCACATTTCACCAAACCAGACAACAGGAAAACGCTTTTTGCCTTGTATGCCCCTGGTCTCTTCCTTTCCGCCGCGAGTTTTTCCTGGACCTTCAGGAAATCTTCATCAGAGATGATGCGAGGCAACCCATCCGGAATCCGAATGATGTCTTCAGGGGTCTTTTGTACTGTTCGTTTTCCCAATGCATCCTTGCTTGGCGCTCGATTGAAATTGTACACGCCTCGGTATTTTTCGTTCCGCAGAATTTGATATATGGCTGTCTTTCCATACAGTTTCTTCCATCGAGTTCTGTGGCCTTGTGAATTGAGGTAGGCGATGATCTTCCCGTAGCCGCAACCATCCTGATACATCGCAAAGATTTTTCGCACCACAACAGCCTCTTCTTCATTCACGACATACTTCATCGTCTCTCGATCAACAGCAAACCCAAGCGGAGGCTTTCCCCCCAGATGTTTCGCTTCCAATGCGCGTTGCGTAAAGCCTTTAAGCACCTCACGTGCAAGGTTGCGCGAATAAAACTCATTGATAGCTTCAAGTACCGATTCAAGGATGATTGATTCTGGCGATGAATCTAGCTTTTCCAAAACACTCATGACGCTGACTTTATACTTCTTCAACTGGTATTTATAGTGCAGGCTTTCGTATCGATTTCTGCTGAATCTATCAAGCTTGTGAACCAGAATATACTGAAATGCACCACTTTTCGCATCTTCGATCATTTGCAGAAACTCAGTTCTTTTCGCTGATGTGCAGCCTGACTTCGCATAGTCGCGATAGAACTTTTTGAGAATGATTCCTTCCTTCTTGGCGCATTCAGTGATCAGGCGCTCCTGAGCATCCAGACTTTCTTCGCTCTGATTTGTTGAACTCACACGAACATAGCCGACTCCAACTTTATTCATTGGACCTCCTTTCAGATGATTTCCACATTGATACTGTGATCATAGATATAATATCTGACCGCATTTCACGTTTGTTTCGGTCTCGTTTCCCGGTGATTTTGGAATGACTCCTCCCTTCTTTCGTCGGGAGGAGTCAGGGTTTTTTATTGATTTTATAGCTTACTTATCAGCTCGATAATCGCCTTAATGGCACTATCGTTATAGTCAGAATCATTCTCTTCTATATCTCTCACAGAAACAATCTCATATTGCTTGTTATAAAGATCTTTTCGATCAATTCTAACGATTTCCGAGTTTTCCATGTCAGCATTTCCCTCCAAGATAGGAAACGCTGACCGGCTTTATAAAATGAATACCTAATTTGCATCTCGGCTTCCGCCCAATATCGATGCCAGTCAGCACGATGTCATTCAAACTGCATTCGAATTCGAATCATCATTGTGATTGGTAGCACTTTCATCAGAATCAGTCACAATTCTTGATACTGATCCTTCTGAAACCACCAGAACATTGGCCATACCCTAGTCGTCGTCTTCATCGTCGCCTTCGCCCTGGCCGACTTCCGATTCGTCTTCGACATCTTCGTCGTCTTCATGGTCGCTTTCGCCCTGGCCGACTTCCGATTCGTCTTCGACATCTTCGTCGTCTTCATGGTCGCTTTCGCCCTGGCCGACTTCCGATTCGTCTTCGACATCTTCGTCGTCTTCATGGTCGCTTTCGCCCTGGCCGACTTCCGATTCGTCTTCGACATCTTCGTCGTCTTCATGGTCGCTTTCGCCCTGG
>CAYYIY010000043.1:0-11846 GCA_964472075.1 uncultured bacterium | reverse complement strand
TCGCCCTGGCCGACTTCCGATTCGTCTTCGACATCTTCGTCGTCTTCATGGTCGCCTTCGCCCTGGCCGACTTCCGATTCGTCTTCGACATCTTCGTCGTCTTCATGGTCGCCTTCGCCCTGGCCGACTTCCGATTCGTCTTCGACATCTTCGTCGTCTTCATGGTCGCTTTCGCCCTGGTCGACTTCCGATTCGTCTTCGTCTTCGGAGCACTCTTCTGACTCAAGTTCGAAATCGTCATCATACGCATCTTCCGGGTCATACTCTTTTTCGACTAAGTAGTAGATTCCGTCGTCCTCATCTGCTTCAACTGCACTCTCCACCAACTCTTTTTCTTCCATTTCACATTTCTCCATTTCCAATTCTTGTTCACCATCTTCGTCCATTAAAGACTCATCTGCCTTGCCATCATCAACCCCTTCAGACGCTTTTCGAACCACGGCTTCAGGGTTTAAGTGGTAGGACACGCGATTATTTGTTTTCTCCCGAACAGAAACCACCAACTTCTTCACTTCTGCCGCAGTCAAAATCTCCAGAGCATTCGCTCTTGAGAGATTCTCCTGTTGCCGAAATCGATCGATCAACTCCATTTTGCCTAGACCGGGGTTCTCGGACACAAGCTTCCCCAGAGCATTAACCAGTTCTTGTTCAGCACTTTCGACTTCAATCAGCTTCAGTGCCCCACGTTCCCCACGACCAGCAAAGAATTCACGTTTGTCCGGCGGGAGGTAATTCGCTTTTGCCAAACGAACCTTCACGAAATTTTCAGGATTGCCAGACAAGTGGAGAGCCGACGCCTCATCGGGTGTTAAGGTTTTCATCGTGACAACTGTGCGAGCCAAGTTCACGAAGGTTACCGCTCCCAAAACACTCGATGCATCCGATCCAGCATCGCCAGAAGATCTTTGTGCCGTCTTGTTCGCATGGGTCACCAGCATCGTCATAGCACCGGTTTTCTTGCATATTCGACGAATCTTTTTCAAGAAGATTGCAACCCTATCATTGCGGCACAGATCATCGTTGCACATTGTATTGACCGGGTCCAAGACTAGAAATCGAACGTCAGAGAGTTCTTCACAAAGTCTGACCAAAGCATCTTCACGTTCCCGATTAGCATCTGGAGCCAACGAGAAATCGACTTTCCCAACAATGTCCACAATGTACAGATTTTCGATGATCTTTGCCTTGATCACCTCCTTCTCTTCATCGGTCATGTTCTTGGTTCTTTCCTCGAAGCAAACCACAAGGCGACGGTGGTATTCATCGCGATCGTCTTCGGAGTTTACGATTACGACCTTCCCGGGATTCGGAATCGCGAAGTCTTTCTTTCCCAGCAATGGGAGGCCAGTCGCAATCGACAAGGCAAGCTCCAAAACGAACCACCCCTTCCCGGTTCCACCAGGTGCCGAAAGCAAAGCCAACGGCACATACGCGAGGAAGTTGTTAACAAGGAACTTCCGAGGTGGCGGTGGTCGTAGGAAGAAGCTTGCTACCGATGCGAAAACCGCTGTGAAAACCTTGCGCAGCACCTTGCAGAGAGAGTTTGCTGGTTTATTGTCCATCGTCGATGCTCACCTTCTTGATCAACGTCAAGGATTTGCCCACCTTTTTATTTTTCAGCAACTCTTTCCCTGAAGCGATTGAATTGGCTTTTTTGATCTGATCCCGACCGATATCTTCGTGCAACTGTTCTGCGACAGCAACTTCGTCTTCGGGCTTCGGATCCGGATCGCCTATTTTTTTAGGACGTGCCTCTGTGATGTGCTTCGGCAGCAGCTTTTTCACAATAACATTGCGGTATTTTCCATCTGTCTTGACCTCGACTTCCACCTTCTGACCCACTGCCGAGCCATAGTCGAGCTCACGATTCATGTCGTCGGTCACCAAAAGAATTTTTGTGACAGTGGTGAAGGCTGACTGAGGGTGCGTGTTCACCACATAGTTCTGGGTGTGGGTTGCATTGATTTCTTGAAACAGAAATTTCACCTTCAGGGCATGCTGACCCTTGCTTCCATAGCTGGGATCAAGCCCTACATGTACGATTGTTGCATCGTAGGTGCCGTCCTTGAGGGCACCCAGGGCGTTGTTGACATGGTATGGATTGAAAACAGTCGTCATTGCATTTCTCCTTTGAGTTGTTTACTTAAGAGCACTTTTGCTACGAATTCGTAGCTACACGACAGACAGATTGATTTTTCAAAGAACACGCTCAGCCCGTTCAGAAGCCGAGGCCCACTGCGAATTTAAATTCGCGGAAACGCAAAAAGCCGCGCGACCCGGCACACTTCAAGTGTGCTTGGGCCTGCGCGGATTTTTGCCATTATACGCGGCCGGAGAGAGGAGGGGATTCGACCCCGTCGCCCTCAATTTTTCTTATTAACTGATCAGAGTATAAGCTCCTCAGCGCAAGAAGTCAAGATGAAAACGAGATTTTTTTTCGGAGCGATTCATTGGCATGCCTTTCTTGATCATCGCCTAACAATGTTGCCGCTAGGACATTTCGTTTCTTCTCTCTCAGAACAACTGACACCTTCCGCATGGAAACGGTCTCCTCCCACCCAGGGTTGAGCGAAAAACGAAGAGATGTTCCCCACCGAAAAACAAAAACTCGTCAGCCTCCCGAAAGAAGCTGACGAGGATTTGGGCTATGGAGGCGGCGGGAATCGAACCCGCGTCCGAAGAGGATCACAAGCCCCGTCTACCATCATGTCCTGAGTTCGGTTGTTTAAGGCTTTCGTAACCCCCAGGCAGGTCTCTACTTGCCCGATCCGTCTGGGAAGTCTCGGTGGTTCAGGCCAGTGGCCCCCTGAAACACCCAGCCAGTTTAAGTGGCGGCTCTCCGGTATCTTACTGGCAGAATCTACCGGGAACCGTCGCGGCGCTTAGGCTGCGAGAGCCAAGTTTTCGTTGGCGTTTGTTGTTGTGGTCGAATTTTTACGAGGCCGTTCGACCAACCTCGGATGGCAGGAGATTGCTCACTCTCCCCGTCGAAACCAGGTCGCCCCCAGAATTTTCAAAGAACACCGACGCAGGCACGCGGCCCGTCACCGTGTCTAAGTATACCACAAGTTCTCAGTTCAAAATATGTGCGAAATCGTGAAAAACGCAAGGATTCGCAAAATCACCGACTACGGGAACAACGGGTGGCACGCAAAGGCGGCAATGCGTATCATGGGACACGTTCTCTCGGTTCGCCAGTTCTCATTGACACAGGAAATCATTTGCGCCGCACACCGCCTTTTCCAACAATGATCTTCTGCCTCGGCCTTGTCGGTTGCACCGTGCCCGAGACCGCAGCGGCTGACCAGCCCGCGAGTCTTGAGCGCATTCGTGCCGGAACCGATCACTTGCAGGCAGCGCCATCTGCCCGAGACCCACGGTCGAAAACCGCATACCCAAAGGATAAACCCATGAGTATCTCACACTTGCCTGAACCGATTACCCGATTTCTCAAGGCTGCTCAACCAATTGAGAAGGCTGAGAAAGGCCGAGAGATTCTGGTCGAAGACCGATCTGACGGGTACGGAAACGGCTACACATCGACACCGATCGAAATCGAAGCCGCGGCAGCGATTGTCCAGGTTCGTGAGTGGATGAAACAGCATGCGGAGCAATTATCGGGAGAACAGTTGATCGGCATTTTGCGGGCGATCACCTTCTGTTCGCGCGCCATCGACGAGTATCGGGCCAGATACGAAGGGGCAGCCGGCGACTATGACGACTTTCCGTCACCGCTGACGTATGCATTGCAACCGCTGTATGAAGATTTGCGGGCCATGCTGATTCACCTGGAAAGTCTTGGAAAGTTTCCGCTGACGCTGGTTCCGATCGAACTGTTACGCACTCGTGTCACCGTCTATGGGGGCGGAGCCTTCACGCAGGAGTTGTACAAATCGCTGCTCACCGACAGCATGCAGTCAGGCCGGCGCGAGCCGTTCCTCGAGATTCTGCATCAGCAGGCCGAAGAAGTCCGAGCGCTGGTCCGCGAGCTGCTCGCGGCGCCGCCCGAACGAAAGGTCTGGATCATGCGGGACGTCGTGAATCGCTTCTTTCACACCAGGGCGGATGTCGCCGCGGAAGTCGCCGACGGCTTTTTCACCTGCCTGAACGATGGTGTCGCTGACGTGCGTGAAGAGGCCGAACGTTGCCTGGGACGTTGCGGCTTTCGAGTGTTTCCGTGCGTGCGCGAGCGTTTCGTTCGTGCTGAGGCCGAAGAACGCGCCGTATTGCTGCGAATTCTGAAAGACCTGCAAAAAGGCGCGTATTCGGCAGAGAAGCCGATCATTACGGACTTCCTGAATCATCTGCCCCCGGAACCGCCGAAAGGCCAAGGCTCACGGGGCGTGCGTTGACGGCGGTTCGTCAGGTGAAACATCGATACCGGGCGTTCGCCACGGTTTCGGTTGGTGTTCGCGGTCGTTTGGCTCGCGTTGGTCAGGTTGGCTTTTTCTCCGGGCCTCGCTCAACGATTTGCTGCCGTATTCTTCATGATATAATGTGAGTGCTCTGAGAAACATGGAAGGTGAGAGGCCCGGTTCCCGAAAGGGGTAAGGGCTGCCGCAACAACAAACATGAAGTGTCAACAGTGGGATCTTCGTCCGCCTTTTTCCGCTCAGGCTGTTCCCGGTGCGGAGAACGAGTCGTTTGATCTGGTACTGGTGTTCGGGCCGACCGACGAGTTGTCGCGACCCGATTTCCATCCACAGCTGCGGAAGGCGTTCCCGTCGGCGATTCTGGCTGGTTGCTCGACCTGCGGCGAAATCTCGCTCAAGGGTGCGGTTGACGATCGTGTCATCATCACCGGGGTTCGTTGTGACAAGAGTCGTCTGCGGGCGACGACAGCGCCGGTCGGAGCCGGAAACGACTATGAATCAGGTCGACAACTGGCCCAGAACCTTCGCTCAGATGATCTTCGACTGGTACTCGTGTTCACGGAGGGCCTGCGCACGCATGCGCAGGGGCTGGTTGACGGTCTGTTGTCGAACCTGCCGCCACAGGTGCTGATCAGCGGCGGGCTTGCCGGAGACGGAACCCGCTTTCAGAAAACCGTGGTGGTCGATTCCGACGGCACTTCACACTCACGGGCGACCGCGGTCGGTTTTTACGGAGCATCTCTCCGGGTGCGGACTGCCTCCGCTACCGGCTGGGAACCCTTTGGTCGCAACCGGAAAGTCACCCGGTCGAGCGGGTCGGTCGTCTATGAACTCGATGGCAAGCGAGCGCTCGACGTCTATGCCGGGTACCTCGGTGAAGACGCGGAGCACCTGCCGGCTTCCGGACTCGTCTACCCGGTTTCGGTTTCGACTGACCCGAAATGTCCGGGTTTGATTCGATCGCTCTCGGCTGTGGATAAGGAAACCGGCTCATTGACCTTTTTCGGCGATGTCCCCGAGGGAAGCAATCTTCGTCTGATGAACGCTTCTTACAAAGAACTGATCTGCGGAGCTTCGGCTGCGGTTGTACAAGCTCTCGAAGGGCTGGATGGTCCCGCCGACTTCGCCCTCGGACTATTGTTCAGTTGTGCCGGTCGCAAGGCGGTTCTCATGTCGCACACCGGGCTGGAGATTGCCGCGGTTGCCCAGCATCTTCCTGATTCTGTCTGTCTGACAGGTTTTCATACCTACGGGGAGATCGGCTACTCGGAAGCGACGCGGCGGTGCGAGCATCACAACCAGACCATGACGGTCACCCTGATCAGTGAGTGACACCATGCACGAATTATTGCTCCTGCAACTGAAGAACGTGCTTGGACTTTCGTCATCTCAGGCGAGAGAAATCGCTGAAAATCCACATTCTCTGCATGCGTTGTTACAGAACACTCCCCCTCAACTCATGCGGCAGCTGCTGCGTGAAGTCAGTTCCGCGTATGAACAGCACGATCATCAGAATCAGCGTTTGAACCGGGCTTTGCGTATCAGCACCCGCGAGGCAGACGAACTGGCGATGGAACTGCAGCGCCTGGAAGAGCGCAAGTTCCGGCTGCTGTTTGAACACATGGTTCTTGGTTTCGTGCATGTGGAAATGATCTGGGATCAAACCGGCCGACCGCTCGATGCAAGACTGCTCGAAGCCAACCCCGCTTTTCTTCGCCAATTCGGCGTCACCGAGGCCGAGGTGAAAGGGCGAACGATACGACAACTGCGGCCGGAGTTCAGTGAAGACCTGTTACTTCAGATGGGTGAAGTCGTGCGTGTCGGTAACCCCAGCCGTTTCGAACGTCAGGACCCGGTGACCGGTCGTGTGTTCGAGGTGACCTTGTATCGCCCGTCTGACAATCATCTGGCCGCCCTGCTGAACGATGTCACGCAGCGTCGCGAAGAGGCGGCAGAGAAGCAGCGCCTCGAATTGCAGATGCAACAGACTCAGAAACTCGAAAGCCTGGGACTCATGGCCGGCGGTATTGCCCATGACTTCAACAACCTGCTCACGGTCATCGGCGGCAATATCGACATCTGTCGGCATCTCGAACCGATGTCGCCCGAGGTCATGGAGAGCCTTGATGATGCTCTGGCAGCTTTACAGCGAGCCTCAGGTCTGTGCAAACAGTTGCTGGCCTATTCCGGAAAAGCCCCTCTGCAGCTTGCCACCTTCGATCTGAGCGAACTGCTGCGACGACATACGCCGCTACTGGAAGTATCGGTGTCTCGTAAAATCATCGTCGAGTACCAGTTGAAAGAACCTCTTCCGCCCATGGAAGGCGACCCGACGCAGATCGAACAAGTCGTCATGAATCTGCTGATCAATGCTGCCGAGGCGATCGGCAACGCTCCCGGCACTATCACCATTGTGACCGGGTGCCATGAATGTGGCAAAATTGCTGCATCGGGGCTGTGGCTGTGTGAGCCGTCGGTGCCTGGTGACTATGTCAGCCTTGAAGTTCGCGATACCGGTTGCGGCATGGACGACGCGACGTTGAAACGAATCTTCGATCCATTCTTCTCAACCAAACATCATGGCCGCGGACTCGGACTAGCGGCGCTGCTCGGTATCGTCCGCCGACATCGAGGCGCGCTCAATGTCGAGAGCAGGCCGGGGAAAGGTACGAGTTTTCGCATCTTCTTTCCCGTATCTGAAAAGCAAAAGCATGATGCACGAACCGCGGCGGCCGTGCCGGTCGGCGATCAGCGCCTTTCGGGTACTGTTCTGCTGGTCGATGATGAACCGAGCATCAGGAACATCGGAGCACAGCTGCTCGAACTTCTCGGGGTGCATGTCATGACCGCGGCTGACGGCGAAGAAGCACTGCATGTCTTTCGCGCCTGTCGTCAGATGGCGGTGGGGCCTGAGCGGCAGATTCGCTGTCTGATTCTCGATCTTACCATGCCTCGCATGGACGGCCTGGAAGCAATGATCGAGCTGCGACGCATGGATCCGCAGTTGCCGATTCTGCTGGCGAGCGGCTACACCGAACAGGAGATCACCGCCCGTCTGAACGAGGTGCGCCCCAACGGGTTCATTCAGAAACCCTACTCGCTTGACACACTCAGGACCATGCTGGCCCCGTATCTGACGACGGTGTAGTCGGCTCATACGCTTTCCTGATGCTGGAATGAGCAGAGATATTCTCGGACAAACGATCTCGGCCTGGCTCGAATTTCTCGTGTTGCTGTTTATTGGTCTCGGCGTTCTGGTCTGGCTGGTACCGGTCGGTGGCGAGCGGCAGATCGCCGGATTCACCGTTCTGGCGTGTCTGCTGATCTACGGCATCTATCTCTCGCCACATGCGTCGGCGCAGCCTGTCGCACGGGCAAGTCGCGTCGAGGCATTCTGGATGACTGCCTGGGCGATGGCACTCATTTGGGGGCTTCTGCCGCTCAACGCTGTGGGAAAGCAGATCGCACAGATTCTCCTGGGACTCACGGCCGTCTACATTCTCTTCGTATCACCGCACCGGCACGGCGATTCTCTCGAAGACCGCGGGCTTGGCTCGCTATCGGGGTTCTTTACCTGCCTGAAACAGGGGGAGCATCGGTGGTTGGCGCGCGTGACTCTGGTACTCGGCAACCTGTTGCTGATCCTCTGCTTCTATTACTCGGTCGGCCTCTTGCAGGATATCGTTGCGGGGGCGTTGCGCCGCATGGGCGGTCTGCGCATCTCTCGCGAACTTCCCGGCTGGGTCTGGCTGAGCCTGTCTCTGGGGTTGTACAATCTGCTCATCGGTTTTCTGATGCGCTGGGACAACATTGGGCGGGCCGGTCGCCTGATCGCCGGGTATTTGCTTGTCGGCATGCTGTTTGTCGTCGTCGCCGGCTACTGGTACATCTATGTGAAGCACGGGGGCTGGGTAGAATTCGTTCCCGAACGCGGATTCAAACGCATCAGCTCGTACATTCTCTGGGGAACGCTGCAGGAGCTGCTGTTTCTGAGTTACTTCAATACCCGTCTCAGAAAGGGATTGTCCAGTCCGCTTCTGGCCTCCGTGCTCACGGCAACCATCTTTGCCGTCTTTCATCTGCGCGCTTACACTCTCATGACGATCTGCTATCTGATCGGGGTCGTCTGGGCGTTGATGTTTCAGGCCGCGCCGAACCTGATGCTGATGGGAATCGCGCATGGAATCGGCGGCGGCTTCGGTTCCGCTTTTGCCGTGAAGGGCATGGAGATGTTCAAGATCAACGCGCGGGTCGGCCCGTTTGCCCCGCCGGGTTGAACGCTCGTTGCCTGTTGCGAATGCACGTGTTAGCGTGAGACAACGTTCAGCAATGTGAGGGAACTCCATGAAACCAAGGCATAGTCGCCTGTTCATTCTTGGAATCGTGATCGGTTTGCTGTTCGCCGGTCAGACGGCAACGGTCCGTGGTAACACCAGCTGTGAGACCTGGCAGGTCGAGTCGGCGCCGAATCTGAACCGACTGTTTACGCGCACCTCCGGCTGGACCGGCGCGGACGGAGCTTCATCGATTCCGTTGTCCGAGTCACTGACACTCTGGCTCTACGGCGACACGTTCATCGGAAGGGTGTATGACGGAGCTCGTGTAAAATCGACGCTGGTCAATAATTCCATCGCGTTGCAGTCCTTGGGGCGGAAGGGCGACGGCACGATTGTTCCAGGCAAGCCGCGCTTTTTCTGGAAGACGGTTCGCGATCAGCGACAGAAGCCGAAGCTGTGGCAGGAATCACGCTTCGGGCAAGACGTTGAGAGCGAGAAGCCGGCCTCGTTCTTCATTCCCCCCGATGCGAAGGGCTGGTTCTGGCCTCTGCACGGTCTGCTGGTTGATCGTACACTCTTTGTTTTCCTGCTGCAAATGGATAAGACGGACGATGCCTCGGTCTTCGGGTTTCGGACGATCGGCCTGTGGCTGGCTCGCATTGCCAACCCTTTCAGTTCTCCGGCCGATTGGATCATTTCTTATCGCAGAGTTCCCTGGTGCCTGACTGGTACGGAACGTCAGTTGACCTTCGGCTCGGCGGTGTGGCGCGATGGTGAGGATGCCTATATCTACGGTATCGACGAGGATCTGCGCCCGGGGGTGTCGCAGAAGCGACTGATCGTGGCTCGGGTGCGCGCCGGCGCGGTTGATCGTTTCGGCGCCTGGCGTTTCTGGAACGGCACGGCCTGGACGGCTGATTTCACTCGCATGGCAACCGTCGGCGAAGGTCTGGTCGACGAGTTCTCGGTCAGTCGGCCTGTCGGCAGTGACCGCCTGGTTCTCGTGCAGACCGAGCCGGGGTTGTCCCCGCGCATCGTCGTGCGAACAGCCGCAGCACCGCAGGGACCCTGGTCGGAACCTCAGCCGGTTTACACGGTGCCCGATGCGTCGGGCAGTAAGCGACTGTTCGCTTATGCCGCGAAAGCCCACCCGGAACTGAGCCAACGGCCAGGCGAACTTGTACTCACGTATGTCATCAACACGTTCGACTTTTTCGACCTGATCAAGCAGGCTCAATGGTACTGGCCGCAGTTTCTGCAGATGAGGCAGATCGGGGGGTTATGAGAAGCCTTGACCGCGAGCAGGCGCGTGCGGCGGTCAGACTGATGCGCGTGCCGGGAGTCGGCGCGGCGATGTTCCGGCGCCTGGTCGAGAGATATCATACTCCGACGGCAGCGCTCGCTGCGGTCGAGGCTGGTGCCGCTCGCAAAGAGGGGTTTCCGGTGCCGCGTGCTACCGTGAAACGATCGGTCGCGACCTTGCTCGAGAAAGCCATTGCCTGGATCAACTCGCTGCCGCCTCATCACCACGTTCTCTGGCTCGGACATACGAAGTATCCGAACCGTCTGGCGCAGGTCGGTGAACCGCCGCCGGTGCTGTTCTGCCGTGGGCGCCTGACGGCGCTGCGTCTCCCGACTCTCGCCATAGTCGGTGCGCGCGAAGCCGGCACGGTCGGCCTGGAACTGACTCGGCAGATCGCCGCCTGGGCCGCGTCTCAGCAGATCTGCGTGGTCAGCGGCGGAGCGCGCGGTATCGATGCCGCGGCACATCGTGCCTGTCTCGAACAGGGAGGGCAGACGATTGCCGTGATCGCGACCGGAGTCGATGTCGCCTACCCGCGCGAGCACGCGGATCTGTTCGCGGAGATCAGTCGAGCCGGTTGTGTATTGTCCGAGTTCTTTCCGGGCACGCCGCCGGTGGCAAGCCATTTTCCGACTCGCAATCGCATTATCGCGGGGTTGGCTCAGGCCGTGGTGTTCATCGAAGGAAACGCCCGCAGCGGCGGCCTGATCACGGTGCGCAAAGGACTGCAGGCAGAGCGTCCCGTCTGGGCGGCCCGTCGCCCCGGTCTTCTGGAAGGAGCCATTCCCGAGCTTGAGCGGTGCCTGCCGGCCGAGCGGTTTTTCCATGAAGTCGATTCGTTGTTTCCCGCGCTGCAGGCATGTTGCGTTGTCGAACGCTGAGTTGAGCGAGATCGCGACGCGGTCTCGCTTAACACCGACAAAGAAGGCGGAGCACAGGCACGTGAACCCTGGTTCGCGGCCATGGGCGGCCGGTTTGTCAAAGCACGCATGACGGCATTGGCTCGTCCTGGGCTGCTGATCAGCGACAGCGTAGTTCGCTCTTTGTTTGCTTGACATTCGCCTTTTGTTCGCCTAAAGTGATTCTTGTAACCGACACTTTGCGAGCAGAGGTGTGACATGACTCCTGATCCTTTGACTCCCCGCCAGAAAGACGTTCTCGATTTTCTTCATCGCTTCATCGACGAACACGGCTATGCTCCGAGCATCGCCGAGGTCTGCCAGGGCATGAACCTGTCGTCAACGGCGACCGCACACAAGTATGTGCAGACGTTGCGCGAGAAAGGGTATCTCGACGCTCAGCCGCGGCGGTCGCGCGGGTTGACCATGAAGACGCGTTCTCTCGATCTCAGCGGGGTTGCCTCGGTCGACGTTCCGCTCATGGGGCGGGTTGCTGCCGGGCAACCGATTGAGCACAATGCCATGCCGGGCGTCATCTCCATCCCGGAATGGATGCTCGGACGCGGGGAAACCTACGTGCTCGAGGTCAAGGGCGACTCGATGATCGACGAAGCCATTAAAGACGGCGATCTGGTCATCGTCGAAAAACGCGATCACGCCGAGAACGGCGAGATGGTCATCGCCTGTATCGACAACGAAACCGTCACCATGAAGCGCCTCTATCGCGAACACCGCCGCA
Organism: uncultured bacterium; assembly: GCA_964472075.1. GTDB lineage: Bacteria > Muiribacteriota > Ozemobacteria > Ozemobacterales > Ozemobacteraceae > CAYYIY01. The sequence continues at coordinate 255 of CAYYIY010000043.1, read as the reverse complement.
TTCGTCTGCAGCCCTCGAACCCGGCGATGGCACCGATCATCGTCGAGAACCGTCACGTCACGGTCAGCGGCGTGGTCATCGGGGTATTGCGCAAATACCGACGCTGGTGACCGGGTCACTCGGGACGGCGGCTCATCCAGGCACTTTTTTCTCACCGCAAACGGCCGGCCCCCTTGCAACAGCAATTCTCGGTGAGGTGTCTGGACAGGCCGAACGCTGATCCCTACTGGTGTGTAGCCGAAACACTCGGCGTAT
>CAYYIY010000042.1:9558-50367 GCA_964472075.1 uncultured bacterium | reverse complement strand
CGGCATCGCTCAACGATTCGCCATTGCGGCAGGGAGTGCTCTCTCGTCTCGAGATTGAGGCTGAAACCGTGTCGACTTCGCATTCATGCGAAGTCGACACGGCCGAATCGCCTCTTGCCGAACGGCTGACAAGTTTCGCTCTTACCAACGGAAAAACGAAGAAAGACGAAATGCCCCTGTCGATGTTCAGAGCATGCCCAGGATGTTGTCTTAGAACCGAAAGGATGAAACAAAGACAGCCCGCTCCGCGCGCGGTTGCGAGGGGCGGGCTGACATGTTTGGTCAGGCGTCGATGATTTTGCCGGGGTTGAGAATCAGGTTGGGGTCGAAGGCGCGTTTCACGGCCTTCATGGCTTCGAGGGTCGCGGGGTTGCAGACCAGCGGCATGTAGGCTTTGCGTTTGTGGCCGATGCCGTGTTCGCCAGAGAGGGTTCCGCCCAGCGCGGCGGTCAGTTCGAAGAGGTCTTTCAGAATCGCGGGCAGTTTTTCGTGCCAGACCTGTTCGGTCCATTTCGGGTTCATCACCGGCGTCGCATGCAGGTTGCCGTCACCGGCATGTCCGTAGCACGGAATCGCGACGCCCCATTTGTCTGACAGTTTCTGCACGCCGGCGACCATCTGCGGAATGGCCGCGATGGGCACGACGATGTCTTCGAGACTCTGATGCGGGCTCTGCACCTTGAAGGCTTCGGCGATATTCCGGCGGATCTTCCAGACCCGCTCGCTGGTCGTGCGGTTGTCGGCGACGTAGACCTCGATCGCGCCTTCCTTCTGGCACAGCTCGCCGACCATCTCGGACTCTCGCTCGACCTGCGCGACGTCGGTGCCGTCGACGGTGATCAACAGCATCGCGCCGGCTTCACCAATGTCGAGACTCTCATTCAGATAAGTGCACGCGGCGCGCAGACTGGTACGATCCATGAACTCGATGGCGGTCGGAATGATGCCCGTCGAGGTCATGATCTTCGGCACAACCGCGATGGCGGCCTCGGGGGTCTTGAACGGCACCAGCAGATCGACCGCGGCCTTCGGCAGCGGCATCAGCTTCAGAATAACTTTCGTGAAGATGCCAAGCGTGCCTTCTGAGCCGATCATCAGGCCGAGCAGGTTGTACCCGGTGACGTCTTTCACCAGTTTTCCGCCGAGCTGGAGCAGTTCGCCGGTCGGCGTGACGACGTCGAGCCCGAGCACGTAGCGACCGGTCACACCGTATTTCACGGCCTTGCCGCCGCCCGCGTTTTCGGCGACGTTGCCGCCGACGTAACAGCTTTCGAGACTCATCGGATACCCGGCGAAGAACAACCCGGCGTCTTTGACGATGGCGTTGATCTCGTTGGTGAGCAGACCCGGTTCGACGGTGATTGTCAGGTTGGCCGGGTCGAACTCGATGACCTTGTTCATGCGGTCGCAGAGCAGAACGATGCCGCCGTGAATCGGTACGGCACCCCCAGACAGACCACTGCCCGCGCCGCGCGGAGTGACCGGCACACGTTCGCGGTTCGCCAGCTTCATGATGGCGCAGATCTCTTCCGCCGAGCCGGGTTTCACCGCGCACTCGGGCATGTGCGCGTATTCCTTTTCGGCGATCTCGTCGTGCGAGTAAACTTCGAGCTTTTCGGGGTCGCCGGCAATGACGTTGGCCTCGCCGACGATGCGGCGCAGTTCGGCAATAATCGCCGGAGTGACGGGTTTGTACTGGTTCATGTCAGGCCCCCTTCGACGTGCGGTTCGCCGCTTCGAGCTTTTCGACCAGCGTCGGCACGATGGCGAACAGATCGCCCACGAGACCGAAGTCGGCGACCTTGAAGATCTGCGCCTCCGGGTCCTGGTCGATCGCGATGATCGTCTCGGCCGTCTGCATGCCGGCCAGGTGCTGAATGGCCCCCGAAACTCCGATACTCACGTAGAGCTTCGGCGTTACCGTCTTGCCCGAAAGCCCGATCTGGTGCGGGTAATCGAGCCAGCCGCGATCGACCACATCGCGCGTCGCTCCCAGCGCGGCGTTCAGACCGTTTGCCAGCCGTCGCGCCAGCGGCAGGTTCTCGCCGCGCTTGATCCCGCGCCCGACGCAGACCACCGTCTCGGCTTCCGACAGGCCCTGCTCTTCGGAGCGGGCGTCGAACCCCAGCCGGGTGACCTGCTTTGTCGAACCCGGTTTTGGGAACGCGCGTCGCTCGATCTGGCAGGTGCGCCCCGCCTGTTTCGGTGCGGGTGGAGTACTGCGCGGCCGCACCGTCGCCATCTGCGGTCGGTGTTTCGGTGTCTTGATCGTGGCCATGATGTTGCCGCCGATGGCCGGGCGGGTCTGCAGCAGATTGCCCGTTTCGGGTTCGATCTCGAGCCCGGTGCAGTCGGCGGTCAGGCCGGTATTGGCCTTGATCGCCAGGCACGGCATTACCGTGCGGCCGGTCGTGGTCGCGCCGGCGATGATGATCTCCGGTTTTTCCTGCTCGACCAGCCAGGTGAGCCCGGCGGTGAACGGTTCGCAGATGAACTCGGCGAAGTCCGGGTGTTCAAGCGTCAAAACTCGGTCGGCACCGCGCTCTCCGACTTCACGAAGGTCGGCTTCGTTAAAAGTGTGACCAAGAATCACGGCGGTCAGCGGTACTCCGCGGGCATCGGCCAGCGCCCGGCCGCGTGTCAGCAGTTCGTGCGTGATGCGTTGCACGCGCCCCTGCGACTGTTCTCCGAGCACCCAGATGCCCCCGGTGATCGCCTTGCCGCCGCCGGTCGGTTTGAACGCTGAGGCTGTGGTGCTCGAATGACCCGTCGATTCTGTCCGGGTTAGCTCTGCGCTGGTGCCGCGTCGTGAGCGAATGAACGCGAGCAGCTTGTCGACCGCGGGGCCGGCTGTCGACGAATCGGCCACGACAATTTTCTCGCAGGTACGAGTGACTTTCGGGCGAAAGATCTTGACCACGCGGGTTGGTGAGCCTTCGAGACCGAGATTCTTTGGGTCGAGGTTCAGTTCGGCTTTCCCCCACACGGGCACGTCGGCGGCGCGTGCTTTCTGCTTGCCGCGCAGCGTCGGCAGACGCGGGTCACCGACTTCCTTGATGACGGTCAGCACGCCGGGCAACGACATGGCCAGCCGTTCGACGCCGTCTTCGACCTCGCGGCGCACTTCGCAGATCGTTCCCGACCCGTTGGTCTTCGCCTCGATGTGCCCGACATACGTGATCAACGGCAGATCGAGCCAGGCGGCGATGCCCGGGCCGACCTGGCCTGTGTCACCATCGGTGGCACGTTCGCCGCAGATGATCAAGTCGCCGATGCCCAGCTTTTTTATCGCCTCGGCGATCACATACGACGTGGCCCAGGTATCAGCGCCGGCGAACGCCTTGTCGCTCAGCAGAACCGCCTTGTCGACGCCCATGGCGATCGCCTCGCGCAGAGCCGACATGGCTTTCGGCGGGCCCATGGTCACGGCGATGATCTCACCGCCGTGCTTGTCGCGCAACCGAATGGCGGCTTCGATGGCATACAGATCGAGGGGGTTGATGATGGCTTCAACGCCATCCCGGATCATCGTTCCGGTCTTCTCATCCATCTTGACCGCGGCTGTCTCGGGAACCTGTTTGATAGGAAGAATGATACGCATGCCAGCCAATGTAAACGCGCGCCGTTTCTCCGTCAACTCAGGAAAATGGGCAGGAGCACACGCGTCTTGTTTGATCTGACCAATCGGTTGTCGCAAGTGCCCGACTTCTGCTATGATCGCCGACATGAAGCCGGGTTCGTCGAATCAGCGAATTGTCCGAATCGGAGCGTGGCGCAAAGCCGTGACTCGCGTGATTTCAGCGTTGCTGGTTCTACAGTTGCTCGTGCCCTTTTTCCCGCATGCGCACGAGCGCCGGCCTGACTGCCACTGCGACCTGAACCGCGAAAGGCATCAGGATCAGATTTCGTTTGAAAAAAGTCGCGTCGGCGAGAAGGAAAGCTGTCCGCAATGTGCCTGGGGGAATCTCTGCTTTGCGTCGATTTCGGAGTGTGAGTCCCCGAGCCGTCTTACTGACGCTCAGTCGTCATTCGTGGTTTCTGAACGGCTGATCAGAGGGATTGAACGCTTTGTCCCGGCTTTGCCGCGCCCTCCTCCGGTGAGCATCACGCAGAACGCCTGATCTCAGTGGGTGGTATTTCAATCACCCGTATCGTGCGTTACGTACGCGCTCATGTCTCGTGGAAGTCCGTTCAAGCGACTTCTTTCGAACGCTCACCCTCATGAGGAGAATTATTCATGCATTTTCGTCAGTTGTGCGCCATGTCTTTTCTGACTGTGGCCATGATGTTTTCCGCCCTGGCGGCGTATGCTGCGGAACCGGCACCTGAAGTGATTGAACTGAAGGCGCAGATTGCGAGCCTGACCAGATTGGTCGAAACGCTTTCGGCGCGAGTGGAACAGCTCGAACAGGCCGGCGAGTTTTCGCGAGAACTGGCGCAGTCGCCGGCAACCGTATCACCGGCGCCGCGCGCCGCTCCGTCCGCTTCAGGCGTATATCAGAACATGAATCCTGATATCAGCGTGACCGGAGTCGCGGTGGGCAAAGCCACCACCGATCGTCGTGACCCGGACCGCAACACCTTGGGTCTTCAGGAATCAGAGATCGTCTTCACGAAAAACATCTCGCCGTACTCGCGCGGTAATCTGACGCTCGGTTTTCATGGCGACCACGCCGAGGTCGAAGAAGGGTATGTGGACTTCTCGCATCTGTTGCCGTGGCGGGCCGAAGCTCGTGTCGGCCGCTTTCTGACCGGAGCCGGCTATTTGAACACCATTCATCCGCACGATTGGCCGATGGTGGCCCGCCCCCTGTCGCTCGACCACTTTTGGGGGGATCACGGCCTGATTGATGACGGCATCTCGTTCAGTGCGCCGATCGATCTGCGCAGCAAGACCTATCTGAAGGCAAGTGTCGACCTGCTCAAAGGGACCAATGAAACGGCGTTTAACAACGGGCAGACTCGGACGATCGGGGGGCGCCTGCTCGCGAACACGCCGCTGAACGAACGTGACGATCTGAACTTCGGGATCAATTACCATCGAGGTGCGTGGAATCGCGCCGGGGATCTCGATTCGCAGGTCTATGGCCTCGACCTGATGTTGCGTCGCCGTTTCAACCAGTTCGATCGTCTGGCTTTGTGGGGCGAATGGTTGTGGAACCGCCGCGAGCAACTCGGACGGAACGACCTTACGGCGGCCGGTTATTACCTGAGCGCATTGTACAAGTTCAAAAAAGACCGCAATTGGCATGTCGGACTCGAATACGACTGCTCGGAAAAGCCCGGCGATCTGCGGTTCAACGCGATTGCCCGCTCGGCGTATCTCGGATACTGGCTGACCGAAAACGACCGTCTGCAACTGCAGTTCCGCAATCTGCGCGACCCTTTCCGTCAGACGACGAGCAACGAAGTCTGGTTGCAGTTCATCTGGGGCATGGGGCCGCACAAACCTCATCTGGCAAACTTTTGACATGACACGGAGAAAACGACTCATGAAAAACATCGTCCGTTTGTCCTTGCTTGTTATTGCCATATCATTGTTTTTGAGCGGGTGTTCGCGGCAATCGACGACCGATTTCACACCGTATCCGTCAAATCAGGCCGCCGTTCGTCTGGCCCTGGCGCCGGCCGAAAAGGAAGTCATCCTGAGCACCGGTGTCGAACTCTCGCTCAATGAGGTTCAGATCGGCTTTCAGACAATCACGCCGACTGATGACTTTGCCGGGGCGGTCTCGCCGTCTGTCCGAACTCACACGCACGAAGAAGAAGAATCGACCGAAGAGACAACGCAACCGATCCATGATCCGAATGTGGAGCCGGGAGACGCACGATCGCTGGTGCCGATTCTGTTTACGATAAACACCGCAGTCAGTCTGCTCGATACTCAGACATTCGGAACCGCCGCTTTGCGAGCCGGGGCCGCCGTTGGTTGGAAGGTCAACTGCGTACCGGTAGCGATCGGAGATAATCAGCTGTCAGTGTACGTTCGAGCAACTGCGAAACACAATGGAAAAGAGCGTTCGATTCGTGTTTTGATTACCGATCCGTTCGAGGTGGTTTTTCCGTCACGTTCGGTGCCTGCAGCCGGAATGACTGACGTTGTCGGCCTTCATTTTCATGTCGGCGAATGGTTTGAGAATCTGGGTCTCGAGAATCTTGTCGCTGCCGGCGGCGGCGAAATTCTCATCGAGGAACAGAACGAAGCTCTGCATGAACAACTACTGTCGAATCTGAAAAAGTCGACCGCCTATGAAGGAGTGAACCCGTGAAAAAATCTCAAACAGCACGAACCTTTTGGTTTTCATCTCTTCTGTCGCGGCATTCTTTGATGATGCTGATCGCATTCTTCTGTTTCAGCAGTCATCTGTTTGCGGCTGTCGAGGTGGTGACGACCACCGCTGATCTGGCTGCGATTGTCAAAACGGTCGGCGGCGATCGTGTCCGAGTCGCGGCCATTGGAAAAGGCTATGAGGACCCGCATTTTGTTGAACCGAAACCCAGTTACATGATGCAGTTGTCCCGTGCGAGGCTGTTGTTCTGCATCGGTCTCGAACTCGAGATCTGGCTGAAGCCGCTCATCGAAGGGGCGCGCAATCTGACGATTCAGCCCGGAAGTGTCGGCTATGTCGATTGCTCGACCGTGATCGACGTGAAGGAGGTTCCGAAGACGCGTGTCGACCCGTCGATGGGAGATGTTCACCCGCTCGGCAATCCTCATTACTGGCTCGACCCCGAAAACGGCTGTCGCATCGCCGATCTGGCGGCGCAGAAACTGTCAGAAGTCGATCCGGCCGGTGCTGCGACGTTCGCCGCGAATGCAAAAGCGTTTCGCGCCGACATCCAGTCGCGACTGCCGCGCTGGCGTGAGAAACTTTCAGGCTTCAAGAACCGTGCCGTTGCCTGCTTTCATTCTTCCTGGATCTACTTCACCGATGCCTTTGGTTTGCAGATCGTCGGATACGTCGAGCCGCGTCCCGGCGTGCCGCCGACCGGCCGCGAACTGGCGTCGTTGGTGGCTCGGATGAAGACGGGCGGGGTCAAGATCATCCTGCGTGAACAGTATCACTCCGATCGCTTCGCCAACATGGTGGCCGACAAGACCGGCGGCCGCGTTATTGTGTTGCCGGCGTCCGTGGGCGCCGAACCGCGACTTGGAACATACACCGATCTCTTCGATGCTCTGGTTGAAAAAGTATCAGCGGCTCTGGCCGATCAACAATGAACTGGGTCGAATTTCAACACGTACGCCTGGGTTACGGGAAGCATGTGATTCTCGATGACCTGAACTTTGCGTTGCCTGCCGGCCAGGCCGTCGGCCTGGCCGGCCCGAACGGCTCAGGCAAGACGACGATTCTCAAGGCGATTCTCGGTCTGTTGCCCTCCACGGCGGGGTCCATTCGTCATGGCATCGAGACGACCGGTCGCATCGGCTATGTGCCGCAACGCGGAGCGATCGATGAAGTGTTCCCGTTCACGCTGGCAGAGATCGTCGAAATGGGTTTCTACGGTCTTAATCGCCCCTGGGCCGGGCTGTCATCCGAACAACAGGAACGCGTGCGACAGGTGCTCGCTTCCGTCGGTCTGGCGGAAATGGCCGATCGACTGTTCCGTGAGCTTTCCGGTGGCCAGAAACAGCGGGCGTTACTGGCGCGATCGCTGGTTGCCGAACCGCAAATTCTGGTGCTCGACGAACCTACGCACGGTCTCGATATTGCTCAGTCCCGCGCGCTGTTGGCATTACTCGATGAACTCCGCGTCTCGAAACAGCTGTCGCTGATCATCGTTTCCCACAATCTGGTAGAACTGCTCGATCACTGTCAAATGCTGCTGCTTCTGCACCATGGTCGACTGGCCTATTCCGGCCCGACCGGCGATCTCGATGACGCGATGCTTGAACGCATCTACGGCATGCCGGTTCGCCTGCGCGGATCACAGACGCCGTTGCTGTATCAGGAGAACGGCAATGAATAATGCTGCGTCACTTCCAGAACTTGTACAATTCTTTCATGACGCGATCCTCGTTGCTGTGCTGACGGGAGCGATTCTCGGCCCGGTCGGACTGTTTCTGCATCTGCGGCGTAGTCTGTTTCTCGGTGCAGCGTTGCCGCAGGTTGCCGGCTTTGCTTTCGTCGTCGCGACGGTGGTCGGTATTCCAGGCTGGTTCTCCGCTCTAGCCGCCATTCTGGTCTTTTCGCTTTTCGCCGCCTGGAAGCCGACCCGGGCAACGAACGGCCTGACGCTGGAAACGCTGATCGCTCTTGCATACACGGTGTCGATGGCCGGCGTCATCCTGCTGCTGGCTCTGACGCAAGCAGAGGCTCATGCGGCCGAGCTGCTTCTGAAGGGTAGCGTTCTGGCCGCGACATGTCAGGACACGCGTCTGCTGACCTGGGCCGGAGTGCCTCTGGTCATCGTGCTCTTTCTGTTCCGTCGAATACTGTATCTCGTCTCACTCGATCCCGAAACCGCACAGACGATGAGTGTTTCCGTTTGGAAGTATGAAGCCCTGCTGTTTCTGGCCCTGGGCCTGGCGATCACGCTGACGCTCGGTGCGGCGGGCGCACTGGCCTGTTTCGGTTTTCTACTCCTTCCCGCTCTTGAAGCACTTGCCGTTTGTCAGCGGGTCTCATCGCTGTTTCTGGTCTCATCGGCGTTCGGCGCTCTGGGTGGACTCGGAGGACTGCTCCTGGCGCTGTATTACGACCTGCCGGCCGGGCCGGCCATGCTCGCGGTTCTGCTGGTGCTGTGGTTACCTCTTCTGCTCTGGCGAACCGTTCGCGGATAAGTGTTCAATAGGCGGTGATATGGCCGACAAATTGCGCTTCGAAGTCTTTGCCCGGTTCCTGGTCGAGCGCTTCGGCGCTTGCCGCATCTATGACGTGGCCGGCGGCCTGGGGCGGTTGAATCAGGAACTGACGCGGCTCGGCTGTCGGGTCACCACCTTCGATTCCCGGCGCAAGCATCTCGATGTCGATTACGATGAACGGGAATTCACCCTCGATGTACCGTGCGCGTGCGATCTGGTCGTTGGTCTGCACCCCGATGCCGCCACCCGGCCGATCATCGAGTATGCGGGGCGACACCGTGTGCCGTTTGCCGTCGTGCCGTGCTGTTCCGATAACAGCATGTCGTACAAGCCCTGGATGCGCCATCTCGTTGCTCTCGCTGAAGCCCTCGATCTGCAGGTTGAAGATGTCACCCTGCCGCTGACCGGCCGCAACCGGGTGATCGTGGGTCGCCCGAAAAAGACCGAGCCGCCGGCCGCTTGAATCCGCCGCCAGGAGATCGCACCATGCCTCGCCGACCCAACCGCATCGTGACTCTGCTGACCGACTTCGGCACCGACGACCCGTTCGTGGGCATCATGAAGGGGGTCATGGCTGGAATCTGTCGTCGTCTGCAGTTCATCGATTTAACTCATGCCGTACCGCCCCAGAATATCTCTCGCGCTTCTTTCCTCTTGTCGACGTCGTTTGCGATGTTTCCGCATGGGACGATTCACCTGGCCATCGTCGACCCCGGCGTGGGCGGGTCGCGCCGCGCGGTGGCGATTCGCATTCGGGAAGGCTTTCTGATCGGGCCGGACAACGGTCTTTTCTCAGGAGTTCTGGTGCATAGTCCGGCCCTCGAGGTGCGTGAACTGTCCGAGTCGAAGTTCTGGAGAACCCGCACTCCGTCGGCGACATTTCATGGTCGTGACATCTTTGCGCCTGCGGCGGCGCATCTTGCCGCCGGCACGGCATTTCAGCGAATCGGCCGGGAAATCGACGCGACGAGCCTGGTTTGCCTGCCTCAGCCGGGGTGGCATGCGATCGAAGACGGTGCCGCCGGCGTCATTCAGGATATCGACCGCTTCGGCAACTGCATCACCAGTATTCCGGCGTCGTGCGTGCCCGCATCAGGTTCCTGGTCGATGCAGACCGGGCCGACAACGGTGCCGGGCGTGGCCACGTATGCCGCCGCGGCCCCCGAAACCCTGATCGCCCTCGTCGGCAGTCACGGGTTTGTCGAGCTTGCGGCGGCCAACGGCCATGCCGCGAAACAGATCGGCGCACGTGTCGGTCAGTCGGTGCGCCTGGTTCGCCACCCCGGCTGACAACAGCCTCAGCCGGCGACAGGTGCCATCTGCAACACCGCGCGATAGCGCAGGCTGCCGGCGCGCAGCCGTCGAATGGCCTCATTGACCTCGTTCAGCGGGAACAGCTCGATGCGGCTTCTGATCTTGTGTTCGGCCGCGAAGGCGAGCATGGTTCGCATCTCGTTCGGACTGCCGATGTTACTGCCGCAGATCGACTTCTGGCTTTCGATCAGCAGAAACGGGGGAATGGTGAGCGCGCCGTCGGGAACGCCGACAAGACAGATCTTGCCGCGCGGAGCCGGCAGTTCGAGCAGTAACTGCCAGTCGAGGGTGCCGACTGCGCTGACCAGGAGCAGATCGAAACTCCCCTTGAACTTGCCGATCGAACGCTTCTCGCCGATACAGGCAAAATGCTGGGCCCCGAGTGATTTCGCTTCGGGTTCCTTTTTCGGATTCGAGGAAATGGCGGTGACCTGGTGTCCGAGCGCTCGGGCGAACTGCAGGGCCAGATGGCCCAGCCCGCCGATGCCGACGACCCCGACTCGCCGGCCTTTTTCCGGCAGATGTCGGGCGAGCGGGGCATGCACGGTGATGCCGGCGCAGAGCAACGGTGCCGCTTCAGCTGAATCCAGAGATTCAGGCAGGGAAAACGCGAAGCGGCTGTCGACGATCACACGGTCAGCGAAGCCGCCGTGTCGGCCGACGCAGGTGGCACGCTGACGACGACAGAGGTTTTCGAGACCTGCCAGGCAGAACTCGCACTCATGGCAGGCCCCGCATTGCCAGCCGATACCCACGCGTTGTCCGAGTTGCAGATCTTTGACATGGTCTCCCATCGCTTTGATGCGGCCGACGATTTCGTGCCCCGGCACGAACGGAAACGTGGTGATGTGCCAGTCGTTGTCGAGCAGATGCAGATCGCTGTGGCAGATGCCGCAGTGCGTGATCTCGACCTCGACGTCATGCTCGCCCAACGGGGCAGGCTCATACGTAAACGGCCAAAGCGAGCTTTTGGCCTCAGTAGCGGCGCAGGCATGTATCATGAGTATCCTCCGAAAACTGGTCAAATGATCTCTTTCTGTTGTACATACCAGAGAATCGGCTCAAACTCCAGCAAACGGCACGCACCATGTCAAAACCGCTCTCGATCGGCGCCTACTACTACCCGGGGTGGCATCGTTGCCCCGAACGCGATCGCCCGTTCCCGAAAAACTGGAGCGAATGGGACCTGGTCTTCCAGGCTCCGGCGCGTTTTGCCGGCCACGAACAACCGAATCTCCCGCTCTGGGGGCGGTATGACGAGCGCGATCCGGCGGGTTTTGCCGCGCGCATCGACGCAGCCCGCGACGCCGGCATCACGCATTTCATCTTTGCCTTTTACTGGTCGCGCGGCATGCAGGTGTTGAATCGCGCTTTGACCGAAGGGTTTCTGGCTTGCCCCGCTTCGAGTCGTCTGCGCTTTGCCGTCATGTGGGCCAATCGCATGCCGCGTCGTGTCCTTCCGGTCAAAGATCCGCAGGCTGCCGTCCTGGACCCTTCACGGTTCGTTCACACCGACCCCGATGACTTTCTGGCTCTGATCGAACATCTGGCAGATCTTGCCTTTGCCCGGCCGACCTACGTTCGCTGGAAAGACGGGTTGTACTTCAGCATCTTCGACACCTCATTCTTTCTAAGACAGATGGGGATGGAATCGGCACGCGAGGCGATTGCTATCGCGCGGCGTCGACTCGATCAGCGCGGACTCGGTCGCCTGCATCTCGCCGCGATCGATCCGATCCCCGAGTTCCTGCCGCATCTGCGCGAGATCGGCTTCGACAGCATCACGCACTATATGAAACTCCCTGACTGGAAAGGCCCTTACACCCAGGACTATCGTCAACTCACCGAACAGCGAATCTTGGAATGGGAAACTGCGAATGCCGGAAGCGGTCTTCCCTACGTTCCTTCCGTCGCTCCCGGCTGGGACGCAACGCCCCGTGCCGTCGACTACGGCAGGGAAAAACCTCAGCGGTACCCGTGGTCGCCGATCGTGACCGGGCGCTCGCCCGAGGCCTTTGCCGACTTCGTTCGCGCCGGAGCCGGGTATGCTCGTTGTCACCATGATGACGAACCGCTTCTGCACATCGCCTCCTGGAATGAATGGAGCGAAGGGCACTACCTTGAACCCGATCAACGATACGGCCGTGCCTGGCTCGAGGCGGTCAAGCGAGGGAGCGCGTGATGCCCGGCCTCGGCGGCGAGATCGACCCGCGCTGGCCGTTCTTCAGTCTCGACATCGAGCTGACGACCGCGTGCGATCGCCACTGCGCTTTCTGCTGTCGGGAGTTTGCGCGCGCGCACGGTGAAATGTCCGAGTCGACATGGAACAGAATACTGTCAGAAGCGCAGACGCACGGATCTCGCCTTGCGTTTTCGGGTATGGGCGACCCGTTGCGGCATGGGCGGTGGCAGACGTGGCTGGCCCAGGCCCGCGATACGAAGTTAACCGCCGGCATCGTCGTGCCGGGTGGTTCGTTGTCGTCAACGGTGATCGAACAACTGATTCAGGCCCGCCCATCGTTTGTGGAAGTTTCCTGTCCGACGCTGCGATCTGCTTTGTATCAGCAGTTACAGCCTCGCGATGAACTCTCTGCCGTGATCGATCAGATTCGATTGCTTCGGCAGGCAGGCGGAGACCGGTTTCCGCTCGTCGTGGTCGGTCTGCTGACCCGCCTCAACCAGGACGAAGAACCCGAGTTTCTGACCTTCTGGAACGAAATCGGCATCGCGGCCAGAATGTTTCCGTGTCACAGTCGCGGGCGCCATCTGCAACGCGCCGATCTGATTCTCGCCTCACCCGTCGCTGCACGCGGGTGCGGGCTGATGGCGCGCCATTCCTTTATCGCCTGGACCGGCGACGTTCTCGCCTGTTGTCATGATCTCGACGGCAGTACAAGTCGCGGAAACGTCAATCAGCTATCGTTCCTCGACATCGGGCAAAGACGAATAAAATGCGTAACCGCTGAAGATCCGTTTGCGCTCTGTCGCGGGTGTGATGAACTCAGGCGTCTCTGGCCCCTGCCGACCGCTGAACCGTTCCCGACCAAAGCGTCGGCTCGCGCTCGGGCCATGCGGCGTCTGGCGCGAACGGTGACCCGCTTCCAGGCTTAGGTTGTGTTCCCGCCGGTGATCGCCTGATCGAGCAGGCATCGCAGATCGCCGCTGTGGCGTCGACACCCGGTGACGCGCTCCCAGACGTCTTCCGATTCCATGCACAGGTAGGCGCGCGCGCGCGGAAAAGCCTCGCCGAGCAGGCCGAACAGATGCCGGTACAGCTGCTCGCGTAACGGCCGAAAGTAGCGCAGTTTGCCGTCGAACGACGGGTGGAACTCTTCCTGGAACAGGATCGACCCGGGAAACGTTTCGAGCGCGCGATCGGGAAAAAAGCGCGGAAACCGGAACGTGCCGAGCGAGATCCAGGCGATGTCGGCGTGAGCGGGCAGGGTGCGCTGCATGGCCGCGACCGTCTCTCGATACTCTGCTTCCCAGCCTGGAACGGCGACGAGCGGATCGAAGTGAAACGCCAGGCGAATACCTCGTTCTGCCAGCAAGCGCGCGGCCGCAAGCCGCTGTTCGAGCGTGGCAGTGCCGTGCTCGAGTGTGGTCATTACCGTCGGCGCATTCAGCGAAAACGACACGATCAGGTGGCGGGTGTCGGGAAGGGTGAGCAGGCTTTCGATGCAGACACTCTTCGACTTCAGCTCGAGCGTGAAGTCGGCAAACCCGGCCGTATGCCTTGCCAATAGCGTGTTGAGCGGAAAGTCGGGTTCGAGCGCCAGCGAATCGCCGAACTCGCCGGTGCAGAGTCGAATCGGCCCGCGTACCTGTTGTCGTAGTCGAGAAACCTCTTCCAGACAGTCTTCCCAGTTGACGTATAACGTCAGATCACCGCTGGCCTGATAGACCTGCAGAACGCAGTATTCACACTGATACGGGCACCCCATGCCCCATTCGACCACCCACAGCCCGCAGCAGACGGCACCCTTCATGCCGGGGCAGGGCTTGACGAAGCCGCCGCGATTTCGAGTCAGCAGAATGCCGCCGCCCGGGTGCTTTTCTCCCGACGTAAACTCGCGCTTCTGATAGGAGATGCGACGCTCGATCTCCGCCGTTCGCGGGTGTTCCGCGATCGCGTGATCGATAAACAGCGTCCGGGTTGTCAACATCGCTTATAGTTCCGGGATGCGGGAAAACAGGTGATCGAGACTTTGTCGCAGCTTTTCCAGTTGGGCGAGCTTCTGTCGCCGCAGATGCAGTTTCACCGTCACGCCCGGCTTCTCGAACACGGGGTCGATGATCAGATCGACATCTCCTGGAAGTTCGATCTCACGTAATGCCTCTTCATATCTGCGCATGACGTCTTCGCGCCTCGGACTCAAACGTTGCTGCAGTTGTCCGAGTAGAATCCTGAGATCCGACGAATCAAGCGATTCGGGAAAGAGGTTCTTGAGAGCGGCTTGCCGCAGCAATGACGCCAGTTGCCGCTTTTCCGCGACGGTGCCGTTGATCGACAGCATCAGTCTCACGGCTTCGACGAGCCGATGCTCCAGAGTGCCGAGATCGCGCCAGATGCTCATGGGCAATGCACTGTCGATGGCGCTCTCCCAGAGCTCGGTGTGCGTCGCAAGAACCTCGAAAGTTCGCAGCAGATTCGGAGCAAGCGCCAGCCGGCGATCCAGGGCAAAGTCTGCCCGTTCTGACTCGGAAAAAAGCGGCAGAAGCAATGCCGTTTCGATGACGTTCCAGGGACGCGAGGCATTGGCCAGCCACCGGGCGACGGCCGCCGACGGCGCGGACGACTCGACCACGGGCACAAGTAGTCGCTGTTCGTTTGACAACAACGACCAGCGCTTGAGTCCGTCAACCAGAATGTCGCCATGAAAGACGAACGGGGTCAGCGAGCCGTAACGTGCCAGCGATGCTTTCAGGCCTTCCGGAGCACGAACCGCCTCAAATGGAATGACCGAGCGGTATGACCGTTCATCACGGCTCATGGGGTTCAATTTCGCTTGCATCGGAGTTCGAAACGGGCTTCGGGAACGGCAGGAACGCCAGATCGTCCGAGGTGCCGAACCTGAGATCAGGCCCGGGGCTGACGAGGCTTGGTGTGCCGGAAGCCGTGATCTCATACTTGATGGGATCACCGGTCATCAGGTCGGCCGGAAACCGGACTTTCATCCAGGATTCCGCTTCTGAGAGAGTCTTCGGCCAGCGCCCGAACTCGTTCTGGTAGGCGGCAATGACATACGCCGTGCCAACGCCGCGCGTCGTCTGGCGGCAGACGTAGTCCTGTTCGATCGCCTTGCGGAAGTTCGGGGTCGAAAGCGCGATGAGAAAATCGAGAACGAGATGCGACGGACTCACCACATACGCGAGCCATGCCGCTGACGGCGTGCTGGTCTTCATCTGCAGTTCATCGACCACGCGGGTGATCTCGAGGGTGGCGGAAGCGACATCCTTCCAGGGCTTTCCGTTCACGGCTCGAAGCGGGTCATAGATCGGATCGAGGCGCTTTTTGACTCTTTTCGGGTCGGAAAGAGAGCGCATGGCCAGGGAAGGCCGCGCAGAAAGCGTCTTGTGAGCCACTCCGGTTTCCAGGGCCCGGCCGAGCGTTGCCGCGAAACCTGGCAACAGACTGGCTTCCTGCTCGAGAGATTCCATAATGGGGTACAAACCAGCTTCGATTCGCTCGAGAAGATCAAAGGTGTTGTGGGCCATCGTGCGGTCGATGGCCAGAGATGGCGCAAGCTCGAAAAGAGCACAGGATCCGATCTTGCGCACGGCGACGCTGATCATGCGAGAAATGAGTGGCAAGCCGGCACAGGCCGTTTCCTCGACTTCAAGATGGTACCCGAGCAGAATAGGGCCGCAGGCCAAAGCCCAGGCATGTTTTCGCTTGCCCTGCAACGCCATTTCCCGGGCGAGAAAGACCAGAAATCGGGCGTGATTTCGAGCTTCACGGTAATTCGCGGTCGAGGCTCCGATATCCATATTGGCCGGAAGACTGGCGCACGCCGGTAGAGAAGCGACCTGAGCGGTCAGGTGCACCGCAATTTTTTCGGCCAGGGCCGACTCGGAGGCCACTTGTGCGTAGAAATCAGCTGCTGACAAAGATGAGGGAAAGAGGCGGCTGCTGCGATCCCACGCTGGACCAATCTTCATACCGGCATCATCAGCCAGCTTGGGGGGAATGGAAAACCTGGACAAGAGATTCAGGGAATACTTGCTCGGCCGACTCGTCCCTCGTACTCTCGGGGCAGCCGGCACCGAGATCTTGCCGTTCATCACATCGAGCATGATCTTGACGTCTTCGACCATGCTGAGAAACTCGAGACCGACAAACACGAAAATAAGACCCATGGCTCCGAAGAGAGTGAAATACGGATGTTGGCGGATCCAGTTCAACATGATGATGCAACTCCTGTGAAAGATCGTTATCGAGCCGTGTACGTCTGCTTTTCCCGTAGTTCGTCAAAGGTGTTCACGCCGTCCGTGAAGGTGACGCGAATCGACTCGATGTTCTTGCCGTCGATGGGGCGCCAGACACCGAAATGGAGATGCGGGCCGTCGGAATAGCCGACATCACCGGAATACCCGATGTGCTGACCCGTACGCACGTTTTGTCCTGGTTGTACCAGGCTGCCGCCCTTGCGCAGATGAGCATACTCGCCGATGGTTCCATCTTCGTGTTGAATCAGCACGACATTGGTGCGGTCGCGAAAGCCGGCGTTCAGGCCACGACCGCTGAAAGAGTCTTCATTGCGCACCACGACTCCGTCGCGAGCGGCGCAGATCAATGAACCAGGCGGCATGTCCCAGTCGATGGAATACTGATACTCGCCGTGATGCGAAAAAGAGCCGTTGTACCCCTGAATCACGCGAAAACTCTTTCCCGACTCGAAGGGCAATCGATAGGCATACGAGTCATCATGCCGGGCGTCCGGGCGGCCGTTGCGCCAATAGTACCGATACTCGTAGCGCCATGATTGGCGAGGGTTTGCCGGGTGAATCGAAAAAAGGTCTTCCGAGGTGTTGGGTTTCAATACCCAGGTTTTCGGCAGGGGTGGGGAAGAGGTCACATTGCGAACGGAGGTCAGCAGAAACTGAATCGTCAGGTCGCCGGCGGTTTTGTTGGTGACGCGAAAAAACTCCGGAGCGTTCGGGTCAGCCTTGCTGATCTCAACGCGGCAGACGGCGTCCTCGTTGCCGCGCGCCTGGGCAACGCTCGTCAGGCAGACAAACAGAGCGACACAGACAAAAAACCCGAGAACCTGCCGCGCAGAAAGAGGAAGTGAGCGCATCAGAATTCGTCCGTGAAGAAGAAGAGCAGAGCGGCGATCACGCGCTTCTGATCAAAGGATGAGGCGTGTTCCGCCCGGCCCCAGATCGAGCCGTTTCGTCGAATCGTCCCATCTGATTCGATGCGCCCGATGATGCTGCCGTTGCGGCGCAGGGTGCCGTCTTCTTCGACCCGACCGACCAGCGAGCCGCGATGGCGAATCGTGCCGTCGCTTTCCACCTTCCCCTCGAGACTGCCGTGCTTGCGCAGAGTGCCGTCGCTCTCAAATCTTCCGACCAGGCTGCCGTTGATTCGCAGAGTGCCGTCGTTTTCGATGCGAGCCCACAGACTGCCGCCTTTCCGCACGTCCTGCGTCGCGCTCGCGATACTCGAACAGAGAAGAATGATCAACAGCATGGTAGTCAGTCTTGTGACAGGTTTCGACATGGCTGTCTCCCGGTGAGAAAATCAAACCCCGACAATGGGTATGATATCATTCGGGTTAACGGGATGCCCACCTGCGAGAAAATTGTGTGATGAGGACCAACATGTCGGTCGCGCGACGAATTCTGATGACAGCCGTGATTGCCTGCTCTCTGAACGCTGCCGAAGTGGTCGTTGCGGAACCAAGCGCTGTGAAGTCGATTCTGGCGGGTGTCGGTGCGACGCTTGCCACCGATTCGGCGTCAGGCCATGCCCGCTATCGCCGCCTGCTGGGAGCGCAGGTGTCGCTGACGCCGTTGATGGTGAGCATCATCAGCATTCAGCGCGTGATTGCAGCCTCTGAAGCGATCTATGCCCGTTGCGGCTGGTGTGATCAGCCTCGTCGCAAACTCGAGTTGTGGTGGAACCTGCGAAAGGCCCGAAAGACACTCGAGGAACTGCAACAACGTCTGTATGAACTTCACGTGAAATTCGGTCTCTCGCCATGACCGGTCACGCTGACGAGTACGAGCCATGATAGTCGAAAAGTCCTGTAAATTCAGCATTCTTCACACCAACGATCTGCACTCTCTATTCGAGGGTTTGGGCCCGGATCGCTGTCTGGACTTTTCTCCCGGTTCCTCCGATTCGGTCCGTGGTCACTATGCCCGCCTGGCGACGTTGATTCGTACAAGTCGTCGTGAGCGAGAGGCGCGCGGAGAGCACGTGTTTCTTGTCGATGCCGGTGACGCCGAGTTCGGGTCGCTGTTTCATCTGATCGGCCCTCGCTCCGACACCGAAGAGATGCCGGAGTACCAGTTCTTTCACCATCTCGGCTACGACCTGCTCGGCATCGGCAATCACTTTTTCGAGTCGGGTCCGCACGGCCTGAAAAACGCCTGGGAAAAAGTCGAGCGGGCGGGGTGGCGGGTGCCGTTTCTCGTGTCGAACGCTCGTTTTGACGAACCTGGCGGGGTCATCAGCCGAGCCTGGTCAACGCAACCCATGACCATACCGACCACGGGCTTCCATCGTTTGGCTGTACGCGAAATCGTTCAGGGCGAGACAAGGCTTCGCATCGGCTTTATCGGGCTGCTCGGCCCGTACGGAGCCAAGTGCTCGCTGGCCAACCGTTCCGATGTTCATTTTGTTGGGTTTGACGATACGACCGGCAAAGAACAGCCGCAGGAACTGCATAGTCACGTTCAATCACTTGTACGAGAGCTGCGCGATACACGTTCCTGCGATCTGGTGATGGCGCTGTTTCATGGGGGGCATCCGGAAGATCAGGCTCTGGTGAAGGCCGTTCACGGGCTTGATGTGGTGATTGCCGGGCATACGCACGCAATCTATGCCGAGCGAGTGGGAGCCGGCGTGCTGGCGCAGGCCGGTTACGGGGGAACGACGCTCGGCTGCCTGGATTTCATCTGGCAGAACAACCACCTGACCTGGATCAACGAAGGGGCTTCGCTGCTTTCGGTGACCAGTGCGGTTGCCGCCGACCCCGACGTGTTGGCTTCGATCGAGACCGGCAAACGACAGGTCAATCAGGTGCTGGCCGATACGCCGTTTGCGTATGAGACCCCGGTCTTCGTGCTCGACCATGATCTGCCTCGCCGCCGATTTCCCGAAAACGCGGCCGGAGCGTTTGCGGTCAGCGGCATTCTCGATGAGTTGAATCGCCGCGTCGATCCCGCTGTTGATCTCTTCATTTCGAGTTACGGGCTGGTACGATCCGAGTTTCTGTGTGTCGATGGTCGACCCACCGTTTTCCAGTATTCAGACATTTTCAAGTTCTTTCCGCTCGGGTTTGGCGCTGATTTTCGGGCAGGTACGCCGGTACATGTCTTCTATGTGACCCAGGCTGATCTCAAGAGCCTGCTTGAAGCCATGGCGGCCCTGAGCATGCTGTTTCCCGTCTTTGAGCCGGTCGTGTCGTCCACCCTTTCCTTCAGAATTGCCTGGTGGGGCATTCCCTTTCTCAATCGGGTGCGTGATCTGCGCCTTCATGGAAAACCCCTGTCGGCGAACGAAGCGCTGGTACGGGTCGCGACTGACGAATATTTTGCGCGCAACCTGCGCCGCATCAAGACGTTGTCGTGGGGCCTGGCCCAGGCGATTCCGCGTGACGCTCAGGGAAATGAACTCGCGGCCTTTCCTGAGAGTCCTCTGCCGCCGGAACACGATCTGCTGGCACTCTACCTGAAACGCGCCCATGGTTGCGCGAACGAACACGAAGCTGTCGAAAAAGGTCGCGAACAAAGAGAAATATCGCTGAACGGCTAGTACTCTCTCGGGTCATCAACGGTTTGCCGGCGAGGAAGTCGCTTCGCCGGTTCCGCCCCTGATCTTCCGGCACTCGTTATACAGGCGCTCCGTGTTCACGATCATTTCGGGCTTGAAAGACGTTGCCTGATCGAGCTTCAGCAGCGTGAGAATCTGCTTCCCCTTCACGTGCTTGTGCATGGTCGGAATGCGTCGAATGAGAATCTCACGATGGGTGGCGTTCATATCGGGGCGAATGGCGCACAAACCGTTGAGAATCGGGGGTGATGAGGCGATGATGCGCAGATCGCGCGCCAGCTGCGGATTCAGTTCGATCATCGTGTTCAGTGCCGATTCGCGGACCAGACAGGCCTCGGCCTTGCCGAAGAAAACCGGTAGTACCGCCTGAGAGACCTTGTCCATCGTGCGTCGCGGCCCGAAAAAAAGCTTCGACGTCGGCAGCTTGAGCGATGCAAGAACGGCGTCCAGCCAGAAATCGCCAATGTGCCGGGTGTAATAGGATTCGCACAGCAGCTGCTTTCCCTGCAGGTCTTTGAGACTGGTGCACGGGCTGTTTCGATGAACGGCGATGACGACCGGAGCCTCGATCTTGTCCTCGATGATGCCGACCGAAATGACATCGATTCTGGCGCGATCTCTGATCTGCAGATACTCGAACGCTGTCAGCATGGCAACGTCGAGCTTACCGGCATTCAGGTCGACCAGCATATCTTCGACCGTAGAGTAGCCGGTGACTTTCGAGGTGCCGGCCACACCCTCTTCTCGCGCGACGAAATCGGCCCAGAGCGCGAGAGCACTTTCGGCATCGGCTTTGGTCACGCCCGAAAGAATGGTTTCATTGAATCCGAAGTGAATGACCTCGTCTGTCGCCGTGGCAGATGAGACCCAGAGCGTCAGCCAGACAACAGCCATCAGCAGGTATATTCTTCTGTACCAGTAGCCTGGCTGCTGCAGCGTGTTGTTTCCACGGTGACAAAGCATGGCGCACTCAGTATACCACACCCGCATTGGCAATTCTCAGTGAAGCCCTCGATCGCAGGGCAAAGACGAACAATTCCAGTGTGGGACGGTCTTTTCGGCTCACTCGCGTCAGACCGTTGCATGCTCTCTGAGTGCCGGTCGGTCGTTTCGAGGGATGACACTGTTTTCCCTCGAGAGTCCGCTCCTGCGGACGCTCTCAGTGGCGTCCATCGTGGACATCGAACGGTGTCATCGAGCCTCGCTCCTGGGGCGCTCGGGGGCACTGCACTTGTCTTCCTTCGAGTGAGCCTCAAAGCCCTGTAGATACAGCGAAAGTCTGCATGCACCCTGCCTCGACCGTCGGGGTTTGTCGAAGCGAAGCTCGCGTGATACGATGCGTGATCATGCGTGATCGGCTCTGAACTCGGGTTCGGGGGCGTGTCGATCGCGGAGAGGATGTCGGAACGTGTCAGAGTCACTCGCGGATCTGCTGGCTCGAATGCGAGTCGATGAGTTGCGCGGCTTGCTGCGGTCACTTCGGGAACCGTGTTTCGAAAGCCAGATGCTGCACGCGGCCTTCCCCGACCTGGACATTCTGCACGCTTCACCGCTCGATCTCTATCGTCACCATTTTGCGCTATTTCACGTCTTGTACAAGTTACAGGCAGAATTTCGCTCTGTCGGATTGCATCTGCACGTGCATTTCATGCGGACCTCGCTGGCTCCGTTGCCTCCGCCTGGAGCCTGCCGGTACTTCGAGGAAGATCGCGGCGTCTTCTGTGGCGCTTCTGCGGGTGTCGAGACCGGGGTGTGCGAATTACATGCCGACCTGTTCGGTGAAGCCGCGCTTGACCGACTATCGGATCGTTTCTTCTACGCCGATACAAGCAACTACGACGCGCTCGATGAGGAATCGGCCGGCGCATTTCTGAACGGCACCTGGGAAGTGTTTGCCGGGCGAGATAGTCTGCTGCAAGCGTTTCGCACGCTGGACCTGGCGCCGACAAGTGACCGAAAAGTGATTCGCCGGCGATTCGCTGATCTGGCGCGTGACCATCACCCCGATGCGGGCGCGACATCGGCCGCGCGTTTCTGTGAGATCAACGCTGCGTATCGTCTGATTATTCGATTGATTGCCGCATTCGAACCACATCAAAAAGGGAAATCAGAGCGCGACGACTAGGACGAAGCTTCGGGTGGTTGCAGCTCGCGGGCAATGGCGCGACTGAGTTCGACCAGGTGAAACGGTTTGCGCAGGAACGTGCGCAGTCCGGCCGCCTGCAATTCCTGCAGATCCTGCAGGTGTGAAAACCCTGATGAAACGATGATTTTGGCCTGTGCGTTGAGTTTCTTCAGTTCGAAGAAACAGGTGCGACCGTCCATTTCGGGCATGATCATGTCGAGCAGCACCAGGGTGAAACCACTCGGATCGGCCTTGAAAAGTTCGAGGGCTTCGCGTCCATTCTCGGCGGTTGTGACTTCGAAGCCGATATTGCGCAAAAACAACTCGGACATTCGCCGCACCGAGGCTTCGTCGTCGACGACAAGAATGCGACCGCTGCCGCGAAAGGTGACAGCCTCCAACCCTTTTCGATCGACGTCTTCGGCATGTGTCGACCCGGACGAAGGCAGATACACGTGAAAGATGGTGCCGTTGCCTGGTTCGCTGTAGACGGTGATGGCGCCGTGGTGCTGGCAGATTGTTCCATACACGGCCGCGAGACCGAGGCCGGTGCCCTTTTCCTTGTCTTTGGTGGTAAAGAAGGGTTCGAAGATATGCGGCAGGTTCTCGGGCGAAATGCCGGTGCCGCTGTCTTCGACCGCGATGACGATGTAGCTGCCGGGGTTGAGATCGAACGATGATGCCTGACAGAAAACGTCATCGAGAACCGCCTCGCGGGTCGAGAACTTCAGCGTTCCGCCGTCGGGCATGGCGTGACCGGCATTGATGCCGAGATTGATCAGCGCGTTCATCAGCTGCGAAGCGTCTCCCTGGATGTTCTGCTGTTTGCTGTCCAGGGCGGTCTCGATTTTGACGTTCTTGTTGAGGGTTCGTTGCAGCAGTTTCACGCTGCTGGTAATGACCGTATGCACGTTGACTTCGGACATTTCAAGGCGGTTCTTGCGAGCGAAGGTGAGCAGGTTGCGCGTCAATTCAGCCGCGCGTCGGGCAGCTTCGATGATCATGTCGAGATACTCGCGCCCGGACTGCTGTTCATCGAGTTCCATGCTCAGGCACTCGGCCGACCCGAGAATTCCTGTGAGCATGTTGTTGAAATCGTGCGCGACCCCGCCCGCCAGCTGTCCGATCGCATCGAGTTTCTGCACCTGATGCATCTGTTCCTGCAGCCGCTTTACCTCGGTAACGTCGAGGGCCACGCTCAACACGCAGGCCTCGCCCTCGAGCTGAATCGGCCGAAACGAAAAGAGGTTGAACACCGATCGGCCGTTCGGAAACGTGACCTGTGCCAGAACGTGGTCGACCCGCCCGTTGGCCTGCAGATGGTTTTGCATGGCATTCACTGATTCGGCGTCGATCCTGATGCCGAGTTCGTCGTTGGTATGTCCGAGAATCCGGTCCAGCGCAAGGCCTGTCTGATGCTGAAATGCCGGGTTCGCCATGATGTAGCGCGAGTCGCTCGCCCGATGAATGGTGATGCTCGACGGGTTGGTCTCGAACAGCGTCCGGAACATGGCTTCCTGCTGACGCGCACGTTCTTCGTTCCGTACCAGTTGCTCTTCGGTGGCGTGCCGCTGTTCGATCTCCTGCTGCAGGATCAGATTCTGCTGCTGGACGCGCCGCAGCGCCAGTACCAGCGGCAACCCCAGCAGAATCAGCAGACAGAAGCCGATAGCGAAGGCGCGACGCATGAGCGCGATCTTGGCCTGCGTGATTCGACTCATGTAGGCGCCGGTACCGAGCACCGCGTCCAGCTCGGGAATCAGCATCACGTATGACAGCTTCTCTTCTTCCTGACCGGTGCCGGGGTGCGGAAACAGATAGCTGCAGAACCCGCCGTCAGGATTCGCGCGCGCCGTCGCGGGCAGTTCGCGCATGTAGTATTTCCCCTGTGAATCCTTGATGTCGAACATGTTGCGGCCGACATCCTGGGGGCGAAACGGGCGCACGAGCACGGTTCCGTCCGTGGTGTTCAGGAAGATATAGTTCGGCCCACATTCGTCCTCGTAGGTCATGTTGTTCAATAAAGCCTGAGAACGCTCGACAGCCTGGACTTTCGACAGAACCCCGCTGCGCACCTCACGCAGAATCGGTTCCAGCGCGTTGCGTGCCAGAAGCACCTTTTCGCGAAGGCCGGCGTGGCGCTGATGATCGGCATTGTCGACGAAGATCGACAGGAGCGTCTGAAAGAGCAGATACGAAACGATGACGAGCAGCAGCAGCAACGCCGCCGACCAGCGCCAGTTCAGAAACGGGCGCCAGGTGGTCGTCGCCTGCGATGTCGTCGTCATGGGTCTGAATCAGCCTCTCAGGATCGATGGGTGTGCGGATCTGCTTTGTATGGTAACACAGCTCTCCCGCGCCGTGATATTATGGCGAAACTGCTTCCGGGAGTCATGATATGCCGATCTACGAATGGATCTGCCAAACCTGCACACGAGTATTTGAAACCAACGTTTCGATGCGGGAAATGACCCGACCGAACTGCCCCGCCTGCTCGGGGAGTGACGTGCGACGCCGGTTCTCCCCAACCGTCGGCGTCATCATTCGCCCATCTCGCCCGACCCGCGTCTGCCGCAACCAGGAGTCATGCCAGGGGCCGAACTCACAATGCGAGGGTCACGCCTGCGACCGCCGACAGACATGACCCCAGGCATTTCCCGATAATCGCCGGTTTCCTGTATGTGCGACAGAGCGAAACAACAAGACCTTGGAAATGTCTGTGATGTCGACCGGCACAAACAATGATTGAGCTATTGCACTGACGCGAATCTTTGAAGGCTAAAGCATCTCGAACCAGGTTTTGATTTTTGATGCCATGAGTTTGCGGCGCTGTTCGAGGAAGTCTTCATACGTGGGAATCACGCCGTCAAGCATCGATTCAGGCAGACAGTTCATGCGAAGATTGGCCAGCATCGTTTCCCGATCGGTGATTCCCCCGTATTTCCTTTCGCCGCCGTTGCACTGCTGGTACAGATCTTTGAAGTAGACCTCGGGGGCCTTGTCGCCGATGGCGATATTGATTTCGCTCTGGGCCAGCACAAAGTTGGCGATCTGGTTGTACTTGCCGCGTGAGAGTCCCAGTTTCTTCAGGTGATTCTTCGGATAGATGTGATGCACATCACAGCGATTCAGCAGTAGATCCTGAGCGGTAATGTCGCGCGAGAGAAAACCGCGGTCGCCGAGTTTCACCTGGGCGGCTTTGAAAGCCAGGAAGTACGGACTCTGTGCCGACGACGTGTCCATCAGCTGGGGGAGCATTCCCGTCCAGAAGCTGTCAGGTAGTTCCGTTTCCAACAAGGCCGCCGTATAGTTCTCCAGCCCGCGCTCGGAGATCTGGCGAATATCGAAGTCGAAAGCCGTCTCGGGGCTGGCGGTGTATCGACCGCGCAAGATCGACATCACATACCAGCGGCGCACGATCCTTTCCAGATCTGCGGCCGGCACTTTCTCGGCACGACCGCGAAGATAGATGATATAGGCGAAATTGACGGCGTTTTGCCCGCCGAAAAGATCTCGGGTGATAAATCCGGCCGAGCGCAGGATCATGGTGAACTTTTCGAAATGGTTCTGATTCATGAACCTGATGATACCCTGCTTCAATCGCGCGAACGATGTTTCCGCAATTCCTTCCTCGTACTGTCGTGTCTCGAAGTTTCTACCCGAGAGCAACGCCACCAGATCGGCGAGCCTTCCTCTGCCGAACTCTGCCGTGAAGGCCACGCGCAGCATGTCCGTGTAGGTCGGGTCGTAGATGTCGTCGTTGACATCCTTGAGCCAGCGCATCTGCGCAAAGAACTCGGAAGCGGCGAACTCCGAGTCTCCTTTCTCGATGCGAGAGAAGAAGTCGGGCGCAACAGACAAATGACAGAAGTAGTCGATGGCCTTTCTCAGCAGGTTGCCGCCGTAGGTTTCGTTGGCGGCGATCTTGGACATGGCGAAATCGGCCTGTGACAACTCAGCGCCGGCGGAGTTCACTCGAATGAAGATCTCGGTGACGGTTTCGATATCGAGGTCTTCGGCCAGTTCAATGAGGCCGACGTGATTGTTGATGATCTTCCCCAGTTTCTGCAGAACCTTCCCAACCTGTTTGCGATCCGCGCCCGGATTCTGCGTGATGTAGTTTTCGGTGAGTTCGATCAGGTCGGCATCGGGCGAGAACACCACCGAAACATCCTCGATCCACGCGACATCCTTCCGAATCGCGGGGTTGGCAACTTCGAACTTCTCGGTCTGAGGGTGAAACGCGATGCAAATGCGCACCCGCTCGTAGTCTTTTGTCATGACTTCTCGACCGAGCAATCCGGCCATTAACGCCGTGACCCGCTGTTGGCCGTCGATCAGAATCCGCTTTCCGGCCGATGGTGTGCCGTCCTTGAGTTTGACGGTCGGGTTTCGCCAGGCGATCAGGTATCCCACCGGGTACCCCTGATACAGGGAATCGAGCAGGTTACGCACTTTGGTGGGTTCCCACACGAACGGTCGCTGAATCTCCGGAATCGCGATCTCGCCCGACTTCACCCAGGTCAGCAGTGTCTCAATCGGATGAGGGGTTACGGAATAGCGTTGCGTCGACATGGCGGTTGTCCTCTTATAGGAATCGATCTGGCCGAAGCGTGTGTGACCAGATCACGGAATTACTGTTATCTGAAGAGACTGGGCACAAATTGTATTCTCCGAGACTCGAAAGTTCAATAAAAATATGAGGGGGAACTTTCCACGGCATTCCGTGTTCTCGAAGGGAAAACCCCCAGGCGTAGCGAGCCTGAAACTCTGTTGCCGTTGTCTGTGCGCCAGACTTTATGCTGAAATCACGAAACAGAAACATTCGTATGTTTATATAAACAGATTTATCAACTGAGGGCCGAATGCCCATGCGATCGCTTGCCCGCCGACACGTGGTGTTCCGGGGCCTCGACGCCGCTGGGCCGGGAATGAAACTCCGGGGCGGCCCGGGTCGCATCGAGAAAAACGTTGTCGAACGAGCGAGAAAGCACTAAAATCCGAGGGTTTGCATCGTTGGCATGACAGTTGCAAATGAAGGGGCATGAACAGGCTCATGGAATCGAAGAACTTCGAAATACTGCGGAAACAGTGGCCCGATCTGGCGGCTCTCGGCGGCTTTGCCGAGCACTACACGCACTCCGACCCGGCGAGTTCTCTGATCAAACAACGCACGTTTATCGAACGACTGGCCGATTGGTTGAGTCGGTTCCATCAGCTCATGACCTACCCGAACCCCAACCTCTTCGATCTGATGAACGACCTGCAGGAACAGAAACGCGTGCCACCCGTCGTCATCAATAAGCTCCACTTCGTTCGGCAACTCGGCAACAAGGCGGCGCACGGGTGGGTCGCGCCCGCATCGTCAGCACTCGACAGCCTGCGCGAATGCTACGATCTCGCCCGCTGGCTCTTCGTCACCTACGGCGGCGGCCGCGCTGACGCCTGTCCGGCGTTCGTGGCGCCGACTCCCGCCGGCCCCGAAACGACGGATAAAGTCGATACCAAAGCGATTCTCGCGCAACTGGCCGAGAAGGAAGCCGAACTTCAGCGCCTGCTGACCGAACTCGAGCAGGCGCGAGCGAAAGCGCACGAAGCGCAGAAGACCGCCGAAGAGTGGCAGGCCATGGTGCGGGCCGGTCAGACCGCCGCCCAGGAACTGCACTTCGATGAAGCCGTCACCCGCCTGCGGCTTATCGATTCCCTGCTGGTCGATGCCGGCTGGAAGGTCGCCTCTGACACCAACACGCCTGAAGTGCATCGTGAAGAGGAAGTGCGCCACCAGCCGACGCCCACCGGCATCGGGTATGCCGACTACGTGCTGTATGACGACAACGGCAAACCTCTCGCCGTGATCGAGGCCAAGAAGACCAGTATCAGCGACGAGCAGGGTCGCACGCAGGCAAAACTCTACGCGGACGGGCTCCAAAAAATGACCGGTCAGCGGCCGGTGATCTTCTACACCAACGGCTTCGACATCCACATCTGGGATGACGCCCAGAAGTATCCGCCGCGCCGACTGTTCGGCTTCTACTCGAAAGATTCCCTGCAGTATCTGGTGCATCAGCGCGAGCACCGGGCGGCTCTCGATACCGTTGCTCCGCGCGCCGAAATCACCGATCGTCTCTATCAGACTCTGGCGATCAAGGAAGTCTGCGAGAAGTTCGCAACCGGTCGGCGCAAGGCGTTGATTGTCCAGGCCACCGGCACCGGAAAAACGCGCGTGGCCATCTCTCTCGTCGATGTGCTCAATCGTGCCGGGTGGGTCAAGCGGGTGCTGTTCCTCTGCGATCGGCTCGAACTGCGGCGCCAGGCGAAGAACGTCTTCAACAACTTCATCAAGGAACCTCTGACCCTCGTGACCTCAGACACCGCGCAAGACCGCGACAAGCGCGTCTACCTCGGCACCTACCCGGCCATGATGAAAGTGTTTCAAACCTTCGACGTCGGGTTTTTCGATCTGATCATCGCCGACGAATCGCACCGCAGTATCTACAACCGCTACCGTGATCTGTTCCGCTACTTCGACTGTCTGCAGGTGGGCCTCACCGCGACCCCCGTCGAGAAGGTGAACCGCAATACGTTTCGCCTGTTCGATTGCGAAGAAGGGCACCCGACCTTTCACTACTCCCTGTCGCAGGCGATCAACGAAAAGTACCTGGTTCCGTATGAGGTGTATTCGCATACGACCAGGTTTCTGCGAGACGGAATCAAGTTCGCCAGCCTCACCGAAGAACAGCGCGAGCAACTCGAAGAGAGCGGCGAAGACCCTCAGCAGTTCAACTTCGAACTGGCCGATCTCGATCGCAGGATTTTCAACCGCGATACCAATCGCGAGATCATTCGCAACCTCATGGAAAACGGCATTCGCGAAGCGACCGGTCAGCGACCAGGCAAGACCATCGTCTTCGCCCGCAATCACAAGCACGCCGTTCTGCTGTCCGAGGTATTCGACGAGATGTATCCGCAGTACGGCGGCACCTTCTGCCGGGTCATCGACAACTACGACCCGCGAGCCGAACAGCTCATTGACGACTTCAAAGATCCGGGGAACCCTCTGACCATCGCTATCTCGGTCGACATGCTCGATACGGGCATCGACGTGCCCGAGATCGTGAATCTGGTCTTCGCCCGCCCGGTGTTCACCTGGGTGAAATTCTGGCAGATGATCGGCCGCGGCACCCGCCTCTGCCCGCACCTGTTCGGGCCCGGCCAGCACAAGACCCTTTTTCGTATCTTCGACCACTGGGAAAACTTCGCGAACTTCGCCGTCGACAAGCCCGAGACCGATGCGAAACCGCCGGCCTCCCTGCTTCAGCGCCTGTTTGAAAAACGCCTCGAGCTGGCCGAAGAAGCTTTGCAGAGGGGCAACCGCGAAATTTTCCGCGCCACCATCGCCCTGTTGCTGGCCGACATCAACAGTCTGCCTGAAACCAGTATCTCGGTGCGCGAGAAGTGGCGCGAGAAGCGCACGGTGGCCCGGCCCGACGTGCTCGAGGGCTTCGCGCCTGAAACGGTGCGCACCTTGCGCCTGACTATCGCGCCCCTGATGCAGTGGGTTCCGCCTGAAAAGAACGGCGAAGCCTGGCGATTCGACCTGGTCATGACCTCGGCACAGCTCGAACATCTGCGCGGCTCAGGGCAGTTCGAAAATGATCGCGATCGGGCGGTCAACATGATTTCCTCACTGCCACTGCATTTGAACCCGGTGCGCGAGAAGCTCGAGATCATCGGCCGTGCCAAAGACCAGAGTTTCTGGAAGAACGGCTCGCACGCCGAATTCGAACAAGTGCGCCTCGAACTGCGCGGCATCATGCATCATCGCAAGGTTGCGCCGCCTCAGCCCGAAGAGGTGAAGGTAATCGATGTGACCGATACCGAAGTGCGACACGAACGCCGCGCCGCCAACATCGCCGACGTCGATCGGGCGATCTTCCGTAACCGGGTCGAAGAGGTTCTGCGTCCTTTGTTCGAAAAAGACCCGACACTGTTGAAGATCAGACATGCCGAGCCGGTGACCGGTACCGACCTGCAGGCCCTGACTTCGCTGGTTCTGACCCAGCACCCCGACGTCGACCTGTCGGTTCTGCAGGAATACTACCCCGATATCGCGGCTCCGCTCGACTTCGTGATCCGCACGATCGTCGGCCTCGACCGCGAGGTGGTCGCCCGCCGTTTCGACGAGTTCGCTCGTCGGCACCCGTCGCTGACCGCCAAGCAGATGCGCTTTCTCGCCCTGTTGCAGAATCATATCGTCCAGAACGGAACGGTGACTATCGATCGTTTGTATGAGCCGCCGTTCACGACGATCGACCACGAGGGCCTTGATGGGGTCTTCCCCGATGAAAGTCTGATCGCCGGGCTGACGTCGATCATTCAAAGTTTTGAGCCGCCGCATGAGAAGGGAGTTCTTCAATGATGACCGGTGAACTGCGTTCCACGATCGACAAACTCTGGACCGACTTCTGGTCCGGAGGCATCACCAACCCGTTGACGGTGATCGAACAGATCTCGTTTCTGATGTTCGCCCGCCTGCTCGACCTGCGTGCCAACCGCGACGAAAAGCGGGCCGCGCGCACGGGACAGGGGCAGACGCGACCGATCTTCGCCAAAGACGAACAGCACCTGCGCTGGTCGAACTTTCGGCATCTGCCCGGCGAGAAGATGCTGCAGATCGTGCGTGACGGCGTGTTTCCGCACTTTCGCACCGTGTCGGTCGATGGAGCGAACTTCGGCGAGTTCATGAAAGACTCGCAGTTGATGATCTTGAAGCCGAGTCTGCTCGTCTCGGCGGTGAACGTGATCGAGTCTTTGCCTCTGGGATCTGGCGATACGAAGGGCGATTTGTACGAGTATCTGCTGGGCAAACTGACTACGGCAGGCATCGCCGGTCAGTTCAGAACGCCGCGTCATATCATTCGCGCGATGGTCGAAATCGTCGACCCGCGGCCCGACCGGCACGAGACGGTCTGCGACCCTGCCTGCGGCACGGGCGGCTTTCTCGTCTCGACCATTCAGTATCTGCTCGAAAAATACTCGTCACCCGGCGCCGTCTACGAGGAGGGCGGTCAGAAAGTATTCCCCGGCGATCTGCTCGAGCCATATCGGAAGCACATTCAGGAATCGATGTTCTGCGGCTTCGACTTCGATGCCACGATGCTCCGCATCGCGGCGATGAACCTGCTGTTGCATACTATCGACGCGCCGCAGATTCACTACTGCGATACGCTCAGCAATCGGTTCCCCGAAAAGTTCCCGCAAGAGTCCCAGAACCGGTTCGATGTGATCCTGGCCAATCCGCCGTTCAAGGGCAACATCGATTTCGAAGATGTGCACTCTTCACTGTTGAAGAAAGTGAAGACGCGCAAGACCGAACTGCTCTTCATCGTGCTGATCTTGAAGATGCTCAAGCAGGGCGGACGATCGGCGACGATCGTGCCCGACGGAGTGCTGTTCGGCTCGTCGAACGCGCACGTCGAACTGCGAAAGATGCTGGTTGACGAGAACCAGCTCGAAGCGGTGATCTCGTTGCCTTCGGGCGTGTTCAAGCCCTATGCCGGAGTCTCGACCGGTATTCTGGTGTTCACGAAGGGCGGTAGAACAGATAACGTGTTTTACTTCGATGTCCAGGCTGACGGTTTCTCTCTCGATGATAAACGCCAGGAAGTCAAGGAAAACGATTTACCCGAACTCCTCACCCGTTGGAAGAACCGCGACGCGAAACGTGACACCGACCGAACTAGCAAAGCGTTCTTCGTCTCGGCCGAAGAGATCCGTAACAACAAGTATGATCTTTCGATCAACCGGTACAAACAGGTAGTTCACGAAGAAGAAAAATACGATCCCCCGAAAGAAATCCTCGCCCGCATGAAAACCCTCGAAACTGAAATCCTCTCCGAAATCGAACACCTCGAGGCCCTGATCAAATGAAAATGGTTACTCTTTGCGATTTGATGCCTGATCGAGTCGAGTCGCTAGACCCTGCAAAGTATCCTGATGAGATGTTTGATCTGTACAGCATACCTTCGCATGATCAGGGTGAACCGGAAGTATGCCGAGGAGCTGATATTGGGTCAACGAAAAAGTTGGTGAGACCAGGTGACATACTACTTTCAAGGATTGTTCCGCATATTCGACGGGTGTGTATTGTTGGCCCCGAAAGAAGTCGACGACAAATCGCATCTGGCGAATGGATTGTGTTCCGGAACGCCGACATTTGTCCTAGTTATTTGAGGTATAGTCTGTTGTCCGATAAGTTTCACAAGCAGTTCATGCAAACAGTTGCTGGAGTCGGTGGGTCACTGCTTCGAGCAAGGCCGTCAGGAGTTGAGCGTTTGTGCATCCCAATACCAAGTGTGGCTGAACAGAAGCGGATTGCGGGGATTCTGGACAAGGCGGATGCGATTCGCCGAAAACGCCGCCAAGCCCTCCAACTCGCCGACGACTTCCTCCGCTCCACCTTCCTCGAAATGTTCGGCGACCCCATCACTAACCCCAAAAGCTGGCCACGAAGGGCCATTGGTGAAGGTTTGAAAAGTATTGAGGCGGGAACAAGCGTTTCTGGGGAGCCTCGCGAGAGATTGCCAAACGAGTATGGTGTTTTGAAGGTGAGCGCTGTCACTTGGGGCGAATTTGCGCCTGATGAGTGTAAGGTTGTGGCAGTGGCAGATCTGCCAGCAGTGTTGATTTCGCCCAGGAAGGGTGACCTTCTGTTCAGCAGGGCTAATACTCGCGATTTGGTTTGCGCAACATGCATTGTGACGAGAGACGAGCCACAGTTGTTCCTGCCTGATAAACTGTGGAGAATCAACACGGACGAGTGTGCTCTTAGCAAAGTTTATCTTAAAGGATTGTTTTCAAACAAGGCCTTTCAAGAAATGCTCGCAAAAGAGGCAACGGGAACCAGCGGATCAATGTTAAACATTTCTCAAGAAAAAGTTCGAGCGTCCAAAGCGCCTTTCCCTCCAATTGGAATTCAAAAGCAGTACGAAGAAGTGTTTTGGGCCAACTTCAAATTGAAACAGAAGTTGATTAGGCTTCAAACTTATGCAGAAACATTTTTTACTGCTTTATCACAACGTGCCTTTTCCGGGAGTCTCTGATGCCCATCACTGCGATAACGATCCAGAACTTCAAAGGCATCAAAGGCCCTGCTCGCATTGAACTGAAGCCGATCACGTTGCTCTTCGGACCGAACAGCTCCGGCAAGAGCACCGTGGTAACGTAGGGCAACTCGCAGATCACCGTTCATCGCGCGAGCCCGGATCGGTAAACAGTAACTGTGGCGAAGCAGGTTGCGAAAAATCAGCGAACCGCTGTAAATTGAGATTGGATGGTGACTCTGCTGACGCGCTTCCCAAAGGAGCTGAGATCATGACCACGAAACAACAGGCTCTGAAAGCAATCAAAACGATGCCGGATGAGGCGACGCTCGAAGAGATCATGGAGCGACTGCATTTCCTCGGCCAGGTGAACGCAGGCATTCGTGACGCCGAAGAGGGTCGAACCATTTCTCATGAAGAAATGAAAAAGCGAGTTCGCGCGTGGCTTTCCAATAGTCGTATGATCGCAGACGAAAGGAAACGATATGCCGCGAAAAAGTCTTGATAAAATGATTCGGACGTATGACAACGAGGACTACAGCGAAAAGATGATCCCGGAAAACGAGGTGGAGTTTGCGGTCGATCTGAAGAAGTCAGGTTGCTTCGTTCCTGTCGCTCCTGATCTGATCCAGGAGATTTCAGAAATCGCTCGTGAGAAGAAGACCACCGTACAGAAAGTGGTCGAAAGCTGGATCAAATCGAACCTGAAAAAACTCAAGGCCGCCTGACCGTTCCAGCATCCCCCTTCAGCAGGTCGACCCCCCAACTCCCCACCCCACCCAGACCACCCCCCTAGTGAAATCATCGCTCATAACGCGAAAACTCGCTCAGCGAGACTGATGCGGGCCGTCGGCACTGTCGCGTTGTTCCCGGTCACCCCCCAAGTCACCCCCCAGGTCGTCTCTCTGTTTTTTCACTCGCGGTGGTTCCGTGTATCTTTCTCGCTCGTTCTGTGATATAAAAAGATTTATCTTCACAGAAAATTAATGGAGCGTGGGCATGAAGAAGAACGAACCCGTGAGAATCCTGTTCAGCTGGCTTGGTGAATCTGAATTGATCAGCGATATCGACAAGTCGGGCATCGCCAGAGCCATGAGGGCCCGTCACTTCGACGAGGTGCATCTGCTCGGGAACATCGACGAGGAAAAAGAGGTGACGCGAGGCGAACGCAGTTACGGCAAGGTCTATACAGACGCCTTCTTCAGCAAATACAAAGTTCGTCTCGACAAGCTGGATAAAGCGAAGGTGTTCGTTCACTCGTGCGTGCTGACCAGCCCGACGCGCTTTTCCGAGATCTTTCCGTTCGCGCAGAAAATCGTCAAGGAAGTGTGCGAGCGACAGACGCGGCCCGTCGAACCCGTCTACCACCTGAGTTCCGGCACCGCGCCGATGATCGCCGTCTGGGTGCTCATCGCCAAGACCAGTTACAAGGGCGAGTTGATCGAGACCCGCATTCCCGAACACGTGCGGCAGAAGAAGCGACTTTCCGAATACGGTGTCGAGCCGGTCGAGGCGCCGTTCGAAATCTCGGCCGAGTTTCTGCCCGACCTGATCAAAAAGACCGACGCGTCGATCACCGCCAGGCCGATCGAGACCCCGACCTTCTCGGAGATCATTCATCGCAGTCCGGTCATGAAAGAGGTCGTGAAACTGGCCCACCTCGCGGCTCAACGCGATGCCACGGTCCTGCTGACCGGCGAGTCGGGCGTCGGCAAGGAGCTGTTCGCCCGCGCGATTCACGCCGCCAGTCTTCGCCAGGGGAAGGAACTGCTGACCTGCAACTGCGGTGCGATTCCGGAGAATCTCATCGAATCGGCCCTCTTCGGGCATAAGAAAGGAAGCTTCACCGGAGCGGACCGCGACCGCCGGGGCCTCTTTCTCGAAGCGCATCAGGGCAGTCTTTTCCTCGACGAAGTCGGGGAGTTGCCGCTCGGCATGCAGACGCGCCTGCTGCGCGTTCTGCAGGAAGGCGAGGTCAACCCGGTCGGCTCGGCTCGCCCTGAGAAAGTCGATGTGCGGGTCATCGCCGCCACCAATCGCAACCTCCTCGAAGAGATCCGCCGGCGAAACTTTCGCGAAGATCTGTTCTA
Organism: uncultured bacterium; assembly: GCA_964472075.1. Lineage (GTDB taxonomy): Bacteria > Muiribacteriota > Ozemobacteria > Ozemobacterales > Ozemobacteraceae > CAYYIY01. The sequence goes on along the minus strand of CAYYIY010000042.1, from coordinate 14,924 downwards.
CCGGCTGGCTGTGATGGTCATTCCCATCCCGCCCCTGCGCGAACGCCCAGAAGATATCTCGCCGATCGCCGAACATTTGTTCAAGAAGCTGGCGACTCGGCACGGCATGTTGAAGAAAGTTCTTTCTCCTGATGCAAAAAATGTTCTGCGCCACCATCACTGGCCCGGAAACGTGCGCGAACTCGAAAACGTGCTGACACGGGTTCTGCTCTGGACCACCGACGATCGGGTCGGAGCGGACGATTTGCGCCGGGCGATCTGCGCGATGACCGGGCACGCCGAACCCGTCGAAACGCAGGAACGTCCGATCGACGGATCGTGGCGACTGGAGGATTTGCTCGACGAAGTGGCGCGTCGTTATCTGAAACGCGCTCTCGAACAAACGCACGGAAAGTTGAACGAGGCGGCCGAACTGCTCGGATTCAACCATTATCAGACTTTCAAGAACTGGTACAAACGCCTCGTCGAAGACTGATTGCCCGATGTTGGCACGAAGGTTGCGAAGTCTCTTCCTGAAACCAAAATCGGGAGGGACGCATGGCCGGATACTCGAAGATCTTCTGCATTGGGCACGCGGAGACCTATGACGGCATCGCCAACGTCAGGCTCTGCATTCTTCAGGGCGAGGGCAACCGGCAGTGGTTCGAGGCCGGTTTCGTCGCGCCGGGCCTGAAGCCGCTGGGCAGTCTGCGGGTCGTGGTGCCGGCGCGGCCGAACGACCCCGACGGGCTCATCGACGCCTGCATCGCGTTCTACCCCTCGTGGTTCAGTGACTGCCCGTCGCTGGCGCTGGTTTCGCGTCAGTTGAAGGGGCAGACCTGTCTCGACTTCGATCTGGGGCGGGCGCTGATTCCGAAGGAGTGGTATCAGCTTCGCGAGGAAGCCCGGCGAAAGTTCGACGACCTGGTCATCTATGACGGGCACCTGCGATCGGTCGCGGCCGGCCGAAGTGAGCCGTGGTCGTCGCAGGCGATCCCCGACCTCCTCATGAACTGAGTGGCTCGAGCGGGGTATCCCGCTCACGCTTTTCCCATCACGTTCGTCTCCGTTCGCGACCTCGTCGTCGCGAGCGAAGGCGGTCTGTCGTCCGCGAAAGGAACACCATGGACCACAACGAATCTCGTCGCACGTCTGCCGAACCCCAGCTCTGGCTCGGCGAGCGTCTGCCGCTCGGTCGGGCCTCGCCCAGTCGTCGAGGGGCGGAGACTCCTCTCAAGGTGTGGTTGCCGAAGTGCCTGGTCAGGTGTCTCGACCGGCTCGGAGAGCAGCTTTGGCTCTCGCGGTCGGCGACCATTCGATTCTTTCTGCATGGCTTTCTGTTCGGATACTACTTCGCCATATTCGGAGAGACATGCCGCGAGAACAGCCAGGAAAAAGAGGAGTGCGAAACGGAAACCAGGACAAACGCTGAGCGTGATTCCGAGCCTTTGAAGCCGGGCCGTCGCGGACCGGCGACGACGCCCGCTCTCGGGAAGAACGCGGTCAACGTCAAGGTCTGGGTTCCGCTCGCTCTGATGGATGAGCTGACGCGATGGTCGGCTCGTCGTGGAGCGCCGGTATCGCGGTGCGTGCGCGAGATTCTGGCCCGCGAGGTGCTCGGGTCGTCGGTTCTGCATGACAGAACCCCGAACGGAAAATAATAGGGGAACTTTTTCGGACCCCCTCGGTTCTGACGGAAAATGCGAATTCCACCCGCGAGGGTGACATCATCTGTGGAGGAATGACATGCAGGTTCGACGTTCGCTGATTCTGATGCTTTTGGCTGTGGTGACGCTTTCTCTCACCGGTTGCGGTGGCGGCGGCGGAGGCGGCGGTGGCGGTGGCTCGCCGGCCGCGCCCGTGAACGAGCCGGCCGAGAACAACCAGGTATTCGACCAGCAGGTGAAGCGCAGTATCGGTTTCACCGACCTCAAGAATGCCTTCACTACCAAGTCGTTCACCGCGTCGATTCGCGCCAACGGCGGCATTCGAGCCGCGGTCGAAACGTACAACCCGGCCACGGGAATGTGGACCATCAACACCATCAATCCGCGCACCGGAAATGTCGTGACGATCTACGCCAAGATCTACATCGGTACCAGTCGCCAACTCGATGAGGGCGTTGTGCAGCAGCAGATCACCGATGCGACCACCAAGATCGAATACGTCTATACCGAGTATTCGCTCGTCAACGGCAACTCGGTGGCCGTCGAGTCGGTCGGCCAGATCATCAAGACCGGCGCGACCTCGTTCGTCTACAACGAGTTCGGCACCGGCAAGGTCAACGGCCTGATCGTCGTGTCGGCCGAAACCAGCGACATCACTCTGAGCAGTTCCTCGGCGTACCCGACCGGCGGTTCCCTGACGATCGCCATCTCCGGCGAAGGCTCGGCCACCTGCACCTTCAACGGCACTCAGCTCGTACCTGTTCGAGTCACGCGTCTGGCCGGCACCGTCGAAACGTTCAATCTGACGCTCTGACGAACGAGAATAACAACACACGGAGACACTCAATGCAAAAGAATCTGATGCAGATGATACTTGTACTCACACTCCTTGCCATGACCGCGAGTGCCGAAAAACCCCTGACGCCGCTTCAGCAGAAAGCGCGCGACATGGCGAACAAGCCGGTTCCTGCGGCTTCGCCGGAGAGTTCTCGTCCTGCGCCGGGTACAGCCGACGCGCCGACTCAGACCGTCACCGCTCGGGCCAGGCCGCCAGCGGGGCAGGCCCTTCAGGGGTTGTCGGCGGCTACGGTACAAGTCGAGGTCTTTGACAAGGCCGGATCGAAGAAGGGTGCGGGCAGTGGTTTCATCGTCGATCCGACGGGCATCATCGTGACCAACAATCACGTGCTCAACAACGCCGCATCCGTTCTGGTGAAGCTCGCAAATGGCGACACCTACAAGGATGTCATGGTCCGAGACTTCGACGAAGTGAAAGATCTCGCCATCATCAAGATCAGCGGCTTCGACCTGCCGACGGTGAAACTCGGCAACTCGACCTCTCTTCGCGGCGGAGAACGCATTCTGACCTGCGGGTTCAGTCTCGGGGAGTTCGCGAATACCCTTTCTGACGGTTTGATCAGCGGCGTGCGACAGAACGAGAAGGGATTTCGGTATCTGCAGATCTCCGCCCCGATCTCGCCCGGCAACAGCGGCGGGCCGGTCGCGCTGGAATCGGGTGAAGTCATCGGCGTGTCTACCGCATCGCGCATTGATGGGCAGAACCTGAACTTCGCGGTGCCGATCAATTACGTGCTCGGAATGCTCGAGAACGACAAGAAGCTGACTCTTTCCCAGTACTCCGGCATGTGCGGACAGACGATGGAACACATGATCATCGATGCGAAACGCCAGGACGAGCAGTTAGCGCACCCCGACAGCGACATTTCCCAGCGCATCGTGATCGTACCGTTCAGCGGCTTCTGCCAGTTCATGCCCAACATCGGCACGGAAGTGGTCGCCGCTCTGGTTCTGCGTCTCAAGGCGAACTACAAGACCGAGAAGCTGTTCGTGGTCGATCATCAGACAGTGGTGAAGAACCTGCAGGATTCGATGGGTGATCAGTATGACAGCATGCTGGCGGCTTTCGATGTCGAGAAGGCGCGAGAGTTCGCGGTCAAGTTCCGGGCCAATACCGTCATCTTCGGCAAGGTGAACCACTTCGAAATCGACAACAGCCCGGTGTTCGTGCCGTTCGTCGGCTGGGTGCCCGGAAGCAAGGCCGTCATGAACGTCGACTACTCGGTGTACAAGCTCGACCAGGACACATGCATCATGAACGGCCAGGTGCGCCGCAAGCAGGACGGACTGGCCGCGAACGAAGCCGTGATGCGCATCGCCAACGTGATCGTCGGCGACCTGCTGAAAAAGTGGAAGACCTTCGCCGCCTCTAACAAGCATGGCAACAAGCCCATCGTCGTGCGAACGACCGACGGCAAACCCGTCGTCGAGCTGAAACAATAGACTTGCGGGCGCGTCTGCATCAGATTTTCGCGCGCAGGCGCGCCACGCCTAAAAGCACACACCTCTCCATTTCTGGAGAGGTGTGGTTTCGGCGGTGCCGGGAGTGGGACTTGAACCCACATGGCATGGCCATACGCCCCTCAAACGTACGTGTCTACCAGTTCCACCATCCCGGCATTACAGGGGTATTGTAGGACAAACACCGGCCAAAGTCAAGCGGAAAACGCGAAGTATTCGAGGTGGCGGTACACCGCCGGCGCGGGTGGAACGATGGGATACCAGAAGCAGAGCTGCTGAAACAGCAGATTTCAAGAGCGGGGTCGATGAATCGAGACGGAAGAGGGGATTTCCGGGTATACTGAACAAATACGGTGCTCTTTGTGCAGAATGTCGGGAACAGGAGGAATGAACATGACTAATCTTCGCGCTTTCGCTCGGTGGGGCGTTCTGGCGTTAATGCTCGTCCTGGTCGGGACGATCGGCTATGCGCAGACGTCGTCCGGGAAGGTGTTGTTCATTCTGCTCGACGGCTGCCGCGCCGATACTTTTCATCGATTGTGCGATGAAGGCAAGACACCGACCTTCGCCTGGATGCGCAAAAACGGCCTGTCGGTCGACCATGCGGTTTCGGTCTTCCCTTCTACGACCGGGCCGGCGTATGCCCCGTTTCTCTGCGGTACGTATCCGTACCAGTCGAATCTCACCGGCATTCGCCAGTATCTTCGCAGTTCGGGCACCTATCGCAGCTACTGCGGCACCGATGTGAAGAAGATCACCGAAGATCTCTCGAAAAACTTCCCAACCCTCTTCGAGCTGCTGCCCAACGACAGTCTCGCCGTCGTGGCCATGCTCGATCGCGGCGCCAAGCGATCGTTCAACCCTTCCATCGATTATTTCATCAAGAGTTATCGCGGCAAGTATCTCGAATGCGACCGCTCAATCTTCAAGAAGCTGCAGAAGGAAATCGCCGACGGGCTTCCGCGCTTTACGTTCGTCAGCTTTCATGGGGCCGATTCCGTGGGCCATCGCTCAGGTTCCGACGGACAGAGCTACGATGATGCCGTCATCAATCTCGACCGCATCGTGAACGAACTGGTACACAAGCTGAAAGCGCGTGGTGAACTGGAGCAGACGACGATCATTCTCAGTGCCGATCACGGTTCGCAGTCGACCGACAAGAGCGGCGATCGGTTCTCGCCGGAATGGGCCTCAAGGTACAGGATGCGATCGGTCGCTCGACTTTCGGCTACAACTTCGACAAGAAGGGACATGCCCAGGAAAATGACGTCATCGTCTGCGTCAGCGGCAACGCCTGCGTGCAGATGTATCTCAAGGGGCGTCCGGAAGCCGATCCGGATGCCGAACCCTCGTTCAAGGTCCGTCCGACCCTGGCGCAGATGCGCCGCTACCAGCGCGGAA
>CAYYIY010000042.1:0-9503 GCA_964472075.1 uncultured bacterium | reverse complement strand
CTGAAACAACCCTGCGTCGGCTTTCTCGCCGTACGTGCCGGTCGGAACTCCTATCAGGTGCTTTCGCGCGACGGAACGGGCGTGATCACCCGCGACGGCGATCGTCTCGGTTATAAGATCATTTCTGGCTCAGATCCGCTCAAAATGGGGGTTCAGGCTCGCCAGAACTCGGACGGTCGGTTGATTCACGAACGCAAGTGGCTGCGCATGACCTGCGCCGATCCGTATCCCGATGCGGTGTTTCAAATCGCGCAGCTGCTCGAGGCCGAAAACTCGGGGGACATCATCATCAATGCCGCTCCCGGATACGAACCCTGGCATGAAGGGCAGAAGGGCGTACACGGCGGAATCGACGCGATTCAGATGAAAGTGCCGCTGGTGCTTTTCGGCCGCGGGGTTGCACCCGGGCGCCTGCCCTGCGCCCGCACCGTTGATGTCTACCCAACCATGCTCAAACTGCTTGAAGTCGAAGCGCCGCGCGGATTGCTCGGTATTCCTCTGCTGGAACAATGAGCCTCTGCATCGCTTTCGGTCGTGCCTCCGGGCTTGTCCGTCCGGCCCGCTGAGACAACGTGAAACGCTGGAAACTGGTTGTCGGACTCGCCTTTTTCACGGCCTGTCTTTGGGCCGCCGGCCACTGGTTTTTCTCTTCGGCTGTGCATGTCAGCGTGTTGAGCGCACAGCACTGGCACACTCTGCTGAAAAGCAGGCTTGAACGCGACCGTTCGGGACTCGAGGAACTCAATTTCGAGCAATGTACCCCGTTGCAGACGGCGGTGAAAGACGGTTGTAAGAAATGCGCGACGTTGCTGTTGGCGGCTGGGGCTGATCCGAATCGTCCGATGGAGACGCCGTACCGGGCCGGTTCTCGACCGCTGCACGTCGCCGCCGACACCGGAAACGCCGAGATGGTCACGCTGCTTGCCTCGTGGGGTGCAGCACTGAACGCGACGGACAGCCAGGGAGACACGGCTCTGCTGGCCGCGATTCGCCGGCAGAAGGAAGGAACCGCGAAGACTCTGCTGAAGCTCGGCGCTGACCCCAATCTGGCTGACGTGAACGGCTGGAGTCCCCTTCACTGGGCGGCGTTTCAAGGGTTCGATGCGGTCGTGCCCGCGCTTGTTCAGGCAGGAGCAAACCTCGAACAACCCGTTCGCGTCCAGTACATGCTGGAAGAGTTCGCGCAACCGCGCCGCGACAGGCTGATCGGCATTCTGCACCTGACGATGTGGCCTGATCTTGAGGGCAAAATGCCGGCGCGCCACCACAAGATCAATCTCTTCAACTGGAAAAACAGCCCAAAAGAAAAGCTGGGAGCCGAACATGCGGAAGTTGACCCGGCACCGCGTCTGATGACGCCGCTTGATCTTTCCCGTCTGCTCAACCGGGAAACCGTCGCCGCGTATCTGGAATCGCAGATGGCGAAGAGGGCCCCACCGTCTCACTGACGCCCGCCTGAAGCACAAATCGACCGATCCCGATTTCCGCATGTTTCACGGGAATCGACAGCGGTTCGATGTCCCTTGAGACAAAAAGAAACCGGCGACTCGAAAGTCGCCGGTTGGGGAATCGAAGAAGGAGGATCAGTCGGTCACAATCACGGCAGTTGCCGCGTATTTGCGATATTCGGCCGGCGAAAGAATGATCTCGGGATACTCGTTGCTGACCCAATACTGACGGCCATCAGGAGTTTCGCGCCATTCGCCGTCGAGCAGGTTCACTTCACGCCCTGCAATGTAGGCGATCTTCTTCTTGCCGCGCATCATCTGCTCGGACATGCCGCTCAGGGCAGTCATGACGCTCTTGAGTTCGTCGCGGTTCTCGTGGTTGATCTTGAACTGCACGCGGCTCAGCAGGCGGCGCACCACGCCCTGATTGAGCAGGCCGGCTTTCTTTACGAGCATCTCGGTTTCTTTTTCGTCAGCCAGAATCTGCTCGGTCAGGCGGGCTTCCTGCTCGTTGAGCTTCAATTCTTCACCGACCGCCTCGGAAAGCGGCTGCATCAGCGTCATTTCATAGGTGGCACTGATCGACAGGAGCTCATCGACCGGCCCGGCATAGGTTGGAAGTGTGCAAAGACTGATGAAAAGCAGTAGCACCAGAGATTTAACTGAGTTGTTCATGTGCTTGCTCCTTGGGCGATTACGTAAATGGGATGCAAGAGGCGTACCGGTTGCCGTCTGTCTGCAGAACCGCATGATTGCTGAAACAAGCTGCTATAGGGGGATGGTTTGTGCTAAAATACCGGCAGTCTTCTGCCGGGTATTCGGCAGCATTCTCTTCAGGAAAGAACCTCTCCGTCGCATGAATCAATCACACCATCGTCCGGTCATAGTGCTCCGGGTTCACCCGTACAACAAGGTGAGTTGGGGGGCTCTCCTGGGTGCCTGTCCGGCAGATCTGCTCGCCGAGTTTCGCGTCGTGCTCTGGAACAGCACCGATTCGCCGCCGGCCGTGCTGCATCACGAGCGCGTCTTGCTCTGCTACTCGTTCATGACCCCTCATGTACCGAAAGTGCGCGAAGAGCTTCAAATGCTGCATCGCGAGCTGATGCGCCCCATAACCCTGATCGCCGGTGGTCCTCACGCCATCAACGATACGGAAGAAACCCTCGAGATGGGCTTCGATGCCGTGGTGGCGGGCGATGCCGAGGAGGCATTCCCGAAACTGCTGGCCGATTGGCTCGATCGCCGGCCTCTGCCCCGCCTGACCCGGGTCGACCCCGCGACCATCGATATCAGCCGGTACCCTGGCTTTCATCGTCTGCTCGATTATCTGCCGCCCATTGAAATAAGCCGCGGATGTTGCTACGGCTGTCAGTTCTGCTCGGTTCCACGCATGAATCGCGGGCATTTGCAGCATCGTTCAGGAGAAAGCACCGTCTCGATCATCGAGGAATACTTCCGCATCAAACCGTTGCGCAAGCGCATCAAGTTCCTGGCTCCGAACTCGTTCGGATACGGCTCGGAAGATGGTCGTCACCCGAACTTGCCCGCTCTGGTCGGCCTGCTGCAGCGGCTCAAGGAAATTCCGGTGCCGGAAATCAGCCTGGGAAGCTTTCCTTCGGAGGTACGCCCCGACTTCGTGACGCGCGAGGTGCTCGAGGCTGTCAGCCCGTATCTGGCCAATCGCACGATCGTCATGGGCATCCAGTCCGGAGATGACGGGGTGCTCAAGCGCATGAACCGCGGCCACACTCGTCAGCAGGCGATCGACGCCGTGCGGTTGCTGCGCGAGTTCGGGTTCACGGCGCACGTGGATTTCATCATCGGTCTGCCGGGCGAGACCTTCGAAGATCAGGATTCCCTCTTGACCTTCATGGAAGAAATGGTGCATACCTATGCCGTGCGGATTCACATGCACACGTTCATGCCGCTGCCCAACATCGGCTGGGCAGGGAAGAAGCCGTCGTTGATCGGGCCTGACGCGCGCCGACGTCTGAAAGCGCTGACGGCTCGCGGAGTTCTCGACGGCTGGTGGGAAAATCAGATCGGTTACTATCGGAGGAACGATTGAGTCCGGAAACCAAACTCTCGCCGGCGACGACGACCTCTGTTGCCGAGCCTGTCGCGGCCGTCATTGTAAAGCCCTGGTACGCGCGTTATCGCCGTCGCATGCGTGCGGCCGTTATCTGGGGCGGTTTTTTCGGCCTGCTGTGGTGGCTGAGATCGTTCTTCTCCCTGATTTTTCTGACGTTCATTGCGTCATTCACCATCGCCTCACTGATTCGCTTTTTCGAGCGCAGCCTTCCCTGGAAGCGGTGGGCGATTATCATGCTGGTCTACGGGCTGGTTCTCACGACGTTTACCGCTATGGGCATGACCATTTTTCCGCAGATCTACAAGGAAGGGCGCGAGCTTGCCGAGACGCTGCCGGCCGCCAAGGAAAAGCTGATGACATCCGTGCGGAGCATTCTCGACGATCCGAGTTACGCGAAGATTTTCGAGGGAGTGAACATCGAGGAAACCGTTCGCGATCAGCTCAGCCCGATTATTTCAGGAATCACCAGCTTTCTGCAGAGCCTGGCCAGGATTTCCTTTCACTTTCTGCTTTCTCTCATCTTCAGCTTCTTGATCCTCTGGGATCTGGAGCGGTTTCGCCGCGAGGTCAAGTCGCTGGAATACACGCGCCTGAGGCCGTTCTACCGGGTGCTCGCGGTGCCGCTGTCTCATTACGGCGACATTCTCGGCAAGGCTTTCGAGGCTCAGATCGTCATTGCCGCCGCCAATACGCTGCTGACACTGATCGGTTTGACCTTTCTCGGCATCCCGAGCAAGCTGTTTCTGAGCATGCTGGTGTTCATCTGCAGCTTTATTCCGGTTCTCGGCGTCATCATTTCGAGCGTGCCGATCTGTCTGCTCGCTTTCAAGAACGACGGCGTGCTGCTGGCGGCCTACGCGGGCATGCTGATTGCCATCATTCACTTCATTGAAGCCTACTTCCTGAACCCGCGCATTGTCGGAGCGCATCTGAGCCTGCATCCGTTTGTTGCCGTCAGCATTCTGGTGGTGTCCGAATACTTCTTCGGCGTCTGGGGCCTGCTGCTCGGCGTGCCGACCTCGGTCTTTCTGTTCCAGTATCTGATCGAGCTGCCGCCGCGACCGCCTGATGAACGGCCGGAGGTCAAGCCGCTGCAGCCGTCGCAGTGCCACGGCGCGGAGTAATGTCGCGGAAGCTTTTTGCGAGTGTTGCCTGTCGTTAAATTGTTACGGCTTTTGTGTCGCGTCCCGATGAATGTCCCAGGTGATGGCACATGAAAGCTGCTTGTGAAGAAGATTTCGACGTCTTTCGTTTGTCTTGCGCTTTTTCCGGTCGTTCGGCTTGACTTTTCTCTTTGATAGCGGTACAATAGCCCTCACGTCCTTGGGGGATCGTCTAATGGTAGGACGACAGACTCTGGATCTGTCTATCGGGGTTCGAGTCCCTGTCCCCCAGCCGCTGTGGCCCCATGGTGTAACCGGCTAACACGCAGCCCTCTCAAGGCTGAGAGCGCGGGTTCGAGTCCCGCTGGGGCTATTGTTTGATGAAAGCCCGCCGATATGGCGGGCTTTCTTGCTGTCGGGCATCTCCTGGCGCTGTAAACGGTAAACCAATTCGAGAAAAGTGCTGTACCAATGAGATCTCGAGAAAAAGCCTGTTCAGACGGAAAATGATGTGATACAGTGCGTGAGTCGGCACATCATCGAGGGGAGCGCGTTCATTGGCGGACCGCACCATTGATCCGAAAGAGGTTGTGTACATCGGTATCGGCGAAGACGTCGACCCGATGCCGGAAGTTCCAAAGACCACGAAATTCTGGGTGACGGCGGCCGGCTGCTCCGGGTGCGGTTGTCCGGGGCGGTGGCTCATTCCAGAAGGTGAGCGATTGGTGCTGCGTTGCGTCGATTGCGCGAAGTCGACCGATGGCGGCATTGATGCCCGTCATTTTCCTCAGGTGACGTTTGTGTACTGGTGCCGCTTCGCCCGTTTCCCGTCGGATCAGGTGCAGCTGACCTCGCCCGAACAGGAGCAGCTCGAAGAACTGCTGCGCCAGATGGGTACGTATTCGGATATTCCGTATTATGGCATGATCATTACCGGCGGCGTGTGTGTACACGCCTTCACCTGCCTTGCCGAAGGGTGCCCGTATCGAGCGGGGGTGCCCCGTGAAACAAGCTCCCTGTGCTGACGGAAAAAAGTTTTCGAAAGTTTGAGAAAAATTTCTCAGACTATGGTATAGTCGGTTCGCGAAAATTTTCCTTAGGAGGAACGCGGTATGGCCAAGATCCTGTTGGTTGATGACGACAAGGATTTTGTCGAAATCAACAAGACCCTCCTCGAGAAGGACAAACACACGGTCGTGTTTGCCCACAACCCGAAGGACGGCATGGCGCTTTTGAAGAAGGAAAAACCCGATCTGCTGGTTCTCGATGTCATGATGGAAGAGCCGGATGACGGCTTTGCCATGGCTCAGCAGATTCGCCAGGACGGGAACAAGATTCCCATCATTATGTTGACCTCGATCAACAAGGTGATGAATCTGAAGTTCGGCAAAGACAAGGACATGGTGCCGGTCAACGAATTTTTTGAGAAGCCCATTCCCGCTGACAAGCTGCGCGAAGCAGTGAAGAAGTACGTCAAATAAGGCAGGAGGAACCATGTTAGCCACTGAATTGGATCAACTGCGCACCGAAATCAAGGAGATCGCGAAGCAGTACGGCGGCCGTCGTGAAGGCCTGATGCCCGTTCTCCAGCATATTCAGAACAAGCATCGCTACGTTTCTCCGCATGCGATGCAGGAAGTCGCCGCGGAATTCGGCATTCACCCGGTCGAAGTGCATGGCGTCGTCAGCTTCTATTCGTTCCTCTCGACCGAGAAGAAGGGCAAGTTCATCATTCGTCTCTGTCAGACGATCAGCTGCGATATGGCCGGAAAGGCCGCCGTGGCTCGCCAGCTCGAGAACGAGCTGGGCATCAAGTTCGGGCAGACCACGAAAGACGGCATGTTCACTCTCGAATACACCAACTGCCTGGGCATGTGTGATCAGGGCCCGGCCATGCTGGTCAACAACGAAGTGTACACCAAGGTGACCCCGGAATCCGTTTCTGAAGTCATCGCTACGTACATGAAGAAATTCGGCGCTCACGTCACCCAGGAGGTTGTCTGACCATGTCGAAGAAAGAACTGGTGATTTTCTGCGAAATCAAGACCGATGAAGCCCTGAAAAAGGCTTTGAATCATGAGCGCGCCGAGATCGTGAACATTATTCGCGATTCAGGGCTGAAGGGCCGCGGTGGTGCGGGGTTCCCGACCGCCACCAAATGGAACCTGGCGGCTGCTGCTCAGGCCGACAAGAAGTACATCATCTGCAACGCCGACGAAGGCGAACCGGGAACGTTTAAAGACAGAGTCCTACTCTCTGATTATGCAGAACAGCTGCTGGCGGGCATGACACTGGCCGGGTATGTCGTGGGTTCCGATGAAGGCATCATCTACCTGCGCGGTGAGTACCAGTACCTGTATGACAAACTGGGCAATGCGATCAAGAAGCGCCGCCACAACAAGCTGCTGGGCAAAGACGCCTGCGGCAAGAAGGGCTTCGACTTCGACATTCACATTCGCCTGGGGTCGGGCGCGTATGTGTGCGGTGAAGAAACCGCGCTCATCGAGAGCCTCGAAGGCCAGCGCGGCGAGCCCCGCAATCGGCCTCCGTTCCCGGTTACTCGCGGGTTCAACGGCATGCCCACCGCCGTGAACAACGTCGAAACCTACATCACCGTGCTGCACATCGTCGAGAAGGGCGCCGCCTGGTTCAAGAAACACGGCACCGACAAGTCGACGGGCACCAAGCTGTTCAGCGTGTCGGGCGACGTGAAGAAGCCCGGCGTGTTCGAGCTGCCCATGGGCATCACCGTGGCCGAGCTGTTGAAGGAAGTCGGTGGCGAAGACGCCAAGGCCGTGCAGATCGGCGGCGCTTCCGGCACCTGCGTTCCCCGCTCGGAATTCTCGCGCACCATCGCCTACGAAGATATCCCGACCGGCGGTTCCATCATCGTCTTCGGGCCGAATCGCAGCATGCTCGCGGTGGCCAAGAACTTCATGGAATTCTTCGTCGAGGAATCCTGCGGCCAGTGCACACCCTGCCGCTGCGGCACCGAGACCCTGCTCGAAGGCATTCATCAGCTCGAGCAGAAGAAATGCTCGATCCGCTATCTTAACGAACTGATGTCGCTGGGCGAAACCATGCAGGTCGCCAGCAAGTGCGGTCTGGGGCAGAGCGCTCCGAATGCTTTCATGTCCATCGTGAAGCACTTCCGGAACGAACTGTTCAAGGGCAGCGTCGAGTAATCACCGAAGGAGAGCGAAAACAACATGCCGAACAAGAATATCAAACCCGTGGCTCCCGATACCGATCGCGCTCCAACCGCCCAGAAGCTGATGAAGGTCGAACAGCCGAAGAACGAGAAAGATCTCGGCTCGCAGATCTCCGTCACCATCGACGGGCAGGAGATTTCCGTTCCATTCGGAACGACGGTCTATGAAGCCGCGAAGAAGCTGAATATCAAGATCCCGACGCTGTGCTACCACGAAGATCTCTGCGTGGCCGGCGTGTGTCGCGTGTGCGTCGTCGAAGTCGAAGGCCAGCGCACCCTGCAGGCCTCCTGCGCTTACCCGATCACCGCGCCGATGAAGATCAAGACCACGACCGAGAAGGTGCGCCGGGCCCGCCGCCACCAGCTCGATCTCATGCTCAAGCACCACTACGGCGAGTGCTACTCCTGCTTCCGCAACAACAACTGCGAACTGCAGAGCCTGGCCAAGGAAATGGGCGTCGATCACTATCGGTTCGGCCACGTTACCGAAGCGAAGAAGGAAGTCGATCGCTCGAGCTACAGCGTCGTGCGCGACATGAACAAGTGCATTATGTGCCGTCGCTGCGTACGCACCTGCATCGACCTGCAGGAAGTCGGCGTGCTCGAAGCCGTCGGCCGCGGCGACAAGACCGAGATCGAAACCTTCATGAAGATGCCTCTGGGCGAAGTGGTCTGCATCAACTGCGGCCAGTGCATCAACCGCTGTCCGACCGGCGCTCTGCGGGCCAATGACCCGCGCGACGAGATCTGGGCCGCGATCGATGACCCGAAGAAGCATGTCATCATCCAGACCGCTCCGAGCCCCCGCGCCGCCGTCGGCGAGTGCTTCGGCCTGCCCGCGGGTACTTCGGTGACCCGCCAGCTGAACACCGCGCTGCGCCGCTGCGGTTTCGACAAGGTGTTCGACACCAACTTCACCGCCGACCTCACCATCATGGAAGAAGCGACGGAGCTGTTGATCCGCTTGAAGAAGGTGCTGGTCGACAAGGACAAGGATGTGGCTCTGCCGCAGTTTACCAGCTGTTCTCCGGGCTGGGTCAAGTATCTCGAGCACTTCTATCCGGAATACATTCCGAATCTTTCTTCCTGCAAGAGCCCGCAACAGATGTTCGGCGCCCTGCTGAAGACCTGGTACTCGGAAAAGTCCGGGGTCAAGCCCGAGGATATCGTTTCCGTCGCGGTCATGCCCTGCAGCGCCAAGAAGTTCGAGTGCAATCGGCCTGAGATGCGCTCGAGCGGCTACAAGGATGTCGACTACGGTCTGACCGCTCGCGAAGTGGCTCAGATGATCCAGGAAGCCGGCATCGACCTGCCCAACATTCCGCCCTCCGACTTTGATGATCCGGTCGGCGAAGCGTCCGGCGCCGGTTTGATCTTCGGCGCCACCGGCGGCGTCATGGAAGCGGCTCTGCGCACCGCGGTCGAAATCGTGACCGGCATCAAGACCGAGAACATCTTCAAAGACCTCGATATCATTCCGGTTCGCGGCTTCGAGGGCGTGAGGTATTATGAGATCCCGGTTCCCGCGGCTGGCCCGGTTCCTGAGATTCTGCATCATGCGCTGCCCGGCGTGAAGACCTTCGACTTTTTGAAGGGCGCCACGCTCAAGGTCGCCGTCGCGCACGGCACGGCCAACGCCAAGAAGGTCA
>CAYYIY010000041.1:0-51220 GCA_964472075.1 uncultured bacterium | reverse complement strand
CGTCTGGGTGAAGGGCCACTACAAGAAGGGCCAGAAGACCCTCACCAATGGTCACTTCCGCCGGGTCAAGCGTGGTGGCAAGAAGCCCGCTCATAGCGGTGGCGGCGTTCTTCCTCCGGCTCCCGCTCCTGCAGATCCCGCTCTGCCTCAATAACTCGTTCTCTCTCCCCCGCCTCACGGCGGGGGTTTTCCTTTTTAGACAGCTTTCGTTCTTCCCTAATGTCCCCTTCTCCGACCGCTTCCATTCACATGATACGCAATTCGATCCTTGGAGACCTAATGACGAACACAAATGACTTCTAAACAAAGCTCCAGAAAAATTTCGCGGGGTACCCCTTCCGGGTTGGGGGTTTGGTGAGTACAATCAAACTATCATTCAGAAGCTACCCACTGGAGGGCATAAGAAGTATGGTTAAGATGATCAGCAAACTGGCCGGTGTCACTGTCCTCTCCCTTGGTTTGTTCCTTGGCGGCGGTGAGAATACTCCCGCAGAAGCCAAGTGTAAAAAGAAGGTTGGGTTCTTCAAGCGCTGCGTTCGCAAGATCAAGCGCACCATCAAGCGCATCTGCAAGAAAACCAAGCGTGCCATCGTTCGCACGGGCGCTGCGATTCAGAATAAGGTCATGGACAGCGCCGTGAAGGCCAAAGCCTGCATCACCGGCAAGAAGCCCAAGCGCGTCTGGGTGAAGGGGCACTACAAGAAGGGCCAGAAAACTCTTACCAACGGTCACTTCCGTCGTGTGAAGCGCGGAGGCAAGAAGCCCAACCACTCGGGCGGCGGCGTTATCAACCCGGCTCCGGCTCCTTCTCCCGCCCCCGGTCAGACCGGCCAGACCATTACCAATGGCGCTCCTCTGCCCCCGATCGATCCGGTTCTCCCTGGCGGCATCAACCCGATTCGCATCAAGGCCCCCAAGCATCGTCGGTAAACAAAGCGATCCGAAAACGCCCCCGGCTCTTCCGGGGGCGTTTCCTTTTGCGGAAAAAGGAAAAGAGATTGCCTTTTTACGCAGATTATGATGAAGTGCCCTCGGGAAGTCCATTGGCACGTTCCTGCCGGACCTCAAGCGGTTCGGCACTGAATTCAGCTCGAGTCGGGAGCAGAGACCGCCGGTTTTTCACTCTGTCGCCCGCGGAAAGAAGCCTGTGGTAAGCAGCACCGGCTCTAAAACGTGGTCCGAACACCTGGGAATCGCCCCGGGAGAAGGGCTTATTACGCTGGCTTCCGGCGTCTACTTTCTGCTGATCATCCTCGTGTATTACGTTCTCAAGCCGCTTCGCGAAAGCCTGGCCCTGGAACTCGGCTCAGAGAATGTCCCCCTTCTGAACGTCATCTCGATGATTTCTCTGATTCCGGCAAATGCGGCGTATTCTCTGATCGTCAGCCACTTTCGCCGGGAAGTGTTCATTCCGACTCTCACCCGGCTCTGCGCTCTGAGCCTGATCGTGTTCTGGTTTGTGTTTCGCGATCTCGCCGCGGCGGAAGCACGACTCGACAACCTGCTCTCTCCGCGAGCCCTTGCCATCGCCGGGTATTACATCTGGGTGAATCTGTTCGGTCTGTTCATGGTCAGCCTGTTCTGGTCGTTCATGAACGACGTGTTCAGTCTGTCTCAGGGAAGGCGCCTCTATACGGTCATCGGGTATGGGGGCTGCATCGGCGGAATTGCCGGTGGTGTGCTGACCAGCCAGCTCGTTCAATCGGTCGGAACCGCCAACCTCTTTCTGGCAGTCGCCGTTCTTCTCGAACCAACCGTCTATCTGATGCGCTTGATCCATCGACTTTCGCAGCAACTTCCGGCGCGCGAAGCCACAGACGAAATCATTCAACCTGCACCACTGCCGAAAGCCTCGGTTGAATCCGGTTGGAAACGCGAACTGAACTACTCCCTGGCGGGGGTTCGCCTGACGTTTTCGTCGGTTTTTGTCGCTCTGATGGCCTTCGAGATGTTCCTGTACACCTTCGGCAGCACCATTTTCTCGTATCAGATCAACGCGCTGATGGAAAGCACGATTCCGACGCGCAACGAGCGCACCATCTTTGCCGCGCACATGTACAACTACATCAACACGCTGTCCCTGGTGACCCAGTTTTTTCTCACCACCTGGATTCTGCGGTCGAGCCGGCCGTGGAACGCCCTTCTGTTGATGCCCGGGTTCCAGTTGGCCGGTTCGCTCTTTCTGCTCGCCAACCCGGTTCTTTCCATTGCTGCCGCCACCGTCATCATTCGCTACGCCATCAACTACTCGACCGGGCGTGCGGTACGAGAGCTGTTTTTCACGCCATTGACCCGGGAAGAAAAGTATCAGGCCAAAGGATTCATCGACACATTGATCTTCCGCATGGGTGACGGGCTGGCTTCTCTGCTTCTATTTATCGGTATTCAATACTGGGGAAAAGGAATCTGGATCGACTGCAGCGTCCTGGTAACAATGATCATTTCCCTGCCTGTCATTCTGGTCATGGGTCAGGAGTTCGCCCGCCGGCGCGGTTCGCCGCCCGATGCCACTCAAGCACCGGCACCCTGAATACGATTGCCGGTACAGGAAGTTTGCGTTGGATTTCGGCGATTTGATATGATGATGTGCCGTTCAGATGCTTCATTCAAGCTCGCAAGGAGATTGTCATGACCGTGAAAATGGTTGTTGTCGGATCAATTGCCCTCGACACGCTGGCTACCCCGAAAGGCAAGCGAGAACGCGCTCTCGGCGGCTCTGCCGTCTATTTTTCGACCGTTTCGAGCTACTTCACGCAGGTCGGTCTGGTGGGCGTCGCCGGAACCGACTTCGACCCGGCCCACATCCAGTTTCTGCGTGACAAGGGAGTGAACACCGAAGGTTTCGAGCAGGTTCCCGGAAAGACATTTCACTGGTCCGGCTCGTACGGAGAAGACTTCGGTGATGCCACGACACACGCGACCGAACTGAACGTCTTTGAAACATTCGATCCCAAGCTGCCTGAGTCGTATCGCAGCGTTCCCTACCTGTTTCTGGCGAATATTCACCCGGTGCTGCAATTGAAAGTTATCGAGAAAATCAATCGGCCGAAGCTTATCGCACTCGATACGATGAATTTCTGGATCTCGAGCTTCCTCGATGATCTCAAGAAAGTCATCGCGAAAGTCGACGTGCTGTTCCTCAACCGTCAAGAAGCCATGCAGCTGAGCGGCGAAAAGAAACTGGTACAGGCCTACCAGAAACTGCTGACCCTCGGGCCGAAGCGTCTGGTCATTAAACTTGGCGAACTCGGTGCCATGACGGTAACGAAAGACTCGACTTTCTTTGTTCCCGCCTTTCCCTGCCCCGACATTACCGATCCGACGGGCGCCGGTGACTCGTTCGGCGGCGGCTTCATGGGTCACATCGCTCAGTCCGATGATCTCACGGAAAACGGCTTCAGACGAGCCATGCTTTTCGGCAGCACCATGGGATCATTCACCGTTGAGAACTTCAGCATCGACACCTATCGCAACCTCAAGCGGTCTGATATCGATACCCGCTATGCCAAGCTGCTCGCCAGCATCGAGGTAAAATAAAGAGATTTTCTTTCTCCGTTTGTACTTGTTAACGATTGCCTAAGCAAAGATCGGGGGCTGCTTTAAGCCCCCGATCTTTGCATTCAAGCTCGCAATGGATACGTGACGGCTACCTTTTCAAAGTCATCTCACCCAAGGGTTGCTTCGGCGGGTTTGTCGGCGCAGCGACAGTTGGCGCGCTCGGTCGGAATGGCCATGATCAAGGGTTCCATGATCTTGCGCAGGTTTTCGCTGTTCTGGTGGAAGGTGCGGGCGACTTCGGCCGCGGTCACTTCGGGCACGTTTCCTGCCAGACCGGCATCGTAGTCGGTGACGAGACCGATGCCGGTGACGCACATGCCTAGTTCCTGTGCCAGAACGACTTCCGGGTATTGGGTCATGTTCACGAGTTCCCAGCCGTTCTTGGTAAACCAGCGGCTTTCGGCTTTGGTCGAGAAACGCGGCCCCTGAATGACGACGACGGCTCCGCCGTCGTGGGTCGTGATGCCGTGGTTCTTGAGCACCTGCACCGCGAGCTTGCGCAGCTCGGGGCAGTAGGGTTCAGCTGATGAAATATGGGCGACCTTGGGTCCGTTGAAGAACGTATCGGCGCGGCCGTAGGTGCGATCGACAAACTGATCGACCACAACAAAGTCGCCCGGCCGCAGGTTTGTCTGCAGAGAGCCGCAGGCAAACGGGGCAATGATACGGGTGACGCCGAGTTCCTTCATGGCCCAGAGATTGGCCCGGTAGTTAATCATGTGAGGCGGAATGGTGTGTTTGCGCCCGTGTCGCGGAATGAAGGCCACAACCTTGTTGCGCACCTCTCCGAGGGTCACGAGATCGCTCGACGGGCCATAGGGTGTATCAACCTTCACTTCGGCCGGATGAGTAAACAGAGAGTAGAAACCGCTGCCGCCGAATACTCCAATATCCGCGCGAACCGCTGCTGTTGCCATGATGCTTCCCCCTTCACGGATGTATAGATGGTCATGGTAGCACGAGCCCCGGTGAAAATGGTAACCTGCGACCCGACACTTTACGGGGAGGGACTTCATGGCCAAACATCTGCGCGTTGCACAGCGCGAACAGTGCATCGGATGCTATTCCTGCATGTATTCGTGCAGTCGAACCTGGTTCAACGTCATGTCACCGGAAAAAGCCGCTCTGCGAGTGCGCAATTATTCGGGAGCCGAGGGGGCATTTTCAATCAGAGCCTGCTACGGGTGCATCGACCCCGACTGCATCAAACCCTGTCCGACGCAGGCCATTACCCAGAAAGCCGGCGGCGGTGTCGAGTTTCATGCTGACAAGTGCATTCACTGCGGGAAATGCGTTGCTGCCTGCATCCCCAAGGCCCTGCAATGGGACGCGGAAAAGCGCATGCCCATTATCTGCCGACACTGCGGCATCTGTGTCTCATTCTGCCCGAACGGCGTTCTGGAAATGAGATCCGTCAATGAGCAACCGGGAGGTGGCGCATGATTCCGTTTCGCATGCTCGAGATTGATCTGACCACCGGTGCATCGAAAACCACCGACATCACGCCGCTGTTCGCCGAATACCTGGGTGGAACCGGTGTCGCAACGAAACTGCTGCTCGACACCCCGGCCGGCATCGACCCCTATGCCCCTGAAGCGGCGATCTTCTTCGCCATCGGGCCGTTCAGTTCGGTTTTCCCGGTCGCGACGAAGACCGTCGCTCTGTTCAAGTCGCCGTTGACCGGCAATCTCGGCGAGTCACACGCCGGCGGACGTCTGGCCCTGGCGCTGTATGGAGCCGGGATTCATGTTCTCAAGATCACCGGTGCCTGCGCAGAACTGAGCTATCTGGTCATTCATGATGACAAGATCACGGTCAGACGCGCCACATCATTGAAAGGGCTGTCGGCCCTGGCCACGGAACGCGTGCTGCGCGAGCGAGAAGATTCGCAGAGCAAGCGTTCAATCGTCCGCATCGGCCCCGCGGGCGAACGGCGCTCACCGATGGCGGCCGTCACCGTCGACGGCTCGCGCCATTTCGGTCGCCTGGGCCTGGGCGGCGTCATGGGCAGCAAGAACCTCAAGGCGATCGTCGTTTCGGGAAGCCGCTACTGGCAGATTGAACACAAGGCGAAGTACAACGCTGTCTACAAGAAGCTCTACGACGTCATCGTCAAGAGCGAAACCATGCACAAGTATCACGATCTGGGCACCGCCATGAACGTGGTGCCGCTGAACCAGATCAACGGCCTGCCGACTCGCAACTTCAGTCAGGGATACTTCGAAAGCGCCCACCAGATCAGCGGCGAAACGTTTGCCGACAAGCACCTGGCCCAACAGACCGCCTGTGCCCACTGCCCAACCGGGTGTATTCACATTGCGACATTGCGACAGTGCTTTGACGTTGATGATCACCACTTCAAGACGTTCAAGGTCTCGTACGATCACGAACTCATCTACGCCCTCGGCTCGAATCTCTCCATTCAGAATGCCGAAGACATTCTCAAGCTGCTGCTGGTCATCGAAAAACAGGGATGGGACGCCATCAGCATCGGCGTCACCCTCGCCTGGGCCTGCGAAGCCTTTCAACACGGCTTGTTGACGACGAAACACACCGACGGCTTGATCTTCAACTTCGGCGACGCCTTCTCGCTCGAGAAAGCGATGCAACATATCGCCGCCGGAAAGAATGAATTCTACCGAGATCTCGAGCGTGGTGCCTCGTACTGTGCGGCAAAATACGGGGGTTCGGAATTCGCCGTCGCATTCGGCAAAACGGAGGCAGCCGGCTACGCGACCGGCCCATTCGCGTTTCTCGGCTATGCGACCGGCACACGTCATTCGCACCTCGACTCCGCCGGCTATTCCATCGACCAGAAGGCTATCAGCAAGCCGAAGCCCGACGAAGAGCTGGTGAAAGACATGTACAAGGAAGCCGTTTGGCGAATGATTCCGGCCTCTCTCGTCATTTGTTTCTTCGCTCGTAACGTCTATACCAAAGAAGTCATTCTCGAAGGACTGGACGCTCTCGGTATTTCGGACTGGAGCGACACCCGCATCGATGCGCTGGCCAGAAAAATTCACGCCATGAAGTTTCAGTACAAGTTGAATTGCGGCTTCCGCTGGGAGGAACTGACGTTTCCGAAGCGTCTCGAACAACTGACGACCAGTATGGGTCAGATCACCTGCACCCGTTTCGATGAAAACATCACCAGGTTCCGCCAAATCATCGAAACCGATCTTCAGCAACTCTCTCTGTAAGCCTTTTTCGGTTAGAAACGGCTCGGACGATTGGTTCCGAGCCGTTTTTTGTCACGCTCCGGAGAAGACGGCCAGAATACGAAGAAGCACCATGCCGAAGCCGCCCATCAAAGCCAGGGAGGTCAGTCCCACCAGCGGCTCAAGAATCCCCGTCGCCCAGCGAAAAACGGTCTCGGCTTCATGCGTATAGATGTCAGCTTGACCGGCGAGAACGATGTCCAGTTCTCCGCCCTGTTCCGCGGCTTCCAGAGCGAGACGCAGACATGAAACAGGAATCGTCACTTCGGAAAATGCCTTCGACAGAGGCTTTCCTGTCTGAAGACCTCGGACAACCATCCCCAACTCTTCAGCGAGAAACCGATTTTCCACCGTCTCGGCCGCGCACCGTCCGGCGGTCAGCATCGGCAGACCGCTGACGAGTCCCAGTCGCACGGCCCGAAGAAAGCGTGCCAGATCGTTTTTGCAGAGAGCGGAACCCAGAGCGGGCAGACACAGAAGCAGCCTCGAGAAACGCAGGCGCGCAAGAGAGAGAGGGAAAGAGAACCGAAACCACAGCAGGCGAGCCGGCAACCACAAGACGGCAAGCAGCAGAAGAATGTTCTCGGGAGCAAGCCAGATCGTGACATTGATCTGCGCGGTAAACGGAGAGTACGGGTTGGTCATTTCCAATAATGTGATGAATTGCGCCCCTGAGCAATACAGAATAAAAGAAAGACCGGCGACAATCGCCAGCATGACGCATCCCGTGCTCCAGACGACCAGACGGTGATGGTCCGCGCGCGAGGCGAACTCCAGATACTCCTGCAGGGCATCGCCCAGCCGTCCGCTTTCTTCGCCCAGTCTCAGATAGTGAATCAACGTATCGGGAAATACTCGCGGAAAACGGCTCCAGACCATCGACAGAGTTGCACCACGTTCCAGTTCGGCCACGGTGGTGTTGAGACAGGCACACAACAGCGGATGTTCCTCGATGCGCGCGAGGCGTCTCAGCAGCTCCGGGAGCGGAAGAGAGGCCTGGAGCACGACGTAAAGCTGCCGTAAAAAGCGCAGCCGTTCAGAGCGCGACAGCGGAAAAAGCCGGCTCAGCATCGTTGCACCTCCTCCGTCATGTGCAGTCAGCATCGAAAGCGGACTTCCCGAACCAGTGAAATGCATTCGGCATGCCACATCTGAAGAGCCGTGTTCATCACGGTTCGCAGAGTTGCACTGCCGGCCCTGCGCAGATTTCCGCACAGCATCGTTCAACGGCTTGCACATTTGTGTTACAGTGACGTCAACTCTCCGAGAGGTCAGCCTATGCGTCCGCACGAAATCGAAAACTGGGTTCTGCAGATCGTCGAGCGGGTCAAAGCCCGACAACCGATCGAGGATTCGCGGGTCGAGCTGAAGAGCGCCTGGATCAAACCCGAAAAAGCCGCGCGTCAGATCGCCGGTCACGCCAACTCGGCACACGGAGCACCCGTGCTGTGGCTGATCGGGCTGGACGAGATCAACGGCGTCGTCGGAGCCAGTCACGAAGAGCTGGCTGAATGGTACGCCCAGGTCAAATCACAGTTCAACGGACTCGCCCCGGCGCTGATGCACTACAACATTCCGGTCGACGATCGCACGCTGGTCGCCCTGCTCTTCGAGTCAGACCGCGCCCCATTCGTCGTGATCAATCCGATGTTCGGCAAAACCGGCGGAGGTTCGGTGGCACTTGAAGTTCCGTGGCGCGAAAACACCTCGACCAGAACGGCCACCCGTGCCGAACTGCTCAAGATTCTCGCCCCGCACCAGGAACTGCCGATTTTCGACATTCTCGACGGCCAGCTCGTCGCACGTCCCGAGAAACACAACGGGCAGGAAACGTTGGCCTGGACACTGCACCTGACCATGTATGCCGAGACCGCCAGCACCACCCGGGTGGTCATTCCCTTTCACAAGTGCGCCGTATCACTCGAGATTCCCGGCCAGATCGCTCTCACAGAGTTTTCGAGCTTCTCGATGACCCCGCCCGAACAGGTTCGTATTCGCGAAATGTCGTCAACGCCGATGTCCCTGACCATTGAGGCAACGCCTGACGAAATCCTGATCAACGGGCCGGGAAAACTGCACCTGAACGGTCAGATGTATTGTTCCGCTCCGCACCCGCTCCCTGACGATCTGCCGGCCCAGATCAGAGCCTCGCTGAGACCGGTGCTTTCCGATCTCAGCATTCCGCTTCAACTTTCCCTGACCCGCGTGACACCAGATACCGGCAAGGTCATGAAGTGGGTCTACAAGACTCGTTCCTGACGAAAGTCGCTCAGATATGAAGAACCCCCGCTCGCAGGAGCGGGGGTTCTGATGTTCTGTGACGATTCGCTTCAGTTACCGCGATACGCTTTGAGAGCCGATTGATACTCGGCATACGCGCTCTGGGCGGCGGCGGAATCGCCCTTCTGCGTGGCTTCCATGTAGGTCTTGTAAGCGGCCAGGTAGCGGTTGTATGCATCCTGACTGCCCGAGGTGGCCGACATCGGAGCCGGCGCGGCCTGACCGTAAGTACTGGAGGTCGAACCCGAGGCTTTGCCCATCATCTGATCGATAAACGCCTGCGCCTTGGCATCCTGTTCGGACATCTTGGCCGCTGCCTGTGCGGTGATCGGCGTGGCTACCGCCTTCGCCTTATTGAAGATCTTGCCGATGACGGAAGCGAGAGCGCGGCTGCCCAGAGCACCGACTGCAACGCCTGCCAGCATGACCGGCCAACCCATGCCAACCGTCAAGGCCGCTCCGGCGAGGCCACCGGCCAAGGTCCAGAAGTTGGTGGAACTGCTGGTTCCCCAGTTCATGACCTTTTTGCCGACGATGTATCCGCCGACGCCGCCAAGTACCATGCCGATGGGGCCGCCGCAGACAGCTGCCCCGAGAACGGCACCGCCGTAAGCGGCGCCGAATGAGCCGGCTTTGACAAACAGCCATTTCGAGACGGATTTGACGGAATCCATCAAACCAGCCTGACTGGTGACAGGTGCCACCAGGAAGGTGCCAAGGAACATGGTCAGCACGAGAACCAGGGAAATCGGTTGTTTCTGTCGCATCGTCAGGGTCATCATACGGCTACCTCCGCTTCCAGAAAGGGATCACATACAGTTATACCCAATTATAGGTACAATCGGGGCAACCGTCAACGACCGCCTCCAGTGCTGGTTTCAGGCGCACCAATATCCGCGGGGTTCGCCGGAGCCGGATGCAGAAGAAACTGTTCCACTTCCTTCAGCCGCTCCTGCAACGTCGGTGTAAAGAGCGTTCGATTGAATTTCGAAAGCATCAGATCGATGCCGCCATCCACCAGCCCGAGGGTCAGTACACAGCCTTTGAAGCGTTTTTCCAACAGAAGGCGAACAACGCGGTCCATGGCCGCGTCAAGTCGCTTCACCATGCTGGCAGCCACTTTCCCTGGGACAATCGCATTCTGATCACTGTCGACGCCGATCACCAGATACCCTTCACGGCGGGCAGACTGAATCAGGCCCATTCCCGTGCGACCGGCGGCGTGGTAGATGATATCGGCTTTTTCCGCGGCCAATTCTTTGCCGAGAGCAGCACCCAGTCGGGGGGCATTGAAGGCTTCGGGGGTTTCACCCGCATACCGTACCAGCAGTTGCGCCTGGGGGTTCACGAACTGAACGCCGCGCTGGTAGCCACGTTCGAAAGCATTGACCACCGGCGATCTCATTCCGCCCAGAAACCCGACCCGGTTGGTGCGTGTCAGCAACCCGGCGAGCGCGCCGGCATAGAATGACCCTTCTTCCTCATTGAAAATGACGGACATGACGTTCGGCAGTTGAACAACCGAGTCGAGCAGAGCGAACGACTGCTGCGGATGCTTTTCGGCCACGCGCCGCAGTGGTTCGTTGGCGAACAGCCCGACGCCGATGATCAGATCGCAACGCCGACGACATAAGAAGTCCAGGCCGGCCTCGATGGCATCGATATCGGCAGGCTCAAACACATCGACCTGGCATCCGTCGATTTCGCGAAGCTTCTGTACCCCGGCATAGGCCGCGTCGTTGAAGGACTGGTCACCGAGACCGCCCAGAGAGAGAACGACGCCGACGCGCAAGCCGGCGGCCTGAACCTGAGACGCAGAGCAGGCGAACATAAGCACGACCACGAGGAGAAGCGAATAGAACCGACTCATGAGAAGAACCTCCCGATTCTGGGATGAAAAGGTCAACAAACGAACTGGTCGACTCGGCATGAAATGACGTGTAAACCGCTGCTGATCAGGAAATCGGACCATCCGCATAACGTGGATGGGCAGGAGAAACCGGATACGAATCGAGAATGCCGAGCGACCGCAGAACCTCTTGTAAAGCCCACAGCACCCGATCATCATACTTCCCGGTGGCCGCCATCATTTCCTGAATCGATTCCTTGTAGGTGCGCTCTGCGGCATAGGGGCGGTAGTGGGTCATGGCGTCAAACGCATCCACCGCGCCGACGATCAGGGCATTCAGCGGGATTTCTTCAGCCGTCAGCCCTTTGGGGTATCCGGAACCGTCCGGGGCCTCGTGATGGCAGTGCACTCCGACGGCCACGCGGTCAAGCCCGGGAATCTCGCGAATCATGGCCGCACCAGCCGCGCTGTGCGTTTCCATCTGTCTTCGCTCTTCAGGGGAAAGCGGGCGCGTTTCTTCCCAGAGGGTGGCGGAAATGGCGATCTTTCCGATGTCGTGCAGAAGTCCGGTGAGTTCGAGATCGACCAGCTCACGCGGAACCATTCCCATCTTGCGGCCCACCGCCACGGAAAGATTGCGCACCCGTTCCCAATGGCCGGTTCGCTCTCCGGCACGCGCCTCGAGAATACGCAGGGTCAGACCCAGAAGACACTCCATTTTCACGAACTCGCCGAGCATCGCAAAGGTATTCTGAATTTCAGAGGTCAGCTCGAGGTCGATTCGGCCTGATGCCGCCAGGTCACCCGACTTCGACTTGATGCTGATCAACCATTGGTTGTGCGCCACATTCAGAGACCGCCAGTGCCGGCCGGCATATCTGGCCCATTGCGGAGACACCAGGTCAGGGGGCAACTCGGTCGGAGGCAGAGAGCCGCTGAGGTCATGACCGCGAAAATCCTTGCCCCACGGATACCACACCTGCACCTGGCATCCGATCGGGTCAAGCGCCTTTTCGAGAATCGTAAGGGCAGATTTCCAGACTTCCGCGACGGAACTGAGTTCCAGAGGCTTCATGGCTTTCTCCAGAGGCTGAATGATGTCTTTCGTCACTATACCAGAATCTTGAAGGCGTTGACACCCGGAATTTTTCTGTTCACGATCGCTCAAATTGCAACTTCACGTATCCTGGGGTCATTGTATCATTTACATCATGGCTCTAATTGGCGCATAACGAAACAACGCATCCTGGGGTATGATTAAGATATGCTTCATATGCGGTTTGTATTGTTCAGGAATCTGCTATATCCTCCCCCCGAGCATCAAATTTATCGCATCAAGGACGACTGTCATGCCTAAACACCCGACCCACCCTGATCTCACTCGGCGCCTTGCCCGCATCGCCGGCCACGTTGAAGCCATTCGCCGCATGCTCGATGAAGAGCGCAGTTGTCCCGAGATTCTGCAGCAGATGAAAGCCGTGCTCGCAGCGCTCGAAAACGCCCGCCGCATCCTGGCCGAAGATCACATTCGCCACTGCCTCACCGATGCAATCGAGCGCAAGAACACCAAAGCCGTCATCGAAGAGATCGAAGAAGTCTTTTCGCAGATTCTCTGATTGCAAGCCGTGTCAGTAACCGTCGCAGTCGCCATTGTCATGGTGATGTGGGGGGCGATTCCTCTCATCGACAAGGCCGGACTGGCAGGTGAAAAAGTCGATCCGACGGCCGGGTTGTGCATCCGCCTGATCGCCGCCATTCTGCTGATCATTCCGGCAATCGCACTTTCTCCTGCTTTGAAATCCTCACTGCAAACGGTTTCTCTGCGAGGCGGACTGATCATCGGCGCGAGCGGCATCATCTCGCTGGTCATTTCGCAGTATTTCTACTACACCTCGCTTCAGACAGCCGATGTTTCCAGACTGTTTCCCGCCCTTTTCTGCGGAGCACCGGTCGTCACGATACTGGGCGGATGGCTCCTGTTCCGCGAGTCGGTATCAGCCCCCCAGATATACGGTTGCCTGCTGCTGATCGCGGGAACATACCTGATTCTGAAGTAACCCCGACCTTCGCTCTCCGAACTGCCTGCGACCTGCAACGCGTGAAACGCCTGCAACGCTCTGCTGTACTCGTTTCCCGGCGCTTTCGATGTAACGCTCGAACCCCTTTTTCATCACAAGTGTGACGAAGTGAACGAGACGTTGGAACACTCCCTTCCGTAGCGGCAAATCTGATGAGTATATGGGAACGAAACACCTGCATCGGCTAAGGAAAGAGGAACCCTGTACCCCGGGGTATTTTCCTTGACAGGGGGAAAAGGGGACGACTATACTGCGGTTCTTGTACCAGCCTGCAACACACCGGGAGGAACGCGGCATGTCATCAGCGAACTACGAGCAACGTCTGGCTCTCAACCCTGCTCTTATCGTCGGTCTCGGCGGTACCGGCAAGAAGGTTCTGCAGAAGTTCAAAGAGACATTCCTTTCAAACCCGCTGATTCGAGCGACGTATGCCAATCAACCGGATGTCACTCCCACTCTCCCCGACTTTATTGATCTGTACTGCATCGACACCGATCTGTTCGATTCAAAAGCCGATGAAAAGATTACCGGGGCACGTTTGCGTGAAGAGGAATACCATCAGATCAATATCCAGAACGCAAATCAGATTACCGGGAACTTCGACACCGAGACCTATTCCTATCTCAACGAATGGTTCCCGCTGAAACTGAAGCACCACATCGGCCAGATCAGCCAGGGAGCGCACCAATACAGGTTCACCGGCCGTTTCGGGCTGTTTGTCGACCTGCAGAAGATTTACCAGCAGATCAAGACCAAAGTCAGCAAGATCATCGCTCGCAAGAACGTCAATCAGGACGACATGATCGTGCCTCTGACCAACAAACAGGGCCAGATTCTGACGCCGGAATTTTACGTGATCGGCTCGCTGTGCGGCGGCTCAGGGGCCGGCATGCTGCTCGATGTCGCCTACCTGCTGAAAATGGCCTATTACCAGCTCTCCGGAGGTAAGGCCAAGCCGGTCATGGTCGGCATTTTCCTGACCCCTGAAGGGTTCACGCAGATTGCCATCGACCCCAACGTCAACCCGACCGGCCGCATCGAAGCCAACGGGTATGCATCTCTCGTCGAAATCTTCTATTTCCTCAACAAAGAGAAATTTCCACCCTCGAAGAGCGCGAAAGACATTCTCAAACAGGACCGCCGCAACAAATTCATGGTGAATTACGGTACCGTCGGCAAAAGCCACGACACCTCGACGTTCGGCGCCATCAGCGAAGAAACGCCGTTCGACCAGTGCTATCTGCTCGGCAACCCCGAACTGATGGATATTCCCACGTATTACAGCATCGCGGGCGAACTGGTCTTCACCAAGCTGGCCACCAACCTGCGTCAGGCGCAGAACTCGATGCTCGACAACGCCTCGCAGGTCCTCGGGCAGCTGAGTTCAGACATTGAGGGCAAGCAGCTCAAGGCATTCAGTTCTGCAGGCTACAAGAGTTTCTACTACCCGCTCGACATCATTCATCAATTGTATACATACAAGCTGGCCATGGATCTCACCTACTGGCTCAAGCAGGCCACGGACAAGATTACGGTGGATGGGATGGTCACCGAGTTTGTCGAGTCGAATCCGGAAAAACTCGATCTGTCCCCGGAAGGGTTGTTCACTCTGGCCAAAGGACTCATTCCGCGCAAACAATACTGGGACAACCCGATCTATCACACCATGCGCACCGACCCGGCGCAACAGCCGGGGGAATCGGCGGCCGCCTACTACGCGCGCAAGATCGATGAAATGGAGCGGGTGAAGGTCAAGAAGGACGAGATCAGAGCGAAGGTCAAGGTCGATTTTGAACGCGCAGCCATCGAAGCCGGCAAGTATCTGCGCGCCAAAGTCATCGAGATCATCAACAATCCGGCACGCGGGGCTCAGATGGCTATCGATTTCCTCATCGGGTTCGACAAGCATCTGGCGCGTTTCCCGCGCGAAGTGCTGGTACAAAAGGACAACGAACTCAAAGCCAGGCAGGCCAAGGAACAGCGCGAATATCAGCAGGCCCGTGACGCCCTGAAGTCGCGCCTCGAATCGATGTTCGGGCTTGGCGGCAAGCTGCTTGAATGGGGTTCGATCATTCGGGTCGCCAACATTCACGAAGAATTCAACAAACTCGAGAAAGAGGCCAACGAAGCGGTCGACATCGAATACGAGCGTTTCTGCTTCGAGCGCGCCGGCGATTTCCTCAAGTTTTTGCAGATACACGCTCAGAATCTGCGCAAGCAGGTCGAAGAGTTTGTACGCAAGCTCGAACTGATTTCCAAAAACGGCTACATTGAGCGCAGCTACGAGCAGTGTCTCGAGCGAATCAAGCCCTACACCCGCGAGCAGGCGTTTGTCCGAACCTACATTTTTGAAGAACGGGATATCGAGCCGTTCTACAAATATCTGATCGGCGATCTGACCAACGATGATATCGAAAAGAACTTTCTGGTCGGCATCGACCTCGACCAGCACTGGGACGCTTACACGAACCCGACCAGTGATTCGCTCGAGAACGATATCGTCAAATACTGCTCACAAACGATCGGCAAGCGCCTCTTCGGCGGCATCGAAGAGTTCATCCACTGGAAGGACTCGGTGAAGAAGGGGTTCAAGAAGAGTCTGATCGAAAGCATGATGAACCAGTCGACGCCGCTGTTGATGTTGAACGACCGCGGCAACAACCGCCCGGCGCGCATGAACATCGTGACGCTCGGCATGCACAGCGAGAATTCCCAGCTCGCCGGCGAAATCAAGGAGATGCTGAGCCTCGGCGGTATCAACACTACGGTCGCTCCGACCAAGAACCCGTTCGAGATCAGTCTGGTGCAGACCCTGCACGGCATCTGCCCCTACAACATCAGCGCCATCGCCGAATGGTATTCCAAGTATCGCCGCAATCACAGCAAGATCAACTGCCATGCCATGCTGGCCAACGACGCATACCCGGTGCTGTGGTCAAGCTACGGGTTGATTCCGACCAAGACGCTCGAAGAGCTGTATATGGTGTATATGCTGCTGCGATACGAGATCTGGGCCGACGAGAGCAAGACAAAACACGGCATCGAGTATAACGATCAACTGGTACAATTCGAACTTTTGTACCAGCAGGAAAAGCCGCAACCCATCGGCAGAACCATTCCCGAGATCTTCGATTATCTGAAGAACAACACGATGGGCCGGTATCTCATCAACAACGTGTACAAGGAAGGCTGGCAGACGATGCCCATGCCGCAGCAGAATGAGATCGTGAAAAAGTATCTGCCGCTGTTTACCGACAAGGTTCGCAGCATCGAAGACGCCATCGAGGTCGAGATTCGCACGAATCACGAGGTGTCGGCCGCCAGCGACGAGCTGCTTTCGGTCAAGCGCGGCATTCTGCGCGTTCTGAGCGACAAGAACGATGAGATCGAAGCGGTGTTCAGCCAGCGGCCGAAGTCGGTCGGCTGAGTCGACCGCCACTCCATTCCACGCACATAAGGGCAAAATCGCACCATGGTCGAAGTCTCACCCAAACGGTCTGACGTAAAACTCAGCTAC
Source organism: uncultured bacterium (assembly GCA_964472075.1). Taxonomy (GTDB): domain Bacteria; phylum Muiribacteriota; class Ozemobacteria; order Ozemobacterales; family Ozemobacteraceae; genus CAYYIY01. The sequence continues at coordinate 34,720 of CAYYIY010000041.1, read as the reverse complement.
CGAGGCTGTCTGCTCTTTCTGTTCATCATCTTTCTGCTGATCGCCGTCACCATCTGGTCGTTGCTCGGCACCCAGTGGGGCGCATCGAACGGCTGGGCAGAGATGTTCCGTCGCTATTTGACGGTGGTGAACCGCTTCAAGCCGGGCACGAAGCCGGAAGACAACCTGACTTCCGCGCTGCGCATCCACTCGCTCGAAAAAATCGGCGAGAAACGATATGCCCTGATCTTTTCCGCAACCGACAAGAGCGGCGACCCGATTGTGGCCTTTTCTCCGGCCGATATCGGCATCTCCGTCGCCGCCGCGGGCCAGGCCGCCAAACCCGTCTCGGTCGACCGCGTCACCCCTCTGCACATGATGAATGCCTGGGGCAACGACAAGTGCAGCTTCGCGAACGTCATGGACTACTCGGGCAGCATGTTCGATTACGATCTGCGAACCATCGAGAGCAACTACTCAAGCTTCATCAACGATCTCGTGCTCCCCTTTTCCGCATCGGTGATCAAATTCGACCATAACGTCGACGTGGTGCTGCCGCTTTCCGACAACAAGACCGATCTGCTGAACGCGGTCGCCAAAGCAGGTGCGTATGGCGGCTCGACCGCTCTCTATGACGCCATGGACAAGGGAGTCTCGCATATCACGGCCCGGCCCCACTTCCGATTTCTGCTGATCACCACCGACGGCAACAACAACCAGGGATCCACGTCGCTTACGGATATTCTGCAACGCTGCCGCAGCCAGGGAATCTCAGCGTTCGTGCTCGGATTCGGCTGGCTCGACGTCAACACCCTCAAGCAGCTGGCCAACGATACCGACGGGTATTATTCCTACGTGCCCGACAGCAGCGACTTGAAGAAGTGGTTCCCGCGTCTGGCCAGGATCGTGAACAACATTCAGGTGCTCGAGTTCACTACCGAAAGCAGTGCCGTAGGAATAGTCGAGCTTTCGGTCAAGACCGGCGGCACGACCCTGAAGCGAACCCGCCCGTTCTAGTGCGGGAACCATGCCCGACGCGCTGATTGCCAAAGCCGAGTTGATTGCCGATTGGCTCGACGCGGCACTGCACACCCTGCGCGAGCATCCGCGCGGTTTTGCCGATCTCTTGCCCGATCCGCTCGAACAGGCGCGTTTCTTTCTGCGCGAGCGCCTGCTGCCCGAAGTGCGCGGCGGCCTGCGCCTGCCGCTGACAGCGCTGATCTGCGGCGGCACCAACACCGGCAAGTCGACCATCTTCAACGCCCTGACCGGAAAAGCTCTCAGCCCGTCGGGCGGCATCGCCAGTCTTACCAAGCGCCTGATCGCCTCAGCAACGGAAGATTCACTGATTCGACTCGTACAGAGCAGAAAGAACTGGCACATACTGCCGATCGACACGCGCCAGGAGGCGGCATCTCCTGATTCGACCATCTACGCGACCGGTCAGAACCCCGGCGATCATCTGCCGCTGCTGATCGACTCACCCGACATCGACAGCTCCGACCCGACCTGCCATCGGTTGACCCGTCGCGGGCTGGCCTTTGCCGACCTGCTGGTTTGGGTTACCACGCAGCAGAAGTATCGTGACGAGGCCGGTATTGCGTTTCTCGATGAAGCCCTGCGCCTCACCGCGACACGCATCGATGTCTTCAACCAGGCATTGTCACGCCACCAGGATGCGCTGGAAGACCTGCACCGGACGTATGACGCACGCTGGCCTGAACTCGAACGGTACCGGTACCGCGTCGATGAAGATCGCTCGCTGAGCCAAAACGGCGTTCTCAATTCGGAACAGGTAGAGCCGTTGCGAGCACGGCTGCAGGAGTTTGCTCGTACACCGCTGGCGCTGAAGAGGCGATCGCTGAGTCATGGCGTGGCCTGTCAGTGCAAAACGGTTCGCGAGCGAGCCGGCCAGATTCTGCAACGTCAGGAAGAGTGGAACAAGGAACGCCAGGAAGTCGCCAGGCAGCTTGAAAAGCGCCTGTTTTCGCCCTTACGCCATCTGCGCGGCCATGACAACCCGCTCGAACTGCAGGCGGCCATCATTCGCGTCATTGGACCGAAGATGCAGACGGTCATCGGTGATGCCGTGAATCAGGGTCTCGGAGCCATCGGCCGCACGATCGGCCGGTTGCGCGGCCTGATCTTCGGCTCATCGACAGTCGCGGCTGCCGAACCCATCGACGTGAAGAACACCCGCGATCAGGATGACCTGCGGGAGGCTCGCGAGATCATGGAAACGGCTCGGTCAGATCTTCTCGAACGTGCCCGCCGCAAGGCCGAACGCGGGCATCCGATGTTTGCGCGACTGCGACTGTCCCTGCAGAAGATCGCCTTTCCGCAGGGAGCCGACCTGGAAAAAACCTTGCGGGCTTACGTCGAGCGCGAATCGCAACAGCGCCTGACCACGATCGTCACTTCCTTTGAAGCGGATCTCGAATCATTCTGCCGCCGTAACCCGGAATTCATCTCGGTGCTGCGGGTCGGAGTGCCCGGGCTGGCCGCTCTGGCCGGTTTCGCCGCAGCCGTGGTCGGCGTGCATGCCTTCGCCATGCTGCCAGGCATTACCGAATATCTGCTCGGCGGCATCGCCATTCCCATCTTCCAAGCCCTCGAGCGCACGCTGCCGCAACGGGTGCTCGAACTGATCGATCGCCTGAGCCGCGAACCCTTTCTGACCCAGACGCGTGATCGTTTCATTCAAACCAGGCGGGAAATTTTCGCTGAAACCGGCAGGCTGATCGCCGAGCCCATTACCGGCCTCTTTGACGGCCCTGAGATCAAGCCGCTCGACATTCACACCCAGCTCGACCACTTGCAGCAGCTGTGGCAGAGCTATTCCCAGGAGGTCGTGAAAACGCCGTGAACCCTTCGCAACAGATGCGCGCCATGCTGGCTGCTTCCCGACGTCTGTGGGGGCGGCCTGCCGATGCCGAACTCCCGGCACTCGAACACCGTATTCAATTGCTCGAAGAGCGCGAAGCCGTGCAAACCGACGGTCTGCTGGTGGGTCTGGTCGGCGGCACGAATGTCGGCAAGTCAACGTTGATCAATGCCCTCGCCGGTCAGGAGATCGCGCCGACGTCGGCCCGGGCTTCGTTTTCTCTGCGACCGGCGGTATACGTGCACCAACATCGCGAGGCCATGGCCCGCACACGTCTGGCAGGGCTGCTGCAGCCTGACGATCGTTTTCTGGTGCACGCCGTCGATGCTCTCGAGCGTCTGATTCTGGTGGACAGCCCTGATTTCGACGGCATCAACGAAACCAATCGTGAGGTGTTTCGACAGGTTCTCGCTCGTCTCGACATCGCCCTTTGCGTCGTGACGACCCAGAAGTACGACTCTTTGAAGTTGTACGAAATTCTCGGGCAGGAAATGGGCTATCGACGCATCGCCTTTGTCTTCAACCGCATCGATGAAGGGTTTCCCTTCACCAGCGCCATTCGCGACGATCTGCTGAACAAGATCGCGCCGTTCTCTCTGCGCCCACCACAGGGCGACACGCTGCCGGTGTTTGCCATCTCGGCTCTGAATCAGTATCTGCAGAGAACCGGACAAACAGCCGGTCCGGCGGGCGATTTTCCAGCCCTGTTGTCACTGCTGCAGGAGCGATTGAGTGCCCGAGTCGTGCGTGAGATCAACGAAGAGCACTTTCGTCTGGCGCTCGAAGAAACCCGAACCGCGCTCTGGAAAGCTGGAGAGTGGGAAAAGGCGCGGCGCACCGTTGACGCCATGCTGCAGATTACCTTCGACAGCCTCAACCATTTGTACAAGTCACTTCGCGATCTCGCCGCAGATTCGCAGGCGTTTCTCGACCAGGAATATCGGTTTCGCCAGGCCTCGCGACTCGCCTCGGGCTTCGACGGTCCGTTCGGCGGCTATCTGAGACTCTGGATGGCCTTTCGTGGTCTGGTCGAAGGTCTGCCGACGGGGGAAAGCTCGTTCCTGCCTGCCTGCCAGGATTTTCTGCGCCGGATCGAACCGACGCTTGGGTCGGAAGCGCAGCTGATCGCACGGCGACTGGCTGATGAAGCTGATCGCGCCGGTTTTCTCGCCCAGGCGCAACGTCGCCTGCCTTTGACTGACAGGCCCTCAATCCCGCATCCGGGCGATCTCGCCGTCTTTCTGCGCCAGCAGATGGGAGAACAGCGGATCCGCTGGTGGGAAAACCTGGCGCTGAATCTGATCCCGACGGCCATCATCCTGCTCCTGGCCCGATACTTCATCGTCTGTCTGGTCGAAGCCCGCGACCCGGCCGCCGGCATGTTTTTGGGCGGCTTTCTGATCTTCTGGCTGATCTGTCAATTCCAGGCCATCTTCTGGTATGCCCGGCGGCGCCAGGAGGCGTGCCCCTCGGTCGACCTGCTGGCGCGACGCATCGTCGACGAACTCAGAACACGTCTGGCTTCGCCGCTGCAGGCCTGGAGAGACGACATCGTCGCCGCCGAGAAAACCTATTCCCTGCCCTCCTCATCCGTTTCGCCGGCCGAAACCGAAGCGGAGCGAAAAGACCGTTGAGGGATTGTGCCCGGACGGCCCCGGAACTATAATAGGGGCGTTCATCGGTCCGCCATTCCTGGAGGAACATCCATGCAAAGCCGTATATACCGCGTCTGCCGCGCTTATCTCATTCTCGTTTTCGCTCTGAGCCTCTCCTCTCATCTCCACGCTGCCGGAGTTCTCGACATCGACTTCGGCCTCGCGATCTTCGGGGGCGAAGAACTGCGCCTGGAAAAAACGAAGAGTCCTGACTTCAACGTGACTCTGCTGCGGAAATACATCATTGAAAACGCCGAGAAGCCCTTGCATCACCTGCACGGCATCACTGTTCTGGCGAATCTGATCAAGCAGTCCGAAGAACTGCGGGCCGGCGAACTCAGAGATCTGGCCAGACGGGTGTTTCGCAGTCAGCTCAAGGACAAAGTGGAACCATCGCTGATTCAGCTGGGCGAGCTGTTCTTCGAAGGCATGTCTCTGGCGGTTTCTCCCGCGGCAGACGCCAAACCTGCAGATGATCGGGCTTTTGAAGATCTGTTGCTCAAAGCTGAAGACACCCTGATTGAAAAGCCGGAATACTGGCTGGTCAAGGGCATTCTCTTTCATCTGCTGGCCGGGCGACCTTCCGGCTATTTTTCCCCCATGAAACCCCTCGAGGATCTGAAGCAGGCCGCTTCCAAAACCAAAGGCGACCCGCACTTCTTCTTTGTGCTCGGTCAGGCCTTCCGGGTGCTGGGAAACAGCGATCAGAACTTGTACTTTGCCATCCAGTCCTTCGAGCGCGCCGCCGCGCTGAACCCGACCAATCCGCGTTTGCAAAACACCCTGCTCGGACTCTACATGGGATTGCACGAAGGATATCAGGGCAATCGCAAGGCCGAGCCGTTCTGGCTTGAAGAAGCCGTCTACCGGAAGATCCTGACGCTTCACCCGGGCAACCCGCATGCCATGAACAATCTCGGCTATCTCTACGCCGAATACGGTATCAACCGTCAGGAAGCTCATGCGCTCTGCCAACGCGCCGTCGATCAGATGCCGAACAATCCGTCGTTCCGCGACAGCCTCGGCTGGGCCGCATTCAAGAACGGCAACTTCGACATCGCCGAACGCGAGCTTCTGAAGGCGATTTCCATGAACGCCGACATGTACGATCCGTATTACCATCTCGGCACGGTCTACTACGTGACCAAACGATTCGACCAGGCGGTACAGATGTATGAGAAAGCCATCACCATCAAACCGAATGCGGCCGAGTCGCTCAACAACTACGCTTATCTGTTGACCGAGCTTGATCGCGAGCTGACCAAAGCGCAGCAGATGGCGACGAAAGCGGTCGCCCTCGAGCCGAACAACCCGTCTTACCTCGATACGCTGGCCTGGGCGGAGTTCAAACTCGGCAATTACGATGAGGCCATGCGACTGCTGCGCAAGGCTCTGCAGCTGGCTCCTGACGTCGGCGAGATTCTCGCGCATGCCGGGCGGGTCTCTCTGCAACTCAAGCGTTTTGACGAGGGCCTCGACCTGCTCAAGCGTGCTCTCAAGGCAGACCCGAATCTCGAGTCGATTCAGAAGGACATCTTTCTGGCGATTCAGACCCGTTCGACCTTTCAGGCCATCGCCGACTATCACATGCTGTTCGGCGAGAAGGCCAACCCCCGCCACCTGACCAGCCTCCTGCTGAATCTGACCCGGCTGTACCAGGAAGAAGGAAACTTCAAGGAGGCCATTGCGATCACCCAGCTGTGCGATCGCATTCATCGTGGCGAACTCCCGCTGAACGCCCCGCTGTTTCCTTCGTATGTGCTGCCGGCAACAGCAAGCTCAACGGCCGCCTCGTCGACCGATCTTCCGGGAGTTCCCTCCGAGGGCGGAGATACTCCCGCATCAGATCAGGATCAGAGCCTCGAGGGCACCGATTTTCCAACTATTGCCCGCATACCCATGGGTCTGGCGTTCGGCCCCGTCGTCTTCAGACAGCTGCAGCGCCGTCTGGCAGCTTTTCCGCAGTTGGACAAGCTCTCGGCTGCGCTCTTCATACGTAACGCCCGACATCCGTATCTGTCAGCTGTCGTCCGTTTCGAGTTCCCCGGTCTGGGTGAGAAGAATCCGCTCAGCGTGCTGGCGTATGCCCTTCACTCCTTCGGGGTATCACCGGAACTGAGTGACCCATCGGGTGAGCGCCCGCAGCTGCTGGCGTCATTTGCCCAGCGCCCCCTCTGGGCCGTCCAGTTGGGCGATCAGACCTATATCGGCTTCGGGACTCCACCCGAGTCAGATGAACTGGCAAGTCTGAGTCAGACCCTTCCTTATGCTGATCAGCTGATAGCCGGCTTCCTTCTCGACTGGGACGCCGTGACGCGCAATCTGTCGCCCCTGCTGACCGCGCTCACCGGAAACCCGCTCGGCAGCTTCAGGCGAGTCTATGCCCTGTATGTTCGCGATGTTCCGGAAGTGCGGGAAATCTCGTTCATCGAGCCGATCGGCCCGCTCACCCCGAACCTGATGCAGACCCTGACCGAAGAACTGTATTTCTATCGCCTGCTGCTCTTCAATGTCGGCATCAAAGCCAGCATTCGAGTCGAAGCCAATGATACCGGCATACGCCTGACCACCGAGTATTCCGGGATCAAAGCCGCCTGGCAACAGCGCAAGCCTGTTCTGGCCCTGGTCTTCAGCCTGTTGCGTCGGCCGCTCGAAAGTTTCGGATGTCGGTTTCGACGTTCGCTGTTCGGCGGCGGCCCCGCGGAGCTGGCGCATGTCTGCCCCAGCGGCGGCACGGTATTTGTCTCCCCGCACACAGGCGCTCTTCACTGTTCGGCACACGAAGGTTTCGGATATCTGCCCTGTCCGGTCAGAGCCGTTGACCGATGCGCATTCTCACGAATACGGCTGGAAATGCTGCTGCGTCAGGGAACGCGTCAGAAAGCCGATCTTGAGGGTTTGCTAAAACAACTGATTATCGATTACAATATACCCCCGTGCCCGCATGGGGGTGTGTATGTGATCGGCGCTGACGGCAAGGTTTCCTGCACGATTCATCGGGAAACCGAACCGGTGAAATCAGCGCCCGCGCAAGAAGAAAAATAGAAAGGAAGGACATGTATGCCGGCAATCAACATCCAGGACACCATTCTCAACGTTCTCAAGGCAAAAGCGGTTCCCGTTAAGATCTTCCTGATGAAGGGGTTCCAGATTCAGGGCGTCGTTCTCGACTTTGATACCTTCGTGATTCTGCTCGAATCCGAAGGCAAGAAGCAACTGATCTACAAGCACGCGGTTTCGACGATCCAACTTCCTGACGATTTCGTTTCCTGATCCTGGAGGCCGGCTGGCTTCCTGCGTTCTTTACGGCTCGACGGGCTTTCCTGACGGAAAGCCTTTTTTCTTTGCGGCAAGAGTGTTACCATCTGACGACCAATGCTTCAACTGCTCTCAAACCGCCACCAGTGCCTATTTATTACACACGCTCACGCAGCAATGTACACTTTCTTTGCAGTCTTTTCGGTATCAATACTGCTCATTTGTTCACAATTTGCCCATTTTCCGCCGCTAAAAGCCGGCATGGCACTTGCTTATGGGATTTCACAACTGATCGACCTCTCAATCAGTTGCTTTCAATCATTCCTTTCCTTGATTTGGCTGCATGGACACATGCAGTCTCTTTTTTTTAGCCCATTTCAAATGACTGTTTACCATCGTCACGGAGGAACCACATGCGTTACCTGTTTGCCACGCTGGGTCTGTGCGCCCTTTTCCTGATCGCCACGCAAGCCGTTGCCGCCCAAACCTCGTTTACCGGAATTCCCGGCCTCTGTTACCATCAGGTACAGCCTTCATCGGGCGGAAAATACAGTCTCTCGAAAGAAGGGTTTCGCGGCCAGCTGCTGCTGATCAGACAGCTCGGCTACACGCCCATCAACAGCGCTCGACTGCTCGAGATCCTGCGTTCGTCCGAGCCGCCGCGCGAAAAACATGTCGTCATCACGTTTGATGACGGATATCGCTCCGTGTATGAACACGCCTTTCCCATCATGAAGGAGTTCGGATTTGTCGGAGTCGTCTGCATCTACCCGGAGTTCATCGGCACCTCGGGCGGCATGTCGTGGGAACAGCTGCGCACGCTGCAGAAAGCCGGCTGGAGTGTTGATTGTCATTCAAGCTCGCACAAGGACCTCGGAAAGCCCCCTGCGGAAGCCGCCGCACGAGCCGCTTTTTATGAAAAAGAGATCGTACGCCCCAAACAACTCATCGAAAAACATCTCGGCACGCCGGTTCTGTTCATGGCCTGGCCGTATGGCATCTACACGGAAGAAACGCTTGAAGTTGCCAGGAAAGCCGGATACGCGGGCGCATACACGGTCGACGGGGGCGGAAACTATCCCGGACTCGACCCATTTCAGGTCAAACGGCAGGTTGTCTATGACACCGATACCCGCGACAAGTTCACCATTCGCCTGGAAATGGGATCACTCAAGGTTGAGCAGCCTTCCCCGCGCCCCGGTGAAGTGCTGACCGGGCTGCGCGAAGTCAGCTGCACGCTGCCTGAACTGACCGACTATACTCCCGAGAACTACGTGCTGACCGCCAAAGTCACCGGCGGCAGCCTGAACCCGACCTTTGATCCACAGACGCGCACCCTGCGTGCCACCGTCAGTTCGGCGCCGGGCAAAGGGACCAAATTCATCGACATCTACCTGCGTGACAAACGCACCGGCTTCACGCGACAGCACGGCTGGTTCATCATTATCAAGTGAACCGCCGAAAGTAACAGGAATCTAGCGAGGGTTTGGCGGCAGATCGTTGGCGTCATTGTCTGCCGCGAGCGGATCTTCGAGTCGAGATGGAGAAGGAATCAGCGGATCGATCATCGTCGAGCCTCTGCCGCCGCTGATGATGGTGCGGTTGCGGCCGGCATTCTTGGCATCGTACAGGGCCGTATCAGCCATTTTAATCATTTGATCGGCAGATTCGGCTTGCAGTTCCGGGAACGATACCCCGCCGATGCTGACCGTCACGCGCAGAGGTTCGCCGGGCGAACTGAGGCGAGGGACGCACAGAAGTTCGACGTTGCGCCTGATTCGCTCGGCCACGATCAATGCCCCATCCGCGTTGGTTTCCGGCAGAACGACACAGAACTCTTCACCGCCGTAGCGCGCGGCAATGTCGATATCACGCAACGAGCGTCGCACCACCTGGGCGACCTCTCTCAACACGAGATCGCCCTGCTGATGTCCAAACGTGTCGTTAAAAGATTTGAACTGGTCGATATCGATCATCAGAACCGAAATCGCATGCTGAAAACGTCTGGCCCGTTTGAACTCCTGGTCGATGGTCACCTGCAGATAGCGTCGCACATACATTTTCGTCAGCGTATCGACCGTTGCCAGGTTGTACAAACGGGAATTTTCAAGCGCGGTCGCAGCCAGACCCGAAAGGGTCGCCCAGAAGTTTTCGCGGCCCTCGAGCATTTCACGCGGGCGGGCACTGTTGAGTAAAATCGCACCCCACACCCTCGAACCGAGCGGCAGCGGAACATAGCAATTGTACCAGCGGCATGCGGTGACATCAACGACCACCTGGCGCGAATCGATGGCCCGCTGCAGACATTTCACCAACCCCGGATCATAGAGTGTCAGTCGCACTTCTTCATCCGATGCTCCGCCGAGCTGCCTCAGCAACTGCATCTGCTCAGAATCCTGGTCGTACACACTGATGACACACACGGGCGATTCCCAGAGCGTTCGATAGGTTTCCATGACTTCTCGACACAGAGAATCAATTTCAAGCGTCGTCGAAAACCGGTTGCCGGCAACATTCAACTGGGACAAATCACGCACCTGTTGGTCCAGTGTCCGGTTCGACTGTTCCAGATCAACCGTTCGCTGCTGCAGTGAGCTGTAGGCTTCCTGCATACTCCAGTACATCTGCATGAATCGTATCAGAGAAAACTGGACGATCATCATCGACACCGGCAGCACCATATCGATGACATACTGCAGCCGCACAAAGCTTTGCATCGCCAGCACCAGCCAGGCCGTGATCAGAGCAATCAATGCGGCCAAACCGGAGATGTTCCCGAGCATCAGAAGGATCAGCAGGACGAGCACCGCCGGCAAAGCGAGCATCAACATCTGCATCAGCGGTCCCGGCTGGTACAAAAACGTCTGATTGAGCAGATTCTGCAGGATGTTGGCGTGAATCATCACTCCCGGCATCTCGCCATACGGTGTTAACTTGATATCCGCGAGACCGATCGCGCTCGGACCATAGAGTACAATCTTGTCACGCAGAAACTCCGGCGCAACCGCCCCTCGAAGCAAATCGGAAACATAGACAATCGGAAACGCACCCGAGTCGGCCTCTCCCTGATAATTCACCAGCAGAGCCGGTCGCGAGATCAGATGCCAGTACCAGGAAGTTGATTCCAATATCGGGTATTCATGCAGAGGAACGGACATTGTCCCGAGAAACAAGCCCTGTTCGTCAAGTCGCAGCGGCATCTTTGTCAGACCGTGAGCGGCAGCCAGAGCGAGACTCGGATACCAGGCGTCTCCGATGCGTGTGTAGAGAGGCAAACGGCGAATCACTCCATCCGGGTTCAGATGACGATAGTCGACGTTGATGGACCCCATTGCCACCGCCGACGAAGCCAGCGCGACAAAGGGTGGCATCACCTCGAACGTCGTTGACAGCTGACCGGTTTCAGGGTGCACCACATTGACCGGAATGACACACATGGGCAAGACGGTTCGTCCCAGTTCGCGACAGGCGTCCACCAGCTTCTGATCAGCCTCCGGCTCTTGATCAGACGTTTCCTGAAAAAGAATGTCAACGACCAGACCGGCAATTCCCATGCGACGCAGTTCCTGCACGACGCGCGCATGCACATTTCTCGACCATGGCCATTTGCCGATCTCGGCAAGACATTCGTCAGACACATACAGCATGACGATGCGACGATCGGGCAGGGAGGCAGGGCGATGATGAAAGCGCCAGTCAAGCGTCTTGACCTCGATGCCGTCGAACGCCCCGGTCACGCTGAGTAGACAGCTCAACAGCAACAAAACCAGGGTGAACCGCACTTCCGGCTTCTGGAACAGGGAGGGGGACTGGGACGAAACCATGGAAATCAGAAGGCTTCGTATTCTTTTTTGGAAATCGCTTCTTCAGAATACGAGAGAACGTTGAAAGCAAAGGGAAGAGCGGTCGGCTGATACTTGCCGCCGGTCAGGGATTTGTCCCAGATGCGACGCCGCAACACTCCCTGGCCGGTATAGGCTCCGGACAAATACCAGGTTTCCGCACGGCTGCCGAGGCGAATTTCCGACCCGAAAACCCGCTGAATCAGAAACTTCGGCGACTTGAGATACTCGACGAGTTTCTTGTTCTTGGCGTTGACGTTGCCAATCTCATCGAAGAATTTCGGGCCGGCATTCCCCGTCGTCCATCGCGCGTGACGGCGCGTCGAGGTCACCAGTGCAGCATTGATGGTGATCTCCGGCGGCCAGATCCCGTCATCCGTTTTCTTTCCGGCTTCGTCGAACAAAAAGCGGGCCAGACCCATCGCCCCCTGGTCCGGCGACGGATCCTTCGCTTCCTCATCGACCGCGAATTCCCAGGCCAGATTCACGATACGATCGAAATCATCCCGTGTGATCACACCGTCACCACGACAGGCCTGATCGATCTCCTGTATTACCCGCATGCGATTTTCATCGTTCTTGATGCCGAATCGAGGCTTGGCATCATTGCCGGGAGTGAACAGGTCGATCAGGTCGGCCATGTGGCTGAGGTAGAGAGGCCCAGTGGCAATTGCCGTCTGTTCCTTCAAAAAGTAGATCTCATTGTAGATCGGTTTGGGACGGCCGGTATTGGGGTCGACCGGACCAAGGCCCACGATGCCGCCCCGTTTTTTGGGGTCGGCCGGACACAGCGTTCTGCGCGCCTCGTCCTCCGTCTCCTTGTCGACCGGATGCAGAGCCATGGCGATCAGATAGGTCAGATAGGGTTTCATTTCGTTATACAGAAACAGGCTGGGACGCGAATGATCGATGATGACCCGTCCCATCGACAGAATCATGGCTCCGACCTTGTGAAATCTTTTTCCGTTCTGGATCTGCGTTTTATAGGTCTGGTACGTCGTGTCCGGGTAGTCCTGGGTCGTCTCGGGGTTCTGATTGAAATCTCCGCCGATGACAACATCTTTCTCGCAGAAAATGGTGACATTTCGGTCGGGGCAGCCCCAGATGCGAAGCGGCACTTCCGAGTAGATCAACAGGGCGCGCCCGCGCAGCGTATTCAGAGGAGCCGGGTCATCACTGCCGTGAGGCGGGTCATTTGCGTTGTTTTCGTCAGCATCGTCCTGGTTGTCGCCATCGGTGTCCGGCTCATCCTGCCCGACTACGTATCCCCCGAAGTTGAGATCGTAGTAGTCCGACTTTTCATCGTACGGGTTCTTCCAGGTGCTGAGGGGAATGGTTGGCGGCACTTTACCGGCTTCGATCACCAGGCCGCCTGTGTTCTTGCGTCGCTTTGCCTTGGCCAGATAACTGTCTTTCGGCAACCCGACCATCTTGATGGGCCGCCCGCCTGAGTTGCCATCCAGCATGTACCCGTCGTAGGTCTTGAACTTGCCGCTGGTCGAATCATTGGCGGAGGTGATGCTGGTGGTCGTCTTGTCGGAAAACTCGATCGGGGCCTTGACGCCGGCCTTGATCATGCCCGCTGTCTCGATCTTCTCCATTTCGAAGAGTTCCGACCCTCGGTCGGAACCGCCGGCCGAGTTGAAGGTCAGCCACTGGTAGCCATACAATCGACCGCGACGCAACTGGTTCGGGGCACTGACATACGGACCCAACCCAAGATCGAGCATTTCGCCGTCGTAGAGCAGAAACTCCGAGGCGAGACTGCGCTTTTCGATCAGGGCCTTGACGCGACGGAATGACTGTTCCTCTGATTTGCCCCCACCGCGAACCGAAGAGACCACCTCAGCGACCACATACATCTGGTTTTCCTTCAGGGTCTTGGTCAGTGAGTTGTCTTTGCCGAAAGTACCAGCCAACTTTACCTTGAACTCGCCTGTGCCATGCAGTTGACCGCGATACACCCCGTCTTTCACCCCAAGGGTCTCGAGGTCGCGAATCGTCTTGAGACTGCTTGCCCGTTCCTTGATCGGCTTCGCCCAGGGATCGTCGGCACCCCATTTGTACATGCCGTGTGTCGTGTAATCATTGTTGACATGCAGCTCAGCCATGATGCAATTCAGGCCGGCTTCAGCAACCATTGCCGCCAGGTGGTCGCGGGCATTTTTCGACAGCATCTGAACAGCGCTGGAATTCATGCGACCGAGGATCATGAGAAACATCGCCATGATAATGGCAAAAGCCGCCACCACGAAGTAAGCCATGCCTCGCCGACGAAATGAAAATCTCATTGGTTTTTCCACAGCGCCTTTCCACGCATGGAGAAGCTGGTCGCCAGTGAAACGCCGTAGACCTCGCGCTCAATGGTCGCCGTGCGCCTGCGGTCGCGTTCAAGAATGGTACGAATGTGCACCACCCCATACCCGGTACCATTGTTTCTCGGCGTCACCGGATCAAGCACAAAACCATCTTCCCCATCGATCGTCTGATTGATCATCGGCTTGCGAATCGTGCGATAGATCACCAGATCACGCACCATATCCGTGACTTCCATGCGTTGCTCGACGGTGTTGGCTTCGGCCTCTTTCACGCGCTCGAGTCGAACCAGACGAAACCGCGGGTTACTCGACGGCGGACCGGCATCGTCATCATTAGTCGCACCGATGGGTTCCAGCTTATAGACGATTTCCTGCGTTCGGGCGATCTGCATGCCGGTTGCATTCGGCTTGATACTCGGATCAATCTCCTGACGAATCAACTGCAGCACCACCCCGGTTTTCGTCGTCAAGCCGGCGACATCTTCGGGCCGCACCATGGGCGGAAACTGAATCAGGCTCGCTTCGCGCACGTCTTTTCCCATGTAGAACAACACCTTGCGAAACTGATCATTCACCATGACCGACTCGACAGACTGCTGCACCATGCGCGTTTGGGAAAAAAACACTTTGTACGTAGCAAACAGGATAATGGTGAAGAGCAGAACGACGACAAGAAACTCCGGCAGGGTCAAACCGGATCGAAAGCCGGATCTGCGTTGGAGCCGCCAGGGCCATTCGCCTGAAGTGTCACTCATCGCATCGTTCATGGTAGCTTTCCGGTCGTTCATCTTTTGTCTTCTCATCAATCAGTTTAGATCAGCAATGGTCGTCGTCAGCTTGTAGGTCAGACGTTCACCGTCCGGAGGCGTCCAGGCGACGGTGACCTGAACATACTTCAATCGCGGGTTGATACCCTTCTTTTCGTCGACATTCCGAACTTCCTCGACGGTGACGGTGCGCTCGTACACGATTTCTCCGATGCGGGTCGTGCGTCGATACAGGTCCGGTTCGGGGTCATCCTGGTTGAAATCTTCTTCGAGACTCTTCTTCTGCGCATCGAAGGAGTCAAGCGTATCAAACGGCGCAGCGCGAAGAACCTCGACCGCCTGCTGCGCCAACGCGATAGCATACTCGAAGTTCCGCATCTTGCGCGTGGTCGAATTGCTCGAGGTGAAAAGAACGCCAAGCGTGAAGAGAATCGAAATCAACAGAATGGCGATCAGCACCTCCACGAGTGTGAAGGCGAGACGATTCGTTCGCCGAGCAGAAGACGAAAACAAAAGAAACCTGTTCAGATCGATCCCTCGGTTTTCAGCGTTCCTGACTGACAGCATACCATATCCTCGCCCAGCCCCGTTACAACTCGCAGAAAAATTACTCGCGCAAAAGCGACTGTACTGTAGATCAAGCGAAAGGATGCATGTGTCCGGGATGCGAATACCATTCTTCTTTAGACGAGGCCTGCTTCTGTGGTATAATCGCATCGTGTACATTCCGGTTGTTGTGAAGAATTTGGCCGGACACAATGGGAGGGACCCATGCAGCGCCGTCCTGTCATGATCATGCTGTTCTGTGCTGTTCTGCTCACTTTACTTACCGGGTGCGGCGGAGGAGGTGGAGGCGGCACCGCTTCATTCTTGCCCGTTGGCACTTCTCCCGAAGAAACTCTTCGACGCAGCCTGGCAGAATGGCAACAGGGCGGCGGCCCCACATTGGCTCTGGTTAGCGGAGCAAGCAGTTACGGCAGCATCACGTTTCGCGATCTGTCCGACAAAACCTGGACATTCGCGATCACGCAGATCATCCGCTTTGGCGACGACCTGGCCGAAATCGACACGATTTTTACCACATCCTACGCGGCCACCGATACGGCCAAGATCAATTTCACCATGGTTCGAGAGGAAGGGGAATGGGTCATCGAAAGCATCAGCGTGTACATTCCCCCGGCCGGAATTCCTTCCAGCGGCGGCACTCTCCAGGGGGTTGTCACCGACGCTCTTTACGGTTCCAGTGTTCCGACGCCGGTTGCCGGGGCATTGGTGTATATCAGCGGCACCGATTTTCAGGCCGTGACAGATGCAAACGGATACTATCAAATCGACGGGATTCCGCCTGGAACCTATGATATCGTCATCACGCGAGATGGCTATGCCCCGCAGACCTTCACCAGAACGATCAGCTGACTTTTTCTCACCTGGACATTCAATGGGAGTAAGAAACATGAGCGAACGTAACGGTTATATGCGAAACGTCCTCGGATTGTGTGTCGGAATCCTGATCACGACCGGCCTGCTCATCGGTTGCGGTGGCGGCGGTGGAGGAGGAGGCAACCCGGTTGCCCCCGCCGCCAATCAACAGTTGGCGGATCTGCGCGGAACCGTGACGTTTAACGGAACGCCGGTGGCCGACGCGGCCGTGTATCTGGTCAAGCCTGAGAATGCGCTCAATTCAGGTCTGAGCCAGGCACAAACCACGGGAAACGTTTTCGCATCCGGTGATGTCAAGCCCACCCTGAAAGCCAATGCCGGCTTCGGTGATTACCGCACAACCACCGATCAGAAAGGCGGCTACGTTTTCAGCCAGATTCCTGTAGGTGAATATACTCTCTACGCCATTAAAGACAACGAACATCAGTTTGTACAAACCAATGTCGTGCTCGGCGCCATTACCGTGCTTGATGCTCAGTTAACGCCAACCGGAGCCCTAACCGGCACCGTCAGTGTGCCGGCGGGCCTCGACGCAGCCGGAACCTGGGTCTATCTGCAGGGCACTTCGTTTGTCGCCTTTACCGGTATCGACGGTTCTTACACACTTTCCAACGTTCCGGCAGGAACATACACGCTGGCCGCGCAGCGACCCGGATATCGGGTGGTGACAACCAGTATCACCGTTGCCGCAGGGGTTTCGACCACGGTCCCCGCCATCTCGCTCGACACCTCGACGTTCGGCAGCCTGGCCGGACGCGTGATCAAAACAGCTCCGGTTGACGGCGAGATCGACAGCGATCTGCTGCCATTACGTCTGGCCAGCGACGCGTTTGAGCTGTATGCCGTCCCGGATACGAACGGCAACTTCGTGTTCAAAGGCGTTCTCCCCGGTGACTACCTCCTGACGACGACCGACTCTGAGTATCGGCTGGCTTCGTCAGCAGTCCCCCCCTTCGCGGTCACGGTCACGGTCGCCGCGAATACGAATACCAACCTCGGCACGTTCGGACTGGTTCCACGACCCGGCATCGGCGGCCTCGGACGCATCGCCGGAACTCTGCCGGCCGGTGTCGTTCCCGGCATGCTCGAACTGCGCGGCAACAATCAGTATTTCACGGCCCCGGTTGATCCTGTGACCCGCAACTTCGTGTTTCGTCAGGTGCCGGCCGGCTCCTATGTCATCAGCACCCTCAAGGGTGGTTCGATCTTCTTCAACAGCCCCGGCGCCTCTTACACGGTTGCACTCGCAGCAAACGCCAATCTCGATATTCCGGCTGCCAGCTTTCCCGTACTTATGCAATTGGCTGTTGCCGCTGCTCCCACGTTTTCCGGCGACAATGTTCTGGTGACAATTTCCGGCTCAGGCACGCTTTCATTGGCAGGCTTCAGCATCGGTATCGACCAAAACGGCCTCGTCACCTTCCTGCCGACATCGGGTGCATCACCGCTTTCAGGCAATCTGTTCGGCATCAGACCGGGAGTCGGCACCATTCTGGTAAGGCACAATCAAACGGGCGTCGAAGCGCGCTGGTCAAATGCAAGCACCATTCCGCCTCTGGCCCCCCAATCCTCGACGATCTTCATTCAACCCGGTCGGGGAACTTCGTATCTCTCATTTCGTCCAGTGCCATGGGTGGAGGATTACCGAATCAACTTGTATTCCCCGACCTCTCCAACCTTGGTTGCCTCATTTGTAACCAATGTGACGGCAAACATCGCCCTTACAACACCCGGTGGAAAACAATTTGTCGTCGGCATCGTGTCGCGGACTCAGAATGGATCACAACTATCCAATGAAGTCCTGTCCTCCCCATTCCAGACTCCGAACACGTTCCCGGCGTCGACCAGTTACATTCTCCCCATCACCCCGGAAGCCTTTGTCGATATTGTCACGTATAACGGCAGATTGTTTTTGCAACAGAATGAAGCCGGCACGGGGAGTTGCATACTGTATCAACGAAACCTGACAACCGGAGCGGCTCAGCAGATGGCAATCGGCCCGACGTTCTCGATCATTGTGAATCCACAGATTGTTGCGGGCCGGGATTACGTATACGGTGTATACAGCCAAACCGGCACATCTTTCGTTCAGCGCTATTCCCAAACCAACATCACAGTAAACGCGGCCGCCCCCTCAAATGGGCAGGATCGTATTAAGGCTGCGTTCAACCATGCCGACAACTCTCTGTACCTTCTGTCAGGCAGAATTTCAGGTCCATACAACGTTCGAATCGATAAGTATGTGAGCGATCTCTCTTCGAATGTTCTCTTCAAATCCATCACGAGTGCTGTCACCAGTTTCAACAATGCTCAATGTGCTCTCGGTCCGTCGCAGGACGGGAGCCTTCTTGCCTACTGGTACGCGCCAAATACCAGTACTCTTGAGTTTGCTGTTCTCGATACGGTTTCAAGCGCATACGTCGGCACATACACGTATTTCGGTTCTTACGACATGTATGCTCAGGACGGCTTCATCTGTGATCAAAACAATCGCTTTGGACTCAGCATCAGAGATTCCATGTCAACGAGCTTCCAATACGTGGCTGTGCCAACGTATCGCGACTTGGTCTCACCCCCTTATTGGGTGCCGCCAATTACCGGACCAACCGACTTCGTACGCTCATGGGCTATTGATAAGCATGATCGAATCTGGGTTCTCGCCAACATCGGCGCTTTGAATTCCGTTCTTCGGGTGTATAACTCGGCTGGTTCTCGTATCGCAGAAATCGACCTTCCGGAGCCTCTTCTCAGCACGAACCCCATGAAGAACCTCGCCTATGACCCCATTACTGAAAAAGTGGCCGTCATTCTTGACGCACCGCCCTCTGGAATGCGCGTCTATATCTTTGATGCAGCCATGTAAGGTTTTTTCGAACGGCTACAACTCCGTTCCGAAACCTGAGTTCGAGGACCTCCACGGATTGCCCGTCTGAGTGCCCGGTGTGGTATAATTTCCGAAAGCTTTATCGGAAAAGGAATGGAGTATGGAGAAGTTTTTCCGGTTTGTTCTCGTCGTCGTCTTCGCGGCAACCCTGTCCGGCGCGGCTTATGGTGCCACAGCACCCGAGCGATGGTTCGGGATGCTCCCCACTTCGAAGCTTAAAGATGTACGTTCAGCCATGACAGGGGCAAGTGTTTCGTATACCACCTTCGGCACGCTGACCGCGACGGTTGGTGGTGAACGCCTTCTGACCTGGCTGAAAAAGCATCCGGGCAGTGGTGACCCGATTGCATTGCGACCCGATGAAAAGCTCTGGCTGATGACGACCAAAGACCCGGCCCTTGAGAACGTCGTTTTTCCAGGCGTCAGACAACTCTGGCGCGGCTTCGGATTTCGTATTCTGGCTGCCGACGAAACAGCTCAGATGGGCCTTGCCGAAAAAGTCAGCTCGGACTTCACACGCATCGAACCGCTCCCCGTCGACGTCACCGTTCTGAGCGCACCGCGCCGGCCTTTGAAGCGACAACCCGACGATACGATGCAGACCCTGTTGTCACGTCTCGATCGCGAGGCGTTCGCCACCGATCTCAAGGCTCTTGTCGATCTTCGCACCCGCTACACGTATTCAGAGGGGGCCAAGAAAGCGGTTGATTACTGCGAAACCGTTATGAAAGAACTCGGACTGACAACCCGCAGGCTTGCGTTCAAGGGCGCGTCTGCTCAGGCTGAAAATCTCGAAGGGCTGCTGCCCGGATTCGACCCGAGCAACGCCGGCGAAGTCATCATCATCGGCCACCTGGACAGTACGAGCCAGCAGGCATCAACGTTGGCACCCGGAGCGGACGACAACGGCTCAGGAGCCGCAGGCGTGCTGGCGCTGGCCCGTTTCATGAAAGGTCTCAAAGGACGCGCTTCGGTTCGGTTCCTCGTGGTACTTGGAGAGGAACAGGGCATTCTCGGTACCAAGGCCTATGTTGCCGGGCTGAAACCCGAAGAGCTGGCGAAACTGCGCGGTGTCATCAACATGGACATGATCGGATTCGACGTTACCCCGCCGTTGAGCATGCTGATTGAAACGGCCCGTTTCTGCGAGCCGATGGTCGAGCAGATGCAAGACCTCGCCGCGAAGTATACGTCGCTGACCACGTCTGTAAGCTGGAACCCCTGGGGTTCAGATCACGTGCCGTTCATCAAGAAGGAAATTCAAACCGTTCTGACCATCGAGTCTGAATTTGATGCCAATCCGACGTATCACAAGATCACTGACACCTTCGAGAAGGTCAACCTCGATCTGTGCCACCAGATTCTGCGTCTGAACGCCGCGACTCTGGCCGAACTCGCTGCTGTCGAACGCTGATTCCGTCCTTTTTGACGTCCCCCGGCCCACACCTGGTCGGGGGCGTCTCATTTTTGTCGAGTTGTTTTTGTCTGAAATGCTGACGGATGCGTAGAATGATGATATATTTCCCGGGTATGGTCCCTACCAGCAGGAAACCGGAAAACTCTCTCGCGGCGGCTTCCACTCAGACAAAGGGGTTCAGCGATCGGCACACGACCGTCGAAGACCTCAAAGATCTGGTGCGCGATTTCGTCGGTGAGCGCCGCTGGTGGGATTATCATACCCCGAAAAATCTGGCGGCTTCGATCAGCATTGAAGCCGCCGAACTGCTTGAACACTTCCAATGGACCTCTCCCGACCAGCCTCTCACCGACGACAAACGTCGTGAGGTCGGCGAGGAAATGGCTGACGTGCTGGCCTATCTTCTCAGCCTGTCTCACGTCCTGAAGATCGATCTGGCCGAGGCCATCGAAGCGAAGATGGGAAAGAACCGCCGCAAGTATCCTTCCGAGCGGTTTCAGGGCAACTGGGAAAAGGTTCGCAGCTGAGATCGCATCATGAAAGAATTCATCTGGAGCTGGATTTTCTGGGCCTCGTTTATTTTCTGCACCCTGCTGGCGTCCAGTCTGATCGTGGCGTATTCGCTCTTCTCTACCGCGCCTCATAACCCCAACACGCCGATCTTCGCCATCGGGTTCGGTTTCGCCTTCGGTTTCATCGGTCTCGGCGGCTTCACCGTCATGTTTTTCGACCGCCTCACCCATAAGCTCGATGTCCTCGAAGAAGCCGAAGGAGAGCTGTTCAAGAAGGTCGTGAAGGAAATGCCGTTCTTCTTTTTCGCCCTGATCTATTTTTTCAGCCTCGCGTTGTTCATGGGAATGCTGCTGCTGATGATTCCGTTCATTCGAACGGCCTGTTCGGCATAACGGCCTTGATAGCCAATCTGCAAGGAGCCTGACATGGACCGACATCTGCACTTTCTGTATCCGGTCATCGCGATTCTCGTGCTTGCCGTCGTCGCCTGGTTCGGATTCTCCGACACCGGAAACACTTGGAATATCGGAGTGATCGGGCCTCTCACGGGCTCGGCCGCTCCGTACGGGCTGGCACACCGGAACGGGGCACAGCTGGCCATCGATCAGATCAACGCGGCCGGCGGCATCAACGGTCGTCGTCTGCGCGGCATCTTCGTCGACGACGCGAACGAGAAAGTCCTGGCCGCCGAAGTCGGAAAAGATCTCATCTATCGCCAGGGAATACACGCCATTCTGGGGTCGATCAGCTCGGACAATACGATGAACCTGCAGCGTCTGTGCGAGAAGGCGCACATTCCACTGCTGACCTCGGTCAGCACGAACCCGTTCATCACCCGCGTGAACTTCGCCTATACGTTTCGCTGTCTCAGCGACGATGACGTTCAGGCACGCGAACTGGCCAACTACACGACTCGCGTCCTCAACCTGCGCCGAATCGCGATTCTGCACGATTCAAACAAGTACGGCTCTCAAGGGGCCCGCACCTATTCGACGATCGCCCGTTCCATGGGGCAGACGATCGTCGCCAATGAAGCATACGAGCGTGACACCATGAACTTTCGCGCGCAGCTCGAGAAGGTGCGCGCCGCCAACCCCGACGGACTGCTGATCTGGGGACTGGTGAACGAATCAGCGCTCGCGACCCGGCAGGCGCGCGAACTGGGCATAAGCGTGCCGATTTTCGGCGGTGACGGCATGGCACCCGACACGTATCTCTATCTCGCAGGTTCAGCCGCAGAAGGTACCATTCTGACCTGGCCGTTCGACCCCGTGCGAGGCGGAGAACCGGCCCGGACGTTCGTCACGGAGTATCAGAAGAAGTTCGGCCAGGCCCCCGATTCATTCGCCGCACATGCCTATGACGGCGTCATGTTGCTGGCTCAGGCCATGCGCAACTCGGACGGAGCCACGCAGAGTCTGCGCGATGCTCTGGCGCGCATCAACGAGTATCAGGGAGTCACCGGCAAAGGCGGACTGGATAGCTCAGGCAACGAGACGCGACCGGTACAACTGGCCAGGGTGCAAAACGGCGCTTTCATCCCGCTGACGACAGGAGAAGCCAAATGAGTTCGAAACACCCTCTGGCCAAAGATTCGCCTCAATCTTCGTGGCACATCGGCGGCATCGTCGTGTTGATTCTGGTTCTCGGCTTCAGCATTCGATTCAGCCGCAGCCCCAGTCAGGTTATCGCTCCTCCCGGAGTCGTCACCGCCCCTGCGGGCGCGCAGGGACAAACATATCCAACCCCCTATTCTCCGGTTTCATCGGGGTATCCGGTTCCGGCGGCTGGTACATCGAATCCGGTGCCGACGGTCGCCCCACCCACTCAGACATTTTCTCAGCCCAGCCCCGCGGTTCCGCAGGTTTCAGCGCAGCAATCTTTTGTCCAGGCCAACACTCCGGCTCCTGCTGTTTCCAACCCCCTCTGGAAGGCAACGTTTCCGCTTCCGGCCGTTAATGCCGTCCTCACGACGGCGGACGGCACCACCTGGGTCGCTCATGAACAAGGCCTGGCACGAATCATCCAGAACGGTCTCGTCAACTTCACCTTCCAGAATCGCACCTTTCCGGCGGTAAACGCCACGTCCCTGGCTCATGATGGAAAAAGTCTCTGGGTCGGCACCTTCGACGGCCTGGTTCAGGTGAGCGAGGGCAGCACATTTCGCCGATTCACGACGCGTGACGGCCTGATTCATGACATGGTCTGGTCGCTCGACTGGGACGGACAGATTCTCTGGATCGGCACCCAGGCCGGCATCTCGTTCATGACGGCTGATGGGCGCTTTGAGAAAATCGACAAGCGCATTTCGAACGGCGGTCTCGCCGACATCTGGATCGGTGCGATAAAGAAGCTCGACCGTTGGGTGCTCTGCGGCAATGATGACG
Source organism: uncultured bacterium (assembly GCA_964472075.1). GTDB lineage: Bacteria > Muiribacteriota > Ozemobacteria > Ozemobacterales > Ozemobacteraceae > CAYYIY01. The sequence continues at coordinate 11,376 of CAYYIY010000041.1, read as the reverse complement.
GGCTCAGCATCTGGGACACCGCCGGATTCGCCGCCAACCCCGGTTCGTGGGTCACGCTCGACCAGTTCGAGACCAACCTGGTGCACAACTGGATTCTCGGCATGGCTCGCTACCAGAACAAACTCTGGGTCGGGACACCGCAGGGTCTGGCACGTCTGGAAGCAGGTTTTGAACAGTTGTTTCAGCGCGATAGCTCGCCGCCCGCCGGCACGCCGCGCTCACTCTGGACCACCTTCAATCGCGGCACCGGCCTGCCGTCAGACCGCGTCAACGCTCTCCACCCCTGGAAAGACGCCCTCTGGCTGGGAACTCAGGGTGGACTTTGCCGCTGGCAGAACGGCGCCGTGCGCATCTGGAAAACAACGGACGGGCTGCTGGCTGACGAAGTGCGGTCTTTGGCCGACGGCGGAGATGTGCTGTGGGTCGGCACGGCGCGCGGGCTGCAGGCGCTCAACCCCACCGCACTCTAAACGGCACTCGTTTCCCGGGAAACATGGCACACGCGCCCACACAGACAGACCTGTTTTCGACACAGGAACGTATCGATGCCCTGCGTCGCGAGATCACTCATCACGAGTATCTCTACTATGTCGAAGCCGCCCCGGAAATCTCCGACGCGGAATTCGACCGACTGATGAATGAACTGAAGGCCCTCGAGGCAGCATACCCGCACCTGGTGACTCCCGATTCCCCCACTCAGCGTGTCGGCGGAGCGGTCACGAGTTTTCATCCGGTCACTCACCGCGTGCCCATGATGAGTCTCGACAACGCGTACTCTCTCGGCGACCTGCATGACTGGGTGCAGCGCATGCAGAAACTCACCCTGAAACCGGTTTTCCCGATTGTTGCCGAACTGAAGATCGACGGCGTTTCGATCTCACTGCATTATGCCCGCGGACGACTACAGGCAGCCGCGACCCGAGGCGACGGCACGACCGGCGACCTGGTCACCGAAAACGTGCGCACTATCAGAAGCCTGCCGTTGTCGATCAGCAGCGAGCTCGACATCGACGTTCGCGGCGAGGTGTTCGTTCCCCGCGCCCAGCTGACGGAAATCAACCGCGACCGTCTGGCACGCGGCGAAGACCCATTCAAGAACTGTCGCAATCTGGCCGCGGGGACGCTCAAGAGCCTCGACCCGGCCGTGGCAGCCGCACGCAAGCTGCGCGTGCTCACCTACGGTATCGCTCAGGCCCGTGACTGTGGTTTTTCGAAACATTCGTCCACGCTCGACTTTCTTCGCGAGCACCAGTTTCCGGTCAACCACCCGGTCAGGCTCTGTCATTCCATTGCCGACATCGATGCCTTCGTGCAGGAAATCGACGCCATCAAGGATACGCTCGAGTTTGACATCGACGGTATCGTGCTGAAGGTCGATGATCTCGCTCTGCAGCTCGAACTCGGCGCCACCGCCAAAGCGCCTCGCTGGGCCACGGCCTACAAGTTCTCTCACCAGCAGGCCGTCAGCCGTCTTGAAGCCGTCGTGTGGCAGGTCGGTCGTGCCCAGATCACCCCAGTCGCCCATCTGACCCCTGTTGAACTGGGCGGAACCACCGTTTCACGTGCGTCGCTGCACAACCTCGACCAAATCAGAGAAAAAGACATTCGGATCGGAGATCAGGTCGTCGTCGAGAAAGCCGGGTTCATTATCCCGTACATCGTGCGCGCTCTGCCCGAACACCGAACCGGGGCGGAAACACCCATCGAGCCGCCGGCGGCCTGCCCTTCCTGCGGACAACCGACGCGCATCGAGCAGGCCACGGCAGCTGGATCACGGGAGTCGGCGACCGTGGTTTCGTGCCCGAACAGCGGGTGTCAGGGGGTTCTGTCGCGTCGACTGATGCACTTCGTCACCCAGCTCGAAATCGACAACATCGGTCCGTCGCTGATCGAACGCCTGATTCAAGGCGGTTTTCTGGCCGAGATTCCAGACTTTTTCCGCCTGCGGCGCGAAGACCTGTTACAGGTCGAGCGCATGGGCGACAAGCTGGCTGACAAGATTCTCGCCGGCATCGCTCAGGCTCGCAAGGCCTCTTTGGCGGCACTGATCGACGGGCTGGGCATTCCCAATGTCGGCACGAAGGTCGCACGCAGCCTGGCTCAGCAGTTTCGCACGCTTGACGCACTCGCAGCGGCTGATGAAGAGCAGTTGTCACAGATCGAGGGCATCAGCTCCAAGATCAGCAGCGGTATCACGGAGTTTTTCCGTTCGCCGTCAAACCAGAGCCTTTTACAGGAGCTGCGGCGCGAGTGGCACGGACCCGAAATTGTCGAATCGATGCAGATCCCGCAGACATTGGCGGGCAAAACCTTCGTCATCACAGGAGAGGCCACCAAGCCGCGGCGAGAGCTCGAGCAGCTGATCGAGCAGCACGGCGGCAGGGTTTCGTCCTCGGTCTCCCCGAAAACCACGTATCTCGTCATCGGATCACTCGAGCCGCCCTCCTACACCTCGTCAAAAAAGTCCAAGGCGGAAAAACTCAACATTCCTATCATCAACGAGTTTGATCTTATCAATATCTCCCGCTCCTGATCAGGGGTTGCGGGGAAAAACGGGTTGCGTTTTCCGGCTCAATGGTGTATGGTGAATAAGAAGGGGTTTTCGTTCGGCCCACTTTTACCATATAACTTTTGTTCATGCAGACATGAAGGGGTTTCCAGATGCCGCTCAATGACAAACTATTCTTCCCCAAAGAGATTGTCTGCCCCATTTGCGAGAAATCGTTCGTCCGGTACACGCTCCGTAAGAGTTCTTTCAGCATTGCCAAGCGAGACATCGACTACCGGCCGATCTACATCGGGGCAATCAACCCGCGCACCTATGCGGTCTGCGTCTGTCCGAACTGCTACTACGCCGGTGAAGACAAGTATTTCTGCCCGCAGCTGAAAGATGACGATCTGCGCCGCAAAGCCATGTTCGACAGCCACAAAGCCCAATGGGAGGCGAAAAGCCGTGTAAAAGCGGCCGGCTCAGGACAACAGATCTGGAAAGATCTGGCCTCTGAAAAGCTGAAAGAACTCACCCCCGAAGAGGTGGCGATTCTCAAACGCGTGACCCCGTTGCTGCAGAAGGTGGTGGCGAAGTTCATCGGGCGTGAGAAGCCGATCAACGAGCAGCAGAAGGAAGGCGATCTCGAACTTTCGATTCGCTCGTATGAGCTGGCAGCCATCTGCTACAAGGCCAGACGCGCCAACCATCGCATTCTTGGATACACTTATCTCTCCGGGGCCTGGGCGGCACGTGATGCCCGCGAACAAACCAGAGACCCCGAAAAACGCCGCGAGTATCTCGAATTCGAACTGGCGTTCCTGCGCGAAGCCGTGAACTTTCTGACCATCACCAACAAGGCCACAAGCATTGAAGATACCTACATGCCTGACGGCACCAAGATTCAGAAAGAAAACATGCCGCAGTCACGCATCTTCGAGGTCATGTACATTCTCGCCGGGGCACACCGGATACTCGAAGAAATGGATGAGTGCAACAAATACCTGGAGCAGATCATCTACGGCGGCGCATCCGCCCAGGGAATCATTCTCTGGTTCGTGCAACAGGCTCGCGATCTGCGACAGTCCGATCATGTCGGCCCAATCGAAGTCGGTGATCCCATCGAAGCCGAAGTCCAACCCGGTGAAGGCGAGAAAGACGAAAGCGACGAGGAAGGCGACGAGGAAGAACCCGAAGAAGGAAAAAAGGGCTGGTTCTTCTGAATCAGGTGCACCCGCCATTTGTCTTGAACAGCCTCCGCTGTATAACCGGCCGGGGGCTGTTTTTTTAAGTGAAGAAATGAACCCGACGGGGCGATGAACAGGTATAATACTCTACGAAGAACTCTGAACAATGAGTGAACGAGAACGTATGAAGTCGACTCTCTCCTGCCGCTGCACTTCGCTTCAATTGCCGACAGACCTTAAACGGGGTTCAGCAGGCCTGCTTGTGATCCTTCTGCTGCTGATCGGTTGCGGTGCAGCCGGGGGCTGGTGGTACTGGTCGCAGCTGACCCAACAGAAAAAAGCCAAAGCTCTCGAGGACGATCTGCAGAAAAAGCTGAGCGAAGGCAACGCCGCACTCGAGCAGGGGAAAATGGAGAACGCCTACAAGGCGTTTCTCGCCGGGTTGCGCATCCTCGAAGACCCTTTTCTGGTTGCCTGGCGTGCGAAATCTGCCGGCAATGCGAGTGCCACTGCAGAGATCGGCGACCGAAATGAAATCGCGCAACTCCTGGTAACGATCAGCCTCTTCCGGGCCTATGAAGAAGCGTTTCAACTGAAACCGGCATCGGACTGGATCTCAAAGGCAGAGGAACACGCAAAAGCACTTTCCGGGCCCACCGCCGAAGACACGATCAAACGCGTGGCAACGGCACGCAGCGTCAATCAGCTGATCGAGCTGTATCGGCAGAAAAAGTACGAACAGGTTCTCAAAGATCTTCTTGCTGCTGAAAAAGCGTCTCAGCCGGGCGACCGCGACTTTTTCATCATTGAGGTTCGGCTGCTGATCGCCTGCGGCAAGGGCCTGAAACAGCCGGAGATCATCGCACAGGCTCGCAAGCTTCTGTTTTTTCTGCAATTCGAAGCCCGCCTGGAAGATTCACGCCTGGACCAGTTGTGGAGCCTGCTCGGATAATCATCGAGAGGTACAATCCGCATCGGTTGATTCGTTTGTACCGGCAACATAACCACATCTTGCCCAGTGTAAGCAATGTTCAGGGCTTGGTATTATCACGTTCACACGATCTTTGGAACGATCGGAAACAACCCGCTGAGATTGAATGCCCATTTCCCGGCCTTTCAGAGCACCTTCGCACGGAATACGAACTGGACGCTTGTCTGATGGCGTCGGTCAGTTGCGACCGTCCGGTCTGCTCTGACGAACATCTCGAATCCGCCTGGCTCTGGTTGTCAGACGTGCATGACCTCATGGCCGGTCTGCGAAAAGGTTCGCCAAAGGCCGGAGAATCCGTTTCGACCTGGCTGACGACGGCCGTGGAGGTTCCTCAAGCCGTATGCGAGCAACACCGTGCCGGGTTCGCTCTTTCCCTGCTGCGGAAAGCCTGGAAACTCAGCCCTCTCACGCACGCTTCCCCGGCCGAGCTTCTCGGACTGTTTCTCTGCCTGCTCGAACCGTTCGCCCCCATTCTCGGCTGGACATTGCGGCAACATCTCGCGCTGCCGCTTCGTGCCCCGACTGAGTGGTGTCAGGCAGTGGGATCGAAGTTTCAGGAGTATCAGCTCATTCACCTGCAGATCGACCGTGGCGCGCGACATGTGGTTGTGGTACATACTCAGGAGTGGCAAACCAACCCACTGCAGGCGCTTGCCCGATGCCGGACCTGGGCCGCCCGCCTGCTGTCAGATCCGCACTGGACCCTCATCAATCAGGGAGAGACATGGCTGCTGACTCGTTCTGCGACTCGGTCGAAATCAGACAGTTCGGTCTGATCAGCCTGTTTACGATAACCGGCAGCCTGTTGGCCTGGCTGGTTCAGCCTTCGATCCCGTATCTGCACTCGGCGCTGCCCCCGGCCAAAGTCGTCGCTGAAGTGACTCGCGACTCGGCCGGCCGGCGATTCGGCACCGTCGTGGCCGAAAACGGACCCTGGGCACCACGCAACGTCGTGATCAATCATGCCGATCATCAAGCTCTGCAGGCGATTCCCGGCATCGGCACCTCGACCGCCGATGCCATTCTACGCGAACGACAGCGTGGCGGATCGTTCGCCGACTGGGCTGATTTCGAACGTCGGGTTCCGGGAATCGGCGCTACCCGTGTGGCCGAACTACAGCGTCTGGGCGTTCAACTGCAGGCAAGCGACAGCACCGCCCCATGACCGCCCACTCCCCCAACCCGTCCGCCGAACGCCCCGAGGTCCTCTCCATCTTTACCGCTCTCTTTGTCATCGGTCTTGAAGCGGCTTCTCTCATCGCCGAACCGGTACAAACCGGCATGCTCATCCTGGCTCTGATTGGGGCACTGGTACTGATCGCCTGGCCGAACCCGGGGCGTGTTGCTTTGCCCCTGCTGCTGCTTACCGGTCTGGGTACGGGTATCGGGGTGCAATCTCTGCATCAAGAGGCTCGCCTGCCGGTCGATCAGCTGAAACCATTTCACGGAGCGTCGGTGACGGTTTCCGGCGTCTTCTCCGGGGAACTTCGTCTGAACCGACAAGGCGGGTATCGTTGCCGGTGGGAAGATATTCGCGGAGAACTCGACGGTCAGTCGTTTACGCTGCCTCGTTCGCTGAATGTCGAAATCGCTTCGGCAGAACCTTTTCCGGAACCGGGCCAGCAATACAGCGCCACCGGCACATTGCACATCGAACGCACAGGCCTCATGCGACTGAGTTGTCAAAACATCGAACCGATCTCCGAGGGAGTCTGGTTCTCACGAATCATCGGGCGGCTGCAGCAGTGGGTGCGCGACGGCAGTCAGCGGTTATTGTCGCCGCGCCATCAGGCTCTGAATGTCGGTCTTCTGCTCGGTGATACCAGCCGATTGAGTTACCAGGATCGCCGCCTGTTTCGTGAGACCGGACTCACGCATCTATTAGCGGTTTCAGGGCAGCACGTCATGGTACTCGCGTTGCTGTTGTCGGCCATCCTGACCTGGTGCGGCGTTCCACCTCTGTCGCGAGGTCTGATCAGTATCGTCTTGCTGACCATCTTCGGGTTCATGGCGGCCGGTCAGCCGTCTGTGTGGCGAGCTGTCGTCATGTATGCCGTCGGCTTGTTGATCTGGAACCTGGAATCCAATCCGGGGCCGATTCGCCCGGTCGCGCTCGCTGCTCTGCTTCTGTTGATCTGGAATCCACACTGGATCCACCACATCGGCTTTCAACTCAGTTTTCTGGCCGTGTTCGGCATCATCATCGGTCGTCCGCCTCTCGAACACCTGCTGACCAGGCTGCATCTGCCCCTGCTGCTGGCCCGCTACCTTGCGGTATCACTCGGCGCCAACCTGGCAACGCTGCCTCTGGCCGCCTATCATTTCGGCATGGTCTCGATCGTTTCGTTTCTCATCAACCCGCTCGTCGTCTGGGCCTTCGGCATTTTGCTCCCGCTCGGCATTGTTCTGGTTCTGCTCGGGCACCTCTGGTTCAGCGGGGCACTGCTGGTGTCTGCTTCTCTGTCTCTGGCATTCGATGCCTTTCTGGCCGTCGCCGAGGCCATGTCGCGACTCCCCGGGGGGCTCATCTTCACCGGGAGAATTCCCGGTTCACTGGTCGCTCTCGGGTATGCGGGCATGCTCTTTCTGCTCTGGGAAACCAGATGGTTTCAACCATCGGAATGCCTTTCAACGAAAGACTCGGAAACCAATGCCATGAATGTAGGCTCTGCATCATATTCTGAACCAAAGTTTCCTCGGACGATCGTTCCGGATCCGATGCCGCCTGCAAACGCCGGCACTCGTCTCACCACGGCATCAACTTCAGATGACAAGCCCCTGCCGCCGCATCGAATCCCGGTTGCGCTCATCATGAAGATCGACGATCGCCTCGGCAGTATTCCCCGCCGATCATTGAGGACTTCTTCCAATCTGGTGGCCATCACGTTTCCGGTGCAGAAACTGAAGGTCGAGAGTCAGACGATCTTTCATCGACTCGATGATCTGACCCCGGAAGTGTTGCGTCAGGAGCCTCAGCGCATCGTGCAGGCCGTGTCACTGTGCCTGACACTGATCAGCGTCGAGATTCTGGCGCGGCTGCCTCAAGCCGTCGTCAGCGATGCATCAGTCTGGTTGAACGGAGTGCTGCCAACCCTTCAATCAAGGCACCTGATTACCATCCTGCTCGCTTCTCGTGCACTCTCCGATTATCGGCACACGACCGACACCGCGTTGAATGCCCTCACCGTACGAGCTGACGAACTGCTTCGCGAAGGTATGAAGCTGATGACCGAGGTTCATGAGCAAAACCGCGAAGAAGTCGTGCGACGACATCAGGAGCTTCGCAGTCGCACCTTCGAATGGTGCCGAACCTGCACGGCTGATTCCTGAGCCGGGAAGAAAACAGCACCGCGAAGCCTGGTCGGCCTCGCGGTGCTGTTGGTCGCTTCTCGGTCAGGCGATTTTTTCGTTCGCCTGTGTCTTGTAGACTAGCTGACAGGGTTCGGTCTTGTCGATCGCCCGTTCATGCACGATGACCTTGGCGATTTCCTTGTTCGACGGAATTTCATACATCAGATCGAGCATGAGTTCTTCGAGAATCCGGCGCAAGCCGCGCGCTCCGGTGCTCTGACGCAAGGCCCGGCGAGCAATGGCTTTCAGTGCCGCGGGCGTCACTTCCAGATCGACGCCTTCCATGCGGAAGAGACGATGGTACTGTTTGAGAATCGCACTCTTGGGTTCGGTAAGAATGCTGACCAGCTCTTCTTCTCCCAGCGGTTCAAAGGTGGTGAAGATCGGCACGCGACCGATGAATTCAGGAATCAGCCCGAACTTCAGCAGATCTTCGGGCATCAGCATCGACAGCAGACGGCCGACCTGCTTTTCTTTCTTGGCCACGGGAGTCGAACCAAAGCCCATCATCTTCACCTGACTGCGGCTTTCGATGATCTTCTCGATCCCTTCAAACGCACCGCCGAGAATGAAGAGGATATCTTTGGTGTTGATCGGGATATAGTCCTGATGCGGATGCTTGCGCCCCCCTTGCGGCGGCACGTGGGCCACTTTGCCCTCGAGCATCTTCAGCAGCGCCTGCTGCACCCCTTCGCCGGAAACATCTCGCGTAATCGACAGGTTCTCGCTCTTACGGGCGATCTTATCGATCTCGTCGATGTAGACGATTCCCTTTTCCGCCTTCTGCACATCGTAGTCGGCGTTGCGCAGCAGGTTGAGCAGAATGCTTTCCACATCGTCGCCCACATACCCGGCTTCCGTCAGGGTTGTGGCATCGGCAATACAGAAGGGGACATGCAGAATCTTGGCAAGCGTCTGGGCAATGTAGGTCTTCCCGCAGCCGGTCGGTCCGAGGAAAAGAATATTCGATTTCTGAACTTCCACATCGTCTTTTCGGCTTTGCTGCAGGGCGATACGCTTATAGTGGTTGTACACGGCGACCGCAACAACCTTCTTGGCCCGCTGCTGACCAATGATGTATTGATCGAGTATCGAGACGATTTCCTTGGGCTTGAGCAGATTCTTGTTCTCGACGGTGACATCATCGTCGAGTTCTTCCACGATGATCTCATTGCAGAGATTGATACATTCGTCGCAGATGTAGACTTCGGGACCTGCGATGAGCTTGCGAACCTGATCCTGACCCTTTCCGCAGAACGAACAACGGAACTGGGGATTCTTGGAAAGCATTGACTCTCCTAGCCGGCTTTGACCTTGGGTGCCTTGTTGCGTTGAATCACATCGTCAATGATGCCGTATTCTTTGGCATCAGCAGACGACATGAAGAAATCTCGATCCATGTCTTTCTTGATGCGCTTCAAGGGCTGGCCGGTGTGGTGAGCCATGATGTCATTCAGCTTCTCTTTGAGGCGCAGAATTTCAGCGGTCTGAATCTCGATATCAGACGCCATACCCTGCGCTCCGCCGGAAGGCTGATGGATCATGATGCGAGCATTCGGCACGGCAAATCGCTTGCCGGCAGCGCCCGCCGCCAGAAGAACCGCTCCCATGCTGGCCGCCTGACCGAGGCAGATCGTACTTACATCAGGCTTGATGTACTGCATCGTGTCGTAGATGGCCATACCGCTGGTCACCACTCCGCCCGGGCTGTTGATATACATCGAAACATCCTTCTCGGGATCCTCGGATTCGAGGAACAGCAGCTGGGCAATGACGACGTCGGCCATCGTGTCTTCGATCGGTCCGCTGACGAAGACAATGCGATCTTTGAGCAGGCGCGAGTAAATGTCATACGCGCGCTCGCCGCGGCTACTTTGCTCAACTACTATGGGTACCAGCGTCACGGTCGGACTCCCCCTTGTTAAATTCGGCTTCACTCACCATATCGTAATGAATCTGATTGTTCTTTAACAAAAATTCGCGAATTTTGCGACCGAGCAGCGTATGGCGCACATTATCTTCGCCATCAGACTGTTTGAACATCTCGAGCAGTTTCTCAACCGGATACCCGTATTCCCTGGCCTGGCGCTCGACCTCGGCCATGAATTCGGCATCGCTGACCTCGATCTTCTGGCGCTCGGCAATCGAATCCGTGATCAGCATGACGCGGGTTTCATAGACCGCCCGCTCGCGAAAGCTTTCGCGATACTCTTTGATATCTTTGTTCGAACGCTTCAACACTTCTTCAAGCGAGGTGTTGTACTGGCGCCAGCGGCGATCGACGTTGTGCAGAAAGAAGTCAATCGTGCGCTGCACCATCGATTCCGGAATCGCGAACGTCGTCTCGTCGGAAATCTGCTTGAGGATCGCATCGTAGGCGCGATCTTCGGCATCCGTCAGGAGCTGGTGTTCGAGATCTTCCCGAATCTTGGTTTTGAGCGCCTCGAGGTTCTGATAATCGCCGACTTCCTTGGCGAAGTCATCGTTCAGTTCAGGCTTCATGGGCCGGGAAACACTTTCGAGGGTGGCGGTGATCTCAAGGGTTTTGCCTTCGTACTTCGACCCCTTGTCACCTTCAGAGGTGAACGGCACCTGATACGTCTTCTGATCGCCGGCCTTACAGCCCTTGAGCGGCAGGAACAGGCGGTTGGCTTCGATCAGACGGTGATACCCTTTCTCTTCAGAAAGGTCTTTGTCGACCTCGCCGTCAACCTTCACTTCGCAGGTGACGGTAAAATAATCATTGATGTCGAGGGTGCCGTTTTCGACGGGCACGGTGCGGCTGAACTGCTCACGAAGCTTTTCGAGCACCTTGTTCACCCCTTCTTCTTCGAGCTTGATGCGCTGAGCCGTGACCTGGCGGCCGGTATACGAAAATTCGGGTAGCGTCGGGCGCACTTCGACGATCGCCTTGAACGCGAACGATTCGCCTTCCTTCAGCTGTACATCTTCGATTTTGGCGCGGCTGACCGGATGCAGCTTCGCATCGCGAACCGCAACAGGATACATTTCATCGACCAGCTCTTCCTCGACCTGCTCGCGAATGGCTTCTTTGCCGAGATGGTTCTCAATGATCTTACGGGGTACCTTTCCTTTGCGAAAACCGGGAATTCTGACGCTGTTGGCGGCCCGCAGAAAGAAGCTCTCATAGGCCGCGACAACCTTTTCCTTCCCGACCTCAACACTGAGGGCGACTTTGTTGGGTTCGAGTTCCTGGACCGAGGTCTTGAGCATGGTTGCGCGACTCCTTCAGATGGGGATGAATGTTTTGCGGAGAAGAAAAAAAGCGGGAGACGGGACTCGAACCCGCGACCTCCTGCTTGGAAGGCAGGAGCTCTACCAACTGAGCTACTCCCGCA
>CAYYIY010000040.1:15645-51452 GCA_964472075.1 uncultured bacterium | reverse complement strand
GTAGGGATCAGCGTTCGGCCTGTCCAGGCACCTCACCGAGAATTGCTGTCAAAAACCGTGGGCGGTTTGTCTTTCCCGCAGAAAGCAGTAGAATGCGACGAGTAACTTCAGAGAGAGGTGTCGAAATGAAACGGTACAAACGGCCGGCTTGTGTGGTGTTCCTGCTGTTGAGTTTTTTTCTGCCTCCGGTGGTCGAGGCCGCGACGCGCGAAGAGGCTCATGCGGCGGCCCTGAGTCTGCGCCGCACGGTGCTCGACCGAGAGACCTGTCGCGTTGAGCTTGCCCCCGAAGGACAGTTTATCACCGTGTTCAACGACGTCGTCGGCCGTTGGGTCAGATCCGAACTGACGCCGGAGTTGCTGAACGGGATTCGCCGGACCCTTGCTCCGCATCTGCAGATTCGCCTGAATACGCGCGGTTTTGCTCCGGCCGCGACAAGAGACACCGCCGGAAAGCCTGACACGACGAACTATGATGCCATCTGGGTGCGCGACAATGTCTGGGTCTTTTATGCTCTGGCCGCAGACCCGGCGCGTCGTTCCGATGCGCGGCGTCTGTTGCTGGCTCTCTGGGACTACTACGCGACGGCCGAGCAGATCAAACGTTTCGATCTCATCATCGCCGACCCCGCTCGAGCGCTAGACCAGATGACCATGCCGCATATCCGCTTCGACGGACGGGATCCGCGTCTGGGTGACGTGCGGGTGAACGGCCGGCCGGAAGTCTGGAATCATCGGCAGATCGACGCGCACGGCCTGTTTTTCACGGCTCTCGGCGAATCCTTTCTGAACGGCTTGTTGCAGCCGGGAGATCTGACGCGCGAGCGGTTTCAGGTGCTGGTACGGTATCCGCTGTTTCTGCGCCGCATTTCCTTCGACACGTATGAAGACGCCGGAGCCTGGGAAGAAGTGCCGCGCCGGAACACTTCGAGCATCGCCCTGGCAACTCGATCTTTGCAGGTCTGGAAACAGCTTCTGTATGCAGAACCTGCCGGCATGCAACGTGTACGATTGCAGTTTCACCGGCTTGCGGAGACGGGACCCCAGCTCGCGGTAGATGAATGGGGCGTCAGTTGTCTCAACGAGCTGATCGACCGTGGCTTAAAGCGTGTCCGTCATCAGCTGCGGCTGGGCGGAGAGTCGCCGGATTACGAGCCGACCGATCTGCGCTATCGGCGAGCTGATGCGGCCCTGCTCGTGCTGATTCAGCCTTCCCCCCTCGAAGGGTTGTCGGAAGCCGAGATGCGGCAGGTGCTGCAGATCGTGGAAACGTTGGAACGGCCGGCAGGGATTCTGCGGTATGTGAACGATAGTTACCAGGGCGGCAACTACTGGATCACGCCGGAAGAGGAGAACACCGACGGGCCGACGCTGACCGGTGATACGTCGTCTGATGCGGCGTTTCGGGCGCGCCTGTCAAAGCTGCCCCCGCACACCGAGGCGCAGTGGTTCTTTGACAGCTTGTGCGCTCTGGCGCGTCTGCATCTGGCCGAGACGACGCATGACCCGCTGATGCGCCGGCACGATCTGCATCGGGCGGCGATCCATCTCAAACGGGCTCTCGGGCAGGTCACCGGCACGAACTTTGCCGCCGATGGCGCTCCCGTCGATGCCTGGCAGACCCCCGAAAGCATTAATACCGTCGAAATCGGTGGTCGCCGCATTCTGCTCCCCTCGCCGATCACGCCTTTGAACTGGGCGAAAGCCGGACTCGATATGGCTCTGCGAAGGTATGCGCAGGTGGCCTTCGGAGCCGGGGAGTGAGTCCAGGTAAGCGCCGGCTGCGTGCGGTGGAGCGCGCGAAGGAGATGATGAGATGAAACCAACGTGGTGCACGGGGTTGGTGACTCCGGCCCTGAGAATTGCAATGGAAAGAAGTCGGCACCGGTCTTTCCGCCGAACCTCTGATTGAAGCGGCGAGGAAGGCGGTTTGCTGAAAGGTCGCAAACGTACGAGTCGAAGATGAGCGTGACGATCTCTGAATGAGCGTAAGACAGAGAGATTATAAGTCGTCAGGGTTCGGCTGCCAGAGATGGCGTTGCAGATCGATGAATCCTGCGTGTGAGAATGTGACACCCTCGGCTTCGAGCAGTGCCCGTTGAAGTGCGCCTCCGTCGCCGGTCAGCGAGATGCCTCCCTGCGCGTTGATGATACGGTGCCAGGGCAGTTCATGCCGTTCAGAACACGAATGCAGAATTCGGCTCACCTGTCGAGCGGCGCGGGGGTTCCCGCTGAGACAGGCGATTAAGCCGTAGGTCGCGACTTTTCCACGCGGGACGGCCTTGACGGCGCGCAATACTCTCATCGTGAAAGGGTGCAGGGCCGGTTCAGCAGGGCGAGTCAGAGGCGCGTGGGCGGCCATTCCCGGCGTCCTTCAAGAGAGTCTGCCCTTCACGAACCTGAACAGAAAGGCGCACCCGAGAAAGACCGCCGTCATTGTGGTGCCGATGACGAAGTCAATCAGATGCAGGGAACGATCAAGATAAGCTTCGTCCGGGTTAGCCGGGTTGACGAAACACACGGTGCTCCGGCGTTCCGCAAAAGGGGCGATGTAGTCGACCCACTCCTGCCGGTTGGTCGAACGAGAAGAAGAAAAGCCGCTGATATGAACGCGATCCGAGGTATGACGCTTCCCCTCATATTCATACGAAAAGCTGATTTTTGCGGAGTAGTAGGTCCGACGAATTCCCTCATCGTTGTAATCGTCGGTTTCGATGATGCGGGCTTCATCGATCTGGCAGGCGACCTGCGGCCAGTTCTGAGCGTTCATGTACACCCGCAACGGTCGGACGATGGCAAGCCAGGCGCAAATGATGCCACCGACCAGGAAAATGAAAAAGAAGATGGAACACATACGATGCAACATGACATTGTTGTCGTTGCTTCCCGCCGTGTTGTGAAACGTGACGTTCACAAAAAGCCCTCCCGGTTCTGGTTCTTCGAGACGAAATAGTATACCCTTGCGCCTTGATGCACAACATCAACAGCGAAAAGCAGCGGCGTCAAGCGTTGATCTTCACATCTCTCGCCGGCTCGTTTCTGCCTCCGTTCATGCTGTCGGCCTACAATGTGGCCCTGCCGACCATCGCGCGCGAACTGCATCTGACGGCACTTGCCGCGAATTGGACGACAACCGGTTATCTCTTAGTGTCTTCAGCTCTTGTATTGCCATTTGGCAGGCTCGGAGACTTGTACGGAAGACGCCGCATCTATTTTCAGGGGATTCTCTGGTTCACGTTGTTCTCGATGCTGCTCATGTTCGCGCCATCAGGACCCTGGGTGATCGGCCTGCGGATGGGGCAGGGACTTGGGGTGGCCATGATCTTCGGGGCCGGCACAGCGTTGCTGATGGCCATGTTTCCGCCCGCCGAGCGCGGCTGGGCTTTGGGTCTCAACGTCGCCGCGGTCTACGCCGGACTTTCCATCGGCCCGTTTCTGGGAGGCCAGATCACCGGTGCCTTCGGCTGGCGCGCTCTCTTCCTGCCTTCGATCCCGATCGGGCTGCTGACGCTCTGGATGATTCGTCGATGGATCCCCGATGATCGGCCGGCGCAGATCCCGGCTCCTTTCGATCTTGGCGGCGCTGTTCTCTATGCCGCTGCCCTTTTCTGCATGGTGCCGGCGACGCAGTATGTGTCCCAGTTGTCAGGGAAGCTGCTGCTGGCGATTGGTCTGATCTGCGGGGTCGGGTTCGTGCTGCGCCAGCACCGGACGACGCATCCGCTGTTTCCGCTGCGTCTGCTGCTTGAGAACCGCGTCTTTGCCTTTGCCAATCTGGCGTCGCTGATCAACTACGCGGCGACGTATGCCATCTCGTTCATGCTGAGTCTCTTTCTGCAGATCAACAAAGGATTATCGCCTCAGGAAGCTGGGACGCTGTTGCTGGTGCAACCGGTGATTCAGGCGACGCTTTCCCCCATGACCGGCCGACTCTCCGATCGGATTGATCCGCGTCTGCTGGCTTCGAGCGGCATGACGCTGAATCTGATCGGTCTGCTCTTTCTCAGTCGATTGACCGCTCAAGCGGCTTTGGTCGAGGTCGGCATCGCTCTGGCGATCGTGGGTCTCGGGTTCGCCTTGTTTTCGTCACCCAACATCAATTCGGTGATGAGTTCGGTTTCGCCGCGTGAGTATGGCATCGCTTCGGGAGTGCAGGGCAGCGTGCGCATTTTCGGCCAGATGATGAGCATGTATCTGACGCTCGTGTTCTTCTCGATCTATCTGGCCGGCGACAAGCCGGCCGAAGCCGATCCGGCGGCATTTCTCACCTGCTTTCGCGCCGTCTTTCTGCTTTTCGCCGGGCTGTCCGTGATCGGCATCCTCGCCTCACTCGCCCGCGGAAAAGCCGTCGAAGCTCAGGTGACGAACTGACGCCCTGACCAGGCACGTTTTTATCACCGGGAATTGCTGCCTGACATCGGTTGAGCTTTGCTTGCCTGGCGGCTTCAGGTATAATACGAGCGAACTCATCGGGAAGTATCGAGTATTCTCAGGTTCGGGAGCACGATATGAGCAAGCGTCACCTGTCGCGCACGAAGAAGTCCTTGATCTTTGCTCTTTTTGCGGCACTGGTCATGGGGTGTGCGATTTCCATTTCCTTTGCTGAAGCGTCGGATAGATATATTCTGGTGTTTCGCGATTCATCGCGGTGTGCAGCATCAGCATCGACGTCGGCGTATTTGAAGATCAGGCGCGATGAGGCGGCGGATGCTCTGCGTGCCGTGTTGCCGAATCCGAACCGGGTCATGCGGCCTCGCCTGCTATGGGTGGCGAATGCCGCCGCCGTGACGCTGTCGCCCAAAGAACTCGAACGCGTGCGCCGTGATCCGCGTATTGCCGAGATTGTTCCGGTTGCATACCAGCGCTGGATCCAGCCGCCGCTGGAACCGCCGGATGAGAAAGCCGCGTCTGATCCCGTGCGTTTCTATGCGACCGAGAAAACGCGGGCGACGGAAGTATGGGAGAAGCTCGGCATCGACGGCAGCGGCGTGCTGGTCGGTCATCTGGATTCCGGGGCCAACCCGGATCACCCGGCACTCAAGGGGCAGATTCAGCAGTTTCGCGATTTCACGGCTACCGGTTCGCCGATCATGACCGCGTATGACGATCAGGGACATGGGACTCACACTGCCGGATGCATTGCCGGCCGCACCGAGAAGATGGGAATGGCGCCCGGCGCGCGCCTTCTTGTTGCGCGTGTGCTCGACAAAAACGGTGGCGGCTACAACGAAGACATCATGGCAGCCATGCAATGGATGCTCGACCCCGACGGCAACCCGGAGACTCTCGACGGACCGCGTGTGGTCAGTAACTCGTGGGGTTCATCTTCGACCACCGATCGTCTGTTCTGGGAGATCACGCAGACCTGGGTGAAAGCGGGCATCGTGCCCGTGTTTGCGGCCGGGAACAACGGGTATTCGGGCGGGAAGGTCGGCGTTCCCGCCGCGTTTCCGCACGTGCTGGCGGTCGGCGCAACCGATGAAAAAGACCAGTGGGGTTGGTTTTCGAGCCTCGGCCCCGCAAAGTGGGACGGCAAAGTGTATGTGAAACCTGACGTCGCCGCTCCAGGCGTCAAGATCTTTTCCGCCCATTGGAACTCGGACGGATTCAACAACCTCAGCGGGACCTCAATGGCCGCGCCGCAGGTGACCGGCCTGGTGGCACTCATGCTGCAGGCGAACCCGACCATGAGTGTTGATGATATTGTCCGAGTCATTCGCGAAACAGCCGTTGATCTGGGGCCGAAAGGTCCGGATGACAAATTCGGCTACGGTCGCATAGATGCTTTTGCCGCAGTACAAAAGTCGCTGCTCAAAGCGTCGGCGAGCCGGCGGGTGCGAGTGCTGCTGCAGGCGGTTCAGGCCCAGGACCGGATAACGGCTGACGACCCCCACGCCCTTTCTGAACGCGCAATTACCGGGTTCCGTTCCCTGGCACGCACGCTGGATGACGGCGAGTGGAGAGCGTTGGAAACTGAACTGAGCGTCTCGACGAACCCTCTCGAACGGCGAGCCTTGAAGGTGCTGCAGGCCATGCGACGGTTCGGGCAGATTCACGAAAACTCACATCGGGAGTGACGGCGACGTCCTGCGTGAAAAGCCCTTGTCACCGGTTCGGTGTGTCCGGCGCCGCAGACGGGTCGATTTCCAGACAATTTCCGTTCGTTTTGACAGATAGTCGTCTTGTACGCCGCGACGCACGTTGAACGCAGGTGCGGACTTGTCAGGCTTGGATTTCTTTCGCTGTTTCAGTGGACGAAGAATTGCCGACTGGTACAACAGAGTTCAGAGAACGGGAAAAAGCGTTCGGAATGTTGATGGGCGAGGAACGAGACGATCCCCCGACTTTCTATAGCGACATAGGTGAGCGATCATCCTGTTTCGCTGATATTCCGCGCCAGAACGACGCCAGGCATCGCTGCAGTTCGAAACGGTTCGGAACCAGGCGAGCGTGTTCCCATTCACGGGGGAAGAGTTCGCGGTATTCGAGGCGCGAGAATCGCTCGTCGATCAGCACCACGATGCCGCGGTCGGTTTCGGTTCTGATAACGCGTCCGGCGGCCTGCATAACGCGATTCATGCCAGGAAACCGGTACGCAAACGCAAAGCCGGCTTTGTCGCTCTGCTCAAAGCGCTCGCGGATCAGATTGCGTTCGAGGCAGATCTGCGGCAGGCCGACTCCGACGATAATCGTGCCGATGAGACGTTCGCCGCGCAGATCGATGCCTTCACCGAAGATGCCGCCCAGCACGGCGAATCCGACAAGCGACTCATGGTTATCGGTGTTGAATGACTTCAGAAACGTTTCTCGATCGGATTCGCCCATTCCCGAAGATTGTACAATTACACTCGTGTCGGGATATCGATGCGAGAAGACGGCCAGTACATCTGAAAGATAGCGGTAGGAAGGAAAGTAGACGAGATAGTTGCCGCGGCGGCTAGATATCGTGGTGTGAATGGCTTCAGCGATGGCCGCATGGCTCTGTTCGCGAACCCGATATTCGGTGCGAATGCTCGGCAGGACGAAGAGGCCGAGCTGATGAGAGGCAAATGGCGAGCGGAGCTTCACCACCTTGTCGGTCTCCTGTCCCCCGAAGAGACGGAAAAAATAGTTTATGGGCAGCAGCGTCGCGGAAAAGAAAATGGTGCTGCGGGCGCGTTTCAGGGCTTCCTGCAGGCGGCCGGCCAGGTCGAGGCAGAACAGCCGGGCTCGAACATCACGTCGGGAGACAGATCGTGGCCGACTACCGGCAACCTGAGTTGGGACGTCGGCATCGAGAATGAAGGCGAAGGTATCGTCAAAGGTTTCGGAGACTCGGACAAACGCGGTCGCCTTGAAGTAGAGTTCCATGAGTTGTTCGCGGTAGGGGGCCTGAGGCGTGGCAACCAGAGCGGCTTCGGCCGCCTTGAGAAATGACCGTGCGGCGGTCACAAAGTCGGCCGGTAGTTGGTAGAGGACAAGCTGAGTGTCGGAAGCGACGCTAGTGGGGCGGCGTGGAGAGAGATCGGCGGGCGCGGCCTCTTCCGTACTGGGGTCTTCGAAGGCGAGAGTGGCCTGAATCGCCTTCTGCAGAGTTTTGCCGCCGACGCGAAAAAACGGTGTGATTCGTGAGATCGCTTTTGCGACCGCCGGAGCCGCTTCTCGCAGTTCGGAACGCAGGTTGGTGAACATGCTTTTGTACAGATCGGCAGAAAACATCTCTCGCGCGCGATCGGGGAGATTGTGTGCCTCGTCGACAAGAAATGCGCAAGGCTCGATCGGTGGTTCGAAGAAGCGACGCAGATAGACGCGCGGGTCGAAAGCGTAGTTGTAGTCACAGATGATGACGTCGGCCCAGAGCGAAGCGTAGAGCGAAAACTCGAATGGACAGATGCAGTGGCGTTCAGCGGTGTGTTCAAGCGCATCGCGATTAAAAACATCCTGGACAAACAGCTCTTCAAGGGCTGGGCGAACACGATCGTAGTAGCCTCGGGCTCGTGCACAGGATTCGGGCCGACAGTCGGGCTTCGGCAGAATGCAGCACTTTTCTTTGGCGGTCAGAGTCAGAATCTTGCAGCGCAATCCCTTGCGTCGCAACCCAGCCAGGGTTTGCTCGGCGACCTCGCGTCCGACCGTGCGCGCCGTGAGATAGAAAATGCGCTGAACAGACCCGAGGCCGAGTGCTTTCAAAGCAGGGAACAGAGTTGCGACGGTTTTTCCGATACCTGTCGGAGCTTGAACATACAGGTTCGTGCCGGCGGCAATAGCGCGAAAGACGCCAATAGCGAGTTGTCGTTGCCCGTCGCGATAGGTAGTGAAGGGGAAGGGTAAGGCTTCGATCGAGGTGTTGCGTACGAGCTGCCAGTCGCGTATGACGGCAGCCCAGGCGAGATACTGCGACACGATATCGTCGAAGAAGAGTTTCAGGTCGGTTGTGGCGAAGGTGTCGCGCAGTTCAAGAATCTCGAGCGTGTCGATGTTCAGATAGGTGAGTTGAATCGAGATTCTATCGAGGCTATGCTCTCGCGCGTACAGATACCCGTAGGAACGAGCCTGAGCCCAGTGCAGCGGCTGATTATCCCGACTTATCTCGGCGAGCGGCATGGTCGTGGTTTTGATTTCATCGATGGTGGTGCCGCCGGCCTCGACCCAGACTCCGTCGATACGACCACCGATCTCGAGCACGAGATCGGCGGTTTCGTGCCGCAACGAGACGGGGACTTCAGCTTGATAGTGCGAGGGTCTCGACTTCTGAATCTGCTGATGACCTCGCGTTCCGGCAAGGGCGCGGCCGGCCCCGACAAAGGTCGACACCAGGTCTCCGGTTTGGCAGACGAACTCGACGAGTGTGCGCACCGCGACCCGATGGACCGGGAGTCCTGCCGTCTCAACAGCGGTGGACGAGGGAGTTTTCTGTGTCATGGGGTGAGCGAGGAACTCTTTGATTGGTGTGATTCGAACATCACCATAGCACGTTCTTCAGCTCACAGAAAGCGGTTGAGAGCCATGCCGACACCAATGGAAAGCTTTTCCGGGCGTGACGAGACTTTGAACTTCCATTCGTCAGACCGCTTCATGCTCGTGGTTGAACTGTGAGTAGAGAGTCGCTAAGCTATCAGCGGAGGGTTGGAAATCATTTTTCCCGGAGGATGACGAATATGCACAGAATGATGGCGGTTGTGGTTCTCGTTGCGGTGATGCTGGTTCCGTTGGTGGTTGAAGCAGCAGGAAAGACGTTGAAGGCGGTCATGGTTCTCGACAAGAAACAGATCAAAGAAAAAGTTGATCGTACGATCGACGTCGAGGCGATTCCCGCTGATGGCTTCATTCAGGGCACGGAAGGAAAAGACAAGCTGACGATTCTGTTCAAGGACATCGAAGAGATTGTCTTTGATCTGAGCAAACAGACGCATACGGTGAAGACCTGGGCCGGCAAAACCCACGTGCTGAAATGGGGGTTGATCAAGTCTTCGAACACCGGCACCGCTGTCATGTTTCAGGCGAAAAAGCCCGGAGAGACGAAGCCGGTTGATGAAAGCGTCAGCCCCACGGAAATCAAGAAACTCACCTTTCTCAAGGTCGAAAAACCGAACAGGCCGGCGAAATAGCTGCTTCAGACGGTGATTCCGGGGGCGATGGCTCGTGCAATGACGAGTCTTCGTCTAGAGCAGGTCATCAGATATCTGTTGCCAGTGATCGTCAGCGCCGCGCAAAACATCGCGCAGGGCTGAGCGAAAAGAGTTCTCACGTTCCGGGGTGAGTCGGATCTCATACGCGATGCCTCGATCCGTGAAATCCTCGGCGATGCGTTCGATCTGATGGCGTTCGAACAGGTAGTACACGCGCCCCTGTTCCGAAAACGGAATCTCGAAACGGCAGCGCAAGACCCGGCGCAGATCTCTTCGGGGTGCGAGTCGCAGACAAGTGGCCGCCGTGCCGCCGTAGGCACGAGTGAGTCCGCCGGCTCCGAGTTGAATGCCGCCGTAGATGCGACGGACAAGAACAATGACACGATTGAGATTCTGCTTTTCGATGGCCCCGAGAATCGGTTTCCCGGCGGTTCCCGACACTTCGCCATCGTCATGAAAGCGGAAAGCGCCGTCGATGACCCAGGCCCAGGCATTGTGCGTCGCCTCTGCGTCACGGTGAGCTGCAAGCCAATCGGCCGCCTGCTCGCTAGAGGTGACTGAATCAGCGATTGCTGTAAAACGGCTGCGTTTGATCTCTTCGGCGTATTGAAAAAAGCCGGTCAGAGTCTGTCTGACCGGCTTGCTGTACGGTTGGCCCATGAAAGAACTATAATCTGCTTGATCTGAAAATGTGTCTCACTTCTTCCAGGTTGTCCGAAGTGCGAGCTCGGCTTCGGTGCACCACCCCTTGAGTCCCTTGCCGTTGACCGGGGCGGTTTGTTCGACCAGGTAGCTGTCTCCCACCACTTCAAGAATCTTGATGTCGGCCCCGGCCTTGATGCGGTCGCGGCGGGGTTTGAAAAAGAGATTCTTCTTGAGCACGTTGTGCTCATCGCCGCGTTTGGCATACACGTACAAGTCGGTCTTGGTGCGGAAAGAGCCTTCGATGGCCGGGGTGGCAGGCGCAGCGGTCGGTTCGGCGGCCGGCGTCGGTGCGGGTTCGACGGTCGGCGCTTTCTCTTTCACGGCGGGCGACGATTTCTTTTCGGCGGTTGCGGGCGCGATCTTCGCTCCGCATTTGGCACAGAACTTCGCGGTGTCGGGCAGTTTCTCGCCGCAGGCCGTGCAGAAGACGGCAAACGCCGGGAACGCAATCAACACACCAAGAACGAGCAAAAACGCAACTTTTCGCATAAAAGAACCTCCGGTAAGATGAATCTTGTACGACAGTATTATTCTACACCCGTTTCACCCGCAGATCGAGTTCAACAAAGAGTGCGTCGGCCGGGAAGGTTGATTTGAACACGCGCCGGCCGGCGTTACGGATCGGCATCGTTCAGCAGCGGGGCAGTTTCGGCAGAGGCAGTTTCGGTCGACCTTTGCCGAGGTCGGGGTAGCGCGGCGGTTTGTGCTTCAAGAGTTTCAGAATTTCATCGACCGTGCGCTGCAGTTGCGGGTCGCGGCCGGCGGCGTGGTCCTGCGGCAGGAAGTCGACTTCGATGTCGGGGTCGGTGCCGTAGTTTTCGACCTGCCAGCCGACGTCGGTGAACCAGAACGAGAACTCAGGCTGAGAGGTGAGCCCGCCGTCGACCAGCTGGTGGCGTGGCCAGATGCCGATGACACCGCCCCAGGTGCGCTTACCGACAAGAGGACCGAGCTTCAGCAGTTTGAAACAGTGGGAAAAAATGTCTCCGTCACTTCCAGCGTTTTCGTTCGTCAGAGCGATGACCGGGCCGGCGACTGACTCGGCCGGGTAGGGTTCGGTGCCGAACCAGCGGGTTTGTACATAGGCCAGTCGCTTGCGCGCGAGCTTCTCGAGCAGCAGTTGCGATACGTGGCCGCCGCCGTTGAAACGAACATCGACGACGAGCCCGTCGCGGTCGACCTCGGCGATGAACGAGCGGTGAAACTCGGCATAGCCGCGTGGCCCCATGTCTGGAATATGTACGTAGCCGATGCGACCTTTGCTCTTGTCGTGAACGTAGGCCCGGTTCTTCTCGACCCAGTCTCGATAACGAGAGAGCGTTTCGTCAGCCAGCGTTTTCACCGTGACGGTGCGCTTGTGTTTTCGCTCTTTCGACAAAATGGTAACTTGTACTTCTCGGGAAGCAAGATTAACAAGCGCTTCATCAGGAGTCATGGCGGCTGACAAAGATCGACCGGCAATGGCGATGATCCAGTCTCCCGGTTTCACGTTCAGTCCGGGGCGCAGCAACGGTGACGAGCGTCGTTCGTCCCACGGGTCGCCCCGCGACAGGGCAACGATCTTCCAACCCTTCATTTTTGCGTCCCAGGTGACGTCGGCTGCCAGCCGCCCCAGCCCGTAATTGGGCGAAGGGCGATAATCACCGCCCATCTCATAGGCGTGCGAGGTGCCCAGTTCGCCCTGCATTTCCCAGACCAGATCGGAAAATTCGCTGCGGGTGCCGAGACGATCGAGCAGGGGCAGGTAGCGGCGATAGACGCGCTCCCAATCGACTTGAGAGATGTCTTCGGTCCAGAAGTGGTCGCGTTGCAGCCGCCAGGCTTCACGATACATCTGCCGCCACTCTGACTGCGGAGTGACCGAAATCTGAATGCGTCCCAGGTCGATCCAGCCGCTTTTTCGACCCGGAGCCTCTCGAGCTGCTGCTTCATCCGGTTTTTCGCCGGCCTTTACGATGCGAATACGATTGCCGGTGCGGTAGAGCAGCCATTTGCGATCAGGCGATAGTCTGAAATCACTGATGCCGGTGACCACCGGATCAAGTTTCTGTTGCTCGAGATCGTAACATTCGAGAATGCCATTTCCCGGCTTCTCATGCCAGTTTTGATTGAGAGTTCCCTGGACAGGTTGCGAACCGAAATAGACCTTGCCTGCCATTGCAGCAATTCGGGTATAGACGGCGTCGTTGACGGGAAATGCGAGAATACGGTCGGTGATTCCGTCGAGATCGATGCGGGTTGCAGGCGGTGCCGGAGTTTTGTCTTTCGCCTTTTTCGCCCCCTGGGAGCCTGGCGCCTGAGGTTTCGGCGGCTCTGCGGGAGGTTTCGGGGCCGGCAGGAACGGGGATGTTGTTTCGGAACTCAGGACGATCAGATAAGGCTTGATGCCTCGCGGGAAGCCGAGATCAAAGTGGAGTTGATCGTACACCGGATCGAACTCTCGAAAGCTCAGAAAATACAGATACTTGCCGTCCGGGTCGAAGGTGGGCTGGACATCGTTGAGCACCGGCTTGGTCACCTGCGTCCTGCGCTTTTTGGCGACCTCGTAGAGAAAGATCGCCGAGGTGTGCGTCGACAGAGAGTCATTGAAGGCAAGCCATTTGCCGTCCGGTGACCAGTCGAACCCGCGCAGGGGTGCATGGCGACTCGTGGCGACGTGCGTATGGGTCTTCTTCTCGAGATCGATCAGCCACAGTTCGTTGCGATGGTTGGTCAGCGCCACCCGATCGCCCTGTGGATCTACCTTGATGTCCACGGGTCGTCCGATCGGCATTGCAGGCATCCGCCTGACGGGAGCGGAGCCGTCGTGTGTGTGAATCTCGAGATGCTCTTCACCTGGTTCGTCAGAGCAGACGACGAACCGCTTGCCGTCCTTGAGCCAGCGCAGCAGTCGATAGCGAACCCCTTCCGGCGTACCGAATACCTGAGCCGGCCCGTGCCAGTTGCCCATGGCGACAGGTTTGCCGCGAACCACCAGCCCGAGCAGGTGACCCTGCGGATGTTGATGCACATCTTCCACATACGAGGCGGCATCGATAAACTTGCGAAACAACTGTGTGCGGGGACTGTGGTATTCGACAGCCACTTGCGTGCTTTTGTCCGAGACAGGATCGAATAGATACAGGTCTCCGCCTGCGTGATAGACCACGCGCATTCCGTCGGTCGATGGGTGTCGCACGTAGAAGTTTTCGTGATGGGTGTGGCGGCGCAGCTGTGTGCCGTTCGGCAGGCAGGAATACAGGTTGCCGACACCTTCATGGTCGGAAAGGAAGTAGACGCGCGGCCCGATAATCATCGGATACGCGAGATTGCCGCCGGGCTTGATCAGAGAGCGAAACTCGCCCTTGCCGTTCGGATCAATGAAAATCTCGCCGGCGGTGCCGCCGCGGTAGCGCTTCCAGCGGGCTGGATCGACCGCATTGCGGCCGATGGCGCACGCGCCGTTGCGGCCGAATGAAATGCTGAAGCCGGGACCCCACGGCAGCCTTTCCGGTTTTCCGCCATGAATTGAGATCGTGTGAAGTCGATGATCAGCCAGGAACGGCTGCCCTGCATTGGTACAAAAGACGATCTCTTCCTTGTTCTTCCAGCCGACCACGCGTGACTGTGTACCGAGAAAGGTCAGGCGTTTCGGCGAGCCGCCTTCCGCCGGCATCAGATAGACCTCGAGCGGCCCCTCATCGCGACTGCTGAATGCCAGGAATCTGCCATCCGGAGAATACGCCGGGAACTGAATCATCCCAAGCCCGGACGTCAGTCTTCGCGCCGTGCCTCCGGCGGACGAGACGGTCCAGAGATCGTCTTCGCTGACAAAGGTTATCTGGTCGCGGAAAATGGTGGGGAATCGATAATAACCGGGTTGGCTCATGGGGGGACTCCTCTGCGGAAAAATGGAGGCTGCGCCTCATTATAGGAATCCATTTGAATTCATGCAACCGCTGCGGAGCCGAGGATAATCGTGAAACGATCTTGTTACCGAAGTATTGATTCTGATACACTGCCGAAATATCGCCGTATCAGAAAGGCATCCGCATGATGGTGAATCGGGGCCTGCTGCGTTTGACTCTGCTGGTTGTTGTACCGGTTACGGCTTTGATATTACTGGCATACACGCTGATCAGCACCGAACACGAAGAGCAAAAACTCGCGGCCGACATTTCCAGAAACACATTGTTTTACGAGAAAGTTTCGGATGTTCTGATGCAACTGCAGCGTGAACGCGGTCGTTCGGTTCTATTCTTGAATGGGGTCGAGACCGCGGATCAACTCATGGTACAGCGGCAGGAGACGGATCGGACGGTCAAAGCCTGTGAGCGGCTTTTTTCCGAGAGCGCTGTCTGGAAGGAATTGTCCGATAAGGTGGCGGGCACGTTGACACCCCTGGTTGAATATCGAACAGATGTGGACCTGCGGCGTTCAACCCCCGATCAGGTTATCGAGCGCTATCGGTCAGTGGTGCACGCTTTGATCATGCTGCAGAAAGGGGCCATGCGTGGAGAGCGCAGTCAGCAGTGGACGACATCGCTCAATACACTGCTCTGGCTTGAGCTGATGCGTGAGCAGGCAGGATTGCTGCGGGCCCAGGGGGTGAAATCGCTTTCGGCTGCGTCGGCGGGCGTCGATGTCTCATTCGGACAGCTTCTGGGAAATTCCACGGCCGCCCCGTTGCAACGAGACATGGGAGACATCCTGCTCGATGCCGATTGTCGTATCGAGTTTTTCAAACGATTTGAAAAACCGGAATGGCGACAGGCGCGACAGGTTTTGGAAGCGCTGGTTGACGGCAGTTTTCGGAATTCTCCGCCGGTCGACGCATCCCGGTTTTACAGCCTGGTCACGAACATGATTGACGATTTCGATGCTCTGATCATAAGTGAATTGAAGCATCTGCGCGAACTCGAAACGGAAAACTTCCAGTCAGCCGGGACTCGTATCAGCAGAGTCAAGAAACTTGTCTGGCTTGTTTTGCTGACAATGCTGATCATGGGTGTGTTGTTCCGGCGGCAATGGTTACAGGAAGCCGAAGTCGAACGACGGATCCGCGAAGTGGACGCCCAGCAGAAGCTGATTCTCGGTGCCGCGGGTGAAGGGATTTTTGGGCTGAATCCGGATGGGACATTTTCGTTTGCGAACCCGTCGGCTCTGGCGATGCTCGGGTATTCATATTCCGAACTGATCGGACAACCGTCGCATGCGCTGATTCACCATCACCATGCCGATGGGGCGGAATATTCGCAAGAGGAGTGCCCGATTTATCAAGCCTGGCGAGACGGAACGGTCAGGCATCGAGACACAGACGTCTTCTGGCGCCGCGATGGAACATCATTCGAAGTTGAGTATGTCAGTACGCCGATTCAAGACGGTGAAGTGATGAAAGGCGCTGTTATCGTTTTTTCCGACATTTCGACAAAGCGGAATCTCGAGCGGGAACTGCGTACGACGTTGCAGCAACTGCAACAGGCTCAGGATGCTGAGTATCGCATCGGATTTCAGATTCAGGAGACCTTGCTGTTCGGCAACCCGCCCCCGGAGATGCGTGATCTGCGGGTGGCGAGTCTGGTTCTGCCGGCGCGTGGGGTCGATGGCGACTTTTTCAACTTTGTTCGTGTTGATGATGATGTGCTCGATGTCATGGTTGGTGATGTCATGGGAAAAGGAATCGCTGCCGCTCTGGTGGCCGCAGAGGTCAAAAGTCAGTTTCAACTGGCGCTGGCAGAAGCCGGAACCCGTGACGGTCCCCCATCGCCGCAAGCGCTTGTCACTCGTGTCTGCCGAAAGATGTACCAGCCGCTCTCTCGGGTAAACCGCTTTGTCTGCCTGCATTATGCGAGAATTCACCGTCGGCACAAGAGGCTCGTCGTAGTGAACTGCGGACATACGCCGTTGGTTCATTACCGCGTCGGTACGGGTCAGTGCCGGCAGATATTGCCTGGGAATCCCCCTCTCGGCACGGAAGAAGACAAGTCGTTTCAGGAGACCAGTCTGACCTTCGGTGCCGGCGACCTGCTCATCTTCTTTTCAGACGGAATCACCGAAGCCCGAGATCAGGAACGCCGCATGTTCGGCATCGAACGTCTGCTGGAACTGATTCAACAGCACGCAATGAAGGGTGCCGACGCCGTCGTCGCGGCGATTCATGATGCTGTGCAACAACATACCGGTGCGGCCCCCATACAAGATGACATCACCTGCGTCGTGATCGAATCGAGGCGGTCACCCGACAATTCCTGAGCCTGAAATCTTTTTCCGGGCTGTTCGCAGATACGAAGAGAGATTTGGTACAATGCCGTCGCGCAGCTGCGCAAATCTGCAGATAACAGGAACATACCGGTGGGAACGTCGCACATCGTCGTTGAAGGTCTGGTCAAGCGATTTGTCGTTTCGGAACGAGCGCCGGGAATCTGGGGAGCCGTGCAAGGGTTGTGGCACCGCCGTGAACGCGTTGTCGAAGCCCTCGGCGGCGTATCATTTTCGATCGGACGGGGAGAACTTGTCGGGTTTATCGGCCCGAACGGCGCCGGCAAGAGCACAACCGTCAAGATCCTTTCCGGAATTCTGGTTCCCGATGCGGGAACATGTACGATCGACGATCGGGTTCCGTGGCAACGGCGTGAAGAACACGTCGCCCGTCTCGGGGTCGTGTTCGGGCAGAAAACGCAGCTGTGGTGGGATCTGCCGGTTGTCGAATCATTCGATCTGCTGCGCGAAATCTATCGAGTGCCGGTTGATCAGGAACGGCGGACACGCGAAGAGCTGATCGATCTGCTGAGTCTGGAAACGCTCCTTGACACTCCGGTACGCCAGCTCAGCCTGGGACAACGAGTGAAGTGCGATCTGGCGGCGGCCTTGCTTCATGCTCCGCGTCTACTTTTCCTTGACGAACCGACCATCGGTCTTGACGCGACCGCGAAGCCGGCAGTGCGCGAGTTCATCAAACGCATGAATCGAGAGCGCGAGTTGACCGTGATTCTGACAACTCACGACCTGGACGATATCGAAGCCCTGTGTAAACGTGTTCTGGTCATCAATCACGGACGCATTCTCTTTGACGGCGATCTGGAAGTTCTGCGCCGTGAGTTCGCCGGTGAACGACGGCTCACGCTCGATCTCGCTGAAACCTGCGTGGCAGCATCAGAGTCCGATGCGGAACTGGTCCACTGCGACGGAGCGCGTCTGATCTTTCGCTATGATCCGCGTTCAGTTCGCACTCCAGAGTTGATCGCACGCTTGAGTAACCGGTATCCGGTGCGCGATCTCTTCGTCGATACTCCGCCGATCGAAGAGGTGATCGCGCGGTTGTATCGGACGTTGTCCTGAGTTTCATCCGCATGCCCGGCATGTCTTTCGAACTACTTTCCTGGAGTCGCCCCTACCGGGCAGTATTGTCGGCCCGTTTTCGACAGTTGCTTCAGTATCGCGCGGCTGCGCTGGCCGGATTGATGACGCAACTGTTCTGGGGCTTGATTCGCATCATGGTGCTGGCGGGATTCTATGCCTGTCTGATGCCCGGGCAAGAGGGACCGATGCCGTGGGCTGATGTTGTCACCTATATCTGGCTCGGACAAGCGCTTCTGGTCATGTTCCCCTGGCAGGTTGATTCCGAGGTGGCGGCCATGGTTCGAACTGGAACGGTCGCCTACGAACTGGTTCGTCCGCTCGATATGTACAAGCTGTGGTTCAGTCGGGCTTTGGCCCAGCGCACCTCGCCGGTATTGATGCGCGCGGTACCGCTGACTCTAGTCGCTTTGACGGTCGGGGGAATGCAGTTGCCGACTACCTGGTCTTCGTTACTGGCCTGGACTGTCTCGTTACCCGGCATGCTGGCACTCAGCTGCGCGTTGACGGTGCTGATGAGCATCTGTCTGTTCTGGAGCATTTCAGGTGAAGGAGTGACCCGGATGCTCCCGAACGTGGCTTATCTGTTCTCCGGAATGGTGATTCCCCTGCCGTTCTTTCCTGAGGCTCTGCAGCCGTATCTGTTCTTCACCCCGTTTGCCGGATTGGTCGATCATCCGTACCGCCTGTATACAGGCCATCTTGCCCCTGAGAGCGCATTAGCCGTCGTGGCAACACAGTGGTTCTGGATAGTTGTTCTGGTGTTTGTCGGTCGTCTGCTGCTACGACAAGGGGTGCGGCGTCTGGTGATTCAAGGGGGATGAGCGATCGATGAGAGATTCGATGCGATTATACCTGCGCTATCTGGCGATATCATTGCGGGCGCAGACCGAGTATCGCCTGTCATTTCTGTTGATCGCTCTCGGACAATTGGCGGCTACCGGTATCGAATTCGTTGGCATCTGGGCGTTGTTTCGCCGCTTCGGACGGCTGAACGGCTGGGAACTGCACGAGGCGGCCGTCCTCTACGGCATCGTGCATGTGGGCTTTGCGCTCGCCGAGGCGATCTTTCGCGGGTTCGACCAGTTTGCTCCGCTGCTCAAAAGCGGAGAGTTCGACCGCCTGCTGTTGCGTCCGCGGTCGACGGCCTTTCAGGTGCTGGCACGCGAACTCGAGCTGGGGCGCGTGGGGCGCCTGTTGCAGGGCGCTGTCATTCTGTGCTGGGGCCTGTCTTGTCTGAAGGGTGGGGTGACGCCGGCGGTTGTCGCCCTGGTCATGTCGGCGGTCGCGGGTGGCATCGCCTTGTTCGGCGGCTTGTTCGTACTTCAGGCCACCATGGCCTTCTGGACCATCGAAACGCTGGAAATCTGGAATACGCTCACTTACGGTGGTGTCGAAACCGCTCAGTATCCTTTGTCGATCTATCAGCCCTGGTTTCGTCGGCTGTTCACGTTTCTCATTCCACTCGCCTGCATCAACTATTTTCCGGTGCAGGTAATTCTGGGCCGACAGCCGCTCTCGGATCTGACAGGCATTGCTTATCTGCTGGCACCGGCGGCGGGATGGGTGTTTCTCGGGTTCTCGCTCGTGGCCTGGAGATTCGGCGAGCGGAGATACCAGTCGACGGGAAGTTGAAGAACCGGGCGAGGAGGTTCCGGCGTGTTATGCGGAAGGTCCGGGTTCTTTGGCGGCGAGAACGGCCTGTGAAGCTTTCAACAGGCGGGCGACTTCGAGGCTGGTCTTGGGGTCGGGGGACTGCGTGGCGCGAAACAGCAGGTTCAACGAAATCTTGAAGGCCCCGGCGGAGTTGCCCGACAGGTGTTCGGCGATGGAGAGGATCAGCTGCCCGGGAATGCCGAGCGGCCCGGCTGCAGCGGCTGAACGTGCCATGGCGATCGCTTCAGTGACCTGACCGGTCAGGAAACTGAGTCGGGCGAGGCGCTCGAGCACGGCGGCGTGCGGCGGAACGATTGTCTGCAGGCGTTTGAGCACTTCGCGTGCATCGGCGACCCGATTCATGCCCTCGAGTGCGTCGGCAAGCCAGAGATAGGCCTGCGGAAGCTTTGGATACAGGCGGATGACGGTTTGCAGCGACTTGGACGCTCGCTCCCAGTCCTGCTGGCTGTGGAAGATTTGTCCGAGGCAGTAGTGAGCCTTAACCGTATTGGGATTCAGTTCGAGGGCTTTCACAAAACAGGACTCGGCTTGGAAGTCGTCTTTGTCGCGCATATAGATTTCACCGAGTTGAATCAAGGCCTGCAGATGGTTCGGTTCAAGGGTCAGCAGATGTTCCAGAACCGATCGGGCCTGCTCGAACTCGCTGTTCTGTATATGGGTTGACGCTTCCTGCCACAGGCTCTCAACCTGTTGCTCGAGTTCTGAAGAGCTTTTCTTTTTCAGATCCTGGCGTAAACGCTCGGTCGCGGCCTTCAGACAGGTTTCGCACTCCTCGCGCAGATCCGGTTGGTGTTGCGAAATTTCACCGAAAAGCTCACCGAGAATATCGAGAGCGGTGAGTCGATGTTCCGTGTGATTTTCCTGCAGCATGTCGAGAATCGTGTTAAGAACCTCATGATATCCCCATTGCCACAGGACGCGAATGGCCCGAGAGCGGACCTGCCGACTCTTGACGGTCAGAAATGGCGTGAGTCGGCCGATGATGTCGTCGGTCGGTCGTACGGTCTGCAGACGCGCAATCGTTTCGAGCGCACTGAGAACCACGCGTTCTTCGGGGTCACGCAGAAAGTTGAGCAGGGGGACGAGAGCGGCGGCATTGCCGATACGACCAAGATTTCCGATGATGGCAGCTCGGACATTCGGCTCAGGCTCTTCACCCAGTCGGCGCAGGAGCGGCGTCTGGGCCGTCCCCTGAAACACTTCCGTGATGGCGGCGGCGGCCTGGATGCGCACGTCCGCGACCGGGTCGTCGATCAGGGCGATCAGGTCCATGGAAAAGTCCCGCTTGCCGAACTTCCTCAGCGCAATCACGGCGTTGCGTCGCACGTCGGCATCGGTGTCTTTGAGGCAGCTGAGCAGATTCTTCGTAAAGGCATCGGCCTTGATCTCGCCGATGGCGTAGATGCCGGATACGCGCTGCGCCTTTTCCTTGTGGCCCAGCATTTCTTTCAGCGTTGTGGAGACATCGTAGTCGCCGTATTTCCAGATGGCTTTGGCGGCGTTGGCACGCACCCGCTGGTGAGAGTCATACAAATACGGCTGCAGCATACCGATGATGGCAGGCTTGTCGATGACCTGCAAGGCCTCGATGGCGTTGGCTCGAACGCGTGGATCGGGGTCTTTCATCAGAGCCTGAATCATCGGCACCAGTGAATCGACCATGTGATTGCTCAGGGCAGCCACGGCCGTGGCACGTAGTCTGGTGCTGCCTTCTTTGGTGATGACCTTGCGCAGCAGCGGCACCGACATCGGACTCTTGATGGCGCCGAGGGCCCGCACGGCCGTCGCCAGGGCATCTTCGGTCACGAGAGAGACGTTGCTCTGCTGACCGGCAGACTGGTTCAGATACGTTTCGACGGCGCTGGTCAGCGCAAAAATGGTTTCATCGTGCGGGTTGGCAATCAACGCCTCCGCGGCGCTGATGCGTGCTTCCATGTGGGGGGAACTGAGGGCGGCGATCAGAGCTTTCGCTGCTTTCTCGGGGTCGATGCGGGACAGCGCGACGGTCAGGTAGTCTTCGAGGTTGTCGCTTTCATATCGTTCGAGAATGATGTCGGCCGCGGCCTGACCCTGCAGGCGGCTGAGCGCGATGAGCGCTGCTCGCCGCAGCGCATAGTCTTCGCCGGCGAGCAGGTCGAGCAGGCATGGAAAGATCTTCTCAATAGCTGGAAGCATAAGGCTCAGAGAGGTATTATAGCACAGGATGTCGTGACATCCATTTTTTTCAAAGCGGGTACTCATCATGAAATACACCTTGAAGCAGGCGCAAACGGTTCTCGAAACCCCGACCGCACGTGGGCGCAGACTGGCTACCGAACATGGTCTCGAAACCGTCGTGCTCGAACTGGTTCCCGGCGGCGCCATTCCTGAACACGCTCTTGAGATACCCGTCGCATTTTTTGTCATTGCGGGGGCCGGCAGAGTGTCGGTCGACGGGGTAGTGAGCGAAGCTGAGGCCGGCGACTACTTCACCGTAAACCCGAGAGCCGAGCGCTCGTGGCAGAACATCGGGGCGGAACCTCTGCGGTTGCTGGTCATCAAGCAGATGAACTCGTGACGATGATCCGACCAGAGGCAAGGGAGGCGTGAGACGTCGGTGGGCATGGTATCTGTTTCTGCTGTTCACGACCGGTTTTGCTCTCTGGTATTGCGCGCCCTGGTTGCGCATTGTCTGGAACCTGCTACAGACCCGCATGTCAGGCCCTAAGACCGTCGAAGATCGACTGTGCGAGTTCGGCCCGGCGGTCGAACGCCGACTGAAGCCGTTCTGCAATGCCGCTGGAGTGCCGTTTCCGCCGTCGCGTTTGGCGCTGCTCGGGCTGAAACGAGAAAAACGGCTCGAAGTGTATGCCGCGGCGAGCGACACCTGGAAGCTGCTGCGTGCGTATCCGATTCTGGCGGCGAGCGGCGTCGCCGGCCCGAAACAGCGCGAAGGCGACCGACAGGTGCCGGAAGGCCTGTATCGTATCGAGAGCCTCAATCCGAACAGCCGGTTTCATCTGGCTTTGCGGGTGAACTACCCCAACGAATTCGATCGCAGGCAGGCGCAACGGGAAGGGCGCTCCAGTCTTGGCGGTGACATCATGATTCACGGCAACGAGGTATCGGTCGGCTGCCTGGCAATGGGGGACGAAGCCGCCGAAGACCTCTTCGTGCCGGCGGCGCGCACCGGACTCGAGCAGATACAGGTGATCCTGGCGCCCTGCGACCTGCGCATCACTGGGATTCCTCCGATTGACGCGGATCAACCGCCCTGGCTTGCGGAATTGTACGAGCAGCTCATGAGTGAGATGAAGACGATTCGGCATGAAGAACCGCTGAGAAAAGCGGAGTGACGTTGCTCTTTTCACGAAGGAGGAAGTGCGAGATACTATCGGGGTTGAGAACTCTGAAAACCGTGAACATCTGGAGGTCTGACTGATGAAACTTCCTGCTTATACCTCGCTCGACCGTCTGGAACACCGCTTTGGCTCGAAAAGCGACTGGTACACCATGTTTTATCGGCAGAAAGAGATCTTTCTCTCTGATGCTCTGATTGAAGCGAAGCTGTTGCCGCGTTTGCAGGCTTTTTCGCAGGTGAAGGGCGGAGCGGTTTACGGATATGCCGATCAGGTGCGTTTGGTGCTTGAAATCGGCGCACGCGGCCGCAAAGGGGAACATCTGGCATGCCTTCAGCCTGAAAAGGTGAGCTGGAGCCGCGAACACCTTGATCTGCAGTGGCGGGTCGAGGTGTTCAACCCGCAGGGGAAGGCTCTGCCCGCGACTGAAGATGAGGCCGTGGCCGGACCGGTGCGCGACGCGATTGCCGCTCTGTCTCTGCTGCTGCTCGATGGCTGGGCGGTCGCTTCCGGGTTAGCGAGTGCCGGTGAGGTACCGACGTTTCCGGACGGGCTGGTCACGCTCACGGAAAACCGGGCGAGCATCGAGTCGAGCCGTTTGTCCGTGTTTCAGGACCTGCTCAAAACCGGGCCGTTTCAGGGCAACTTTCTTTTCACCATGATGGCGGGTGTCGATATCACGACGCTGTCGCTGGCGCAGTTGTTTCCGGTGCGCGAGGTGCTCTGCCGCACCGATGGCGTGACGCTCAAGATGGAGTTCGCCCCCGAGTATGCCAAGGTGCAGGATGAACTCTTTTCGTTCAATCAGCATCTCAAGTTTCTCAAACGTTAAGATGACGATCTGAAACAGGAAACGATATGAAACGTTTTGTACGAGTTGCTCTGGCGCTGCTGCTGATCGGCGGAGCCTTGTGTGTGTTGCTGGCCGAGACGGTGCTGCGGCAGATGGTTCGACAGCCGAGCCAGGACCCGGCCGGCCGGTCGCTGTTGCTGGCGGCGCTGCGCAAGGCGGGTCGTGAAACCGGCGCCCTCGATCTCGGAGACGAGTGGGCGGCGCTGGCGGCCGGCGACACGAAGCGCCTGTACGACCCCGGGTTGAAGGCCTTTGCCGCTCTCAATGTGCGCGGTCAGCGCATCTGGGGTTGGTACTTTCCCGGCCACCCTGATGCCGGAGCGATTTTGCTGTGTCACGGGCACAGTGTCAGCCACAACGAACTGCGTTACGTCTTCAACTTTCTGAAGCCGACCGGGTACCATCTGCTGATGCTCGACTTTCGCGCCCATGGCGCAAGTGACGGCGAATACACCTCGATCGGGTTGCACGAATGGGAAGATGTGGACGCGATTCTGAAGGAGGCGGAGAAACTCGGTTATCTGCCGCCGAACCGTCCGCTCGGGGCCTACGGCCGCTCGATGGGTGCGGCGACGCTGGTAAACGGGGCCCGACATTTGCCGCGCATTCAGGCCTTCATGATCGAGGCGATGTTCCCCTGGCTGCGTCGCATTGGTGCCAATGACCTGAAGGCCTACGTCGGGATTCCCGACAACCCGTTTGTCGATGTGGCATTCTGGTATGCCTCGTGGCGCACGGGGATCGACTACCTCGCCAATCGTCCCGAGAATGAGATCGGCCATATCGCGCCGCGGCCGCTGATGATCATTCATGACGGCAAGGATGTGCGTCTGCATGCGTCCGATTTCGAGCGGTTGAAAACGGCCGCTCCGGGCGCGAAAACGCTCGTCTTCAATGAAGCCGGGCATGTCGGCGCGCATAAGTCCGAGCCGGAACGCTTTGAACGCGAGTTCCTGGCGTTTTTTACCTCGGCCGGAATTCCGTTGCCGGGTACCGCTTCCGCATCGAGTACGAGTCCGATCGAGCTGAAATGACTTCTGCATCAAGACAACGACAAGATGATCGGCAAGGGCTTCGCCGCCTCGGGGACGAAAAGGTGTGTTTGAAGATGATCGCGACGATGCCGAAATACGACAGGTTCCGGATATACGGCATGAGGGAATACGGCAATCGATGCTTGGTGTCGAAGTTGATCGACAACAGAGCGAGCACCGGATAGAAGAGCCGCTTGCACACCAGACCGACAAGATCACGGATCGGATCATCGGCATGCTGGTATATCAGATCGGGATCATCGCGCAGAATCAGAAAGGAAAGCACGGGACTGTCACTCGACTTCGGAAAGATCGCGTCCAGGTTGCTGCCGACCAACAACGGCATTCAGTGCTTGTTCGAGGGCTGATATATTCGGCACGCAGCGGATGGACGAGAACACGGAATCGCCGACGGCGAAGTGCCCTCTGACCATTTCGAGCAGCGGCGGCCAGGTCGGCCCGAACAGCAGCAGGTGGGGTGGGGGCTTCATCAGTCCGGTTTTCCCGAGATTCCAGAAAAAGAATACTTCGGTCAGGGTGCCGATGCCGCCGGGCAAGGCGATGGCGATACCACACTCCCGAGAAAACGCATCCAAACGAGATCCGAGTGAGTCGTATTTTGCACAATCGGCGACATAGGGGTTGGGTGAAGCGTTGAACGCGGAGAGACCGATGCCGTGCGAAGTGCCGCCTGCCTCGGATGCGCCCTGACAGACGGCTTCCATCAGACCGCCGTATCCGCCGCAGTAGAGGGTAAAGCCGCGTTGGGCGAGCTTTCTGCCAATTTCCTGCGCCTGCTGAAACTCGCCGGAACCGGGACGAGCTTGTGCGCTTCCGAAGATCGCAATGGCACGTGGATTCACAGTAATTGCTCCAGAAAATGTATTCCTTCGTTCGGGGTTGAGGCGCCATTGACGAACAGCGCTCCACTCAGATGAAACTGCGCGGTCAGGCGCCCTCGCATGATGTATAAAACCTGAACCTTCTTGATGAACAACGTTTTCAATCCCTGGCTTCTGGCGCGGTTTTCAATGATCGTCAGATCGGCTGGAGGTTCAGGCATCAGTCCCTGTACCGACCAGGAATCGTCTTCGGCACAGTATTCATGAGCCTTGAGCTGATACCGTTCAATCAGCGTGCGTGAGTCATTCATGCGGCGGCTGTTTGAGAGCCTCTGCCTCTATCGGCCAGGTCGGGCGGCGAGCGCCGGAATCGTCAGCTGCTTGATGGCCGCCACCGCGGCGACGGGGTTCGGGGCGGCGTAGATCCCCCGTCCGATGATCTCGAAATCGGCCCCGGCAGCCAGAGCCGCTCCATATTTTCCACCCTGAGCGCCGATGCCGCAGCAGGCAATCAGCAGCTCCGGTCCGACGATCTCGCGCACGTGACGAACGACGTCCGGTCGGTTGCCGGGGGCCTGCACTCCGGCCAAACCGAGTTCGCGAGCCATCTGAGCGAACTCGTCGGTGAACGCCGCGGTGAAGTCCAGGCCGCCCGGATTGGTCAACTGGGTGACCAGAAACAGCTTCAGCCCCTCAGCTGCCTGAAGAGCCGATTGCAGCGCGTCAACGCCGATGAAGCCGTGAACCATGACGGCATCAGCGCCGGCTTCGCGGCACTGGCGCAGGATGCGATTGTTGGTCACGGGTACGTCGGCGACCTTGAAATCGGCAAGGATGGGCTTTTGGTACCGATTCTTCACTTCGGTGACGATGCCGAGGCCTTCCCGCAGGACCAGCGGGTAGTTGAATTTGATGACGTCGCAGTCATCCGCAATACGGTCGAGAAGCTGAAATGCCGCCTGTCGGTTTTCGACGTCGAGAGCGAGCATGATACCGGTTGTCCGAGTCCATGTCATGTGGAAAGAGCCTCCAGAGCTTCTGCAAGAGTTTCGACATCTTCGTGTGAAGAGAGCGCGCCGAGGCTCGCCCGGACCGTGCCGCTCGGCAGGGTTCCGGCCAGTCGATGGGACTCGGGGGCGCAGTGCAGGCCGGCGCGAACCAGCACGCCGGCAGTGGTTTCCAGCAGCATGGCCAGATCGACTGGGGCGAACGGCGGCCGCAGAAACGACACAATGCCGTGATGGATGGCCGGCGAGGGCGTCAGCATGGTGACTCCGGGGACTTTCTTCAGCCGCTCGACCAGGTAACTGGTGAGCGCGTGCACCCGGGCGTGAATCGTGGCCACTCCCTCGGTTAGAATCGCATCAAGACCGGCATCCAGACCGGCGATGCCCCAGGTGTTCTGGGTGCCGACCTCGAACCGCCAGGGGAGTTCCTCGACGGCGATCTCCTCGGTCGAGCGCACGCCGGTTCCACCGAAACGTATCGGACGCAGAATATCTGCCAGTCGCTCAGACAGCACGAAGCCGCCGGTACCGGTCGGGCCGAGCAGACCTTTATGCCCGGAAAAGGCGAGAAAATCCACCGGGGTGGCTCGCAGCGAGATCGGCACGCTGCCGGCCGTCTGCGCGGCATCGACGGCGAGAAAGACGTGCGGAAAAGGTTTCAGGGCTTCGATGAGCGCCGTCAGCGGCGTGAGCACGCCGAAGACATTCGATTGATGCGAGACGATCACCAGCCGGGTTTTCGGGCGAATCAGCTGCGGCAGTGCGCTCAGATCGATGCCGTTCTCGAGACCGGCGGGAAGCGGCGAGATCGAGATTTGTCGACTCTGTTTGAGATACTGCAACGGTCGAAGAACGGCGTTGTGCTCGAACGGCGAGGTGATCACGTGATCGCCGGGTTGCAGCAGCCCTTGAAGCAGAGTGTTGAGCGAATCCGTTGCGCCTGACGAGAAAATGACCCGCCCGGCCTGGCTGTCAAACAGGGTGGCGAGTTTGGCGCGCACGCGTTCGCAGAGAGCGTGAACCGTCTGGGTTGCACGCGAAAGCGAGCGGTCGTTGCCGATGCCCGTCGTTCGGGCAAAACGATCGACCGCCGCATACACCGATTCAGGTTTCGGATACGAGGTTGCCGCCCAGTCGAGGTAGGTGCTCATGTCGCTATGATACCAGATTCGGGGAAGAACGCCGCGAAGATTTCCCGCTTCGGCTGGGTGTATTTGCTTCTGTCGCGCATCTGGTTCTCGTTGTCCTCGCTCGACGATACGGAATTGAATCAAGGTGGTTGCGAGCCATGGGTAAATTTGGTAGATCAGTCCGAGTCGCGGCAAGACGACTGCGGCGAGCGGGAAATATCAAGTTCAGGAGGACCTGAGATGATCAATTGGCAACACGTTTTCGCGGGATGGTACCGGCCGGTCGGAGCGATCGGCCTTCTTTGTCTGCTTTTCGGGGTATTGCTTCTGGCAGGCTGCGGCGAGACGCCGGCCACGCCTCCTTCCGGGCAGACTTCAGCACCGATGACGGCGCAACCAGCTGCTTCGACCCAGAGTTCCACACCAACACCGGTTGCGCTTCGCGTGATCGATCAGTTGGCGGCCCACCTGAAGACCCAGACGGGAATCGCCGGGATGGAGTGCAGGATTACCGACAAAACCAGCATGACATTTCGGGGCATTCTCGAGATGGTAGGCGCTGAGCGCTATCTGGAAGTGAAGTGTGGCGATGAGAGTTTCCACGTCTATGAGTTCGACGTGGCCAGTCCGAGTGCGCGCGCCAAAGAAACCATGCAGAAAGCGACAGAGGAAGGGAAGTTCTCGGAAAGCCGGGCTTTCGTGAACAACGGTTTCGTTTTTGGCCACAGTTTCAGTCTGAAGAACCGTCCAATTCTCGAGAAGCTCATTCCCGCGTTCATGAGTTTCAAACCGAATGGCGCTGCCCCGACTGCCCTCGAAAAGGCCGAACCGAACAAGCGTGGGTTGTACTTTCAGCCGACACGGGTTGATGCCCTGATCGAACACTTGAAAAGAGGCGGGTTCGGCGATGCCAGACATACGGAGATGAGTGCCAAATCGTCGTTTGGTGAATGGCGGCACCACATCGAGATTGGCTCCTTCACGTTTACTCCGTTCGAGTTTTATCCAGACGGGCTGACGGCGTCTGATGCCGCGAAGCTGGCTCAAGCCAGGGAAAAAGGGACGTATCCATCGGGAATGGAAGGGTATGATCTCAAAGCGGCGGTTTTCGCCAACTTCCTGTTTATCTATGATCCGAAGAGTGAAAACCTTGCCATGATTGAGAAGGTACTCGAGGTCTGCAAGACGTTCAGCGCGCCGTAAAAGAGCCGTATAGCACAGCTTTTCGCGTGGCCTGAGGGAGTTTGCCCTCAGGTCACGCGTTTTTCGGAGGACTGCCGGTGAAGTCGTGCGGCACTCTCACGTTGTTTGTTCGGGTTCGGGAAGGTAGAATAGGGCTTATGCAGGGGTGCTTGCCGCATGGAGCGCGACACGCGGAAGAAGATGTCACAAAAGACGAGGGTCTTTCGTTATAGATATTGAAAGCCAGGGAAAACGCTGTTTGAACCTCGCATCAGGAAGCATGAATCAGACCGACGATGTGTTGATGGAACGCTGGCAGAAAGGCGATGAGCAGGCGTTCCACGACCTGTTCGACCGGTATCTGCCGTTGGTGGTTCGATACATCATGACCCTGTGCGGAAACTGGGAAGAGGCCAAAGATCTGGCTCAGGAGACCTTCATGCGCGTGTGCGAACGAAAAGAATCCTTTCAGAGCCGCAGCCGTTTCAAGAGCTGGCTGTTGACGATCGCACGCAACAAGGTGATCGATGCGACCCGCAAGCGCAGTGTGAAAACGGTGGTCTCGGAAGAACTGCTCGCACGTGCCCCGGCACCGGAAGACGGGTTTCCGTGTGAGACCACCCTGGATACCGAGCAGATGCCCGGGTTCAAGGCTCTGACGGCCGGTCAGCGCGAAATTGTGCTGTTGCGTTTCGTCGAAGATCTGTCGTTTGGCGAGATTGCGGCGGTAACTTCGATGCGTGAAGACAATATTCGGAAAATACTCTCGCGTGCCCTGCAGAGACTGCGAAAGGAGTGGCAGAGCCATGACGTGCGAACGGCTGAATGACTGGTTGACCGGCGAAACGCCGGCGTGCCGTGAGCTGCCGCCCGACCTGCGGCTGCACGTTGACAGCTGCCCCGAGTGCCGTGCCCTCTGGCAGGGAGTGCAGAACCTGCGTCGCGAAGCTGAATCCGTGGTTTTGCCGGCTTCCGAGCGTCTGACGATGTGGAACGA
This sequence comes from uncultured bacterium, assembly GCA_964472075.1. Lineage (GTDB taxonomy): Bacteria > Muiribacteriota > Ozemobacteria > Ozemobacterales > Ozemobacteraceae > CAYYIY01. The sequence continues at coordinate 21,745 of CAYYIY010000040.1, read as the reverse complement.
TCTGCAGAAACGCCGCCAGGCAACAGCTCCACAGGGCAAACCGCTGCAGCAGAAGCCTCAGCCTGCGGCTTCTCCGGTTTCTCTCTCGGTGCCGCCTGCGTTCGATCTGGTTTCCTGGCTTTCGCAGTGGTCGGCCCCGGCGCTGGCCTTCGGCATCGTTCTGCTGGCCGCCGCCTGGATTGGACTGCGCGCCCCCGATCCGGGTGTCGGGCCGACACCTGAGCGCCCGGTGACGGCGGTGGTGCCTGTGTCTCGACCGACGCCTGCCTGGGCCATGCTCAAGGGCCGAAATGCCCGCATGCTGATTTCGGGTCGCTGGGCCAGCGGTGATCTGACCGGCCGGATCGGGGTGGCGAAGGCTGCCGAAGTCGAGATGCCGACCGAGCAGGGGCTGCTGACGGTCGCCTATGCCGATGGGGGCGAGATTGCCGTGCGTGGTTCCGGTCGTCTGCTCGTGAAGCCTGACGGCTTTCAGACACGCGACGGCCGCTTTACTGCCACCTTCAAACGAGGCAAAGAGCCTTTTACCGTGCTGATTCCGGGTGCCGCCCTTGAAGTGCGTGGCACAATCATCGCTTTTTCGCTGAAGAACGGCGAGGGCACCATCGAGCTGATCTCTGGAAAGGTGCACGTCACGCCCGAAGTCGCGGGCAGTCTGTCGTTCGACTGGCAGGCCGGCGTGAAGCTGGTTTTGACCGGTGGTTTGCTAAAGCCCGCAGCCGTGTCGACGCCTTCGACGGCATCGGTAGCATCGACGCCGGGTGAAATCACTCCTGGCGAGCCGTTGGCTTCTTCGGGGGCGGCATTGGCGCCGGTTGAACCCGATGCGACCTCCGTTGGCGATCTGCTTCCCGATGCTCTCGTGGGCGGCACCAGCGATGGGCACGTGGCGACGAACCCGCTGTCGGTCCTGCTCCGCTTTCAGCCGGAGCCGGCGCCGGAAGTCGCCACCGAAACCCGCTGACGCTGCCTGACAATGTTTCGCTCACTCGCCGAGCAGCATTGCCGGTGACGAAAAGGGCCTGATCCGCCCGCTTTGAACCCCCTGGTGTCGCGCCAGATACACTTCGACGCCGTCGATCATCGGCGCATCTCTTTTCTTCGTCGCCTCTTCGAGCCCCCTTCCATGGCCGCGCTCTGAGAGCATGAAGCGATCTGACGAAATGGAGTTCAAAGGCTCGTCCCGCGCGGAGAAAAGTCCCGTGCGCCCTGTTGGGTGAGCCGCAGGCGAATCGGATGACCCGACGATTACAGACACCGAGTGTTTCATCTACCCGCCTTCAGGGATCAGCGTTCGGTCTGCCCGAGCACCTCCACGAAAATGACTGCCCGTTGAACTGAACGGTAGCAGACGGCTTTAAGTTTGCGATACCTGGAGAGAACGCTTTCTTTTCCGGAAGGTACTTGATCGGATTCATCTTCAGGTGTAACTGGTGGTGTAATGCACTGCCGGCTGAGCCGAACCTGATGAAACGCAAGCGGGAGGGGAGAGAATGAAGATCCTGCATACGTCTGACTGGCATATCGGGCAGCTGCTGGTCGATGTGCGCCGTGATGATGAACATCGGGCGTTCTTCGACTGGTTGCTGAAGATCATTGAATCCGAGCGTATCGAAGCGATCATCGTTGCGGGTGATGTCTTCGACAACGGCATGCCGGGGAATCACGCGCTCGAGATGTACTACTCATTTCTTGCCGGGGCGGGCGATCGGGGCTGCCGACAGATCATCATCACCGGCGGAAACCACGATTCGCCATCGACGTTGCATGCGCCGCGGGCCATCTTGAGTCGCCTGCATGTCACGGTGGTCGGTGCGGTAGACACAGAACGCCCCGAGGCCTGTCTGGTGACGTTGACTTCACCTGATGGAACGCCGCGCGCGCTGGTCTGTGCCGTTCCATATCTGCGTGATCGCGATGTGTATACGGCGAAGCCCGGCGAACTCGATGAGACCCGCGCGCACGGCATTGTGACCGGGATCGCGGCCTGGTATCGCCGGATGGCAGATCTGGCTCTGGCGCGCCGTACCGAGCTGAAGTGCGAGACTCTCCCGATACTTGCCGTCGGGCACCTCTTCGCTCAAGGCGGAAAAGTCAGCGAACAGGAACGACCCATCTATGTCGGGAACCTTGGCGCTTTCAGCGCCGACTATTTTCCAGGCGAGTTTGATTATGTTGCTCTCGGGCATCTTCACCGACCGCAACTTGTACAAGCGCGCGAGAATATCCGCTACAGCGGATCACCGATTCCGCTGGCCTTCGATGAAGCTGATCAGCAGAAACAGGTGCTGGTGATCAACACGGAAAACCCGCGTCAGCCTCAGAGCGTCGCGATTCCGCTGTTTCGACGACTCGTGACGATCGAGGGAGATCTGCCGCGGGTACAAGACGAATTGAGACAGATTGGTGATCAGTCGCGACAGAAAATGAAAGAGAATTCGCAAGCGATGGCTCCGCTGGTGAAGGTTGTGTATACGGGGGCGGCGTTGATGCCGGATCTGGCTGAAAAGATTGCAGCTACGGCTGAGGGGCTCCCGATTCGCTGTTTTTCCCAGAATGCCTCGCCGGCTCGAACCGCAGAGGTCGGACTGAGCGTGGACGAGATCAAGGCGTTAACGCCTCGTGAGGTGTTCGAGCGGCTTCTCGATGAACAGTCGGTCCAGGAAGACGATCGGGCAAAACTGCTTCCGGTCTTTGATGCGATCGTTGAAGAAGTTGTACGAGGAGGGGCGCAATGAAGATCAACCAGGTGATTTTCGAAAATCTCAACTCGCTCAAGGGCTGTTTCAAGATCGATTTTACCGATCCCGACCTCGCCGGTCCCGGCATCTTTGCCATTACCGGGCCGACCGGCTCAGGCAAGACCACGATTCTCGATGCCGTATCGCTGGCGCTCTTTGCCGGCACTGCTCGATTGAAAAGTGCCATTAACACGAGTTCGAATGAGCTGATGACGCGGGGAACCGCACGTTGTCGCGCGGAGGTGGAGTTCGAGGCCGTGGTGCCCGATGGTCGGCGTCTGACCTTTCGCAGTTACTGGGAACAGCATCGTGCTCGAAATCGTCCGGATGGAAATCTGCAGGCGGCACAGATGGGTTTGATTCAGGTCTCTCCGCGTGGCCCGAATGACAACTACGATTGCACGCAGGTGACACGGGTGCCGTTGATGATTGAGCAGATCACGGGTCTGGACTTCGGACGCTTCACGCGCACCTGTCTTCTGGCACAGGGACAGTTTGCCGCTTTTCTCGAGGCGAAAAAGGACGACCGGGCGCAGATTCTCGAGCAGATCACCGGTACGGAACTCTACGCGGAGATTTCCAAAGCCGTGTATGAGAAGGATAGTGCCGAACGTCGAAACATCGAACTGCTCGAGTCCCAGTTGAAGGGTGTGGTTTTGCTTTCCGATGCAGACTTTCAGGCGCTCGAAGCGAGAGTGCAGGCACTTCAAACGAGACTGCAACAGCTGGACCAGCAGAGGACTTCGATTCTTGATCTTGTCAACTGGTTAAAAACACTCGAGGGATTGCGATCAAAACTTGTACAATTGAACAGCGAGCAGGCGGCGTTGAATCAGGAACGCGAAAGCCGGGCGGTGGAACTGGAACGGTTGGCACAGGGGCGCCGGGCTGAACCGTTGCGATTGCCACTGGCCTTGCGCGATGAAACCTCGCGAAAACTCGTTGTGGCAAACGACAGATTGACACAGGTAAAGCAGTTGATTCCGTCTGCTGAAGCTGAAATTGCGGCTTCTCAACAGGTACAGAATGACACGCACGAGGCGGGCGTGAGGCTGACCGCGGTCGCCCAGACGGAACAGCATCTCATCAAACAGGTGCGCGGCTGCGACCAGGAATTGAAATCGTTGCGAGTAGCTGATAGTGCCGGCAAGGCTAAGCAAAAGGCCCTGCATGAGCAGTCGGCTGAGATCGCACGTGCGCGAGAAGCACATGAAAAAAAGCTGCAGGATCTCCGCAGCAGAATGCAGGAGATGTCGCAGTATCGAGAGAAGAACGCGCGAGATGAAACGCTCGGCGTCGATCTGAAGTTGATCGAAACTCTGATTGAGACCCTTGCAGAGCAGAAAAAGCAGATGAAGAAACTGGACGCGGAGTTGTCGGCAACCGGAAGCAGATTAGCCAGGGAAACCGATCTTGTTGCTCAGTTACAACGTGATCTGGAAGAAGCACAATCGCACGGGACGCTGTGTGCAAAGCAGGTGGCGCAGGCGACGGAGGCGCTGACACAGCGTTTTCCCAAACAGACCGCCAAGACGCTGCAGAAGGCTATTCAGACCGCACAATCGGAAGAACACCAGTTATGTCAGCTCAAAGAACTGGCGAACGGCATTGTCGGTTTCGAGGCCGAACTGCTCGATCTGAAGAAAGGCGAGGCGAAACAGGCGAAAGAGATTGAGAAAGCCGAGAAGCTGGTAAAGAAAGCCGCGATCGCTCGCGACAAGCTCATGGAACAACGGGAGCTGTTGCAGGAGGAGAAAGCGCAGGGCAAAGCACGAGCGAGCTTCGAAGAACAGCGACAGCAGTTGCGCAAAGGGCACCCCTGCCCGCTGTGCGGAGCGCTCGAACATCCGTTTGTCGAGAATGAGGAATCGTTGCCCGAAGCCATGAAACAGATTGAGGTGAAGCTCAAGGAAACCACGGCTGCTCTGAAGAAGGCGGAAAAGGAATTCGAGCAGGCGACGCAGAGGCATGCCGACCTGTCGGCTGCACGAACGGCCGCGCAGAAGTCGGCAAAAACCATCGAGAAAAAATGCAACGATCTGCAGAAAAAGTGGGAGATTGCGGCGACCGGGGTGTCTTTTGCCGATGGACCGACGGCTGCTGATGCGCTTGATGAGCGTGTGTCGTCAGCTCGGCGAAAAGTCGCAGAAGCTGAGAAGGAGTTTGAAGAATACCAGCAGTTGTTGCAGTCGCAGACCGAGGCGACGGCGAAGGCGGCCGGCGCGTCCGCTCGTCGACAGGAGGTCGAGACGAGGTTGATCGAATGTCAGGGAGTGGTGAAAACCCTGCAGGAACAACGGAACAACAAGACGGAACAGCGCGATCAGCTTGTTCAGCAGAGAGAGACAAAAGAGAAGGAACTGCGCGGGCGGGTGACCGGATATGGCTTCCTCGACAGCGACCCCGAGACGATTCAAATTCTGAGAAAACGCTGGGAGCAGTGGCAGAAAACGCTGGTACAACTCGAACACGCGAAAATCGCCGAGCAGAAAACCATCGGCGACCTCAACGCCTGCCAGGTGCAGGCGGGGAGTATAGAAACGCAACTGTCCGAGTTGAAGATGGATCTGGAGAAGATTCAGAAAGCATCTGAAGAGTTGCGTAACAAGCGTTATGAACTGTATGGCGAGAAAGATCCTGATGTTGAAGAAAAAAAACTGGCCTCACGGGTATCGGCACAGAAGAAGTCGGAAGCCGATGCCGCCGAGAGAGTGAAGAATGCTTCCGTTGCCATGGAACGGTTGCAGACGGAAGAGAAACAGCAGCAGAACGTCATTGCCGACCTGCAGATCGAGTTGGCCCGGTCGAGCGAACAGGTTGCTGCGTTACTGAAAAGTACTGGATACGAGAGTGAGGAAGCCGCTCGACAGGCCATGATAGAGCCTGACGAACTCAAGAGATTGAGCGATCTGGAAAAGTCGATCGAGACTCGCGCTGAACACCTGCGCGGACAAGTGACGATGGTGAGCGGTCAGATTCACGAACGAGAGGCCGAGGCGCGCACGACGAAGTCCGTTGCTGAGCTTGAGACGGAAGGCAAGGCCTTACAGGAAGAGTATGCCGGAGAGCAGGCTCGTCACGTCGAGGCGGCGGGAGCGCTGGCAAGCCAGAACGAACTGCGGCGTATGAGTCGCGATCTGGTCGAGAGAATTGCTCAGGCCCGCAAGGCGCGTGAGCCGATCGCCAGACTCTGCAGTCTGATCGGAGCAGCCAACGGAGCTCCCTTTCGCGAGTATGCACAGGGGTTGACGTTTGCCAGTCTCGTGCATCAGGCGAATGTGCAGCTCGAGAAGCTGACGAACCGGTACCGTCTGGGAAACGACAAACTCGAACTGCAGGTGATCGACCGGTATTTCGGA
>CAYYIY010000040.1:0-15635 GCA_964472075.1 uncultured bacterium | reverse complement strand
CCTCGGTGAAGAACCTTTCGGGCGGCGAAAAGTTTCTGGCCAGTCTGGCCCTGGCGCTGGGGCTGGCACAGGTGGTCGGTCGCCGACATCGCATGGAGACGTTGTTTATCGACGAGGGGTTCGGTGCTCTCGACCCCAACGCACTCGAAATGGCGATTGCCGCCCTCTGCAACCTGCAGCAGCAGGGGAAGTTGATCGGCATCATCTCGCACGTTGAGATGATCAAGGAACGCTTGCCGGCACGACTCGAACTCATCGCCGGCGGCAATGGCTTCAGCAGACTTTCCGGCCCGGGTTGCAGCGAACCAGCCGTGAGCGGCTGAACTGCTTTTCAGAGACGACGACATGGCTCGCGTGAAGAAATTGCGCTTGCCGGCAGGTACAGGTATGATGCGGCCGGTTCGAGCAATCAATTCAGGAGGGAAACATGAAGTTCTGGATGTGCGCAGTGCTGGCGTTGGTTCTGGTAGTTCCGGGAGTCTGGGCGGCTGAAGCCGACAATCCGATGTATCAGAGTTGGTCGAAGTTCAAAGTTGGGGCCATGGCGAAGTACCAGCAGATTTCCGAGATGATGGGCAATAAGACCGAGAGCGAGATCATCTATACGCTCGTCGAACTGACACCGGAAAAAGCCGTGGTTGAGATGTCCGGCAGCACGACGGTGGCCGGCAACAAGATGGAGATGCCGAAAACGCGCATGGAACATGCGGCCAAATTGAATGTCGACGGTGCGGCAGCATCCGCGGCAGCTCCGGTGAATGCTGATACCAAGCAGGGTGCCGAGGAGATCGATGCGGCGGGTGGCAAGATCAAGTGCACGACGGTTGAGACCAACATCACTCAGGGTGAATCCGTGATCACCAGCAAGGTCTGGAGCAGTGAAGATGTGCCGGGCACCCTGGTGAAGTCGGTGAACAGCATGGAAAAACCGATGAAGACCACGACGACTCTGACTCTAATCGAGATGAAGAAGCCCTGATTCGTACAGACAGTGACGGCCGGCCTGCGGGCCGGCTTTTCTTTTTGTCCGGGTTTGCTATCGCAAATACTCGGTTGTTGTGCCGATCATACCGGGTCCATTCTTGACCCACACGCCGATCGAATTGTCCTGAACCGTGAACGAGATCGTATTGCTGCTGATCGAGGCAACACCGCCGGTGACGGCATCGAAATAGGTGCCGTTGGGAATACCTGAAACCGTGATCTCCTGTGGGGTGCGGGCGGCGAGACCGACGACCGCCAGGCTCGATCGGGCTTGATCTTCGCGCACGAAACTCATGCCGATGCCCCATTCCTGCCCCTTGATGAGACGGCCGGTCTGCAGAGCGGGAATCGCTGATCTGATTTGATTCAGACGCTGCAGATGGCGAAAGATGACGCCCTGTTTCACGGCGGTGACTGAACCAGACGCGAGACGGTCGCCGAAGTAAGCTTTGCCTGTACTGCCGAGATTGATGCCGATTGAAGGCAGGCTCAGCAAACCGCCCTTCATGAACTCCGCTTCTTCGCCGAAGAGAAGGCATGGCACGCCGCGAGTTGTCCAGAGCAAATTGTAGGTAAGAGCAGCCTGGACAGTCGAGCCGGAAAACCGGCTGGTCGGAAAGGTATCGGGCCCGACATGGCGATTCTGCAGAAACGTGATCAGGCGCGTCGGCTCACCGTAGGCCCAATCCATGCCAAGCAGGCCGCCGAGGCCGGTGAAGTGCCCCTGGGTAGTTGTCTCGGCGAGCTTTGAAAAGAGAGCGTAATCGAAGACGGCCAGGCCCGAATCGGCCCCGGAATCGGGATTGCGTGGATCGTGACTGGTACGCGAATACCACCAGGGCTTGAGACGTGCCGACGCGGCTTCGTTGGTCAGTTCCCCAAATCCGGTGCCGGTCGTGGCGACATCAGCCAGCAGCCACAAACGCGGATTGCGCTTGCGCAGAACGTCGGCGAGCAGCCGCAGGTCGTCGCGTGACACGTGTCGGGCATGCGGAAAGAGGAATCCGTCGATGCCCCAATCGATGTAGCGAGACAAGGAGCGCACCAGGTAGTCACGCACGGTTCCGTTCTCGGTGGCCAGATCGATGGCTTCCGCATGAAGTGACTTGCGCTGGGTGGTCGGCCAGAGATCGGCTTCGGCGGTCGGCAGCAGCCCGTCGCGATGGTACCAGTCGGTCGGCAGTTTCGTGAAGTCGGTGCCGAAGAAACGCGAGGCATCGTATCCATCTCGTGGAACGCGAACGCCGGTCAGCGGGTCGATCATACCGATTTTGCCGAACGGATCGGCGATGACCTTGTCCTGAAACGGTAATGGCGCCAGGGGATTGTCGTTGTCTTCGCGAAACGGCCGACGATAATCTCCCCAATTCAATTCATAAGGCCAGATGATGCTTTCGCCTGATTTGAGATAGTACTTTATGGGCAGGCGGTCGATGAACACCTGATGGCGGATACCGTAGAAACTCGAAGCATTGATCGGGACTTCCTGGATGACACGCAGCCCCTGCTCGTGCGCGAGTCTGATGAAATCGCGAAAGCCGAACCCGACCGACTCGAGACGCGGGTCGATGGTTGTCCAGTCATACGGGGTGTCACCTTCGAAATCGAAGCTGCCGCGGCTTTCCAGTGGCGAAGTCACGACCAGGCAGGTGATGCCCAGATCCCTGAGATACGGAAAGTGTGCGGCCAGACCCTTGAGATCGCCTCGCCAGTGTGGGTCGCCGCGCACAATCGCCTTGCGGTTGTAGAAGTTGTTGGTTGCATCACCGTCGGCAAAGCGCGTGACGACGACCTGGTAGAGAATCTGCTCGCGCAGATCGGCGGGAACCGGCCACTCTGCTGCGTGAACGGGCAGACTGGCGATGAACAAAAACAGGAGTAAACCCAGAGCGCTCAGAAACGAAGATTTCATAGACTCAAGTCTAGCACGAGCAGGCTCATCACTGTGAGATGTGATTGCCATGCATCCGCGCAATACAAGGAGCAGGCTGTTTTCCTAGTGCCAAATGGTTTGAAACTCTTATGCCTTGCGACGGATAAATAGTGTGCAAATAGTTCTACATTCCTGCGATTGACCGCTTCGGCAACCAGGAGGTCACTTGTGTTACCATGGACGGTGAGGGCATGGTTGTCCCATATTGCAGATACAGGAGGCGCTTGCATGAAACGAACGATGTGGGTTCTTTTGTTGGCCGCTTTATTGATCGTTCTCCCGGCACAGGCGGAAGACGACGAAGGGTATGCCGCACTTGCGTATCCGGCTTTTGATACGCTCACCAATGAGATCGAGATTCTCGGCACGTTCCTGTATACCGATCAACAGTCTCCCGACATCGAGATGAAGGCCTTGTTTCGACCGGTCATGATCGATGTGAATATGAAAGATGGGCAGTGGAAGACGATGAACGCGAATATGGCCAGTCGTTACACCCCTGAAGTAACGATCCAGAATCCTGGAACTGACTGTTCGTTCAAGGTGACCATGGATTTCGCGAAGTCGAAGGAAAAGCCGGGCAATCGTGAAATGTCGGCGATCATTGCCTCGATTCTGACCAGTTTTGCCGAAGACCCGATTGCGGAAAAGGGAATTCGATTTGAGCTGTTGAATCTTCCGAACGTCACGATCACCAGCAAGACGTTGTACAAACCGACCGATGCCGTGATTGAGAAACTCATGGCTCAGGCCAACCCAAATGCCGTGGTCGAGACCCCTGCGCCGACCACGACGCCGGCACCGGCGGCAACCCGTAACAGAACGACTCGCTGATCTTTTCTTCAGCACCAGAAACGAAAACCCGGCGCTTCCTTGTGAAGCGCCGGGTTTTCAATTTCTGTCTCGAATGGACTCGACAACTCACTCGACTGTTGAAAGTCGCAGCCTGGCAACGGTGGTCAGAGCTTGCCGATGCCGCGGGATGTCGTTGACGATCAGCGGTGTGCCCGGGTATTGCGGATCTGCCCTTCGTCGCTGAGCAGACGCCAGAGTTGCGGATCGTTGAGGACCTCACCGATCGGACGATCGACGCCGTCAAGATTGACGGTCTGATCGACGAGGCGAATACCGTGGCTGTAATCGGCATAGGTGCTCTCGTGAATGGTACTGAGCGGTTGAATCGGGCGGCCGTTCTGCTGATGCCAGCCGTAGATTGCCACCTGACGCTTTCCCTGGGCCATGGCGCGATCGAGCATGTTGGTGATACAAACGTCTTTCTTGTGCCCGGCCGTGAGTTCACCGAGACCTCGTCCGGCTCGCTGACGTTCGATCATCTCCTGGTGCCGCAGAAAGTACGGGCTGGTAATCATCTGAGCGCCCGGCGGCTGCGGCTGCGGGGTGAGCTTCAAGGTTGCCTGGCTGTAAATATCATTGACCATTTTGCGCGTGGGCAGAATGGCGCCGAAGAGATCGGCCAGCCGCTGCGCCGTATGCGGATCCATGGGAATTCTGATGAAATCATCATCGGAACCAATACTGAGATAATCGGGCAACACTCGATAACGCACCGTGTGCGTCTGACCATCGCGACCGGTAAAGGTCGCCTGAATCGTCCTCCAGGTGCGCACGAAATCGGGAACATTTCCGCGGGAGATCTCGTCGAAGATGGCTTGCTCACGCTGCGGTCTGGTCATGCGATTCGTACTCTCGATGAAGGCGCGACCGCCGAGCGCTCCGGCGGGGCGCGGCGGAATGCCGATCGTGCCGGCGTCGCCGCCGCTTGACACGCCGGGCGTGGTGACGGGCCCCGTCGATGTCGAGCTGCCGCCGGGAATTCCGGTTGAACCGGTTTCTGTTTGTCCGGGTGAGGAACCTGAAGAACCTGTTTCAGGAGCGGGCGGACGGTCGTTTCCCGTCGCGACCGGTGAGACGGGTTCCTGGCTCGAAGGTGGGAATGGCAGCTGAACGCCGAAAAGGCGAGCCAGTTGTTCGAGAATGCCTTCGAGGATGTGAGCGATTTCCACTGATGTCTTGATCCACTTCTGCAGCCAGCCGGGATTGCCTCCGGCCTGGGGTGTGGGTGGCGAACCCTGACTTGTGGTCTCGGGATTCGAAACAGCGACGGAAGGGGACGGCGCCGCCGACGCTTCGTCTAACGATTGAGCGTACCCGTTGCAAGAAAACAAAAATAGCATGCAGAGAGCGATAGCGAGATATGAAAAACGATTCATAACCACCTCCGTTAAGATGACCGACTGACAGCGATACGCGGAAACTACAGCAGCAGTTGGTAGGCTTCCACCTCCTGCGTTTTTCCCTTGACCCGGGTGATGTCGAGTTTGACTGACTGAATGTCAGATGCCATCAATTTGAGCGACGGACCGGAGGTCACGATGCTCTGGCCGCCCGTAGTCTGAGCGACGGCCACGAGGCGTGCCGCAAGGTTGACCGGATCACCGATGACGGTGTAATCCATACGGACGTTCTGGGCGCCGACGAACCCGGCAACGACGGTGCCCGTATTCAGCCCGAACAACGGCTGGATGTTGCGAGCCAGCAGGCTTGAACGTACATGTCGAATGACCTTGAGAGCTGCATTCATTGCCTGATGTCCGCTCAGGAAACGATCGTGTCGAAACAGGAGCAGGACCTTTTCACCCATGACCTTGTCGATATCGCCGCCGCACTGACTGACGGCGGCGTTAACTGCTTCAAGGTTGACGGCCAGCAGGGCGAAGACCTCTTCGGGCGAGTGCGTGCGACGGAACTCGTCAAACCCGGCGATGCCGGTAAACAGCACCGTGACTTCCGTTACTTCTCCCTCGGTTGCCCGCTCGCTGAGAGAGCTGTCGCTCACGGCTTCCTGGACGCTTGTGGAAACATACCGGGCGAGAATACGGCCTTCCTGCAGCCCCTGAGCCATTTCATTGAACGCTCCGCCGAGAGAGGCAAACTCGTCGCCCCGCTCGGGAAAACGGATGCGGGCTCCGTATTCCTCATGGTTGATCTGTTGAATGGCATCCAGAATCACGGAGAGAGGGCTGGTCACGAACTGACTGCCGACGAGAGCCGCGAGAACTGCCAGCAGAACGGCGAACAGCATGGCCAGATACAGTTTACGTTCCTGCTCAGCGAGCTTTGGAGCCATTTCCGTCATAACCTTGCGTCCGCAGAACACCCCCTTGTTCATGACTTGCCCTGGAATGGCGCACAGCAGAAGCGGGCCGCTGGCGGTCTTGCTGCGCGCCTGCAGAGGCTGGTCGATGTGAGCGGCTGCGTTGCCGAGTTGTTCGAGAGTCGGGAAGCGAGAGAGTCCGGGAGGAATACTGCCTTCGACCCGGCGTTGATGGCGCATTTTCACGAAGATGCGGTTGTCTGGACGCTGTTTGTAAAGCAGGCCTCCGGGAGCCAGTTGTTGTGAAAGGAACGGCAGACAGCTGGCATACTCGTCCCAGAGCCAGCTGACGAGATATCGCAGATGTCCTCGCAAAGGAATGATGAACTGCACCATGGAAATGACCCCGGCTGCAGAGCGAAAGGTCTGAAGACGATTCCAGTAATAGACGAAAGTCAGATACGCATCTGAGCCGGCCAGACTGGCCAGGGAGTCGTTGACTTCCTCGAACTGGAAATCCTGCATGTCGAGGGACGGTTTTGCGCTGTCATCCTGTTTTGCCTGCTGAGGCGCAATACGTTCGACGATGGGGCGCTGCAGAATCGAGAAGACCTGGCTCCACATGGCCTCCAATTGTTTGGTTTCACTCGCCGTGAGCTGACTTTCGGGCGATTCCGGGTGGATGACGGCGCGCAAAAACTGGTTGGGTCCAAGGGCGGAAATGGAGATAAAACGGCAGGGGTTGCTGCTTCGGACGTTCGGCGTCTGCAGCAGCACGGCAGCACGGCTGGCCAGGGATGTGACGCCATTTCCACCGGCACCGCGATGCTCGTCCTGCCACAAGTCTTCTGCCAGCCTCGGCTCGAAGGACAGGCGGGCCAGATCCTGAACCATCAGACTCAGGTAGTGGCGGAAGGTATCGTCAATGGCCTGCAGTTGCTCAAACAGGGATATTTCGCTGTCCTGTCGGATCTTCTTTTCCAACTCAAGCAGATTCTGCTTCGTGATGACCGTCGTGCCGATGATGGGGATGAACGCGGTGATCAGGAACGCCGCCAAAAGGGTCATGCCGATGTTCAAACGCGGTCCGCGATGGAACAGCATGCGTTCGACCACGATGACCGTTCCGATTATGACTCCCAGGCTCAGGAGAATGAGAAAACGCAGCGTGCTGAACTGCATTTGATCTTGCGTGCGCGCCAGTTTGAAGGCGCAAATGGGCTGATGTGTTTTGCCCGCCGTCGGCGGCAGAGAGAAAAGCAGCAGGTTCCCGTGCCGTTCAAACCGTGGAAATCCTCGCGGACCCGGGCGGGCGCGCAGCAGACGTTGACGCAACGTGGGGAAAGCAGCGAAGAACGGGGAAAGAAAGTTGCGGCCCTGCTCCAGATTGATGAAGCCGATGCCTGACCGGCGTGAGCGATGGCTTTTCACCATGGCCTTCAGATCGAAGAGCGGGTCGATTTTGCGGGTATCGATGAGAATGCTGACAATGAGCTGACGATTGGAGTGCGGAAGGGCTGATTGCCGCCAGTAAAAGGCTCTCGAACCATCGACGCCGTGAAAGTACTGGAACTGACCATGATAGTAATCTTTCTGATCACGGACCAATACAGGAAAATGAATGGCTCGCCAGAGGGGTCCAAAGTCGTGACTATCTGAGGAAATGCGATTACCGAGGCACAGCAGAGGCAGATACTTTCTGGCGACAGCGCCCGAGAAGCCCAGCGGTCCCTGGTTGTCGAAAAAGACTCGAAAGCCTTCAGGCGAGGTTTCGCCGACGACGATGTCGTGATCAGGCAGAATGAACCAGAGCAGGCGTCGATGCCAGTCTTTCACCAGACTGGAACTGATGTTCCTCTGTTGCTGATACATCTGGAGCAACCGATCGAAGAAAACCGTCATCAGGCTTTGCAGTTGTACCGTCTGATTGGCCGATTCACGCATTTGCTGCAGTTGAGCGTTGGCCTGCGATTGAATCTCGTCGATCATCCGCTCCTGCTCGAGTTTCTCACTCCACTTTCGTTCGCTGAGAGCGAGGACGAGCGGCAGCAGCATGAACAGCAGAGCAAAGGTGAGAGTGAAGAAGCGCCGGGTCATGTTTCCGGTTCCTTTAACCCGATCAGTTCGTAGCCGTCTCCTTCAGCGAGCTTCTGAAATTCCCCTTCACGAAACATGTTGCATGCTTCGGTTGACAAGACGATGCGTGTGTAACGACCATGGCGTGAAGAGCTTTCCAGGATGTCGGCGTTGTGACGGGCATCACCCATGACCGTGTGCTCATGGCGGCCGGGAGATCTGATGGTACCCACCATGAGGGCACCGCAGTCGATGCCGACTCCCATGCGATACGTGAAATCCCCTTGCAGCTGACGCGCCTGCTGAATCAGGCGATGTTGATGATTCATCTCTAAAGCAGCTCGAATAGCCTGTTTGACGCCGGATTCCTGCGGACGATCGTAAAACACGGCGACGATGGCATCGCCGATGAATTTGTCGATCAACCCACCGCCCGACTTGATGATGCTCGACATCACCTCAAGATGTCGGTTGAGCATGGCCACGACTTTCCTGGCGGGGTAGGTTTCGCTGAGCGTCGTGAAGCTGCGCAGATCGCTGACGAGAACCGCACCCTGTCGAATAGACGGAGCCGACAAGGTGTCTTCCGTCCCAGTCGCCAGGTCTTCGCTCAGCGCTCCGGAGACGAATGCCTCAAGTCGTTTTCGTTTTTCGAGGCCGCGAATCATCTGGTCGAACGCGAGACTCATTTCGCCCAGTTCATCTTCGCGATCGATCTGCGTGCGCACCTGAAGGTTTCCCCCTTGAACGCGCGTCAATGCTTGCTCAATTCCGAGAAGAGGTTGTACGATATAGGTTGCCACTCCCCAGGCGATGAAGACGACCGGAAGAAAGAGAAACAGCGTCCAGAGAGAAAGGGATTCACGCTGCTCCTGGGCATCGCTGTATAAACGATGCAGATCGACGATGGCTCCGAGGACGTAGGCGGGCATCTGAATGCCGGCATGAGCAAAATATGCCTTGCGTCCCATGATCTGTACCTGCTTCGAGCGACTGCGCGCGGCCAGCCCCATGAAGTTTCGGAAGAAAGCCATTTCCTGCTGATTGGCGATGACATGATTGGAGCCGAGAAACTCGACACTGCCCGGGCGGATGCGTCCGAAGGAAAAAATCCGGTCTCGGTCCTGCAGATGCATCTGTGTCACCGTTTCGGCCAGATACCGCTTCTGGCTGTCGATAGCTCTGCGACGCATGACGACCCAGCCGGCCAGATGCCCGTTTTGCGTGATGGAGTCATGAAACTGAAAGACCAGATTGTTTCCGATCGACATGGGATCTCCGGTGCCGCGTACCAGAAGAAAATCCTTCTTGGCGTTGCGGTCGACCGTCTGATCGTAGATCGTTGCCGCCGACTTGATGGTGTCGGAAAAACCCTCAAAAAAATACTTCTTTTCAGCGCGAGGCTCGAGGTAGATAGCGCAAAAGGACACAAAGGGATAGAGGGCCGGAAACGAGGTTTTGGCGAGTCCGTGCTGATAGATGTCGGCTGTTTTGTCCCAGATCGGCGGGAGAATTTCCGGGCCGATTCCGAATCGGCTGATGAGCACATGGTCGATACCGTCGTTGCCCATCACCTGTTTGGTTTTCTGCCAGGCAGCGTCTATATCTGCGCGTTCTTTCGAGAGAAGATTCGACACCCAGGAAACATCGCGAAACAGCGTGCGGCACTTGTCGACCCAGGTGTTGAAGAGATGTCGTGATCCGGCGTCAATGCTTTCAAGCTCCTGGCCCGTTTCGCGAATGGTCGCCTCAATTTTGCGTTGCATCTCGGTTTGAATGCGGGAAGACCCGGAGAAGTAGAGAACCGAGAGGGGAATGGCGCCGATCAGGGTGAAGAAGGCAAACAGCCAGGTGCGCAGCCCCAGTGGCAGTTGTTGTCCGGTCTGCAACGTGCGAACGAACAGAATGACCCAGATGCCGCCGAACCAACAGAAGAGAAAGAAGCCGATGCGATCAATAAAGGTCTGAAGCTGCCTGGGCAACGGCGGCCCCCACAGCCAGAGTTCATAAGGCACGTCACCGCGGATGACATCACGATGAACGCTGAACGTCGAATAAAAAGCGGTGACGCTGATCGAAGCGATCTGTGATCGCGAATCACGAAAAACCTTCTGTGTCAGCGGGTCGACAAACTCGGGAGTTTGTACGCCATAGGGGATCATGGGACGAAGCGGCACAGCCGTTCTCTCAAGCGGGATCAATACCGGAAACCAGGCAGTTCTTTGATTCAGCGCCGCCGTTTCGAGAGCATAGCGAAGCGGCCGTCCCTTGGTTTCCATGGATTCGGGAAAAATCATGAGATAGGCGCCGAGGCGTTTTCCTCCGTATTCGATCGTATCCCACAGGCAGAAGGAGCGGTGATCGAGATAGTGAATCGGAGCAGCCATTCCCTTGCGAAACAGCGAGATCATCTCGAACTTGCAGTATTTACCGAAGAGGCCCTTGCTCAAGGCATCCCGGTCTTTTAGTTCTTTGGTTGAGAGTTGCGGCGCGAGAAGCATCTCGTTGACCAGGCGGGTGAACAAACGCAGACGGTACCCCGGAAGCGTTGAGGTCGGAACGGCCTTCACCTTCTCCGGGCCATCAGGTTGAAAGGCCAGAAAAAGGGTTTCTGACGCGGGGTTCCAATAGGCCTTGCCGTTCGGATGGCGCCTGGTCGGAAAAGCCCGCCGAAAACAGCGTAGAAAATCGGTGGCTGACAACTGCCCCTCAGCAGAGGCATTCTGACGAATGGTGTCAACCAGCAGAGTCTTCATCAGGCTCGCCTGGTTCTGAATCTGCATCTCCATCGTGCAGTTCGAACGAAGTTCCTGGGCGATCAAAGAAGCATGGCGCTGGTAGCTTCGCTTCATTTGTTCAAAGGCGAGATCTCGCGCCCGACTTCGCTCTTCTCGCAGAATGATCATCGGCAGCACGGAGATGAGAATCGGCAACAGTAGCGGCAGGAAGAGTCGAAACGTCGCCTTCATGTCTACAGATTTTCGTTCAGTTGTCGATTGAGTCGTGCCGGAAACAGGCGTGTTCTCAGTTGCAGCTGCTTTGAGGTCATGCCCGGTTTTCCCTGGCCGCCGAGCAGCATCGACAGTTCGACCCACAAGCGCCGGGTTCCTGAACCGCCGGTTGGGATGACTTCCCAGCCGGTCTGCCATGACAATGAGGCGATGCGCCCTTCGATCATCGGTTTGACAGAACCGTATTTGCCGAGTCGTTTCAGTGATGTGCCGTCGGTGGAATACGTCACGGTTTCGATGGTGCCCTGCGCGTCGGCGTAGAGAGAGAACGACAGCGAATGCTGATCGGCTGTGATGGCTTGCTGCCAGTCCGCCGGGTTCAATCCCTTCGGCAACACGGCGTTGATCAGATCGTTTCGCAGGTGGGCGAGAAAGAAACCGCCTTCCTGAATGACGGCTGTCGATTCCTCGCCTTTGGCAAAGCTGCGTCGAAAGCCGGAAAACACGGTGGTCAGAGTGCCGATGAACAGCACGGCGATGACGACCACGATCAGGATCTCGACCAGAGTGAGTCCCAGGTGTGGGCGCGGCGAAATGGCTTTATTGCAGCGTTTCATTGGCCAACAATCCCTTCACGCTGAATGACCGCGCGGGTCCCTTGCCGTCGGATCCCTTCCAGGAGACGGTGATCTCGATTTTCTTGAAGCGAACCCGACCGTCCTTGCTGAGTTCGGTGACGGACAGTCGGCGTTCAAAGCCTTCAAGCGGCGTCGTCTGAAACGTCACGGGAGAAGATGGTACGAGTCGCTGACCGCTGCGAATCTGATCGTGAGACCAGTTGCCGGCAGGAACGAGAGCAAACGGGAGCGACTGCAACTGTTCCATCAGTTCGATGGCGGCATGATGAGCCGTCATCTC
This sequence comes from uncultured bacterium, assembly GCA_964472075.1. Classification (GTDB taxonomy): domain Bacteria; phylum Muiribacteriota; class Ozemobacteria; order Ozemobacterales; family Ozemobacteraceae; genus CAYYIY01. The sequence goes on along the minus strand of CAYYIY010000040.1, from coordinate 3,658 downwards.
CTCGTGTGTCATCTGGATTCCTTTAGCGCCCGAACTGAAGGAGAGTGCGACCGGAAGCAGGATCAGCGAAAGCACGCCCGCGGCCACGAGAATTTCGACCAGCGACATACCGCGGTTATTCATGCCAGAATGAGTCGCTTTCATCGATATGCACCTTGGCGAACGAGAGAGATTCCGGGCGAGTGGGATCCTGCGCCTCGCGAAATCGGATAACCCCGCCGGGATTGCGGGGGTTTGGCTGAATGCTGCTGACCGAAAGGCAGCCGAACCAGTCGAGCTTGTCGTCGCTGACGAACTCGGCGAGCGGGGCAACCACGTTGACCTGCTGCGGCGCCGCATTGGTCACGCGCACGGAATTGGCTGCGGGAGCAATGATGGTAAGCGCCTCTGACGAAGCAAGAAGTTGTACGCCGCGCAGAGTGACGTTGCCCTGCTCGAGGAGAATCAGTCCACCACCCCGGACTTTCAGCGGCGACGCCTTGTCGGAAGGCGGCAGAATCAGATTCTGTTTGTCCGGGTTTTCAATGGCCACAATTCCGTTCAGAACCAGATCTCCAGTCGATCGATCGAGATACGTCTTCCAGAATTCGGTGATCGTCGGCACGACCTTTTGAATGCGGCCCTCGATCACGTCATCGAGACGTTGCGCATCGATGGACCCTTTGTATACGGTATCGGTACCGCGTTTGAGTTCGATGATCATGCCTCGATCTTCGGCCAGAATCTGGTTTTTGGGCGGAAACTGTCGCTTCGATGGGTCGCTGAGGTAGTCCTGCATGGCGTTGTAGCCGGTGACATACGGCAGTTCGACAATGGCGCTCATGAACTTCTTATACTCGTCATACTGAGTGCCGAACAGCATGGCATTGATCAACACCGGGCCGCCGAAGCGTCTGCCGAGAAAATCCTTGATCTGCCGATTCGGGTCGAACGAATTCTGCGGGCATGATGGCAGAAGATATGTTGGGGGAGGCGACTGGGTTTTGAAACGGTTCTGCAGCTCACTATCGCTTGGGGTGATTTCCAGGCTTGCGAATCGCGGCAAGGCGACTTGTACATTTCCGAGAACCCGCGTGCGTGACATGAAGCCCGGGCGCCCTTCGCCGTACAAGTGCAAAAGCGAAGATTTTGAGCCGAATGCTGCTTTTTCAGCGTTTGAAAGAATGTTGCCTTCGTACATTGCGTCGGTGTCGCGCCGGTTGCTCTTGTCATGAAACCCGTCGAAGATGAAGCTGTGTCCGAACGTGTATTCCGCCATCTGCCCTGCCTGAAAATTGTCGCGGGGCAGACTCTGCGGAGAGCTGAACGGTGCGGGCAGGCGTTCGATCGGGGTGACGAAACCGACGGCCTGAAATCGGCTCGGGTCTTTTACCTCATAATAGTGAAAGATTTCGCCGAAGAGGCCGGGGCCGGAGGTCAGATTGAGTCGCACCCGTTGGTTCCCGAGCCAGATCCAGCCGCGTTTCTGAAACACCTGGGGGTCGGCTTCGCCGGCGGGGTCGTAGGGCTTCGCCTCAAAGGGCGCGTCGGGAGTGGCGTGGTTGTAGCAGATGAACGGTCGCGGGCCGTCGGTCAGATTGCCGTTGTAATCGTTGCGAATGATGTTGAGCCTGCTGTCTCCCCCGTCGCCTGCGTTCTTGACATGCAGGGTGAATTTGGAAACGACCGGCGGCAGGCATCCGCCGACTCTGATCTGCCGCTTGACGGTCAGCGTGCGCCGGACACCGCGATACTCGCCCGTCGCCTCGATCGACAGATAGCCGCGCTTGGCGACCGGATCAACCCATGAGGATTGATCGGTCTCGGTCTGCTGGAAATCACGCAGCCAGACTTCCACCTTGATGCCCGCCGTCGGGTCGACTTCGGCGGCAAAGGCTTTCAGATCAGCGTTCCAGGTGTCCTTGAGAAACGGCATCAACGAAGTGTCAGCCAGCGGTTGCGGTCGGGTGAGAAGTTGTACAAGCGGGTTGACGGCAGAACCTTGATTCAGAAGCCCTGAGCTTTGCACGGCTTCGCGAACCGAGCGTATGCAGCTGTTGATGCCGGCGTCGGCAAGGAAGTGAGCGATCTCGCCATTGGCCAGCCAGTGCAGATTGGCGTTCTGACGACTCATGGAAAAGTGGAGGGTGATGCCGAGCAACAGGAGAATCGTTCCGATGACCAGGACGATCATCAGAAGGAACCCCTGCCTTGCCGTAACGGTGGCCTGCGACGGACGACGAAACGAATGAAAACCGGTCCGTCGAGCCTGCAAAGCACCCGAGACCGGCAATGCTCGGGCCGACCTGTTCATGGTGTTGCCGGGCGCCGCGGCCGCATTTCCAGAAGCCAGACGGGGGGGGCGGCCGGAGCACTCGCTGAAATCGGACCGGTGGCGACCGTGTCGGTTGCATTCATGTTCGCGCCGGCGATTGCCTGATTCGGGGATTCGGCAACCTCAGGGGCCGAGGCGATGCCGAGAAAGATGCGTGCGGAAAGATGTCGCTCAACACGACTGCCGACTGCCCAGGCATCGAGCAACACTTCTTCTGGTTTGCGTTGGGCCGTGAGCACGGACAGCGTGACGCCGGGCATGATCTCCCGACGCGGGGGTTCGTAAGTGAACGTGGCGGGCAGGGGCTGCAGCCCTGACTCGGCGATGGTTTGGTAGACCATGACCAATGCCGACTCGAGCTGATAGTCGATCTGCAGTCGCGTGGCCAGAGGGGCCTTGACGAAGTTTGAACTGAGGCGCCAATACACAGCGGCACCGCAGATAAAGGCGAGCAGGAAGATGAACGCGACCAGCAGCAGCCAGGCAACTCCACGTTTGGGGTTCATGGTCGCACCCCCCGCGGAGTGACGGAGGTAAAAAACGAGGGCAGCTGATTGTTGGCGAAGACGATGAAGATCGAAGTCAACTGTGGCAAGAGCTGACCGCGAGAAAATCGGACGCTGCCGAGATTGGTGAGCAGAGGCGTCGGTGATTGTCCGGGTTGTTCTCGGGTGAGAGTGCCATGGGAATAGCGATACACAACTTGAGATTCGTCGATTGCGACAAAGGTGAGAGATGTTTCCCCCACCCGGATCTGGCCGGCATACTTGCCGTCACGATTAAGATGCTCGAGAAAGGCTTGATACTGCTCGATCGAGGACTGCACTTCAGGCAGCAGATCGCGTGGAGAAGTTTGCGGATTGGGAATCAGCAGAAACAACGAACCGGCCAGCAGCAGGCCGACGATGACCAGTACGACGGGAAGGGTGATGAATCCTGATTTCATGGCGTGGCTTCCTGCGGTTCATGATCGAGATGTTGCGGGATATTGAAGAGACGCTCGAGGAACACCTTTTTCTTGCGACCACCCTCGTTGTATCCGATGTAGACAATCACTTTGAATAGCCCGCGTTCGATCAGGTAGGTCTTTACCTCGCAGGTAAACGGTTTCAAGTGCCAGAACAGTGTTTGATCGTCGGCTTCCGACACGCCGGCGACGTGGCCGAACAAGTCGATGAAATACCAGGAAACCTGTCTGACCGAGTCGGGAGACACGACGATCGGTTCTTCTTCCGTCATCGGGGGAAGGGCGCCCGGTCGAACCTGGCAGAAGGCGATCACTCGCTCAAGCGCATGTTGTGCCAGCAGGGTCGCGGTGAACTCTTTTTCAGAGAAAACTTCCTG
>CAYYIY010000039.1:28734-51919 GCA_964472075.1 uncultured bacterium | reverse complement strand
AGAGTGGCTCCATTAAGGCGATCACGAAGTGGCACCATAACACCGCTCATTGACATCATGGGTCTTGCTTTCGCAAGCCCCACGCCGAAAACGCCCAGGTTCCCTCACTTCGTTCGGCGTCCGCTCATCGCCGGCGTTATACCATAATAATCATTTATCGATTGTAATGGTTGCATTACGGAGTATTCTGGGATATCATTGATTTATCTTGACGCGGAGGGTTTATAATGGCTATTGCCGTAAAGATCTCAACTGAACTGATCTCTGAAGCTCGGGTTTATAGCAAGGTAAATCATCGTTCTCTTACAGCTCAGATAGAATTCTGGGCGAAGATAGGCAAGTGCGCAGAGGATAATCCTGATTTGACCTATGATCAGATTAAAGAAATACTGATCGGGCTTGAAGAATTGAATTCTGGCAATAAAACAGAATACAAATTTGGTTGATATTGAATGAGAATCTTTCAATCCCCCTCATTCTTGAGATTCGTAAAGAAGTTAGACAAACGGTTTAAGGCAGAACTCGACAGACAGATCAAGACAATCATATCTGATCCTCTCGTTGGTGAGCAAAAAAAGGGAGATCTACGCGAGATACGAGTTCACAAGTTCAAATATGCGAATTGTCTTTATCTCATTGCGTATTTGGCAAAAGATGATGAAATCGACCTCGTAATGATGTCGACACACGAGAATTTCTACAGAGATCTTAAAAATTATATCAAGAAATAGTATAACAGAGCGATCGAGCGGAACGTTTGGGCCGGTCACATGCCTTGCTGACGCAACGCGTGCGCCCAAAACGGCCCCGTTCCCTCGCTTCGCTCGGCGTCCGCTGAAGGCTGGCGTTATGCGAATAGGACTATGCAAGTCGATCGAGCGCTGTTGACATGATGTATATGAGCATAATATACTTGCTGTTGGGTGAATTAAATGGGTAAACTGCTCGATATCTACGACCTGATACGTAACTGCCAAGGCTTCGATTGGGACGAAGGTAATGATATTAAAAACTGGTCGAAGCACCATGTTTCGCAAGTGGAGTGCGAGGCTGTATTTATGAATGGTCCGGTTGTTAAGTATGATCGCGAACATTCGAGCAATGAAAGGCGTTTTCTCGCAAAAGGCAAGACAGATCAAGGACGACATTTGCTTGTTGTTTTCACAGTTCGACGTAAGCTGATTCGAGTTATCTCTGCTCGTGATATGACGCGAAGCGAATTGCGGGAGTATAAATTGTATGAAGAAAAAAATCCCTAGTTTCAAAACCGAAAAGGAAGAGAGAGAGTTTTGGCTCACTCACGATTCAACTGACTACGTTGACTGGTCTGATGCTCAACGAGTCGTCTTTCCAAATTTGAAACCAAGCTCAAAGACTATTTCTTTGCGGTTGCCAGAAAGCATGCTGAATGACATCAAGATATTAGCAAACAAACGAGATGTACCTTATCAGTCTCTAATAAAGATCTTATTGTCTGAGAAGATCGAAGAAACGAAAAAGAAGGCCGCATAACAGAGCGATCGAGCGGAACGTTTGGGCCGGTCACACGCCTTGCTGACGCAACGCATGCGCCCACCCCAAATTCCCTCACTTCGTTCGGCTTCCGCTGAAGGCTGGTGTCATGCACATTTTTCCAGCATGATTCCTGCGCTCTTGTCGCGGAATCAGCTGACAACGGCACGCCGCGACCGGAAAGATCCGGAGCGGCGCTGAAGTGGCGCTATTTCACCCATTCGAGCAGCATGGTCAGAACCGGCATGAGAATCGAGCCGACCATGGCTTCGCCCGCGATCAGACCCGAGGCGAGCGGAGCGGCATAGAGCATGAATGACCCGTTGCTGTCCGATGAAAATTTGTTCCAGACCGCGGCAATCACGGAACCGACGGCCAGACCGATGTTGAGCGAGGGCGGCAGAATCAGCGCGAAACCGAAGGCGGCGGGAATCGGGATGAACCAGAAGCGGGAGACTTCGTTCCCATCTTCATCTTTGCGTTTGAAGGCGAGCAGCAGTTCGAAGATGATGCCGATGAAGATCGCGGCAATCGAGGCGGTCAGCGCGCCATGCGGCAGATAGCTGATGCCCTTTTCCATGACGATGGCCAGGGTGGCGATCTTCAAACCGGTCGGCGCCGAAAGCTGGCCGGGGTTGAGGCCGATCCCGTAGGTGTGCTGCAGCATGTTGAACGTGAGCGGTGTCAGCAGCGCGGCGATGGGAATGACCAGCAACTGAGACAGAATCAGCGTGGTGAACTTGCCGCCGAGGCGCTGCGCGACCCAGAATGAGGGAACGACGTTTTCCGAAGCGGCCTGCGGGCTGGCGCTGATGTAGGCGGCGCTCAGATTCGAGCGGATCTGCGCGGGCCAGATGAGCCCGAACAGGAATTGCGTCGCGTTGGCCATGAGTGAAACAGGTCCGGAGCCGGTGATCCCAAGAACACGCAGTCCGGCCACGATGAGAATCGGTTGAATGGCGATGGCCAGCAGAACCTCGGCAATCGGCATGTCAAACCAGCTACTGGTGAGCCAGATCAGCAGAATCACATTGACGCTGATGCCGACCACGCTCCACCAGGCCGGAATCTCTTCTTCGGCCAGCGACGGTTCCTCTTTGACGTTCTCTTCAACCTTGCGACTCATCATGTTCTGCACGACCGGAATGATGACGCTTGTGAGGGCCGCGGCGATCATCATGGCTGTGGCCGGCCACATCATCCATTGCACGACGAACTTGAAGTGTGACCCGGATTCGATGAATTCGAGAGCTTTTCCGCCGTATTTGGTCAGAAAATCGAGAGCAGCGGCTTTTTCTGCTCCTTCAAGCTTGGTATAGGTGTCGAGCAGGCCCATGCACTTGTCGTAGTGTTCAGCGGCAACGCCCGAAAGCGCCGCGTGCCGCGCGACGGTGTCACCAAATACGCTGATGATATAGGTTCCCAGCAGCCCCGAAAGACCGACCGAAAGCGGAACCAGCATGCCGATGCCGAAGGCCGCCATTTCCAGACCGAGCGCCATGTTGAGCGACGCATTGCCGACAATCGACGGTATCACGCCGAGTCCGTCGCGCAGGAAGACGAGAAATCCGGACACGCCGGTGCTGGTGGTCAGAACATCGCGGCGCACCTTCGTCGTGGTCGTGGCCTCGGGGTCGGTCAGGGTTTGAGCGACGCTCAGCACGGCCTTGCTGGCCGGCCAGGGCAGTGAACGATCTTTCAGAATCGAGTTGCGCGGCACGACGCCCATGAACACGCCGAGGAAGGCAGAGACGGCAAGCCAGGTGACCATCTGCCAGTAGGTCGGAGCAAAACCGATGTTGCGGCCGAACACCGTCTGAATGTAGAAGAAGGCGGCCAGGATGACCACCATGAAGGCGATGCCCTGCACCATGCCGATCATGGTCTGAATGATGTTCAGCTCGATGGCCAGCTGCCGGCTGCTCATGCGGTTGGCCAGAATATAGGCCGCGAGAAACATGCCGCCCATGGTCAAATCGACGCTTTGTCCGAGTTTCAGCGTGACGTAGGGCGTGGCCGCCGTGGCGATGGCGCACAGAAAAGCGCCGATGGCAAGCAGTCTCCAATTCAATTCCTTCATGTCTGTACTTCCCCCGCATGTTTGATGAAGATTGTTGATGACGGAGGGATGTTACCCGATTGCCGAGCGGTTGACCACAAAAACTCGCTGAACCGTGACAGCCTGTTCCACCTTATTCTTCAGGCTATGTGCTTTATTGATGCCTTCTGAGCAACAACCATGAAAATGTACGGAATGAACGATGCGGCTTTTACGGGCAGAATCCAATAACTTGGGAAGTCGCCCCTGACAGACTTGGGTCAGGGCATTGAAAGCTGAATTGCGTGAGTATATACTGCGCCACAGCATGCGGCTTGTCTCACCGGTTCTCACCATCATCTGCGCCCTCATGCTGATGCCTCTGTCGGCATCGGCTCAAACGGCTTCGTCATCGGCTCCTGTTGCGCTTGAAACGGCGACGGAACCGGTACACATTGCGCCGCCGCCGGTGGTGGTGCGTCCGGCTTCGCCCTGGCCTTTGGCCGGTCTCGCGACCTTTGTGCCTGAGCCGGCGGACATGGCCGACCGGGCTGTTGACGCGTGGACAACGATGGCGAGTGCCTCCCCTCCCCTTGCTTCAGGGTCGGGTGTCCTGCGCGACAAAGCCCCCGAGTTTCGCGATCCGTCGCCCCCCGGGTACTGGAAACCGCGCGACCCGGAACTGATCGTCGGTGCGACCATCAAGCCGAATGATGCCGATGAGGGGGAAAAGAAGAAAGCCGAAATCACCGGAACTCTCATCGAAGAGCCGCAGTATCTCAAGCGCCGCAAGACGTTCAAACGCTGGGTGCTGCGGCAGAAAGACGGACATCGGGTGCCGCTGACCGCCAACCTCTCGCTGATGTTCGCCCTGCAGCAGGCGTCGCCGGCCAGCGGCCCGGTCACGCTGCACGGAACCTGGCTTCAGAGCAAGGCGAATGAAGGGTTGAAGTATTTTTCCGTCGAGCGGATACAGACCGCGGTGCCCGAACCGGCTTCGTCGAGTGTCCAGGTTGATGAAGGCTCGAATGCGCCTTCAGAAAACGAAGCCGACATGAGCGAATCTGACCGCGAGCCGGCTTCGGCCGAAGCATCGGAAGAAGACGAAGAATCAAGCGTCGCCGATGATAACGGCTCAACCACAAAGATCGCCGGCGAAGGTGCAACCGAGATCGTCGCCACAGACAACAGCGCGAAAACGATGAAGGCCGGCGAAATGAGCGGTGTTGCCACCAGGACGCTTTCGATCGATACGAAGTCGGTTGATCTCCCGCTGATTGATACGCCGTCGACCGGGAGCGGCGTGCGCTAAGCCCCGCGAGGGCGTCATCTCATGTTTCCCTTTCTTTCACACATTATTCGCGAAGATCAGCGCATCTTTCGCATCGACTCTGTTTCTGCGGCCTACTACGGCCTCTTTCTCGGGTTTCTCAACCCGTTTGTTCCGGTGCTGCTCAAACGGATGGGAGCGTCTCCGCTCGAGATGGGGCTATGCCTCGCCGCGCCCTTTATCTCGTTGCTGCTCATGCTGCCGCTCTATCGGTATCTTGATGGGTATCGTGCTCTCGATCTGGTCACGGTGCCGACCCTGTTCACGCGCGCCTCGGTGTTTCTCATCGGCTTCGCTGACAGCCCGCGCGCCGTTCTGGTCGTGTTCTTCATCAGCACGTTCGTGGAAAACCTTGGGGTGGCGCCGTACACAAGGGTATTGCGTGACATGTACAGTGAACCGGGGCGCGGCATGGCGATGAGCTACGTGCGTGCCTGGAGCGGCGGCTGTCAGATCGTCGGCAGCTTTCTCGGCGGCGCGATGCTCGATCGCAACTACGGATGGCTGGTTTTCAGCCTCTCGGGCCTGTGCGGAGCAATCTCGTCATGGAATTTTCGCCGCATCTTCTCGGGCCGGGAGTCGCCGCGGTTTGTTGCTCACTCGATGGGGCTGCGCGACGTGACTTCCTCGCTGCGTGAAAGTGAAGGGTTCTACTGGATGAACGTCACGATCATGCTCTTCGGGTTCGGCAACCTCATGGTGCTCGGCGTGCTGCCGACGCTGCTGGTGCAGCGTTTCAATATCTCGAACTTTGCGCTGGGGAACCTGAACGCGTTGACCTTCATCATGACTGTGATCAGTTATCTCGCACTGGCGCGATATGTTTCGAAATTCGGCCCGAAAAACGGACTGTTGCTGGGCATGACCTCGGGGGTGCTCAACCCATGGTTGTTTCTGCTGGCCCCGTCGGTGTACTACCTCACGGTACCATACGCGTTCAGCGGCTTGATGTACGCGGCTTTCGACATCAGCTGGATGTTGCTCATCATTTCGTACGTGCCGAGCGACAAGATCGGAAGATACGCCGCGGTCTATACATTTCTCATGGGGGTGCGCGGCTTCTCGGCGATGATGGCGACCAATCTGGCGCTCGATCACGTCGACCCCGGCCTTTTGCTGACGATCGGAGGTGTATTCACCGCTCTCGGTCTGGGCATCGGCACCTGGAAGCGCGCCCGGTGGTGACATGATTCCACGTGAGGAACTGCGTCGCCGACTGGCGCATCTGCCGCAGAAACCCGGCGTCTATATCATGTACGATCGCACGGGCACCGTCATTTATGTCGGCAAGTCTCGCTCGCTGAAGAATCGAGTACGTTCATATTTCGTGGCTCGTGGTCGCGATATCAAGACCGATCGACTGGTACATTCCGTCACACACTTCGAATTCATCGTCACCAGCAACGAAACAGAAGCGCTCATTCTTGAAAACAATCTGATCAAGAAGTACAAGCCGCATTACAACGTCAGGCTGAAAGACAGCAAGACACACCCCTATCTCATGATCACCCTGTCTGAGCCCTACCCGCGACTGGCGAAAGTTCGGCGGGTCAAATTCAACGACGGCAACCGGTACTTCGGGCCTTTCCCCGATGAGAGTGGTCTGAGACTGATTCGCGAGGTGCTGACCAAACAGTTTCATCTGTGTGACTGTACTGTTCCATTCAAGCCGGGCAAGCCGGCGAAACGGGCCTGCCTCAACCACCATCTCGGATACTGTCTGGGTCCGTGCATCGAAGCCGTCTCAACTGAAGAATACGGGAAGCATGTGCAGCGCGCGATCGAGTTTCTGTCAGGGCGAGAAACCCTCGACATCGAAGCGTTGCAGAAGCAGATGCAGGAGCACGCGCAGCACTTTCGCTTTGAAGCGGCGGCCGAACTGCGCAATCTGATTCAAGCGCTCGAAGGGTTCTTCACGCGGCAGAAGGTCGAGATGACGAGGCCGATCGACCTGGACATCTGGGGTACCGCCTTCAGTCACGATCTACTGGTCGCTTCGATCTTCTTCGTGCGCGCCGGCAAGCTGCTCGGTCATCGTACGATCGAGGTCGAGAAAGAACCGTCATCAACAGAGGAACAGCAGGTAGGTACTCTGATGAGTCGGTTTTACGAACACAATCTGATTCCGCAGAAGATTGTCGTGACGGTTCGCCCCAGCCCGCTTGAACCGTTATTGACCTATCTGAAATCCCTGGCCGGAAGAGATATCCGCGTCGGGCGACCGGTACGCGGTGAAAAGCGGCGCCTGCTGAACATGGCCGATGAGAACGCCGCCGAGATTCTGCGTAACCTGAAGTCTGCCGATACGGAGCGGGTTGCCGAAAACGTGATAGATCTCGAACGACGACTCGGCCTGCCAAGAACCCCGCGACGCATTGAATGCATCGATATCTCGCATGTGCAGGGGGCCGACACGGTTGCCTCTCTGGTCTGTGCCATCAACGGGGCACCGCGACGCGGAGAGTACCGGTTGTTTCACATAAAAACGGTCATTGGAGTGGATGATCCGGCCAGTATCGCCGAAGTCACGCGACGTCGGTTCGAACGTCTGCTGAAAGAAGGCGCGCCGTTCCCGGATCTCCTGGTAGTGGATGGCGGTATTACGCAGGTGCATGCCGCCGCGGCCGTGTTTCAAGAGTTGCAGATTCAGTTGCCATTATACGGGCTGGCGAAGCGGGAAGAGCTACTAGTACACCCGGACGGAACCGAGGTTCGCCTGCCGGTGACCTCCCCTGCCCTGCGTCTGTTGATCATATTGCGTGATGAAGCGCATCGATTCGCCCACTCATTTCAGCGGAAGACTCACGCAAAGCGGGTTATGCGTTCATCACTTCTTTCATTGCCCGGCGTCGGACCGAAGACGCTGCAAAAGATTCTCACCGTGTTCGGCTCGCTCGAACGCGCAGCCGCTGCTTCATTCGAAGAGTTTCAGGAACGCACCGGCTTGTCGATGCGCACCGCCACCCTGGTGTGGAACTCTCTGCGCCCTGCCTCACCGACTCCAACGGAACCATCCACGTCATGATGATCACCGTTTCCGTCGCCCCTTTTCCACCAAGGATTGCATGATGATGCTTTGTCGCGTATTCTCCATGCAACCTGATTCGGAGAATAGGACATCACCATTCCCGTGAACATAAACATGAAAAACAGCACGCCTGTACTACCCGTCGTATGCCGGCGTTCTCACGTGGTCTGGATCATTGGTGTATTGACCTTGATCGTCTTCGCGGCAGCAGAATCAAGGGCCTCTGAAACATTGTTGACCGAAGCGTTTCAGCGGGCTTTCGCCGATGGAGAACAGTTTCGTCAGACGAACCTGTTTGCCTGTCTCGGGTACACGGCTTCACAGAGTCGCGCCATGGCGGAAATCACGCCGCGCCCTGCCGCGCTGACCGTTACCTGCGTCCCAGGTGCGATGCCCGGAGAATACGAGCAGATCAGCGTCGTCGCATCTGCGGTACGATACTACGGTCTGACGGTCGCTCAGGCTTCGTTCACGTTTCCGCTGGTTCGCCTTGATCCGCAGGCACTTTCAGAAGGCCGTCTGGTGTTTCGGGCGGTGCCCGAGGTTGCCATCGATACGCGTGTTTCCGAGGCAGATCTGCTGAAGGTGTTCCCGTTTTCGACGCGCTCGCGACAGTTGTCGAATCTGCGACTGCAGATTGCGGAAAAGGCCATCGATCTTCGCGGGAACGTGCGCCAGGGTCTCTTTTTCGTCGCTTTTCATCTGCGCGGCAGACCCGTGCTGAACGGGTCGAAGAAGATCGACTTCTCGTGCGCGCGCATGGTGCTGAACGGTGTAACCATGCCGCGAGCGGCGATCAGAGGCATGTTCAAACACGTGAACCCGATCTTCGACGCGACGAAAACCTGGCTGAACCTTGCCTTGTCTTCCATTCACACCGAGCCGGGTGTCGTGTGCACGAACATCAAACTCTGTCGAGCGGAACCTGTCGATGCCGGCGCAGTCGCTGAAACGGCAGTGAAGCCTCGACCAGTCGTTGCAACCGCGCCCCACGACGCCTCAACCCCGGAGAGGAACGTCACGCAATCGTCAGCTGAAAGGACACCCTAAACATGCCTTCCCCGCGCCGCATTCATCGCATCTCACAAGCTTTGCATCGCCGCCAGGACGACCTGATCGTCGCCATCGAGCGCGTGCATGATCGTCACAATATCTCGGCGATTCTGCGTTCCGCCGACGCCGTCGGCATTGGTCATGTCATCTGGGAACCGGACCCACGACAGGATGAAGAGGCGATCAACCCCGAGATCTCGAAGGGTACCGAGCGCTGGGTACAACTCAAAGTGACGAAGAATCTGATGCGTGACCTGCAGGCTCTCAAAAAAAAGGGATATCGCATTGCCGCAACCCATCTCAGCCGCCGGGCCGTCGACTTTCGCAGCCTGGACTGGACAAAAAAGTGGGTCGTCATTCTGGGCAACGAGCACGCGGGATGCTCGGATGCCGTGCTCGCCGAAGCCGATGAAAACGTGATTCTGCCAATGATGGGGCTGGTACAGAGTCTGAATGTCTCTGTGGCAACCGCGGTTCTGATGTATGAGATTCAGCGTCAGAGAGAAAATGCAGGCATGTATCAGCGCACCCTGCCTCGTCGCACAGTGCAGAAAATCATGAAGGCCTGGCACCTCGATACTGAGGGATACCGTCTCGAAGACCTGCTTTCACCCCCGGACGCTCAAGCCGAACTGCCGCCAACCCATGACCGTCACAGCGACGGCCGTCTGCGTGGGTTCTCGCGCGTGCGACGCCGCGAAGAACGCGCGCGTCGTCGGGCTGAAGCCGCTTCTGGAGCCGTGAACACGAAAAGTCCCCTTCCCTCGCCCGCTGATGCGAAGCGACGGCCTGTTTCGAAAAAGACGGTAAAAAGCAAGCCCTGAGACTCGGACAGACGCAGCGATGCTGTTCGGTAAAGCCCTGATACTCTGGATCACTATCTGCTTTTGCGAAGTCGTGCACGGCATACTGCGCATGCGCTTTCTCGCCCCGCGGGTCGGAAAAGCACGTTCCGACCAGATCGGTGTGTTTTCCGGCTCTCTGATCATTCTGGTTATCGTGTGGCTGTGCTTTCCGTGGCTGGGTGCCGACCAGACGTCTGAACAGCTGATGATCGGATTCGGCTGGGCTTTCGGCATGATCGGGTTTGAAATGGCTCTGGGGCGCCTCTACATGCGACTTCCCTGGGAAAAAATCACCGAAGCCTACGACCCGCGCCGCGGCGGCCGCATGCTTATCGGCATGAGCTTTCTGGCCTTGTCGCCATGGCTCACGGCCTGGTTGCGTTAGCTCGAGTTGAGAGCGACTGCAGATCGGGTCTCACCTGTTGTGCTGCCGAAAGACATGGTGAATCGTTGACCGGTACCGGGGCCTGTGCTAGAATCTGATCACTTTCCCGAAGGGAGATCGTTGTCCATGAAGATGAGAACAGGCTTTTTCGCCCTGATCGGTTTTGCGGCCCTGACTTTGTTGGCGGCTCCTGCCGTCGTGCTCGCCGAGGAAACCCCGCTGCCCGCCAGCAGCAAGGTTACGATCGGTGGTGAAACCCCGCTCGAGGCGGAAGTGGAACTCAAGATCGGTGACAAGGCACCCGATTTCTCGCTTCCCAACCTGGTGACCGATAAAATGGAAAGCCTGAAGGATTACCTCGGGAAGCCGACCGTTCTCTTCTTCATTCAGAGCGCCTGCTACTCCTGTCTGCAGGAGGCCAAGGCTCTCAAGACGCTGAAAGAACAGTATCCCGAGATCAACGTCGTCGCGGTCGGCGTCGATCTGCTCGGCAAGCCAATGCTCGTTTCCTGGGCGACGCACAACAGCCTCAACTACCCGGTGCTCCTCGATCCGATTTTTTCGGTCCCGGAGAAATACGGGTTCTCTTATACCCCCAGCTCGGTCATCATCGATAAAGAGGGCAAGATTGCCTGGATTCACGCCGGTTTTAAACCGACCGACGTTCAGTTGTTCGAAGACAAGATCAAGGAACTTCTGGGAAAGAAGTAGGTGCATTCAGCACCCCGCGAGTGAAGCCACTCGCGGGGTGCTTCATTAAAGGGCGGTTTCACGCATGATTTCTGATTCAGAACGCAAGGATCTCTTCGACCGACTCGGCAAGGAAGAAGACGCCAAGGTGCGCTATCTGCAGGGGTTGGTCGATTCCGCCGTTCTCAAAATCATGAATTCGAAACTGACGCGCAGTCAGGCGCTGCAGGTCGTTCTCGAGGTTCGAACCATCGCCGCCGAACTTTTCCCGAACGATATGGAAACCTTTGATCTGATCTACATGGGGCGGTTCAAACGAACAATCGATGAACATTCCCGAGAAGATGAGTGAGCCTTGTGCTACAATGAGCGAATGCAATCACAAACAAGGAGTGGATCCATGTTGAAGAAGTTGCTGGTGGTCCTCATTCTGTTAGGCGGGCTGCTGTTCCACACGATTTCGGTCTGGGCACAGGAAGACGCCGATCGAATCGTCACCGACCTTCCCGGAGCCTACGAGATCTGGAAAACCCGCGGCATCAAGTTCGTCATTCGCGATCACGGCCAGTTTGTCACCTGGGCCGAAGGCAAGCTCGAGTCGTGGGCCGGCAAGTCCAAATGGGTGGTGCGCGATCCGAAGGGCAAATTTCTGACCCACGCGTTTGGTCGCATCGAAAACTGGAAAACCGGAAAGACCCGTCTGGTGCTGCGCACGCCGAAGGGTCAGATCATGACTCATATCGACATCAATCTGACGAACAAGGCATCGTTCGCTCAGAACGTTGTCAGTCTGCGCCGCCTTGAAAAATCGCGCTTTCTGGGCTTTGCCCAGGAAACGATCGGCGAGCTGCTGATTCAGGATCTGAAGCAGAAAGACGTGATTCGCACCGGCGTTCTGATCAAGTATCTGACGCAGAAGAAGGGAGAATCGGGCCTGTCGAACTTCAAGCCGGTTCTGCGCATGATTCTGCCGCAGTTGAATTTCGTCGCGGCCCATTCACAGGAACCGCGCATTCTGGAAATGGCCGACAAGGCGCGCGAGCTGCTCAAAACGCTCTGAAGATCGTGTTGTAGAGACGCCGCTCGGTCGTGTGCCGGGCGGCGTTTTTGCGAACAGAAAGGAATCAAGGGAGGATCCGGAACCATGGCAGACGAAAGTCCTTTCCTGAATGGGAATCAGTGGCAGAGTTTCATCAGGAAATTCAAGACCAATGAAGTCATTTTCTGGGAAGGCGATGCCGCCGATCTTTTTTACATCGTGCTCGACGGGCATGTGCAGATCAAGCGCAGCCGTCCGAACGGCAATTCACTGATTCTGGCTTCGCTCGGGCCAGGCCAGTTTTTCGGAGAGATGGCCCTGATGAGCAACTCGCCGCGCACGGCGACTGCTTTTGCCCTCGAGCCGACTTCACTGCTCGGCATGACGCAGAAACAGTTTCTTGAAATGCTGCAGGACAACAACGTCTTTGCGCTCAAGATGATCAGAACCCTCTGTGAGCGCTTGAAAACCCTGGGCGATCAGTTGGTGCACGTGTGAACGAGAGGTCTGCCAACCCCGGCCGTAACCCTGCTTCTGAATCTTCTTCGTCAGGAGGGCGCATGTTCAAGCGACTGATCTCACTGCTGTTGGTCTGCCTCTGTCTGCCCCTGTCCGCCGGCCCTCTGGCGGAAAAGGCGTCCTCGTTCGACCGCCTCATTCAGCAGAACCACTGCCCTGAAGGCCTGGTATTCGATGTTCATCTCGATGATCAAGGGAAGTTCAGCAGGATTCGCGGCGGCGGAGATTCCCTGATCTGGAGCGGAGCCTACGCGGCATCACAGGTATACCGGTATCGCGTGACCAAAGACCCTGACGCGCTGCGCAATCTGGAAAAAAACCTCTGGGCTTTTCATCATCTGCAGGCGATGAGCGGGTCTCCCGGGTTCGTCGGTCGATCGTTTGTCGACCCAACCTGGATCGACCACATCGGCAACCGCCTGCCGGGCGTCGGCACGTATTCAAATCGCCTGTTTCAACCGTCATCGTCTCGCGATCAATATACCGGGCTGTTTCTCGCCTATGCTCTGGCGTGGCCGCTGATTCAGGATCCGGTGCTGAAGGCCACGGTTCGCGAAGACGTGAGAGCCATCGGTCGTTCGCTGGTGGAAAACCGACTGGCCATGATCGGGCGCTTTTCTACGGGTGTCGAGAGAGCGTTCAACATCGACCCCTGCTACATCTACCAGGACCGCCTGACCCGCGAGGAATGGGAAAAAGTCGACGATTTTCCGGCTAATATTCTGGCGAAGCTGGTTCCGTACGACGAAGAGGTGGCCGCCATTCTGGCCACGATCAAACCGCCGCCGGTACGAGGCGGTGAAGCGCTGCGTGCCCTATTAATGCTCGGAACCGCGGCTCGTATTTCAGAAGACCCGACCATCGCGTCATTCTATAACGACGAGATGCTGAAACGACGAGACTTTGTGCGAATCGCTTCGGAAACCTCACAGCTGTTGACCGATCTCTACCTCGGCCGCGGGCACGACGTTTTCATCCGCATCTGGGAAGACCTGGCGATGGAAATGAGTCGCATTACGGCCATGCTGGTCTTGCATCGGCAGAAGGCGTTTCTGGCGATTGTCCGAGTGTTCAAGCCGGCTTTCGAGCCTCTGATCAGGTCACTGGCACGATCAGAAGCGCGAATGATTATACGGTTTATCGATGCCTGTCGCCGGCCTGAAGCCTTTGCGGTGCTCGAAAAGATCGCCGTACCGGTCGAAAGCATCGGTAGTCTGGTGCTGATGTGCGGTGCCGTGCGCGAAGCCCAGAAGCTGGCCGAGTTCGGCAGCTGGCTGCGCGAAGCGTCGCGATCGAATCTCGATGAATGGACCGATGCTCAACGCAGTTACGTCGGCACGAATATCACGTTCTTTGCCCTGCTCGGGCTTCTCGAAAGTGATCCGGAACCATCACACCAGGAAGCGTATCGCGACATCACCTGGCGTGGATTTGTCCCGATCGCCGATGAGGGAAACAGCCTCTATACCTTCATTCGCGCCGGATACGTGCCTGAACCGCTCGCTCCGGATATCCTGGCTTCCGCCGTGCAGACATTGCGAGACTACCCTGTCGATCAGGTCGTCAAGCCGTTTGATCATCGTTTCGAAATCGGCGTGAGGCTGCTTCCCTGGCCTGATCGTTTCGGGCGCATGTACAATCAGGCCGATCGGGTTTTTCCCATGCATCAGCGCTGCCCTCATATCTTCCCGTGGCAGGAGCCGCCGCGCAAAGTTGTGTACAGCAGTGACGACAAGGCGACCATCGCTCCTGTCGGGTATCTGCTTGCCTACTGGCTCGGACGCGATCGCGGGTTCCTGAAACCGGAAGACTGATCCACCCCTGTAAAGAGAACGGTGCCTTCGACCGATAATGCCGGGGACAACTCGCGGGAGAAAAACATGCACAGACAGCTTGATGCGTTTCTGCTCGTCAATCGGATCGGTGTCGCCATGCTCTTTGTGTGGGCGGTTCTTTCATGCATGAATGCGGCGTTTGGCAGCTGGCAGGCGACGATCGTCGCGGCCCCGACCATTTCGCAGATCACCCCGGTTTCGTGCGTCGTTTCCTGGCCGAGTTATTCATCGTTTGATGAAACCACGCATTATCAGGTGCGTCTGAACGGAGCGTTCTACGGCTCGTCAACCAAGGGCAACTCTCAAACGGTCATTGCTCAGCGCCCCGGGAACACGAGTGCCATTGATTATGTCATCTATCATCGCGGCAAAATGATCGGCGTTTCCTCATCAACGCTTGTCCTGCAGTGCCCCGCCGCACCAACCGGTGTCTATGCCGATACGATCACCTCGACGTCGTTCAGATTGAGTTGGGGTGATGTTCCGACGGCGGAAGAATATATGGTCATCATCGACGGGTATCCTTCGCAGATGGTCGCCGCCCCGGCCCACGTGGTGACACTCACGGGTTTTCTTCCCGGTGAATTGTTGAATGTCCGGGTGCGTGCACGTAATGCCTCGGGCTACTCGTACGATTCGAAATCGATTCTGGTACAGTTGCTGCCCCCTGCTCCTCTCAAGATAGCCGTCAGCGAGATCGGGCAGACCGCTTTTCGTTTGTCCTGGGAGGCGGCGACCGGCGCAGCGTCATACACCGTCTTTCGCGACACGGAAACCGTCGCGGAAGTCGGATCAGAGACACTGACGTATATCGTCGCAAGTTGTACCCCCGGTGCGACACACGTGGCGAAGCTGCAGTCGCGCAATGCCAACGGGTTCTCAGAGTTGTCGACGGAAACCCGTGTGCTGATGCTGCCGGCAACCCCGCTTCGCCCCATGCTGCTGGCGGTCAGCAGTCAGTCGTTCACGATCTCCTGGATCTCCGTCACCGGTGCCGGCGGCTATAAGATCTGGCGTGATACCGAGTGGCAGATCGGCAACGTGTCCTCGCTCACGACAATGGCCACGTTCAACAAAGGCTTCGACCCGGGCGTCGCGGCAAGCATCACCGTCTCTGCCTACAACAATACCGGCGATTCGCCGCAGTCACCCGGACTCTACGTGGTCATGACCGACGCTTCCACGACCGCGTCATTAACGGTTCTCCTGCTCTCGAATGACCTTGATCCGAACCGCTGGGTTCCGGGTTTCCGTTTGACCGATATTGCCTTACAACGAGGTGCTGCGGGCATTGCCGAGACACGTTCGTTGTCGCCGGTTCCAACGGCGTTGATCGTCTGGAATCCTGCATCTGATCTCGTGCATCAGAAGATGATTCTCTACTGCATCAGCCTGGACAGAGACTTCCGGCGCGCCGGTCTGAACATCGTCGCCGCGCAGTCAACCAAGATGAGCGAGCCTCGCCTGATTTTGGTAAACCCTGATGGAATCATTGTCGGAACATACGGCGTGACGACGCCGGAGCCGGCGCGGCAGGAAATTATTCAGGCTTTTGCTCGCCGGCTGCCGAAAAGTCTCGTTGCCCCTGGGTTGCTGCAACTGTACCAACAGTTCGAAGAGATGCATCAGCCCGATAAGAACTGAGCCTCAGCGCCTCTCGCCACACGGCACCGTATCTGCCGTGGTTCGAAATGTGGTTGGTGGAAAAACGGCCCGAACGTCTAGTGAGAAGCGAGTTTCGCCAGGGCCGCTTGTACCCCATCCGAGAGCGCGCGAGCCATCCGTTCCTGCCCATCGGTAGAACCAATGAACGCGGCATCCTGTGAGCTGCTCAGGACGGCCATTTCAACAAGCACGACCGGTACTTCTGAAAAAATCGAACCGGTGAGTGCCCCCTGCTTCGAGCCGATGAAAGTCTGGGAATCCCCTTTCAGCCCGTCATCAGGAAGATCGGGCGGCAAAGCGGCGCACAGTGCTTCGTGAACACAGGCAGCCGCGTCGCGACTCAGGCGAATGATTTCAGGCGCCGGCCCCGTTCGACCTTCGGCTTTTCCCTGTTTGTCCGGGTAGTAGACGGCAAATCCCCGGTGTTTACCAGTATCACAGTGCAAGCGGAGCATGAGATGTGCGCCTGAGGTATTGGCGATCTCGGCTCGGCGGCGATTGGTGACCATTTCGCGCGCACCGTGCCGCGTGAGAACGACCTGGATGCCGGCACTCGCCAGATGAGGCTGCATGCGCTGTGCGACTTGCCAGACGATATCGACTTCGCGCACGCCGTTCTGCAGAGCATCGCCGCTGCTGACTTCCGACGGATGGCCGGGATCGAGACAGACCACTTTGGCCGCTGGAGGTGCAACCCGGACAGATGGTGTCGAATCCGCAGCTGCCGCAGGAACGGCCAGGCAGGCCAGAAGAAGCGCTAGAGCCGTAGTCAGGCAGCTATTGGCCACCAAGTTTCCCCTGCCAGCCGTGCGAACGCCTGAATTCTTCAACGGTTCCGGGTTCGGCGCGACGCTGGGGTTCGATGCCCTTGAGAAAGTAGACGAAATCGAGGTCTTGATTGTTCTTGCCGAATTCATGATCGAACTTGCGCACGATATCGTTGGCGCGAACGACTTTTCCCGTCAACGCCGTCGACCACGGAAACAGAATTCCGCGCTTGCCTTGCTCGGGAGCGTAAGCTTTGGTGACCAGTTCGGTGCACACAAACTCGGACTCTGACGAAAAATCGAAGTCGAAATCATATTCGCGGCCGTACAGCGAAAAGGCATTGACCAGAGCTTTCGCCACATCGAGCGGCGTCAATCGGGTACGCATGACACCGACATAATCAGCACAGCAGGATTCCTCGATCGAGTTGAATACAACGCCTTCGCTGATCGCTTCCAATACCACATTGGTTTTTCCGTCTACCGTATTGGGAGACGTCCATGACTTGTACGCTTCGGGGAACGTCTTCTTCAGATAGTCGGTCAATCCGTCAGCGTCCTTGCGACGAAAATACTCTCGCACGTCGGGATCCTGATCGAAATTGGCGGCAACTTCGACGGGAGTGCCGACATACAGGGCGGCATGCGGCCAGAAACCGGTGATGAAGAGATTCGACAGGAACCAGTTGCGTCGCTCGACGATGAGATCTCCGGGGCGCATGCGCTTGTGCATCTCAGGAAGCATGTGTTCCTTGATGAGGTAATCATTCTTGTGTTTGACGCGCGTATCGCCGACCCAGGTGAAGATTTCCTTCTGCATGGGGGCGACCACCTGACCGAGTGCGTCGGAAATCGGCTTGCCGAGTGCGAATTTGTACCAGGTGGAATCTTTGGCAATACGCTTCATAAGCCGGTCGACAAGTTCGTGATGACGATCGTAGTAGGCTTTGAGCAGGCCGGCGGAATCGGCGACGATCGGAGACTTGCCCTTGCCGCGATAGAAGCGGCGCATGTCGTCGAGGTGAGTGAGATGGAAGGTATACAGCGAGAGCAGATTGCGTGGCCGTATGCAGCTTTGCGCCAGATTCTGCAGCATGCCGCGCGGCAGCTTCATCGGCGGGTACGGTTCATCGAAGAGCTTGGCCAGTTTCGGCCGGGCGCGCAGATACTGCATCAGTTTCGAGGTATGGACCATGAGAGCCAGCTTCGCGTTGATGCCGAGAAAATAGGCCTCGAATGCGGCCTTGCCATCATCTTTCCAGAGGTCGGTCATCGAGAAGTGGTATTTGCAGGCCAGGTGTTCGAGTCGGCCGATGTAATGCAGATAGTGCAACCAGGCATTCATGACACGCCAGATTTCGCCCGGCGAGGAGATGGCGTTCTCTTTGGCGGCCTTCTCAAATAGTGGGTTCTTCGGAGTCATCGCGCGAGAGAAGGTTTCGAGGCGGTTGACCGACCCACAGAAGAGGGACAAATCATTCTGCAGCGACTCGGTGTAGTCGCGCATGTTCTCGAGCGCGGCTGAGATCATGGGGTTTCTACCCTGATGCTCGCTTTGCCCCGAGAAATCGGGCAGAATCAGATTGGGGTTGACTCGAAATGTTTGCGCTGACCCAGTGATCGGCTGCAGCATGGCAAGCAGAAGAAAAGCCGCGACGGTCATGAGAGTCCGCGTGCATAATGTGATCGGAAGATGATGATTCTTTTGCATCAGTTGTCTCCGTTGACGAGGGGCAAATCACGCCTGAATGAGAAGAGGCGTTCCGTTGTCATTCTGCCATAAAATCGGTATTGTCACAAGACGCAGTCGAAGGAGAACCTGACTGTGATTTTCGCGCGGCGAATCGGGCAGGATATGATAAACTTCTGCCGTGACTGAACCGAAACCGAAACTGCCGTATACCGTCGCCTTCATGATTCCGCCAGAGGCCGTCAACCTGCTGGTGTTCTGGAGGAAAAAGGTCGCGCCGTTCTGCGAAAAGATTGATCCGCTTGAGGTGGCGCACATGACGGTGAAGTATGTCGGCTTTCCGTCAGACACGTTCAGAGAGGAAACCGTCGTCAGTCTGATTCCACGCATGGCCGAAATCGTCGCCCCGTATCTGCCGGTGAGGGTTTCGGTGCGCGGGCTTGATCTGTTCGACTGCCACGCGGAGCCGGTCGTCTTCTTGAAGGTGGTTTCGGGGGGCGCGCTGGCCGAGATTCATGAGGCGCTGCGCACCAGAATGGCAAAAGAGATCGAACATTTTCCGCACGCCGATGGTGAAAACTATCGACCGCATATCACGATCTCGAAACAGATCAGACACAATCAGACCGATGCGTTGAGACGCTTGATTCATCGTTCGAAAAAGAGCGCCAAGCGCACGTTCAAGCTGACGCAACTGGTACTATTGACCCCATGGGATATCTACCCGATTCTGCCGAAGATCGGCCGGAAGGTGTTTGGATCGTAACTCCAGGTGTAAAAGCCCGGATCGTGTTGTTTGCGGTCGAGCCTACTCGGCAAAGAGCTTTATGCCCCGGTCAAGAAATTCCAGCCTCTCGAAGAGACGGTCGAGTTCGTCCGGGTCGGGATTTTCATTGCGCTCGAGCACGTTCTGCTCCGCGATCAGGGTTGCGCGCATTTTCAGCATGGCCCGCAGCAGGGCGGCAGCCTCTTTCGAACGCTTCGGTTTTTCCGCCTTTCTGTCTTTGCGAGACATGACGCGACACAGGCTCGTCGGATTCGTCGGCGGAATAATGTAACAGTCAACCGCATCGCCGGGTTCGAGGTCGGGCATCGATGATTGCGGCAGGCGAAACGTGTCGTTTCCCTTGCGATCGGTGACGATCAGAACCTTCTCACTGATTTCGAGCACTTTTCCGCGAAGACGCAGCATTTTCATATCTGATTCCTTCCCTGGTCGCGTTGTATTACAAACGGTTGCGAGTTGTCGCCCGGTCCTTTGTTGTGGTGTGTATCGACGAACTTGATCACGGCTTACTCTTGTCGACAAGCATATCCACAAGAATGACGGTCATATCGTCGTATGGTTTGTCCGAGTTGGAAAAACGGAGAATGTTATTTAGAAGCTCTTCAGAAGTCAGTTGAAGATCTGATACCGCATGATAGAGGCGCTTTTCTCCGAACAGCTGCCGGTTCTGATCGCGCATGTCGGTCAGACCGTCGGTATAGAACACGAGCCGACTGCCGACAGGAAAGGGAAACTCGGCCTGTGTATAGGAAAGATCGAGCAGGCCGATGGGTGCGCCCATGGTTTCCCAGGAAAGGGGGGTGATCGAGAGTCCCTGTCGGCTGTCGATCAGCAGGGGCGGCGGGTGACCGGCATTGGCGAGCGTGACCGTATGTTCTGCGGTGTCGACGATGCCGTACAGCAGAGTAATGAAATGTCCCTCGGGCATGGTCGGCTGAAACAGGCTGTTCATGGTCTCGAGCAGGGCGCGCGGAGTGAGTTTTGCGACCGGCAGCGAACGTAGCGTCGCCTTGATTTCCATGGTGAGAAGGGCGGCCGGAATATTCTTGCCGCTGACATCGGCGATCAGAATACCGACGCGGTGGGCATCGATTGGGAAAAACGCACAGTAGTCGCCGCCGACCTCGTTGGCCATGCAGGTGCCAAGTTGAATCTCGAGCCCGGCCAGGTGCGGCAGTTCGCGCGGCAGCGCCGATTCCTGAATTTCGCGTGCCAGCTGCAGCTGCTGCTCGAGTTCTTTCTGCAGCTGGTTTCGTCGCAGAAAGCCGGCGATCACGACGATGGTCGCCAGATTCTGACCGATCGCGGCCAGAAAACGACGATCCGTCGGTCCGAGATCGGTACCGGTCGGTGAGAAGGCGAAGACCAGATACCATCGTTCCGTTGAGGGGACGTCAGGGGTTTCGGCAACCTGAAGACGCAGGCAGAGAAACTGCCGAAGCGCATGGTCGGCCGGAAGATGTTCTTTCGGAATGTCACTGCCGAAGCAGAAAAACTCGTCCGTCGCGGAGATTTCTCGCTGTTCATCTGCTTTTTCCGTCAGCCAGTGAACCCATGCGGGGGCGTTGTGCAGATTCAGCGGCTGAGAATCGTCCGAGGTCGATGAGTGAATAAGATGCTCGCAGAGCCTCTCATCGGAATGTCGAGAGAAAACACCGGCGTGCGCCAGCGAGGGCAGGTGTTGAAAAACGATCTCGAGCAGAGTCGTCATGGCGATTCGTCTGACTTCTTCGGTTGAAGCGGTCGATTGCGAATCCTGTTCATACAAGGGCAAAAAGACTCGGCGCAGCTGCGTGAGCGTCAGAAAGTATCGATTCTGCGTCTCGATACTCTGGTTGATGTGTTCAACCATTCGTTCAAACGACAGATACAGGTCGCTGATTTCTCGAACGACAGACGGTTCCGCAGGAGCGGTCTTTTGTCCCGGTTGAACCGAAGCAAACCGGTTACGAAGCGTTTCGAGCGGTTTCGCCAGCAGGGACGGAAAAAGCAGGAGGCTGAAAATGGCCGCAACCATCGACCCCGCCAGAAAAATGAATCGTACGATGAAGCGACTCTTGATCTCACTCAAGAGCGTTTCGGTCTGTTCGACACTTTGCGACCAGATGTTCGTTGATTCCGTCAGACACAGATCGACGCCCTGCGTGCGAAAACCGCTCAGCCGCTCATGCAGATCATGAATGGATTCTTCCAGCGAGAGCGAGGTGAGATGTATCTGGCGGAACGACTCGCGAAAGGCCGTTACTTCGGCGAGCAGCCTCGAAAACGTGTTCCTCATATTGTTGATCGCGTTCACATAGGAACCTCGACGACCGACGATGCTGAAGAGGTGCTGTTCCAGGTTCGGCAACATGGCGTTCATGGAAAACAGGAGCAGCTGCATACTACTGTCCAGGTCGCTCATTTCGAGAACGCTGAGGCGAAGCGGTCTCTCGGGGTCGGCAAGGGAACGATACCGTTCGAGCAGTTTTTCCAGATCCTGTGATGAACGAAGAATCTGCGCGAACGACGATGAAGCGGGGAGAGCGGCAAGGGTGTCGGAATCAATCTTGAGTTCGTTGCGCAGATCGTTGATCTCGGCCGTCATCGAAGAGACCAGTTTCGTCAGATCATGCGAAAGCAGGGTACGCCGTCCGGTCTCGGCGGTCTGAAGATGAATCCATTTGGACAGCAGCGCTTTGAATTCCTCGTATCCATCGAGGTTCTCGCGCAGCAGACGGTGTATCTGCCTCCAGGTATCGCGGTACGCCGTTTTGCGAGTCGCTTGGTCGAGCGTTTGAGCAGTCTCGGCAAGTGTGTTCAAAATGACCTCTTCCTTCCTGGGGTCGGGAAGCGCGGCGCGAAGATATGCGTCGGTTCGCATGGTGCCCAGCTCGAACCAGGTATCCATCATTCGCTCGTAGGACCGGCCGATGGAAAGCAGAGGCCTTTGCGAATCCTCGATATACTGCGTGAATGCCAGATAGGACTGAGTTGTCAGGTACAGGAAGAAGACGACGCCGGTACAGATACAACCACAGAGCACAAGCAGAATCGCCTTGATGGAATACTGTCGCGCCGGCTTGACCGATGCCGCGTGACTGGCCGCTGAATCGGAATGAAAGTTCTCCTGCGTCACTGGAGTCAATGATCGTTGATTCATGAAGCCCATTGTTTCACTGGAAATGGTATTCTCACGATGCGTGGATGAAGGCTCTGTTACATGATTCTGTGCCGAGTGATTATACCATGTGGCGAGGGCTGTGTTCAGGTGAGAGGAACCGTCAGGAAAAAGTGGAAGGTATTGCCCACGCGCACGACATTATGGTGCGCGTGAAACATTTCCTGCTTCATTTGATAATTGTTTGGTGTGACACTTGACAATGTAACAGTAACTGTTATATTTAAGACATGGAACAGAAAAAACTGAACATCGGCGAGTTGTCGAGCCTCTCGGGGTTGAGTCGTCGAGCCATTCATTACTACGTGCAGCAGAAGCTGCTGCCGCCGCCTCTCGGCGGCGGACGAGCCTTCTATTACACCACGGAACACCTCGATCGGCTTCGTCTGATCGGCGAACTTCAGCGGAAAGGGCTGTCTCTTGAAGAAATCCGCCGACGTCTCGATCGCGCCCCGGGTTCTTCGGCCGTCGAACCTGTGCCCGAAGAGGCCCATGGTCAGCCGCCGACACTGTGGGTGCATCTCGACGTGGCCCTGGGCGTGAACATGCAGATTCAGAACGGTCAGTATCGTTTGTCTGCGGCGCGGCTCGAGCAGTTACGCCTGAAAGTCCGTGAAGCGGTCGCTCGTATTCTCGAACCATTCGATGAAACGCAAGGAGCAGGATCATGAACGCACATCATTCTTTTACAAAGTCCGGCTTGTTCACTGAGGATGGAAAGACGATTCCCCTGCTTGGGGTCGACGTTCAGGGCCGCTTTTGCGGCATCGCCGGAGAGTTCACGATCGTGCAGAGATATCGCAACTCTGAAGAGGTTGCGTTGGAGGTGACCTTCCTGTTCC
>CAYYIY010000039.1:11684-28692 GCA_964472075.1 uncultured bacterium | reverse complement strand
TTTCGAGGTACAACTGGCCGACCGCGTGCTGAAAGGCGAGATCGAAGAAAGAGAAAAGGCGTTCGAGAAATACGAAGAGGCGATGTCGAAGGGAGACGGAGCCTTCCTGCTCGACGAAGAACGGCCCGATCTGTTCCAATTGAGCATCGGCAATATGCCCCCGAAAAGCGACCTGGTCGTTCGTCTGCGCTATCTTCTGCCTGCGACACGCGATGGTAAGGGTTTGCGCCTGATGCTTCCGACGTCGATTACTCCCCGATACTCTCCTGTCCCCCTGACTCCCGAAGCCGCGGCTGAGATCGAACGAACAACCCCTCCGTATGCCGAGTCGGTGCCATACGGGCTGACTCTATGCCTCGAATTTGAAATGGAATCCGCGATTCGGGTGATCGACTCTCCCTCGCATCGTATTCGTTCCGAAATCAACGGAACGAAGGCGCGCATCACGTTCAGCCAGGAATCGACCGCGATGGATCGCGACTTCGTTCTCTCGCTCGAAACATCTGAATCGGAGCCGCTCTGCGGCAGTCTGGCGATGTGGCGCAATCGCGGCTATGTGATGGCGGAGTTCAGGGCTGACCTGCCCGAGCCTGAGACGCCCACACAACGAAAGGTGGTTTTTCTGATCGACTGTTCAGGCTCGATGTGGGGCGATTCGATCGCTGAGGCAAAACGTGCCGTGGAGTTGTGCATACGAGCTCTGAACGAAGGAGATCTTTTCCAGATCGTTTGTTTCGGCTCAGACTATCGATTTCTGTTTCCCGAGTATCAGACGTTCAGTCAGCAGACGCTGGAACGGGCAATACGGGAAATCGCCAGGATCGACGCTGATATGGGCGGCACCGAGATTCTGCCGGCGATTCAGGCAGTTTTCGGCGGTGAAGAGAAGGGTCTGAGTCAGAAGTTGCTCGATTCCGCCGTCGCTTTGGTTCGAGGCAGAAAGAGAACGCCCGCGAAAGCGAAGACCGAACCGAATGCTCTGATTCTCATGACGGACGGTGCGGTCAGCAACGAGGACGAGATTCTCGCATACGTGAAAAAACATGCGAGCCGAACGCGCATCTTTTCTTTCGCCATTGGCGCCGGAGCCGGCCAGTATCTGGTGAAAGGATTGGCCCGGCAGAGCCGCGGGGCATTTGAAGCGATCTTTCCCGGAGAGCGCATCGAACCAAAGGTGTTGCGGCAGTTCGGTCGCATCGACAGCCCGATGCTCGATGATGTTCGCATTGATTGGGGCGGTCTCGAAGCCGAGATGGCGCCGGCCGAGGTTCCGCCCGTGTTTTCATCTGAGCCTCTGCTGGTGATCGCCAGACTGTCCGCCGGTGCGAACCTGCCGAAAAGCCTGCGTGTGAAGCTTTCCGGTATGCTCGACGGCCGCCGGCTAAGCTGGGAAGCAGCGATTCGCCCGACGGAAGACGGTGAGATGATTGCCCGACAT
Source organism: uncultured bacterium (assembly GCA_964472075.1). Lineage (GTDB taxonomy): Bacteria > Muiribacteriota > Ozemobacteria > Ozemobacterales > Ozemobacteraceae > CAYYIY01. The sequence continues at coordinate 27,254 of CAYYIY010000039.1, read as the reverse complement.
TGGGCCAGGCGCGCAATTCAGGAAATCGAAGACGGGGTCGAATTCTCAGAAGTCTCCGGCCGGAAGTGCTTGCGTGAAAGCGATCTCGTCGGGCTGTCGAAGGAATACGGCGTGTTGTGCCGGAATACCAGCTTGATCGCGATTGAAGAGCGGTCGGAGGAACAGAAGACGAAGACCCGGGCGGAACTGCGCCGTATTCCGGTGCTGGTGACCACCGGCTGGCATGGCGGCAAAGCCCCGATGGGTGCAGGTTCGGGAATCCTGTCTACCCTGGCGTCGGTCGCGCACAGCGTCATGCCGTTGTATTCGATGTCGACTCTGAATCATCAAACGCGAATGGGAAGTGCCGCTTCGAAAAAAGTGTGTTGCTGCAGGGAAGTCGACAGCGACACAGACGGTCTGGCGCTCCCCACCGGCGGCTCGCGGCGAGAGAAAGCGAGTGTCTGGTATCTCGACCTGCTGCAGCTGCAACTCGCGGACGGATCATTCCCGCCGTCGCCACAGTTTGCTTCGCTGCTCGGAGTCGCTGATGCCGACCTGCAGACCTGGGCGTCCCTGCTGTCGGTTTCCGATCGGAATCTCGCCGACACGGCCCTCGCGACCGCTCTCGCCGTTGCCCTGTTGCGAAAGCGTGCCGCCGACGCAGAACCCACCTGGAAGAAAGCCGCGAAAAAGGCTGTCGCCTGGCTGCACAAGCACGCCGTTCGCGGTGAAGGCGGCTCTGAGGTTGTCGACTGGCTGACGGCGAAGATTCCCTGACATGCGTTCGCCTATTGACCCGTGCGGGGTTCGCCGCTAGAATGCGCGCATGTCGGCGCGAACCCATCTCGTCGGTCTTCTCTGCCTGCTTGTATTGACGGCAGGACAGGCGTTCGCCTACCCGGACGAACTCGGCTTTCCGTTGCGTATTGGTCTGTTCCAAATCGGTGTGCCGCGCGAAGTGATTCTCGAACCCGGTGACGGGAACATCGAAATTTTTGATTTGTATCATCGGCAGTCGCTGTATTCGGGGCCATGTACGCGACTTCTGGCGCGCATCCACGGAGACGAACTGCATCTCGAGCTCGCGGTCGGAGTGAAGATCATATCAGGACAGCGACTGGCCTTTACCCCGATCGGAAAAGGGCCGCATTTCACCCGGGTTGGAACGACGGCCAAAAACCTGCGTGCCTATCGCGGCTCAATCGAGCTGGTGCCGTTCGGCGGCCGCATGCTGATCGTCAACCTCATCGGCACGGAAGAGTACCTGCGCTCGGTGGTTCCCTGCGAAATCGGCAAAGATGCTCCGGATGCTGCGCTCGAAGCTCAGGCCGTTGCCGCTCGCACCTATCTGGTCCGGAATCTCAAGCGGCACGCACCCGGTGGCTTCTATCTGTGCGATGGTCAGCACTGCCAGGCCTACGGCGGTATGCGCTACGAGTCGTCACGAGCTTCAATAGCCGTTGCCAACACGAGAGGGCTGGTACTCACGTATGACGGCGTGATCGCCAATTCCGTGTACCACGCCAACTGTGGCGGAGAACTCAGGTCATGCGATGCCGTCTGGGGTGGCCCCGTCGTGCCGTATTTGCCGTCTCACCCTGATCGCTTCGGCAATCACTCGCCATTCTGCCGTCTGCCGCAGCAGACAAAAAAGAAAACTCCCCTGCCCCAGCGCCCCGAAGGCAGCCAATACGAACCGTATGGCGACCGCGAGACCGACAATGCCGGCTGGAACAGTCTCTTGTTATGGTCTGAGGCCAGGCAGGCGACCAGTCGAGCGCGTGGGCACGGAGTCGGGATGTGTCAGGACGGGGCGATCGGCATGGCGCTGCTCGGCTATTCGCGCAACCAGATTCTCGGCTTCTACTACCCCGGCACAAAGCTGGCTCGTCTGAGTTCCTCGCTGCTCCCCCCCGGCGAGACGGTTCCGATCGAACAACAGATCACCGGCGGCGACCGACAGGCTTTTCTGCTGAAACAGCCGCCGATCACCCCACCCCGCATTCCTTCGGGTTCTTCGACGGGCAAAGTCGAGGCGCGGCCGGCTGCAGACAAGACGGCCGTGAGCCGGAAAACGGCGGCGCGAGATGTGACCACCACGATGCCAAGCGGCTTGAGTCGCTGGTTCTGGAGCAATCGGCCGCCTGTACCGCATACCTCAAAGGCGCGTGCTGGTACGCTCAAGCCTTCGACGAAAAAGAAAAACGAGAAAAAAGAAAAGAAGGCTAAAAAAGACGAGTCAGCCTCGAAGAAAGATCAGAAGCCGCAGAAGAAAAAAAGCACATCGGACAAAACAGAAAAGGATTCGACAAAGCGGAAAGACGACGGGAAGAGTGAACCGGTCGGCAAAAAGAAGAAGACTGGTACAACGACAGAGAAAAACGCCTCGGCGAGAAAGGTCGAGAAAAAGTCCGGTTCCGGAGGCGAGAAGAACGGCTCTGAATCCGAGAAGAAAAGTGGTTCCGGAAAAAAGAAAAAAGTCAGTCGGGAAGTGAAGGAAGACGAATCATGATCTGCGAACTGCATCTGGAAAACGTTCTCTTCATACGAAAAGCCATGCTCGAGTTCGGTGCAGGCCTGAATGTGATTACCGGTGAAACGGGGGCCGGCAAGAGCGTGTTGCTTGAATCGATCAAGTTGCTGCTGGGCAAGAAAGGACGTTCGGGACTTGTGCTCCCCGGGCGTGGTCAGGCGAAAGTCCAGGCGGTCTTCGATGTGAAAGACCATCAGGAGCTGAAGAGCGCTGTCGAGGAACTGGGGCTGACCGACCCCGACAACCCCGACCGTCTGATGATTGCCCGAACCTTCAAGACCGAGGGAAGCGACAAGGTGCTGGTGAACGGAGTATTGACCTCGGCGCAGTCGTTGCGTCAGCTCGGTGTGCATCTCATGGAAATTCACGGCCAGAACGAACATCAGACGTTGCTTGAAAACCGGGTGCAACGCCGGCTGCTCGATCGCACCGGCGGTGAGGCCCATGAAAAGGTTCTTGCTGAGTATCGTAACTTGTACCAGGCGCGACGCGAAATCATCGACCGTCTGAAGATCACGGAAGAACGCTTGAACCGCGGCACGGCACGCATCGAAGAACTCGAACGCATGCTGAAGGATCTCGAAACGCTCGGGCTGAATTCCCCCGAAGAGGAAAACGAACTGAAAGACGAAGCAAATCGTCTCATGCATGTCGAATCGATCGCTTCGGGAGTGAGCGCCGCCCGCGAAGCCTTGTCGGGCGCGGAGGACGTAGACGGAATCGTGCAGTTGTTGCGTACCGCCCGCGACGGTTTGAAACGAGCTTCGGAACATGATTCCGGTGCCAGGGAATTTCTGCAGCGCATCGAGTCTCTGCACCTCGAGGCGACCGACATCGAGCGTGAACTCGAGCGATTCGCGTCGCAGCTGGTGTTTGACCCTGAGCGTTTGTCGCATCTGCAGTCGAGGCTGGCGGATATCGGCCGTTTGCAGCGTCGGTATGGTCGAGACTGTCAGGGTCTGTTTGTTCTGCGGCAAGAAGCGCTGAATGAGCTTGGAGAGTTGACGGCTCCGGATAGTACTCTTGAAAAACTGCGCCGCGAGCTGGCTGACGTCGAGAAACAGTTCGAGGTCGCGTGCCGCAAATTGAGCGAGCGACGGGCGAAACTGGCAGACAAGCTCTCGAAGCAGGTGACGGCGGAACTGGAAGGTCTCGGCTTCCCACGTTCCCGCTTGCTGGTAATGCTGACGGCCTGTGAAGCCGGCCCGGACGGCGCTGAAACCGTTGAGTTTCAAGTGGCTTTCAATCCGGGGGCTCCGGCCGGCCCGTTGAAGAAGATCGCTTCGGGCGGCGAACTGTCGCGCGTGGCTCTGGCACTGAAAAAAGTGCTGGCTCGCGATGACGAGCTTCCCACGCTGATCTTCGACGAAGTCGACACCGGCATTGGCGGCACGACCGCCGAGAAGGTGGCGAAGAGTCTGAAAACACTCGCTCGTGAAAAGCAGGTGTTGCTGGTGACCCATCTGCATCAAATCGCCAAGGAGGGAGACACTCACTTTGTGGTCGGAAAGCAGATCAGGGGCGAAGAAACCGAAATCGACATTGTACAAGTCGAAGGCAAGAAACGAGAGGCGGAAATTGCCCGCATGCTGGGGGCTGTCGGCCGCGAGGGACGGGCGTTTGCGCGGTCGATCCTTCAGGAAAAGGCGCAGGGCGAAGAAAAGTAAAAATAATTTCTTGCAGACCTATTGCGCATGCGGGAAAAATCTGCTATAAGCATTACACCATCACATTCCATCAATGTTTCAGGAGGTTCGTTCGTGAATAAGGCTGAATTGATCCGCACCGTGGCTAAGAAGGCTGCTATTACCAGCGTGGAATCCGATCACGTTCTGCGCGCTTTTGTCGATGTCGTGAAAGACACCCTCAAAAAGGGCGACAAGATCCAGCTGGTCGGCTTTGGCTCCTTCACCACCGTGAAGCGCGCCGCTCGCAAGGGCGTCAACCCGAAGACCAAGAAGGCCATCACCATCCCGGCCAAGAAGGTCGCCAAGTTCGTGCCCGGCAAAGAACTGAAAGACATGGTCAACAAGGGCAAGTAAGCTTCATCACTGAAGTTTCTTCAGGGGTCGAAACCACCGGTTTCGACCCCTGTTTTTCTTTTCCCCGAAAAGCCGCCCCGGCCGACGAAACCAGAGAAAACGATGCGATAGTGTAATCCAAGACGCTGATGGCAAGAGGGCATTCTGAAACCCTCGAACCCGTGACTCAGCGTCAAAGCCTGACTGACTGTGCATCTTGCGTTGTAAATCGAGAAAATGGAATGTGTTCCATAATAATATGTATATTTATGGAATATATTCCATAATGTTATGACTTCTGGTATAATACACCTATGATTCCTCGCACTTTGCAGGCGACGCTCGAAAGGAAGTTGTTCCGGGGAAAGGCTCTTGTTCTGTTCGGAGCCAGACAAACCGGAAAGACGACGTTGGTTACGGAACTGCTGAAAGGCCGTTCTGATAAGGTGCTTTCTCTCAATGCTGACGACGCGGATGTTCGAGATCTCTTCCTGCGACCCAATCCAGCCCGTCTCAAGCAAGTGTTTGGTAATGCTCGTATCGTTTTTCTCGATGAAGCACAGCGAATTCCTGACATCGGCTTGGTTCTCAAGATCGGCGTCGATCGCGTCAAAGACGTGCAGATCATCGCTTCCGGTTCATCATCGTTCGATCTGGCTCAGAAAACCGGTGAACCGCTGACTGGCAGAAAATTCGAGCATCTTCTTTTCCCCTTGTCATTTGCGGAACTGGTCGCTCATCATGGACTGCTCGAGGAAAAACGCCACCTGGAAGAACGCCTTGTTTTCGGTTGTTATCCCGAGATAGTGACCGAACCAAATGATGCACGTTCTCGCCTTCGAATGCTGGCTTCGAGCTATCTGTACAAAGACCTGCTTCTTCTCGAACAACTCCACCGGCCGGCACTACTCGAGAAGTTACTCAAAGCCCTGGCACTGCAGATTGGAAGCGAAGTATCGATCCATGAACTGGGACAGATCGTCGGAGCGGACGCGCACACAGTCGAGAAATACCTTGAGGTTCTGGAAAAGGCCTTCATTGTCTTTCGTCTGCCGGCTCTCAGTCGAAATGTCCGAACTGAGTTGAAAAAAGCAAAGAAGTTCTATTTCCATGACAACGGAATCCGTAATGCTGTATTGGGCAACTATCTTCCATTGTCACAGAGAAACGACGCCGGACCTCTTTGGGAAAACTATCTCGTCAGCGAACGCTTGAAGATTAGAGAATACTCTCTCCCCGATACACAAGCGTATTTCTGGCGTACCACGACCCAGCAGGAGATCGACTATATTGAAGAAATCGATGGGGCGTGGGGAGCGTACGAGTTCAAGTGGAATCCGAAGGCGCGCACGCGAATTCCTCGAACGTTCCTTGATCACTATTCCGTTTCGACGACCATGACCGTAACCCCGGCAAACGTCGAAGATTTTCTGCTTGTGCAGCCTGAGCGAAATGCGTAAGGATGACTCGCAGGAAAGACATAGACATTGCATGATATATACATACATGTTAATATTGTGCAATGAAGTATCAGGAGTTGCTCGATGCGTTCAACGGTGACCCGGTCATTGACGGGAACCAGTTGGCCCCTTTCTATGAGAGCGTCGGGGCGCAACGAGTGCAGACAGCGCGGTGGGTTCATGCGGGCAGACTGATTAAGCTTCGCAACAACGTCTTTCTTCTGCCGGCTCGCTTTGCCGTTCGACAGGTGTATCCGCACGCGGTTGCCGCTCGACTTCTCAGCCCATCGTATCTGTCGGCGCATACCGCCCTGCAGTATCACGGGCTGATTCCCGATGCTGTGTTCGCTTTTACCAGCGTCACCACGAAGCGGGCCAATATCTTCACGAACCCGTTGGGGAAATTCGTGTATCAGCACATTCGACAAGACCTGTTCTGGGGCTACTCCGCGATCGTACAGAACGGACAAACCGCGTACATGGCCGTACCGGAAAAAGCGATTCTCGATCTGTTTCATCTTCGTGGTCAGCGGGTGACGCCCGAATACCTCGCCGAACTGCGACTGCAGAACCCGCGAGTCGTCTCTCGAAGCAAACTCACGGAATACGCGGAGAAGTTTCGACTCGGCTTCGTGCGCCAGGCAGTCCAAACTCTCATCGAAAACTGGAAGGGATTGAGCCCGTGAAAGACCACTTGTTGCAGATTCTCGCGCCGGTTCCTGACAAACTCAACGTGCTCAGAGAGTATCTGCAGTCGTTCATTCTGTTTGGCTTGCAGAAGCAAAAGTTCTTCCAACAGTGCGTGTTTCTGGGCGGCACCTGTCTGCGATTTGTGGCCGATCTTCCCCGCTTCTCGGAAGACCTGGACTTCTCACTGGTGAAAGGTCGAATCGATTCAGCACAGATGGCTCAGCGCCTGCAGCAAGATCTCGTCGCGGCTGGGTATCAGGTGACGGTGAAAGATCGACTTGGCGAGTCAGTGATTGCTTTGGAAGTTGCCTTCGCCGGTGTGCTTTTCGAAACCGGCATTTCGCGAGACCCTCGCAAGAAAATGATGATAAAGATCGAGATCGATACCCGTCCACCGCGAGGAAACAAGGCAACCGTGACTCTGGTGAACAAGTACTTTCCGCTGGCACTGAAGCACAACGATCTGCCGACACTGCTGGCTGGAAAAATCAACGCTCTCTTCACGCGTCCCTATACCAAAGGTCGAGACTGCTTCGATATCTTCTGGCTGGTTTCCAGAAACCGCGTGTCACCCAATCTTGCGTTTTTGCGAAACGCCCTTCGTCAGATGAACTCGAAAGTTTCCGCCTCCGATTGGAAAATCGTTCTCGCGGATAAGATCAGGCAAGCCTCATGGAAACAAGTGGTTCGTGACGTGAGTCCATTTCTCGAGTTCCCTGGACTCGAAGAAGCCTTCACTCCCGAGTCTCTGCTTTCGCTTCTCTGAACCGCACGCGAAGAAGCCGTAGGGCTGGGCAATACGCTCGAAGCAGGTATTTTGCTCGTCGAGCTGATTTGGCGGAGCTGCAACCGCCTCATTCCACGGTGCGGTATGAATCAGAGCAACGTGAACGCTCGCGGCTGTATGTTGCGGTCACGCGCGCCAAATGCGATGTAATCATCACCCCCTACGGCAAGCCTTCGCCGTTTCTCGCCGCGAATTCCACATCCTGAAAACAACACAGAATACTTCGCGCGTTCTCCTCAGTCGAGAAAACGCGTGTACATGTCCCGGCATCGAGGGTCCGTATTCATCTGGAAACAGATGTGCGCATTCAGGTATAATGCAGTACAAACTTCTGTGTCATGCTTGTCATCATCTCGCACGAGCGGTATCTCGCATAGAATGTGCACAAGAGAAATTCACCAACTCGGACTAACGAAATGAAATCCTTGAAAGAACTCTATCGAATTGGGAACGGACCTTCGAGCAGCCACACCATGGGGCCGAAAAAGGCTGCTGATATCTTTTGTGAGCGACATCAAGACGCCGCTTCGTTCGAAGTGACCTTGTACGGTAGCCTTGCGGCAACCGGCAAAGGACATTTGACCGACACCGCCATTCTCTCGGTTCTCGAGGCGCGAGCCAAGACTGAAATCATCTGGCAACCGAAGGTGTTCCTGCCCCGACATCCGAACGGCATGAATTTCAAGGCCTTCGATTCTGCAGGCAGAGAGCTCGAAAGCTGGACGGTATTCAGCGTCGGCGGTGGAGCTCTCTCTGACGAGAGCGGCCAAACGGTCGGAGCCGAAGAGGGGCAGAACGGCGAGATCTACGAAATGAATACGATGACGGAACTCCTCTCCTGGTGCGAAAAGAGGGGAAAGAGTTATTGGGAGTATGTTCGCGAATCTGAAGGATCAGACATCTGGGATTACCTCGAAGAGGTCTGGCTGACCATGAAATCGGCCGTGCAAAAAGGTCTGCAGGAGGAAGGCTCCCTTCCCGGCCCGCTGAATCTGAGACGGAAGGCTGTCTCATACCATGTGCGAGCCGAAGGCTATACGCAGACCCTCAAGTCGCGAGGTCTGGTGTTTGCCTACGCCCTTGCCGTCAGCGAGGAAAACGCCTCCGGTGGGCGTATTGTCACGGCCCCGACCTGTGGTTCCAGCGGAGTCGTTCCGGCGGTTCTCTATCATCTGCAGACCTCGCGCGATTTCAGCACGGCTCGCATTCTGCGGGCCCTGGCGACCGCGGGTCTCATCGGCAACATCGTCAAACACAATGCTTCCATCTCAGGGGCTGAGGTTGGCTGTCAGGGAGAAATCGGCGTGGCCTGTGCGATGGCCGCCGGCGCGGCCAATCAACTTTTCGGGGGAAGCCCGGCGCAGATTGAGTACGCCGCCGAGATGGCTCTCGAACACCATCTTGGCATGACGTGCGATCCCGTCTGCGGCCTGGTTCAGATTCCCTGTATCGAACGCAATGCCTTCGCCGCGACCAGGGCTCTGGATGCCAATATCTTTTCCACTTTTTCCGACGGCGTGCATCGCGTCTCGTTCGACAGAGTCGTCGAAGTAATGAAACAAACCGGGCACGACCTGCCCTCTTTGTACAAGGAGACCGGCGAAGGCGGCCTGGCAAGAGACTATAGTCAGATGTAGCACGAAAGAATAGTTCAGGCGATGACTCTGATTTTCTCCATAACATACGCCGCGCGATCTCTCATCTGGAGACCGCGCGGCGTTTAAGTAACTCGTACTCTTCGGTTCAGCGTTTGAAAGGCTGAATCAGAATCGCTTCTTTCATCTGACCGTTGCGGTCGGCGACGGCCATGCCGATACCGGCGACGTATCCGCGTACCGGTTGGTTCAGTTCGGGTTGCGCGGCGACCGCCTTTTCGATCTCGTTGAGTTTGCCGGAATCGGTTTTGGCCAGCAGCGTCAGATGCGGCTCGAAGCCGGCGAAAACATTCGGACTTCCGTACTTCATGAAGTTCTCGAGTTTGACCGGATTGTCCTTGATCCAGTCGGGAGGGTTCGCCTTCGGCGCCCGCCAGGGAGACAACTTTTTGACCACGACGTCGGAAAGAGCCTGCAAAGCGGGCGAACGTTCGACGTTCAGAAAAAGCCAGTCGTTGTCAGTCCGATACAGGCCCGTGGTTGTCACCGGAATCCGCGCCAGGCGGAACGCGAGCGACTGAAGAGCCTGCTTCAAGGTATCCACCTTGTCCGGAGCGTAATCCGTCATGTATAACGTGCAATGAATCTGATAGCCATTCAACGGAAATGGAGCGAGTCCGAACTTGGCGCAGATGGTACTCAAGGCTTCTGCCTGCTCTTCGATTTCCGGACTCATGAATGCGAACACATTGATCTTCAGCAGTTGCTGGGTCGGTTGAGCCTGTACGGATACCGATACGAGCAACAGAGTTGCCAGCAGCAAGACAGAAAGATGCGATCGAAAATGCTTGAAGGTGTAACCTTTCATGCGGATGCCTCCGTCGGGAAGAAGGTGTGTGCGCCAGAGCGCAATGCCATTCTACCGCGTGTCGGCGGTTCAGTCGAGCGGAAAGACGGGAGCGGCTGACGCCAGAGAACGAAACTCGGTGGAAGAGCCAACCTGTCGGAGTTCCCATTCCGACCGGCCGGTGTTCGGGTCGGCATAGACGCGTCGCAGAAAATGGCGTCCGGAGGCATCGCAGAGCATCTCATCGAGACTGATCGGGGCGCGACCGTTGGCGCGAAAAAAGCGATCCGCCGCGCGGCGATACTCGGCAAGAATAGCTCGGGTCTCATCACCCTTCTGCCGGCGAACCGCGTGATGCAGGCGCGGCACGGCAATACTCAAGCCTATCGTTGTGACAACCAGCAGAATCACCAGCACGGTAAATGCAGTGCCGGAGCGGGAATGAAACAAAGGAACCGCGGCGTTCACCACTCGGAGTACAAGCTACCGTCGAGTGCTTTCCCCGATGCGCCTGACTGCACATCGAATACATTGGTTTCGCCGAGTTCTGATGGAAACGTGACCCAGGTGTCCGGTCTCTGAGTGATGGGGTCGACCGGGACGGCACGCAGATACCCGGCCTGAACCAGTGATTCCAGGTTTTCGGGCCAGCTCGAGTGGTCTTTGTAATACTGATCGAGAACTTTGCGCATCACCTGCAGGTTTTCTCGCAGGGCGGTTTCTTTGGCTCGCTGAATCGTCGAGGCATACATGGGCATGACGGTCAGATACAGAATGCCGATGATCGCCACGACCACACTCATTTCGATGAGCGTCAGTCCCGTGCGGTTTCCGGCGTTCGTATCTCTTCGCTTCATGCGCGTGACCCTCGATAAAAGTTGATGAACCCGTCGGCCGAGTCCTTGGGTATTTTATTCTCACGCACGAGACGATTCAAGTTGTGTTCAAACAAAAAGCTTCCCTCGCCGCCACTCATGATATTGGCTTCGAGCTGGTTGATGCGCCCCTTCTGAATAATGCCCTTCATCGTGTTGTTCATGATCAGCGTTTCGTGAATCGGAATCAGCTTCTGCTCAATGGCATGGTACACCAAAGCTTGTGAGCAGATGCCCAGCAGGTCGCGTGCGAGCATGTTGCAGATGTGCTCGCGTTCGCTTTCACGCTGAGAGATGATGATCTTGTCGAGCGTGTTCTGAATGCCGAGCGTCTGCATGCTTAGAACGACAAAATGACCACCGTTCACATACTCGAGAATCGTCTTGTACGGAATCTCGCGTTTGACATCGCCGATGACGACCACGTCAACATCGCTACGCTTGGCGAAATTGATCGCCTGCTCGACGGTCAGCACGTCTTTCTTCAGCTGTCGCTGCGATATGCGCGCCAGACGCGGCTCGAACGTAAACTCGATCGGATCTTCAATCAGCAGAATGTGCGCCGATCTTGTCTGGTTGATGCGTTCGACGAAGGCGGCCAGTGAAGTTGAGATGCCGGAACGCGCCGGCCCGGCAATGATGAACAGCCCCTGCCGCGCTTTGGTAAGGGAGTCGAAGATAGTCGGAAACGAGATCTCGGCGAAACTCGGCATCGCCTGACGAATGATATGTACGATTCCGAGAATCTGCCCCTGTGACCGGAAAAAGTTGAGGCGGTAGTTGCAGGGCAGTTCACCGATGACGTTCTTTTCAAACGAAGATTGATCGACGAACTTCTTGGCTTCTTCCGGCAGCAGCATGGACTTGACGACCTTGATCATGTCTTCGTTCTGTACTGCCGGCATCTGCAGCTGCTTGAGATTCTTGTTCTTGCGCATCAGCGGCTGCGAGCCGACCTTGAGATGCAGTTCCGAACCGCCCTGCTGAAACACGGTGTTGATCAGTTGCTTGAGGTCCATGCTCAGGCCCTCCCCTTCGTGCTGAAACGCGCGGCCATTTCGAAGCTGTCGTCGGCCAGCGAAACGGCTGTGGCGGTGGAAATGACATTGCGGCGCACCAGGTTCATCAGGTGTCGGTCGAATGTCTGCATACTCGAGGCGGAATCCTGCTCTTGAATGGTCTTGAGCATGACCAGGTTCTCATTGCGAATCAGCGATTTCACCTGCGGCGTGTTGACCAGAATGTCGAAAACGCCCACCTGCCCGGGGTGGTCTGAGCGCGGCGCGAGCTTCTGACTGATGAGGACATTCAGATGCGTTGCCAGTTTGCCGCGCAGGGAGTCTCGTTCTTCGACCGGTCGTGAACAGATGATGCGTTCGATTACCTGCTGGCAGGTGCCGCCGTCGGTGGCGCCGATGACGAGACAGCCCGCTTCGCACAGAAACAGCGCCTGGTCCATGGCATCGCGATAGTTCAGCGAGTCGCTGACGACGATGTCAGGGTCGAGACGATAGGCTTCCGCCAGGCCCTCGAAGAAGTTCGGCACATCGAGCGGAATACTGCGCTGAATGAAGGAAGACTTGTCGTCTTTGAACCTGATTTCCACCGGATTTTCGATGGTGATGATGTTCTTCTCGAAATGCGTGTTGATAAAGTCGAGAATGCTGGCGATTGTCGTGGTCTTGCCCTGGCCCGAAGGACTCGAAACGATGATCAAGCCGGAATTCTTGGCCAATGCCTTTTTCAGCGTGTCAGGAAGCCCGATGTCGGCAAACTTCGGCGGCACAGCCGGAATGATGCGGATCGTCACCGCAAACCGTCCCTTGTCGAAAAACGCCGCGAACCGATAGGGAAAGCCTTCGGTGATGAACGCGTAGTTCACCTGGCGGCTCTTGCCCAGAATCTCACGTGCTTTGGGCGTGCTGGTGCCGAGAATGATCTTCTTGATATCCGCTTCGCTGAACCTGCAGTCTTTCAGCGGCTCGAGAAAACCGTTCTTGCGTACAAAAACGGGCGTATCGGGTGTGATGTGCACATCCGAGGCATTGGTCTGGCGAAGGTCTTTGAGAAGCGTCAGCAAATCAGGCATGTACGTTCCCTTCCACTAATCCTGATGATCGACCATACGAGGCGTCTTTCTTCATATCGGAAAACCTGAGCCGAAACCGAACCTATCCTTCCTCTTCCATTTTTTGCAGCAGGTCTTCGACGTTTTTCAGCACCTGACTGTTGGGCGGCAGGTTGCTCTGCAGCGCGCGCAGAATGCGGGTGGCCGAGCCGTGGTCCTTCATCGCAATGTACGTGAGCGCCAGATGGTACGCGGAACTCAGGTCGCGCGGGTTGATCGACATCGCGGCCTTGAGCATCTCGAGCGCTTTCGGGTATTTTTTCTGATGGAAATACGCCAGCCCGAGTGCTCCCTGTACCTGCGCCAAAGCCTTTTTGTCGTTGGCCGGAAGGTGCGAGCGGAACTTCTCATACGCAACGGCCAGAGCCGGCCAGTCCTTGCGCTGAAAGTAGATCTGACCCAGTAGCAGACCGCCCTGAACATGAGCCGGATTCAGTTTCAGAAGTTCTTCAAGTAACGGAATGGCCTCATCGATGCTTCCCTTGCGGTGATGGCAGGCCGCCAGGTGGTACAACGCATCCTGGTGTTCGGGAAACCACTGGCGATATTTGACCAGAATCGGGATCGCGTCATCGTAGCGTTCCTGCTGGAACAGCTCGAAGCACTTGTGCAACACGGATTCCTCCGGCGGGCGCGAAGGCGGCGGGGCCGCTCCGGCGATGCCTTCCATGTCCTTGTGCACTTCGGGGATCAACGCTTTCGTCAACGCCTCAGAAAATGATTCGGGGTCCTGAATGAAAGCTCCGATTTCGCCGGCGGCTTTGATCCACGTCATCTGTTCAGTGTCGCGCGTTCTGCCTGCCAGCCCCTGTTGCAGTTCCTGAAACACGTTCAGTTCGCCGTGCAACAGGAGAGCCACATAGAACCTCGACATGATCGCGTCGTCAGCGGGCGGCAGGTATTTGCGCACGTCGAAGAGCGCTTCGCGCGCCTGCAACCGCCCCAGCGTGCCGATCATCTTCCCGAGTGATTCTTCGGGCTGAGCCTTGATTTTCGACACGATCAGCGCTACGGCCTGATTCAGCCTGCGATCGACGATGAAATCGAGAATGCTTTCGAGGACCGGAGGATTGGTTTCGCTCTTGAACAGTTCGAGTACCGGGTCGACGGGAAAGCGAGAGATCTTGCGCCCGCACTCGACCGCTTCTTTCCGCACCCAGGGGTTCTTGTCTTTGAGCAGCGGCAGAATACGATTGGTGCCGATCTCGGTATCCATGACCAGTGCCGCTTTGAGAGCGATTTTGCGCACCATGTACGAGGGATCGGCCAGCAAACGATCGATCATCAGATCGCGATCAGACATCTGGATCTTCGAAAGGACATACCCGGCCGAGCGGCGGGTCGGCACATCGGCACTGTTGAGCATCTTTTCGAGCTCGGTTTTGACGGCCTCCGGTTCGATCGTGGAAAGCGCGATAGCCGCGTTGGCTCGAACGCGATTGTTGGTATGCGTCAAAAACTTCTTCAGTTTGCGTTTCAGTTCGAGCGCCGGAATCTTCAGGCTCGCCAGAGCTTCGACGGCATTCGCCTGAATGCGCGGGTCGAATGATTTCAACCCTTCTTCGAACAGGTGCAGCAGCTTCGGTTCGCGAAACGTGCTCAGCGATGAAATGATGATCGCCTTCAGACGCGCGTCCTGCGCGATCTCGAACTGGCCGACAAGCGCCGGAATGGCCTCCGGTTCTTTGAGCTGCGACAGAATCTCGAGCACATTGATGACGATCCATTCGTCCGGGTCGGAAAGCAGCCGACACAGGTTCTGGGCCACATCGCGGCCGCCGAGACGAAAGAGCGCCCAGGCGGCGTAGTAACGTACCATGCGCTCCGGGTCTTGAAGCAGTTGTAGAAGGGCTTTGCCGGACATCGGATCGGCAATTTCGCCGAGTGTGCGCACCACTTCTTCCTTGAACTCGAATTCGGGATTCTCGAGTAGCTTCAGCAGTTTCGGAACCGGCGAACTGTTGCGATAGTATCCGAGTGCGACGATCGGCTCGGGATTGTCCGGGTAGAGATCGAGTGCTTTCTGCATGACCGGCAGCGAGATCGGGTCGCCGATATGTCCGAGTGACATCAGGCACTGAAACTTGACTTCGGCTTCGTTGTCCTCGTCAATCATGGCGGCGAGCCGTTCGGTGACAGGACGAAGCAGCCGCCGCGATGCTTTGGTAAAGCGGAAGGATTCGAGTTCCGTGCCGAAGGTCATTCGACGATCTCCTTGATCAGGTTGTTCACCAGCTTCGCGTCGATGCGTTCGTCGCGGATCAGTTCGGCGAGGCTGTCCTTGAGGGTGACGCAGCCTTCCTTGCGGGCCAGCATCAGGGCCGACTTCAGCTGGTTGGTCTTGCGTTCGCGCACCATGTTACGCATGGCCGGGTTCATGATCAGCAGCTCATACGCCATGACCCGATCGGTACGATTGCGTCCGGGGAGCAGAATCTGAGAGATCAATCCGATCAGCGAAAGCGACAACTGAGATCGAATTTCCTCATGTCGATGCCCGGGAAACACGTTGATGATACGGTCGATCGTTTCGACGGCGCCGACGGTGTGCAGGGTCGATAGCACGAAGTGACCGGTCTCGGCGGCGGTGAGTACCATCTCGATTGTCTGCAGATCTCGCATTTCACCGACGAGAATGACATCGGGATCCTG
>CAYYIY010000039.1:0-11674 GCA_964472075.1 uncultured bacterium | reverse complement strand
AATGAGCGCGGCCTGATAATCGTGCGTCATGGTCGTGATTTCGCGCTGGGTGAAGATCGAGCGTCGCGGCCGGTGAACGAATTCAATCGGGTCTTCAATCGTGATGACGTGTCGGGCCGTCGCCTTGTTGATCTCGTGCACGATGGCGGCAAGCGTATGCGACTTGCCGCTGTTGGCGGGGCCGGTCACCAGGAACAAGCCGCGCGGCAGTAAAGCGATTTCCTTAAGTTTCGACGGCAGATTCAGGTTGTCGACGGTTGGGATCTTGTACGGAATGAATCGAAACGCGCCTGACAGACAGCCCTTCTGCCGATAGACGCAGACGCGCACGCGCCAGCTGTTGTTGTAGGCCGTCATGCAGTTGACTTCGAGATTCTTCTGCAGCATCTCCTGCATGCGAACGTCGAGCAATGGAAGAAAGAGGTTGGGCATCTCCTGCCCCGCCAGCGGTTCTTCGGGGAGCGGAACCAGGCGACCACCGATGCGCAGCGTCGGCGGGCTGCCTGCACAGAGGTGCAGATCTGACGCCCCGCGTTGAATGGCGAGGTCGAAATACTTGTGAATGCGCAGCGGGCCGGAAGATTTCAATCGTGAGGTGGTCACAGACGTGCCCCCTGAAGGAGTTTTCTGAATGCCGCCGGGTTCGGCGCAGCAGCCATTGCCTCTTCCTGGCGTACCAAGCCGCGTTTCACAAGTTGGAACATGGACATTTCAAGGGTGGTCATGCCGATCTCGGTACCGGTTTCGAGAAAGGACGGCAGCAGATGAATCTTGCCGTCGCCGATAATGGCACGCACGGCCGAGGTATTGATGAGCACCTCGAACGCCGCGACCCGCCCGCCGCCGACACGGGGCAACAACGTCTGGGAAACAACCCCGCGCAAGACCATCGAGAGCTGATGCAGCACCTGGCGCTGCTGATTTTCGGGGAAGACGTTGACAATGCGTTCGGCCGTCTGAACCGCGGAAGTCGTGTGCAGAGTCGCGAGAACGAGTTTCCCGGTTTCAGCAGCGTTCAGCGTCAAGGCAATGGTTTTCGGGTCGCGCATCTCGCCGACCACAACGATGTCGGGGTCTTGCCGCAGAACGGTCAGCAGGCCTTCGTAGAATCCGAGGCAATCGATGCCGACCTGGCGCTGCGTCACGATCGACATCTCCTCTTCAAACTGATATTCGATCGGATCTTCGATGGTAACGATGTGGCGGCGGGCATTCTGATTCACATACTGAATGTAACTGGCGAGCGTCGTGGTTTTGCCGGCGCCGGTCGGGCCGGTCACGAGAATCAGGCCGTTCGGCTGCTCGATCAGTTTCTGCGCGGCAGGTGGCAGGCCGACATCGTCAAAGCTTAGCACATCGCGGGGAATCACGCGAAAGACCGCGCCCACTCCGTAGACATCCTGGTACAGATTCACGCGAAAGCGCGCAATGCCCTCGAGCGCGTAGGCGAAGTCCAGTTCGAGCGCCTGGCGAAACTGCTCGCGCTGATCGGCGGTCAACAGCGTCTCGAGCAGACGGTCGAAATCGCGACGCGAGAAACGGAACTCTTCAACCGGAGTTACTGTGCCATCAATGCGGATCGCTGGAGTAACACCGACTTTCAGGTGCAGATCCGATGCTTTCCTCTCGACGGTCAGTTTCAGCAGATCGTAAAGACTGTTTTCATGTGCCATGATGATTATCAGTATATCACTCCGCAAATCACTTTCCACACCTTCTCTTGTGTGATACACTTTGGCCAAAATTTACAGGAAACAGGCATGGGATCAACTGACATTCAAGCTATCATTCCTCGTTTGAAGCCGCTTCTCGGAGTACTGATCGCGAACTTTCGCAAGGGGGACTACGTCCAGCGTCGCGAGGCGGCCATCGCGCTTTCCAAGTTCAAGGGCGAAAAAGCCACAGATGTGTTGCTGCAGACCTACGAAAGCGACAACATTCAGGATTTCATGGCTCTTGCACTGGGGAACATCGAGAACAAGCGGGCCGTTCAGCTGTTGATCAATGCGTTGAACGACCCGAATTCGGAAGTGCGTTTCAACGCCGCCCGAGCGCTGGGCATGATGAATAATGACGAGGCCTTTAACGTGCTGGTCGAGTCGCTCAACGCCTATGCCGACATGATCTCGACCGGCGGTAGCCAGAAACAGCAGAATCAGGTCTTTTTCGAGGAAGAAGCGATCATTTCCGCCATCTCCGCGCTCGGGAAACTGCGCAATACGCTGGCGACCCCATTGCTCAAACGACTTCTGACCCTCGAGAAAAACGGTCGTATTCGCTCTACCATCATCATCGCCCTCGGACAAATGTCCTCCGACAGATTGCTTCCCATCTTTCAAGGTGCCCTCAAGGACGAGGACGACCGGGTTCGCGCCAATGCCATCGAGGCCATTGAATCGATCAAATCAAGTGCCATCGTCGGCATTCTGCAGCCGTATCTTGAAGACCCGAGCAATCGCGTGCGCGCCAATGTTGCCAAAGCGATCTGGAAGTACGGAGACTACGACGTCACTGATACGCTGGGGCGCATGCTCAACGAGAAAGACAAGTGGCAGCGCGCATCGGCGGCATTCGCTCTCGGTGAGATCAAAGCCGCGAAATTCATCGGCAAACTCGCTCTGGCGCTGAAGGACGAAGACCCGGACGTGCGCCGCAACGCCGTGAACGCGTTGAAAAAGATTGAATCTCCGAACGCTCTTCCTCATCTCGAGGCTATTATCGATGACCCCAGCCCGGACGTACGCGTGCAAGCCGCGCTGGCCATCACCCGGTGCAATCTGCAAAAAGCCGCTGAGATCTTTCCGCAAAGACTCGAGCGCGAGACGAATGAAGTCGTACGCGCCACCTTTATTTCATGCCTCGGCGAAACGCAGAATGCTTCGTTCAAAGATCTCCTGGTCCAGTTTCTCGGCGACCCCGATGCCCGTGTGGTCGCGAATACCATCGATGCTCTTCAGAAAGTTTCTCCGACGCACCCCGGCGGAACCATCGCCACCAAACTGAAACTGCTGCTCTTGCATGAGGACAACCGCGTGAAGGGCAACGCGATTCGCGCTCTCTGGAACTGGAAAGACTACTCGGTGCTCGACAAGCTGGCCGAGCTGCTGCAGAGCATCGACGCCAAATCGAGGCAATCAGGCACGTTTGTTCTGGGCGAAATCGGGCATGAAGTCACGCAGAACAGCGAAGTGGCCGAGAAGATCAACAAGATTATTGCCGAGTTGGTCGAAGAGCGCCCGGAAGTGCCCGCGCCGGCACCGGCTCCCGAAACACCCGCGCCGGTTGAACTCACGATTGTCGATGCCAGCCCCGCTCCCAAGCCCGAGGCGAAGAAGGCTCAAGCAACAACTGAGGGAAAGGCGGCTCAAAAGTCTGATAAAAAGCCGAGTGCGGTCGACCAACCGGGCGCGAGCGCCCCATCCCGCCCGGAATCACCCACTGCTCCTGTACCGACTACGGAACCGCAGGAAGACGAGCAGTGCGCCATCGAACTGCAGCGCGCGATGCATGCGTTGAATGCGCGCGAACTGACTGAGGCCGAGAAGATTTATCAACAGATACTGAAAAAGTATCCGAAAAACCTGAAAGCCATCATGGGGTTGGCCGACTGTTACTTTGCGTCCCAGCAGTATGAGCAAGCCGGAGAGCAGTACCGACTCGCCCTGCAACAGAAGAACGACATCGTCAAGGCTCATTACAATCTGGGCACGGTGTACTACTTTCTGAAAGAATTGAATAAGGCGAAAGAGCAGTTGGCGATAGCATTGAAACTGTATCCGAAGCTGCTCGGAGCGTATTTGATACTGGCGCAGATCTACCAGCAGAACAACCAGACGCGAGAAAGCGTTCAGTTGCTTTCGAAAGCCATCGAACTGTCACCTCGAAATCCTATCTTGTACCAGAAGCTAGCTTTGCTTTTGCTCCGTACAAGTCAGTATGAGGCATCGATTAAGGTACTCGATCAGGCAAAGAATCTGGCGCCCGGAGACGTCGACACCAACCTTCTGCTGGCCTGTGCATACCAGGCCACCCGACACTCTGACGAGGCTCTCGCCTGTCTCAATACCGCGTTGAAGACCTGCTCGCAGGCTCCCGACCCGTATGAAGGGGCGCGGCTGCTGCTGCAGGGATACCAGCACTACCGGGCGCTGATCGAAGCGCCGTCTCAGAACCCAACGGAAGGCCAGCCATGAAACTCACCAAAGTGAACCGCCTGTTCAACTATAAGACCTACGACCTCGAGCCCTTGAAGGGTCCCGATTTTCTCGACCGACTCGGCGAAATTCTCGACGAAGCCGGGAAACATGGTTGGGAACTGGCTCACATGAACGATCAGTTCATGGTTCTCAAACAGCTCTACGTCCAGGAAAACTAATCGCCCATCCGTTCCCCCACACCTCGGTCTGGCGATCGAGCAACTGCCGGGCGTGGGGGAAAAGCGTGCGTGCGCCTTCCGCGATGCAGGGGTGTTGAATGTCTTCGACCTGTTGAGATTCGCCCCCAAACGCTACGAAGACCGCCGAAGCGTCATGCCTCTCGCGTCTCTCCGCGGCGATGAAACGCTGCAGGGAGTGTTTCGCGGCAAACTCGAGCAGGTTAAGGTTGCCTGGCCTCGCCGCAACCTCGCCATTGTCTGGGCTTTGTTCAGAGACGCCTCGGGTGAAGCGCGGGCTCGCTGGTTTAATCAGGCTTATCTGGCGCGCAGTCTGAAGCCCGGAGCCGAGTATTTCCTGTTCGGCAAGGGGGCGAAAAACGGTTCGATCGCCTTTCTCGACAACCCCGAATGGGAAGACGCCGCTGAGCCGATCTTAGCCCCGTTTCCCGAACGCCTGACTCCGGTCTACCGACCCGGCAAAACGCTGACCGACGCGCGCATCACTCACAAGTGGCTGCGCAAGCTGATAGCCTCGGTCTTATCGGAAATGAACTGGGACGCTTCGTTTCCGCACGAGCAGGCATCGTCGGTATTCGACCGTCTGCAGGAGGCGATCTGTCGACTGCATTGGCCGCCCGATCTGGAAGCCGCGCGACGCAGTGCCGAAGCCATGGCTTTTCTCGACATGGTGTTGTTTCAGATGGCCGTGTTGCGACGTCGCGAGCAGTTCGGAGCAAGTCTGACCATCGAAACTCCGCCTCCAGAACCGCTGGAATCTCCGTGGGCGCTCCCCTACCCTCTGACCGATGATCAGAAACACTGTCTTGCCGAAATCGTTCGCGACATGATCGGATCAACATCATCAGGCCGTCAGGTTCGCGAGCAATCGGTACATTCTTTCGCCGGAAAATTCGGCTCGATCACTCACCGTTTCGGACGACCGATGAATCGTCTGCTGCAGGGCGAGGTCGGCAGCGGCAAGACGGTCGTGGCTTTTCTGGCCATGCGTATACTGGTCGAACGGTTGCAGCCCGGAAGTCAGGTCGCCTTCATGGCACCGACCGAGATTCTCGCCAGGCAGCATGAACGCAGCTTTTTGCGTTTCTTTCCGGAATGCTCGACAAGAACCGCCTTTCTCGGGGGAAGTCTTTCGACAGGCGAAAAACAACTGGTACATCGACAGCTGCGCGACGGAACCGTGTCTTATGTATTCGGCACTCATGCATTGTTTCAGGAAGGCTGTGTGATTCCGGGGCTGCGTCTTGCCGTGATCGATGAACAGCAGCGATTCGGCGTCGAACACCGAAGAGCTTTGATGCGGCGCGGAGGCGGCGATGGAGATGGGATGAACGGCCCTGGCTCGGTACCACCGCACCTGTTGATGATCTCGGCCACGCCGATTCCACGAACGCTGGCTTTGACCGCCTTCGGCGACCTCGAAGTGTCGGTTATCTCTCACCTGCCTCCTGGGCGTCTTCCGGTGACGACACACTTGTACAATACGTGGAAAGAGACGCTCGATGAAATCAGGAGTTGCGTACACGCCGGGCAACAGGTCTATTACATCTGTCCGCGCATCGAAAAAACCGAAAAATCCGATTGGGGCGCGGTGCGTGATGCGGAAACCCGATTACGGCAAGCCATGCCCGAGATGCGCGTCGTTTCTCTGACTGGGCAGGATGCTGCGACTGAACGCGAAGAGACCCTGCGAGAGTTCGGTACCGGTGCGATCGACATTCTGGTCGCTACCACGATCGTCGAGGTCGGCATGGATTTTCCGAATGCAACGGTGCTGGTGATCGAGAATGCAGAACGTTTTGGTTTGTCCCAGTTACATCAGCTGCGAGGGCGCATCGGCCGTGGGCGACACGGAGGCAAATGTCTGATCGTCAGCGATGTCGCTGACGAAAACGAACGGTTGCAGATCTTCTGCTCCACCGTCGACGGGTTTGCCATTGCGGCAGCTGACTTGCGCTTTCGCGGCCCGGGAGATCTCGTCGGTACCTGCCAGAGCGGCTTGAATCACCCGGCTCTGGCTCATCTCGACAACCCGGAACGGATATTGCAGGCCCGCGAACGAGCGAGACAGATTCTCCAGCAGGAACCTGAAACCGTACGAACCTGGTTTTATGATCGCATGCGGGCGAGCTTCGGGGATTCCTGGCAAAAATTCATGGAAGGAGGCTGAAATGCGCATCATCGGAGGTTCAGCCAAGGGAAGAATGTTAAAAATGCCAGGCGGAGGCAAGACCCGCCCGGCGATGAGTCGCGTGCGCGGCTCGTATTTCAACATCATTGCTCCGCGGATCGAAGGCTCACGGTTTCTCGATCTCTTCGCCGGCTCAGGAAGTGTGGGAATCGAAGCCCTGTCGCGAGGGGCCGAATTTGCCGTCTTTGTCGACAAGTTGCCGCTCTGTGCCCGCACGATTCGCGAGAATCTCGAGTTAACCCGTTTTACGGCCAAGGCTCAGGTATTCCAGGAAGACTGTGTTGCCTTCCTGAAACGGTACAAAGCCGATCCGTTCGATTTTGTGGCCATTGATCCCCCGTATCTGAAGGGATTGCTCGACCCGGTGCTCGAGCTGATTCCCGATTGTCCGATCTTCCATGATCGAACGCTGTTCATGATCGAACGACAGAAGAAAGACGAACTGCATTTCGAGAGTCGTCCGCGTCTTGAACTGACCGATGAGAGAAATTTCGGCGATACCGTGCTCACCTTTTTCCGTAAGGTTCGCACAGAAACCGTCTCAGAACCAGTGACTGAAAAAGAGTGACATCGTTTTTTGTGGAAAGAAAAAACCCAGTCTTGCGACTGGGTTTTTTACTATCTGACGATGGGGGTTACTTGATACCGGCCTGGCGCTTGAGGTTCAGGTAGTTGTTATAGGCGTCGCGATACTTCTTCAGTGCTTCCTGAATGCTGCCCTGTTTGCCCGTGGTGATCAGGGTTATGTACTCCTGGTAGGCTGCCTGGAATTCCTTTTCAGCCTGAGCGAGATTCTCAGGGGTGACAGTGGTCGTAGTCGTCGTCGGTTCCGCCGGGGTGGAAACCACCACAGGTTCGGTCGGAGTCTGGTTGGTCGCGGGAGTCTGTCCAACGGTGACCGGAGTACCCGGAATCGTGATCGTATCGTTGTCGCTGATCGGCTGATTCATGGGCGGGATGACCGGGTTCATGTCGTAGTCACCGGGCGTCACCACGATTTCGTCAGCATTTGGAATGACCGGCTGATTCGCCTGGGCTTCCTTGTTCTTCTTGTGGCGGCGATACAGGTAATACCCGATAGCAACCGCGGCGATGACGATCAGAGCGGGAATGAACAGGGGACTGGCAATGATGCCCGCCACCCACCCGGCGACGGCACCGACACCGGCGGCAATCGCGCCACCAATGGCCCCGAGCACGCCGAGAACCGCGCCGCCCGCTGCCGCGATACCACCAACGATGGCCGTTCCAATTCCGGCAATACCACCGGCCGCGGCTACCGCACTGCCGATCGCAGGAGCAGCCATGACGATACCAGCA
This sequence comes from uncultured bacterium, assembly GCA_964472075.1. Classification (GTDB taxonomy): domain Bacteria; phylum Muiribacteriota; class Ozemobacteria; order Ozemobacterales; family Ozemobacteraceae; genus CAYYIY01. The sequence goes on along the minus strand of CAYYIY010000039.1, from coordinate 3,770 downwards.
CCGGCTACAGCACCTACTCCGAGACCGACCGCGACGCTCTTCTTGTCGAGAGCGCGAACCGGTGTCGGGTTGAAGGCTGCGAAGTCAACCGCCATAAGGAACGAGAGAATAATGCAGATGGTCACATTCAAACTACGCCGGCGATTCATACCGTACCCCCTTGAAGACGTAGACTAAATCAGGATTTCTCCCTAATTTCCTTCAATTTTAACAAACGAATGGGGGACCGTCAAGGAACCGGCCGATCATCTTGCATATCAAACCCGAATTTCAGAGGATTATGGCGTGGCGAGATCTGTGTACAGCACGTCTGGATGTGGGATTGGGGACTGCTGTTGAAATGTTGAAAAACGCAAAAAATAATGCGCTGTGGTATCATGAAATCCGTAAATCCGTCTGAAAGATCGCAATACCTGGAGTGCCCCATGATACTCGATAAACGTAATCGTGAAGAAATGCCTTTGAAACATCAGATCACCATTGCGTTTGATATTTTAAACTACAACCAAGGGCTGATCCAGTTCGCCGATGGGAAAGCCAACGGCCTGCTGTTGATCAACTCGATCTTCATCGCCTCGATCGCCCCATTCATCGAGACATTTCGAAAAGCCTCGAGCGGCGCAGGCATGCTGTTACTCGGCGGTTTTTTCGTTCTCTGTGTCGTCTCCATCCTTCTCTCCATGAACGTCATCATGAATAGAAAGCTCCCCCAGGTGGAAGACAAGAACCGCGGCATCATTTTTTACGGCCACATCGTCGAAACACGATCACCTGAAGGGTACATTCACGAGTTTCAGGCCACGGAAGCCGTTCGTTTCAAGGAAAACCTGCTGGCCAATATATACACCGTGTCGCGGATCGCCTCGAAAAAATACCTGGTGTACAGCTACGCACAGGCTCTGACGCTGCTTTCGTGCATCACCTGGATCATGAACATCGCCTACATTCTTTTTACTCGCTGAAAACCGTTGCCGCGAATACCGGCCGCCTGTTTCTGAAGGGTTTTTTCAGTCGCCCTTGCCGAACGACGACTCCTGTTCTCTGAACCCGCCTGGTCCGGTGCGATTGTCGGATGATTCTGCCGTATGTGCCGAGCCTGATTTCGCTGCGAAGGCTTCCTGAAGCAGTTCGCCGAAGATTGTGTAGCGGTGAATGACGCGATTGTTTTTCACGGCCAGCGCTACTGCCTGTTTAGTCCCCATCAGTACCAGGGTTTTTCGAGCCCTCGTGACTCCGGTGTACAACAGATTGCGCTGCAACATGACATAATGTGAGTTGGTCAGCAGCAATACAACGGCCGGATACTCGCTGCCCTGCGATTTGTGCACCGAAATGGCGTATGCGTGAGTCAGGTCGAGCAGATCGCTGCTCTGGTAGACCCGTTCCCCCTGCGGGAACTCGATGATCATTTCCTGATCTTCAGGTTCAATCTGCCGAATGATGCCGACGTCACCGTTGAAGACTTCGAGATCGTAGTTGTTGCGAGTCTGCAGCACTTTGTCACCGGGTCGAAAACGGCGATTCATGTGTACCAGTTCAGGTTTCTCAGATGATGGCGGGTTCAGTGTTTCCTGTAACACCTGGTTCAGGAGCGTAGCTCCGAGTGGCCCGCGGTTCAGCGGGGTCAATACCTGGATATCGTGAATCGGATGATAGCCGAACTTTTTGGGCAGACTCGAGGAAATGACGGTCTTGAGCTGGGTAACGAGCTTTTCTTTGTCGGCGTGTTCGAGAAAATAGAAATCACACGACGTTTTTCCGTCCGGTTCCTGCAGGTGTGGAAACCGACCCGTGTTGATCTTGTGGGCATTAGCAATGATCAATGATCCCTGGGCCTGGCGAAAGATCGTCTCGAGACGAATCACCGGCACGACACCGCTGTCAATCAAGCTTTTAAGCACGAGGCCCGGGCCGACGGAAGGCAATTGGTCGACATCACCGACCAGAAGCAGCGAAGCCATCGGCGGCAGAGCTTTGAGCACGGAATGAAAGATCTCTTGATCGAGCATCGAGGCTTCATCGATGACCAGGGTTTGACAGCGTAACGGGTTCTTGCCATCGTGCTTGAATGCGCCCTTGGAAGGGTCGAATTCAAGCAATCGGTGAATGGTTCGGGCCTCAAGGCCGGTCACTTCAGACAGCCGCTTGGCAGCGCGTCCGGTCGGGCTGGCCAAAGCCACCTCACGTCCGGCGAGCAGATGAGCTTGAACCAGAGAGTTGAGCGTGGTGGTTTTCCCTGTGCCGGGGCCGCCGGTAATGACGAGCAGATTGGAGCGCAGCGACTTTTCCACAGCCAGCTTCTGCTGGTCTGAAAGCCGAAGCTGCGCGCGGGCCTCGACTTGTTGCAGAATATCGAGGAGACGCTCGCGCGCGATGGTCGTTTGTTGCTGAAGCCGCTTTTCCAGAAGATCTACACTGCCCTGTTCGTGTCGCCAGGCAAATGGCAGGTAGATCAGGCGCTGATCACGAAAGGTGCGTGAAACGGCGCGGCCGGCGGTGATCTGGGCTTCGATGGCCGCCTCAATGTCTGAAGACTGCTCGATCTGAAGGATCTCGCGGCTTTTCTCGACAAGCAGCGGGTGAGGTAGAAAAAGATGCCCTTCCTCGAGGTGCTGGGCCAGAACAAAAAGTACACCCGCTTCGAGCCGGCGCGGATCAGAGCCGGAGATACCGAACTCGGCGGCGATTTTGTCGGCGGTCTTGAATCCGATGCCTCTGATTTCGTAGGCAAGCAGATACGGGTTGTCGGCGACTTTTTTCACCGCCTCGCTGCCGAAATGCTTGAAGATACGCACGGCATAAGCGGTTGAAATACCGTGCCCCTGAAGAAATACCATGACGTCCTGAATGGCTTTCTGCTGCTGCCACCCTGAAATGATCTTCTCTGCACGGTGCGCGCCGATTCCGGGGCACGACGTAAGCAGCTGCGGCTGATGTTCGATGATTTCGAGCGTCTGTTCGCTGAACTGCGCGACCAGCCGCCTGGCGGTCACCGGCCCTACTCCCTTGATCAGCCCTGAACCGAGATACTTTTCGATTCCCTTCAAAGTGGCGGGCTTCAGCGTCGAATAATGCTGAACGTGAAACTGCCGGCCGAACTGCGGGTGGCAGGCCCAGGTGCCGGTGACACGCAGTTCTTCGCCGGGGTGAATGTTGGCAAACACTCCGACCAGGGTGATCAATTCCCGAAAACCACGGCTCGAGGCCTTCAGCACCGAATACCCGTTCTGGGCGTTGGTGTAGGTTACCCGCTCGATTTGCACCGTGAGAAATTCGGTTGTCACGAACGGAGTATAACGGAAAAATATCGGCGTGCAAAGTCAGAAATCCTGTCAGAAAGCCGGTTTTGTTGACAGAAGAACGTCCGAATGGTACCTTTTCTGCTGGTACACTCGTGTTCAAGCATATTTTCTCGAGAGGCTTCCTGCTGGGCCTGGCTCGCGTCGCGGGCTGGGTGTGGCTCATTTTCTGGTTTGTCTCCATGAGCACGTTTCTGCCGCTTCCCTTGTCGACGCTGCGTTTTCATTTGAGTGCCCCTGCACTCCTGGCTCCCGGAGCTCGGCAGAGCCTTGTTCTTTACCTTTTCGACCACGATACTACCGCCGTCAACGCCTCCCAGGTGCAGATAGCTCTTCGCCGAAGCGACGGGCGCTGGTTGGGGCCGTGGCAGATGTCGCCGGAAAAGGCCGGCGTCTTCACGGCTGAGGTGCTCATTCCGGCTGAGGCCAGCGAGGGCACGGTGGAGCCGTGGCTCTAGCTGGCCGAACGAC
>CAYYIY010000038.1:33633-52928 GCA_964472075.1 uncultured bacterium | reverse complement strand
CTCTACCTGGAAAAAATCGCTCATGTGTACAATTGAAACCCGGGAAAGTGCGTTGGTGCGCCGCGATATGAAGGCGCTGAAATTCACTCGGGATCAAATCTTCGCTCATCGCGAACTCGCACAAACCGACTGCCCCGGCAATGAGTTATACAACTGGTACAAGAACGTGTTCAAAGACTCGCTTCCGTAAAGGGTGATCTCGTGCAGGTGACGGCGGCGTTGGCTCGTGATGAGCCGTCCCGGTGAAGACTCGAGACAGAGGTTACTATAGAGACGAAACCGCCCCCGAAACGTTTGTTTCGGGGGCGGTTGGCGAAACGAGGGGGTTATTGGACGACGGCGGTGGCGAGTTCGGTGCTGATTTCGCCAAGAATTTCAATGGCCTGCGTCGCGAAAGCCTTGCAGCGGCGGCTCCAGTAGTCAACATCGCCATAGCCGGCGAAACCGGCATTCTGGGCGGCTTTGATCAGGTTCAGGATTTTCGGCAGAATGGCCTTCAGCATGACCTTATCTGACATGCCGGCGATGGTCGAGCAGTGCATGGCGATCTCAGTGGCGAACTGCTTGGTGCGTTTGCTCCAGTAGTCGGTGTCGCCGTAGCCGCCGAATGCGAAGTCTTTGGCTTTTCCCATCATGGCTTTGTTCAGTTCGGCAATGATCTTGAATTTCGCGATGCGGCGGTCTCCGTGGTCGCGATCAGCGTTGATCGTCACAGCAACAGAGGTCAGATGCACGGCGGAGCGAAAAGCGATCAGCTTCGCCTGTTTCGACCAGTAATCGATGTCCCCGTATCCGTTAAAGGCCAGATTCGTCAGTTCCTGAAAGTAGACGCGGTTAGTTGTGTTGAGGTCGTCTTGCTGGGCAAACAGGGGCGTGCTGAGAACGCAGGCCAGAATCGCGACGCAAAAAATCATACGCTTCATCCGAAAAACTCCCTGTGAAAATGGAATATCAAAGCGAACTGCACTCAGTGTAGCAAAACAAACGAGCGATCTCAACGCGCAGAGAAGGACTACTTCAAAAAGGCGTCGGTGCCGCCGCGATTGGGTTCGCCGGCAAGGTAGTCGCGAAGATCGGCTTCGGCTTGCGCGAGCAAGGGGTCGGCGGTCGCCTGGTAGCAGTTGCGCCGAATCGTCAGAAATTCGTCCTGCCATGGAACATGCGGTTCAAGCGCGTGACAGAGTTCGCGAACCAGGACAGGTTCGAGCTTCGGCAACATCCCGACCAACGCCTGAATGCGCAGCTCGTTGACCGCTGACAGCAGGAAGGGGCGCCGCAGACTTTCCACCAGTCTCGGTGCCAGTTCCGGATGTTTCAACGCCAGATTCATCGCCACTTCCATACCGCGTCGAATGATCGGCTCGACCGGGAACGGTCTCTGTCGGAAGATCTCGAAACCTTTCTCAAAACAGGCAAGGGCTTCGGTGTGACTGCCGATCTCGCTGAAATAGGTCGCCAGAATCAGTTGCGATTCCCCCGGGAAATCCGCCTGGGCGGGTTCCAGCATTGCCATGGTTTCCGGCGCTCCGAATCGGGCGAACGACTCAGCCAGCATCAAGGATTCGCCCGGGTGGGTCGGTTTGCGATCCTGACCGCTCCAGTTCTGAACGAATCCGCGAAAGTTTTCACGTCGATAGTTGGTGTGGGCGGCCACGCGCAGCAGAAACCCACGATCAGGCTCGTCAAGAGTCTTGCATTCCTGGTTCGATAAAGTAAGCGCGAGAAGATTCTGGTCGCGTACTTCCTGCCAGTCCAGGCTGCCGTCACGCATCGCCGGCTTTTGAAGCTGGTTCGAATTTGCTTCGACCTGCAACGCCTGCATCATGCCGAGGTTCTTGCGACCCATCGTGCGTAACAGCCCGAACTCAACGGCGACACGGTCATCGGTGCAGAGATGGTCGCGCACATTGGTGGTGGCGGTGACCAGGTTCACAAAATCGGCATTCGCCACGTAGTGAGAGAATATCCCCTCGACGCTGTTGACCCGCCATCCCTGCCAGAGCGCCCCTTTCCAGGGTTCCTCGGCCAGGCGTTGCTCGAGTTGACGGCGCGAATAGGACAAACGCTCGCGTGAACAGATCAGCAGGTAATCGCCGTAACTGGTCTGCCAGGTTTCCACATGCGGAAACACGGTTTTGAGAGTTGCATAGACCGTTTTCATGGTCTGAATATCGATTTCATATCCCTGTACCCATTGGGAAAACAGTCCGCCTGCTGCCAATCGCTGATTCACGGCTTCATAAAACTCGCGGGTGAACAGGCTCGAGATGCCGGCACGAAACGGATTGGAAGGCTCGGAGACAATCAGGTCATACGTGCGGTTGTCGATCAAGAGCAGTTCGCGCGCATCGCCGAGTCTGACTTGTACTTTAGAATTGGATAGGACATCATGGTTGATCGGAGAACACCGACGGGCCACCTCGAGCACCATCGGTTCGAGCTCGGCCACCACAACCTGTTCCATCTGCGGAATGGCACCGAGCCAGCCGGCTGAGCAGCCGGTACCCAGCCCGATGACGAAGGCTGATTTCGGCGACGGGTGATGAAGGGCGCTGACCATGCCGAGCATGATCTGCGTCGGGGCATCTTCGATCGAGTTGCCGTCGCATTTGCCGTTGATGCTGAAAGCAAGCCCGTTCGCCTCGGTCAAGGCGACGCTGCTCTCACGGCCGTCGGCTTCCCAGATGGCGCTGCGGCGCTGAATGTTTCGCCATTCGCGAATGGCATTGATCGGCATAGTGACCAGATCGGCGCGACCGAATCCGACTCCGCTGTGTCGCCAGGCGGCAGTCGGCCCGACAGAACCGAGCAGGAAGAGTCCGAGCCCGCAAAAGACAAGAGGAAGGATACATGCCAGACGCAGGCGTTCGTATTTTATGGCGGCAGCGATGAACCACAACGACAGGAGTCCGACCAGGACGATGCCCATACGCCAGCAACCGGGCGCTGACAGAAGAGAGAGCAGCCCGAAGCCGCCGGCGATCGAACCGGTTACTGCGCCCAGCGTGTTCATGGCATAGATGTTCCCTACCTGCCTGCCGACGTGCGCGCGGCCGCGGCCCGCCAGTGACAGCAGCATCGGAAACTGAAAGCCTGAGACCAGTGCAGCCGGAAAGACGACAATGCCGGCGATGACCGACCAGGCCAGCAGCTTGCCGCCGAATCCGAAGGTGTCCCAGATGCCGATGAGTCCGGTGAGGATGGCGATGGAATCGCCGAGAGCGATCGGCACGGCCAGGACAAAAGTCTGCACTGCCGTCGCCAGCGCAAACCCGCCGAGCGTTGCCGGTTCGCGAGACGGACGGAAGAAGAAGGCAAGCCCGCCCAACCCGATGCCCAGAAGGGCAACCGCCAGAATGAGACCGAACGAGTAGGTTGAGCCGCCGAGCAGCGGCGCGAGCATGCGATACCAGACCATCTCGAGAAGGAAAAAAGTCGCTCCGGTCAGAAAGGCCGCTCCGCCGATCAGACGAAGGCTGACCGGCTCCGAGGAATCTTCCGTAGTACCGGGAAAGTCACCCTTCGGTGTTGTTTCGATGGGCACCTCCGGAAGCATCATTCCGTAGAGCCAGGCGATTCCGCCGACGAGCAGATTGGCGGTGCAGGTCAGATAAAGCGTGTGCTGCAGGCCGAAGCGCTCGACCAGATAGAACGTTCCGGCCAGAACTCCGGCGACCGCCCCGAATGTGTTCGCCGCGTATAACAGGCCGAGGCCGGTTCTTCCAGCTTCGCCGTCAGATGATGTGGCCCGTGCGACGGCCGGAAACGTTCCGCCCATCAGAAAGGTCGGAAGGCCGAGCACCAGAAGTGCCAGCAGACCTCTCAGCGCGGTGCCGAGAAACATGCCGAACGTCATGGTGCCGCCCGTGCTGAGATAGATGGAGCGCACGGCACTCATCAGCAGAGGAGACAAGGCGGCGCACACGGCAATGCCCACTTCGAGGCGGCCATAGAGTACGAGTGGTCGAGAGTGCATATCGGCGCGGCGACCGAGAAGACGGCTGCCGAGACCGAGACCCGCCATGAAGATCGCCGTGACGGCCGCTGATGCGGCCGTCGAGGTGCCGAAAGTCAGACGCAGTTGCTGAAACCAGACCATTTGATAAATCAACCCGCACATACCGCTTCCCAAAAGAAGAAGGGCTGCCGGAAGACTGGACGCTGTCATGTTGCACTCCGTGGTCGGTCGGAAGTATTCCCGCGGCACAGAATTGAAAACGATCCGCAGGAGGCATCTTATCGCCGTCGATTAGAGTAGTACATTTCTCTAGCATCCACAAGAGCTGATCAACGGAGATCTGAACAAATTCACGTCGGTCGGATGAGCTCCGGCCGATGTGGGAAACCTGATATGGAGTTCTCAAACCCCAGAGTGATTTTTCCCTGGGTGTCATGGCTGTGTCTCCACATTTCACCGAGTCGGTCGTGTCTGACGATTGAGTGCATAGACGATTGTCCAGTCATCAGAAAATCGAACAGGCGACGATAAGCGAGCTGATAATGAAGACCGGAAAATGCACCAAAGCCGAATTAACATCGATGAGGGCAGCGACGAACAAAAGATGATGAATAGTATCCCTTTGCTCTTCTCTCATGGCGTGAGAAAGCGAGGTGACGAAAAAAGAATGCCGTTTATGGGCGCACGTCAGAAGACCTCAAAGATGTTGGCACGGGCATTGCGGGCATCGAGCAGATACAGACGGTCGGCCGAACCGCAAACATCTGTCCAGTAGGCGTTATCGGTTCCGAGAGAGGTGGGAGTGAGCAGTGCGACGGCCTGATTCCGGTGAAAGACCAACAACTCCTGTCGAACCTTGGAGAGGAAGAAGGACAACCCGTTGCCGACGACGGCGACCCGGCTGACCGGAAAGGACCCTCCGGCGGCGGTCAGTTGTCTAGCCTGCAGAAAGCCGAGAAAGGCGTCGCACTGTGTCACCCTGACGCTTCCGGTGTCGATCACCAGCAGATTGCCGTTCTCGTCCAGGGCGAGTCCGACGGGGCGCTGCCACTGATGCGGCAATGGTCCGCGTTCGCCGACCCTGGCGACAAACGAGCCGTCGGTGCTGAAAAGTTGAAGGCGGCAGAGGGCGGTATCGAGAACGTACAAGTTGCCGTTCTGAAACGCCAGTGCGGTCGGCAGAACGAATTGACCGTTGAAGATGCCGGGTTGCCCCATGACGCGTATCTCTCCACGCGACGTAAACTGGACAATACGCTGGTTGCCGGTGTCGGCGACGTACAGCTCATCGTCGTCGCCGAAGGTCAGGCCCTGTGGCCTGAGCAGGGTGCCGGCCCCCGGAAGCGTCGACGGGGTCGAAGCGCGCAGGGTGCCGTCGGCCCCGAACACCTGTACGATTCCCGACCGCGAGTCGAGCAAACCGACATCGCCCCGCGGCGAGACGGCCATGGTCAGCAAGACCGGATCGCGCCCCGCGGCGCGGTCGAAACGAATCTGCCCGCACGGCGTTAACCGTGGCGGCGCGAACGGCGGTCGCGCGCGTTCATGGACGAGTTGCGAGATTTGGAACAGGCAGACGACCACCACGATGAGCAGAAACAGGCGCGCGAACGACAGCGGCGCCTCGGATGGGATTTGGGAGTTCATCTCAGTCTTCCGGATGAGTGGCGACACGAATCAGGGCGGTTTTCAGAAGCGTCGTGCCGAAGAACGTGCCCGGCTTCACCACATCGATGAAAATGCGCTTGTACTTCGACCACTGGTTGGGCATGACGACCGGCTCGACGTCGATCCTGACCTGAAAGGCTGGGCGACCCGAGGTGACCGGCGACCCCGACTCATCGAAGCCGAAGGTGGTGGACTCGATCTCGCGAAAAGGCTTGAGTCGATACTGGGCTGAGGTGTTCTGCAGCACTGCGCTTGCGACCATGAACTCTCCGGCTTTGACCAGCGTACGATCAGAGCCGCTTTGAAGATCGAACAGCGAGGGGAGAATCAATGCCAGCAGGAGGACGGACAGCAGTACTTCAGGCAGGCCGACACCGGCCTGCCGGGATCGGCTGCCGCCGGCGGACTCCGAAGAGGGCCGGAGCCATCGCTGATCAGTTGGTTTTGGGTTCGGCATCATCAGGATTGATCAGCCCCTTTCGCAGTTTTTCGATCTCCGCTTCGGTGTTGAAGATATCGAGAAACCAGAATTCCGGAATCTCGACCCAGGTTTTGTACAAGATGTTTGCATCAGGAATGATCGCCTCGCCGAAGTATCGACCGGTCAGCTCCTGGGTGGTGATGAGATCCATGATCTTCAGCCGGACCCGCGGCGTCGGGTTCTGATTCCAGTCTTCCTGAGCGGTGCGAGGCAAGCGACAGAGGGCGTTTGAGGTGAACAGCAGTCCCTGACCCTTATAGAAAAGCTCGAGCGAGGAAATCGGGTTCGGACTTTCGAGAAAGAACCGGAACCCACGCAATCGGGCGACGATCTGATCGGTCACTCCGCTTGGAACAGTTTCGCTCGCATCGTCGAACACGAGGCGATAAGACCCTTTGACTCGAAAGACGCGCGAGGTACCCGCTGAGCGATTGAAACGCGGAGGCGCGAGTTCCTCCATCTGGAAGTATCGGGTCAACAGGGTTCCCATGACTTCCTCGGCATCGGCTTCGATGCCGTAGCCGATGTCGGCCGCCATCTTCTGCGCTTTGGTGGTCACCAGATTCTTCAGATCGGCGACGAACGGGGGTTCCGCCTCGCCTGTTCCGGTGTAATAACGAAGCTTATCGAATACCTTTTGACACTGCCGTGTCAGCGCCGCCGGGTCGGCCATGGCCCGGCGCGGATCGCCGAGAGTGAACACTTCCTGCAGTTCGTTCACCTTCTCCTGAACCTGGGATTTGACGTCCCCCGCGACCATGGCAAACGACTGTTCTACCCGTTCCTGCACTTTCTTCATGATCAGTTCGCGGATCGACAGATCGCGCTCATCGAGCGGCTCGACCCGTCGGGTGACAGAGAACCCGGAGGCATCGAAGGTGTAGGTGATGCGCTCCGCCCGCACGGTAGCGAAGGAGAGACGCGCCGGAGAAAGCTCGAACAGATTCTGCCGTTCGGGGCGAAAGTATCGGGGTTCCGCCGACTGGTACTCCCGCAGATGGGCGAGATCGCCCTGCAGGGCCTTGACGAAGAGCAGCAGGTCTTTCTGGGCTTCGACCTGCCGTATGCTCTGGGAATACCGTCGCCCCGACTGCCACATGAACCGATAGATCATCGTGCTCAACAGAACGCCGATCGACAGCGCGATGATGATCTCCGTGACGGTAAACGCCTTTCGTCTCAAGAAAGAAAAGCGCATGTCAGCGTTGTCCTCCGCGCCGGCGCTTTTTCAGATATTCGAAGGCTTCCGGTTGCAGGTCCTTGACAGCCCGGGCCGGCCCGCGCAGGTGTCGAGAGTAGTAGTCGCGCTCGAACTGCACGTAGCGGCTCTGGTTCATGGCTTTTTCGAACTGCTCGCTGGAGGGCAGGCCGCGGGCATCGAACGGATCGCGACCGTACAACTTCACTGGGTCGAATCCGGCCTTTTCGAGAGCCGGACGAAAGCTCGAAATGTATTTGTGCCCCTCTTCGGCCAGATCGCGATACTGACGCATCGTCTCTTCGAGCGGACCGTGCTTTTCCATGTTGAGAAACGCCATGCCCTGATGTGCGATGATCTGGATGAATACCGAACCCGGGTCGAGGCTCTCGGCCTGCTTCATCAACTGCCAGGCTCGCTCGAGATCTCCACTCTTCCAGGCCGTGAACGCCGCCCCCAGAGCTTCGCGGGCCGGTGAATCGACCGCTTTGACCAGGTTCTCCTTCAGCGTTGCGGAAACCGCACGCCCGGCATCGCTGGTCAGAAAACGGCTCAGCGATTGAACCAACCGACGATTGCGGTCGGCGGTTCCGGTCAGCTTCTGCGACATAGCCTGCGAAGCGTCGAAGAAGGCGGCGCTCTGCGGGTCTTTCCAGTAGCGACCGAAGCGGCTCTCGAAACTTCTGAGGATATCCCGCGGGCTCGCTGACCCGCTCGCGCTCTGAAGATGCGCCATGATCTGCTCGTACCCGGCCAGATATTCGGGCGATTCTGCCGGTGATTGGGGCCGGGAAACGGGAAATCCCTGCTCGTCGAACATTGCCTGAGTCTGCGGGACTGATGGGCCGGCGCTCGCCCCCGCGCTCTTTGTTTCGACTCCCGTCATGTCGAGGGGAACGAGTTGGAATCGGTCTTGCAGTCGGGGTCGGGAGCCGACGATCAGCGAGATGACCAGCCAGAGCAGAAACAGCACCGCCGCCGCCTGAAGCAGGCGACGTCCGGTTCCAAGGGGCGTGGGCTTCGTGTCGCTCATCTCACCTCGCGTAGACCCGGTAGTTGAAACTGCGCTCGCTGAGAACCGCCACCGTCTTGTTCCAGGGAAGAAACCAGGCCAGCGCATGCCGGGGTTTGTTGACGATGTTGGAGTCGAAGACCACGGCGATGCGCGGTCGATAATCGGGAAGAGGCAAAGCTTTGGTGACGAGATTTCCGTAGATCTTCACCTTGTCCGTGGGACGGCCGGAAACGCCCTTCTCGGCGTAGATTGCGGCATGCAGACCGACATATTCGTTTTTCAGGGGGCTGACAGAAAGGGTTTTGTCGGTGATGAGCGAGATGAAATCGTGCCCGGGGTGCGTGTGTACCAGACAGCCCTGAGCGCTGAACCCTTCTTGAGCCACGATGGCGCCCATTCCCGAGATCGAACAGTCGAGTATCGTCACCTGGCCGGTGACATACCAGAGCCCCCAGATCTCGACCGGACCAGAAAGCACGAGATTGCCTTCGATGACGTGAGACGCGCGGTCACGGTAGGCATCCATGGGCAGTGGTTCTGCGTTTGCAAGAGGTTTTTCGGCACTCACCGACTGGACGTTCTGCGGATCGGTCAGATACTCGTCGAGATCGTCCGCTTTGCTGGTGACTGGGGTTCCGTTCTCGTCGGCCGTAAGATCGTCGCCGTTGCTGAACTTGTGATACGGTCGCATACTTTTCAGAAAACCGTTGATGAAGATCTCGAGAAAGGTCTTGAATTTCAGAAAGGCGAACTGAATGTATTTGGTCGGTCCTTCGGCCGCGCTCAAAATAGCTACGGCGTTGTTTCTGATCTTGTCGCCCAGATCGCCCTTGCCCGAGAAGAAGTTCCGCACCGCGTCACCGACGGCCTGCGCGGCGTCGCCGAAGCTCTTGACCACGGCATCGGGACCCTGCCCGGCGGGGCCGCACTCGCGCGCCAGCAAATACGCATCCTGCATGAACTCGATCGAGATCAGGGTCAGCATTTCGGAAAGACCCATCGCAGAGGGAATCGGCATGGGAATGTCGAATGGGAAGCCCAGTGCGGTCTCGCCCGCGGCGGCCGACGCGCCGGTACTGCCGCCGCCGCCTGCGCCGCCGCCTGCTGTGCCGCCGGCCGCCCCGATTGCGTTGCCGATTCCCGGCACGACGGTGCCGCCGGTTGTGCCGGCACTTCCGCCACCCGCCGCTCCGCCACCGGCTCCGCCTGTGCCGGCGACACCGACTCCCACGGCGTTCAGGTCTGTCCAGTAGCCGGTCGGGCACGCCGCCATTTGGTACCATCCGGAGTAGATCTTGCCTTCCATGCGGGGGAAGAGCAGGCAGTTGATGATCTTGATGCCGGAAATGTCACCGACGATCTTTTGTTGAGCCGCTTCAAGCCATTGCTTCGGTACCAGGTCGAGAAACGTATTCAGCACGACCGAGACGCCGCCGTCCATCACCGGATTGAGAACGATGTTCTCGGCAAGATGGTTGAGATCGGTCGAAATGTCGCTTCCGGTGGTGCGTGCCAGTTGCGTCAGCGTCTTGAGCGACGACATCGCCTTGCCGAAATCTTTCTTCTGTGCCGCCTGACCGAGATCTTTTCCGGCCTGCATCGATTTGAGGGCGGTACTCTTGAACTCATCGAAACGCCTGGCGCCTTCGGCCCAGTCGGTGGTGATGTCTCCCGCCAGCTCCTTCGGGCTGAAGTTAAGAATTCCGGAAACCACGCTGGACGGGTCGATCAGGCACCCCCAGAAGTGGCCGTTGTTGCGGAACAGCACGGGGAGAGACCAGCCGTTGGCTATCGTCGTCGAACCCATCTTGTCGGGCTTGCTCACCGCCCCGGTCTGATTGGTGGTCAGCGACCCCTTGCCGTAGGGTGCCATCAAAAACTCCCAGATGTCATAGTTGTCGATGCCGCCCTTCTCGCCGTACAAGCTCTGCAGCATGCTGATCACCTGCTCGGTCTTGCTCGTCAGATCCATGTTCTCGATCTGCCGGGCGAAGTCGACGGTTTCGGGGCTCGCCTTCCAGGTTACGTCGATGCCGGTGGCCGATTTCAGCACTTCTTTGGAAAAGGCCATCAGACACTCGTTGATCGAAGGGTCGCCGCCCAGAGTTCGCTGTGCGGGCCAGTTGCCGCCGAGAAAGAGTTGGGCCACGCCGGCAAAGTCATTGATCATGCGTTCGTTGAAGGCGAAGCGCGGAAAGTCGATGCGGGGCGGAACCCGGATGCCCCAGAGAGCTCCCTCGCTCAACGACGCGAAGATCGCGTCGCCGACTTCCCGACCATAGTATTCCTGAAACAGGCGCTGGATATCGATCACCAACGGGCGGGTCGGGAACTCGAAAAAGAAATGGTCGAGCGTGAAGTAGTACTGCTGAGGTTTGACGTTGCTGAGCCATTCGACGATGTTGGCGTTCTTGCAGATCTTCGGGGCGTTCCTGCCGCGCAGCATGACGCGGCCCTTCGGCAGAAAGAGCGCTTTGAGAAACGCCTCGCCGGGTTTGAAGTTTTCGATGTTCATTACCTGTCCGATATCCCAGCTTTCGATCGAAAGATAGCCTTTGGTCGACAGGGGGAAGGGTTCGAATGCGCCGTTCAGAAGCGCGTCGGGGTCATCGGCATCCTCGCGCGCCGCGAGTTTGACATCCTCGGCACTGCGTTCACTTCCTTCCGCTCCCGAATCGAAGTGAAAGGGGCGCGCGCCGGGCATCGGGGTCTCGGAATCGTAGACGAACGTGTAATGAGAGCACGGAGGGGTCAGATCGATGACCTTCAACTCCTTCTCTATTGCCACCATGCGCCTCATGCCTGATTGCGGGTTGTACGCCGTCGCGATGATCTCGATGGTGCCCTGTTTCTCGAGGTTGATATACGGCATCCAGCGTTTGATGATGGTGCCGATGGCGATGGCGCCGCCGAGCGGCATGACGCTGGTCAGGCGATACTTCACATCGACCTGCCACGGCGGCAAAAGTCGATTCAGTTCCTGTTCGAGATCTTCGCATTCCTGCAAAAAGTTGTTCTTGAGCGGAATGTCGACGAACAGTGAAAGGATGATCGGCCGATAAACCCCAGCCAGAATCGAGGTGCCGAACGTTCGAACGAAGGTGTTCCAATCGCCGCCGAAGGCGTTGATCTGATCCCGGATCGATGCTTCGGCGAGCCCGATGCCGCTCTCGGCGAGATTGACGGCGATCAGTTCGTCGGTTGCCTGCGATGAAAAGCGGGCCTGACTGCGGGTCAGATAGTTTGACGCCAAATACAGACCCGCTACGAAGATGACG
This sequence comes from uncultured bacterium, assembly GCA_964472075.1. Taxonomy (GTDB): domain Bacteria; phylum Muiribacteriota; class Ozemobacteria; order Ozemobacterales; family Ozemobacteraceae; genus CAYYIY01. Next base: position 41,330 of record CAYYIY010000038.1, on the reverse strand, counting down.
GAGATCAGAAGGAGAAGAAACAGACTCTGCCCGCCGCGCCCCTTGAAAAGCTCACGCATATAAACAGTGTAGCGTACGAGATGATGCTCTGACAATTGCGCCTGAAAACGGCAAAACGAGGCTCATGCGTCTGAAAATTAGCGAGTGAGCAGCGAAGCCGGAGTCGGAGCAATCAATCGGGGGCGATGAGAGGGAAGCGGGGGACCGATGTCTATCGGAGAGTCCCCGTCCAGGTTGCCGGGAGGGTGATCCAGCCTCGAGCGGACTTCTGAAAAGGTGTCTTCGGGGTCGTCGAGATCGAAGTTGCCGCGGCCGGACCGGCGGGGGCGTGAGTTCCGGAATGAGTCTGATCGGACCGAACCGCTGCCGTGACCGGCGTCGGCGCCGGATCGCGCCGGTAGGGGCTGACTTCCGTACCGGTCCGCGCGGCGCTGATCTGAAAAGCGAGAAAGAAGAGGGCGAATATCCCTACGAAAGAAGCCATCTCGCCGCTGAACAACCAGGACTTCAGGGGAATCGAAATCGACGGTTCGGGCGTCGTCGCGGAACGAGGAACCGATGTCGAGCGGGCGACGGAGAGGCGTCGCTCCCGGGCCCGGTCTTCTCGGGCGACGAGATCGCCAAGCCACGCATCGATCTCTTCGACCGGTTTTTGAAAGCGCAGAGCGGCGGTCGAGCGCACGGAGTTCCACAGTTCCGCCAGGTCTGAAGGGACTTCCGTTCCAACCCGGTGCGTCCGTCGATACAAGGCTTTCAGCCCCCGATCGTTCGGGTTCGAGGCCAGCAGCAGCCCGGCTTGCATCTGCAGATCGACGATCGGGTCTGACTGCAGAATAGCGATCAGCGCAGCCTCGACGACCGGAAAGTCGACCAGCGGGGCGAGAGAAAGGCCCTTGCGGCGCACTGCGGGAGTCGGTGAGCCGAGCATCGATTTCAGATACTGAATCGCTCCTTCCCGGTCGCACAGCATAAACGCTTCAAGGGCGGCCGCCTTGACGGCGAGATTTTCATCGCGAAGAAAAGGATTCAGCAGGGTGGCGATGCCTTCGTATTCCAGGTGAGCGAGCGTCTTGAGCGCCTGACCCAACAGCGCGGGGTCGCCGCGCTTGAGCAGAGGCAGAAGAACGTCGGCATCCGTGCGACTCCCCCACCGCTCGAACAGTTTCGTCACCCGCAGCAGAACGCTCTTCTCGTTCGAGGTTTGCAGGATGCGGAGCAGTGCCGCCCGACTTGCTCTGAAGCGGTCGGCGTCTGACAGCGTTCCCAGTTGGGTGATCTGCCGTTTGGGCGTTTGCTGGAAAAAGGCACCGGTGGCGACGCTCTCAACGAAATCGCTCGGCGGAGTTTCGGGGGAAGGCGCAGGGGATGCACGGAGCGCCTGATCGGGCCCGTCGGAACTCGGACCCACGGCGGAGCCGGTCTTGTCGGCGGTCTCCGGTGCGGCGGTCGTATCGGGCGCGGCTTCGAGCAAGGCCTGTATCTCTCGGCGCAGGGCGGGGTCCGTCTCGTGTCGTTCTCGGCCGCGCAGAGCTTTTTGCATGCGGGTTTCCGCCGCGTACGACCGGCACCGCTCGAGCGCCAGTCGCCGCACGTCTAGGCTGGGGTGACGGAGATCGCGCATGATCAAGGCGATGGTGAGATCGTCGCGCCGGCCGGCCAGTTCGCGCTTGAGGTCTGCGAGATACTCATCGATCGGTCGGTCGAGGTTCCCGGTCGCGCGAATTCCCTGAACGACCTGACGCAGAATGAGATTGAGAACGTGTTTCTTCACGCCCTGCGACATGAGCAGATGATCATAGATGTGAGGCGGAATCGCCGGGTTCGGATGTTCGGCCAGAAACAACCCGGCTATGATCAGCAACAGGGGCTGTGTTTCATAGCCGATGACTTGGACGAACGATGCTTCGGTGAGTTCGCGGGGCAGACGGCGGAGTTCCTGCAGAGCTCGGCGCCGTATGAAGGGGTCGTCGTCGGTGACAGCCTCGTTCAACGCTCGCAAGGCGGATTCCGGATCGATGTCGATCAGGTGCCGCACTGCGTGAAATCGCACTTCCGGTAAAGGATGATGAAGCGAGAGTCGCAGGTGGGTTGAAAGTCCGGGTTGGTTGAGAGCGACAAGCAGATCGATCGCCGCCGTGACGACAATCGCATGTTCGGAACTCAGAAGGGCGACTCCCAACGCCGCGTCGGACGCCGCCCCCGCGCGCGCCAGCAGGTTCAGCCCCACGGCCGCGACCTCCGGTTCGGGTTCGGTCAGCAGGGTATCACGCCAGAGATCGAGCAGAGCGGGTTCGGGCACCCCCCGGATGACGGATCGTAAAGCCTGTCGCAGAGCGATTGGAGCCTGATCGAACAGGGCTCTCAGGCTCCGGGGCGTCGCTTCGAACCCTGCCGCGAGCGTCTGTGCCTCGGCTTGCCTCGCATCACGGGCGAGCAGATCCGCGGCTCGCTCACGGCAGTCGACATCGGGGTCGGAGTCGGCGCAGGCGCGCAGCCGGTCATGAAACGTTGCTGTCAAATTCCCTTCCGCGATTTCCTCCAACGCGAGGGCTCGAGCGCAGGAGTCCGAAGAGAGCAGGGCGTATTCGAGCCAGGCGTGCAGATCGAGGGTGTCCGGCCGGTTGCAGGAAGGTGCGGAGGATTCCATGACGGGTACCGTATCACAACCCGATGTCGAAGCAAAAGCCGACCGGTGTATACTGGGAAAAATACAGCGAGGAGAGAACGAAATGGCAGGTTTCGACGTGACGCAGGAGCTGGTCGAAGATGTACCGGTACTGCGCGTGAAAGGATATTACGAGAAGCCCGCCGGGCAGCGGGTCAACGAGATTGCCGAGAAGCTCTGTCAGGAGGGACGAACCACCCTGATCATCGATTTTTCTCTGTGCGACGTGTTGAGCAGTCCGGGGGTGGCCGCGATTGTCGAGCTGGCGGTGGATCTGGCCGACAATCATGATGGAACCCTCATTCTCTGCGGTCTCGACAAACTCAAGGAAAAGGTCCTCGGTCTGGTCGGTATGCAGACCATGGCCCGCATTTGCCCCACGCTCGCGGAGGCGATTCAAACGGCGAAGCAGGGACGAAAGGGCTGAGCATTTGCAGCCTGGCTCGCGCGAAAGATGTGCGGCAGGCGGCCGGTGAACCTGATTTGGTCGGCGGTTCGGTTCAGGGCGTCGCTTGCTGCGCGGGGGTTCGGGAGGCGCTCGACATTCGCAGGCAGATCATCGTGACATCGTCATTGATCGGAGCCCCGTTGCGAAACGCTTCCAGTCGCCGGGTGAGAGCTTCCACGACGGCGCGCGGCTCCTGGTCGCCGAGTTCCTGAAACCAGATCGGGGGTGTCTGGTAGCCGACCTCCAGTCCATCCGGATTCTTGGCTTCAGGAAGACCGTCGGTCAGAAGCAGCACCGAGTCGCCTTCCTGCAATACCGCCTCGCGAGCCGCGAACCGGCCTTGCAGACGCACTCCCAGAGGCATGCAGGGCATGGACAATTCTTCGACCTGACCGGTGTCGGCGTGTCGCAGATAAGGTGAGACGTGTCCGCCGTTGGCGAACTCGAGAGTCCGGGTGTCTGCACGCCAGCGGAACAGAACCAGCGTCATCATCTTCTTGCGCTTGACGGTTTGAAACAGATACTGATTGAACCCGGCCAGCAGATCCGACAACGAGGTTTGATGTCGGTCGCAGACCGAGAAATAGCACTTGGCCATGCCCATGATGAGAGCGGCGCTGACGCCGTGCCCCGAGACGTCGCCGACCAGACCGAACAGCCGGTGTTCATCGAGTTGCACGTAATCGAAGTAGTCGCCGCCGACATCGGAAAGCGTCCGACTCCGGCCGAATACACACAAAGAATTCATGCGGATCTCGCCGGGTGGAAACAGCGTTTCCTGAATGGCGCGGGCCATTGAGAGATCTCGCATCTCCTCAATGACCCGATTCATGAGCAACGAGATGTCGCCGAGTTCGTCGCGGGTACGCACGGGGACCTGATGGTGAAAGTCGCGACGGCGAATGGCCTGAATGCCGGCGCCGAGCTCGTTGATAGGATGGAGAAGCTGATCTGAAAGGAACCTGCCGATCACGAACGTTGCCAGAAGCAGCAAGGCGGCGAAGAGGGCGGTCCATTGCCACAGCATCGCGACCCGACGCTCGATCGGCGCGAGAGGCGCGCGGGCCACGAAGACGAAACTCTGCAGATTCTGTCCGAGTTGACCGATGACCAGATCATCACCTTCAGAGGTGTGAACGATCTTGCGAATTGATGATTGCTGAGTGTGCGCCGTTCGACCGATCTCGTCCACGATCGCCGTGTCGGCTTTCCGTGAGTGGACGGAACGCATCAGCGGCGTTCTCGACCAGATGCTGACCCGCCACGGCAGATCCGGTTGTCGTTCCAATGCTTTGCGATGGTCCAGGAAGTAGCGGGACTCGACCTGAGCGCGGAACATGACCGAACAGATCATTTGTCGGACCGGGCTGGTCGGCCCGCCGGGGCCGCGCACGGCGTCGAACAGCATGAAACACCCTTCGTTCGCCAGGCCGAACGGCGTGAAGCGTCCGAGGTTGCGCTGAAAGAGTTCCCAACTGCCGGCGTCACTCAGCGTGCTCATGGTGGAGTTCACCGACTCGGACACCAGGGTGCCGGCATCGATCTGATCGACGTTGTTGAGTCGTTTCATGATCTCGCGGGCCATGAGTCGGCCGATCTGATATCTCTGCGCCACCATGGAGTTTTCGGGCTTGCGGAGATCCCAGATCGAATGCCCCTTGTCATTGATCAGCAGAAAGTCGGTGATCGATCGTTCCTTCGCCACCTTCTTGAAGGTTGCCAGACGTCGAGCCTGGTCGGCGTGGGCTTCGGCCCGGCGCTTGAGATCGCTCAGTCGGTCCTCGATGCGCGAGATGGCGAACGGAAAGCGCTCGTCGAACTGGCGCAGTCGGTCTCGCATTGTGCGTTCCAGAGTTTCGAGCAGGACGAAACGGTGATCCTCGAGGGCGCGATAGGCGCCGACCAGCAATAACAGAGCGGGAAGGCCGACCGAGAACAGGAAGAGACCGACCACGCGGTGCGAGATGCTCGAACCGGTCAGAAAGCGCCCCGTGAGACATTGAGAGAGCAGAAAAATGCTCCAGAGAAGCAAGCTCAGGCGGCTGTAGCGGATCAGGGCCGGCGACACGGGCTCGGGAAGCGTTTGCACCGCGAACAGAGAGCCGCGTCGCTTGCGCGGCACCACAGTGATCAACTGTCGATCGGCAACGCAGGTGCGATCGTATTGCGCCAGCGTTTTCAAAAGCGCCGCCCGCAGTGCGGGGCGTTGACCGAGGGCGGAGGGAGTGAAGAGCGGGTTGTTTCCGGCCGTATCGACGGAACCGAACTGTAGGGTCGGGTATAGCTTCTGTGCCGCGCGAATCGTGCGCAGCAAAGCCGTCTCGGGCGGCAGAGAATCGGGATGGTAGAATGCGAGGTAGCCGGTCGCCGACGCCGAGTCGACGTTCTCACCCCACTTGAAACTGCAATACCCGGCCGACGGGTCCTCGCCGATCGCCATGGGTTGGCCGTCCTGGTGTTTGCGCAGAACCTCGACCCGCGACATCTGCCATAGTTCGCGCAACAGGGCAGTCTGTTCTGGAGCGACCGACTCGCCTCTGACGACGGCACCGATCGTCGCGTAACAGCGCTCGAGGAACGCACGCCCGCGACGCACGGAGCTGACATCGGTCATGACCTTGCCTCGGCCGTCGAAGAAGATCAGTTCGAATGTCCGGGGAAACTCCGCCTCGACTCGCGCGAGCTCACGGCGGGCCTGAGCGACCCCGTGACGACGAAGGAGTTCGAAAATCCGTCGCGCCGCCCGCGAAGCGAAGAGAGCGTTGTCGTCGAGCAGACTTATCTGCGCCAGGGCTTTCTCCTGCCGAATCTTGAAACGTTCGACGATGCGAGCCCGACCGGTTTCGCCGAGCACGAAAAAGGCGAACTCGACGGCAGCCCAGGGCAGAAATGCGAAGACGAGCAACGTCAGACTCAGGTGCAGGATGGGGCGCAGTTTACGCAGACGCCCTTCCGCCGGCGGCGCTGTCGCTGAAACGTCGGTCGTCATCGTCCACTATGTCGAAAGCTCAAGCATGAGAAACTCAGATCTGCCGATACAAGGCCGAGCGTTCGGCCAATAACCAAAACATGCGACTCGAAACGCTCTGATCAGCGCTGCCGGATATCGTCGATGGCTGAGAGAACCTCGCGCACCGGGTTCAGGTCGGCGTCGTTCACCGGCATGAACTCGAGGACGGGGGGCAGTCCGGTCGTCGGGTCGACCGTTTGTTTCAGAGAACGGGTTTTGAGCATGGCTCGCTGAAACGCGTCACGTAACTTCGGGTCACAATCTTTGCGGCAGGCGACGATGTCGGAAGGGACCTCATACGTCTTGCCGAGTATGAGCAGACGATCCAGAATCTTCTTGTCCTTTACGACCTGCAGCGTGTCTTCCAGACAGACGCCGACGTCGATCTTTCCTTCCAGTACCGCAGGAATAATCGCATCATGCTTCCCCAGGAATACCACCTTCTCGCAGACCTGGTGAGGGTTGATCTTCGATCGCTGCAGAAAGTAGAGCGGATACAGATACCCGCTTGCCGATTCCGGGTCGACAAAACCGATCACCTTTCCTTTGATGTCCTCGATGCCGAGAATCTTTGAATCGACGCGGGTAAGAAAGACTCCGCGATAGGTCGTGCCCGTGCGGCGATTGGCCTGGGCGAGCGGATACATCGGCAGTTTCTTGCTCGCAATCGCGTATGCCATGGGCCCGAGCCACGCAAAGTCGATGCTGCCGCGTTCGAGGGCGTTCTGGACTCCCGCGTAATCCTTCGCGGTGACGATGCGAACATCCTTCACGCCCATCTCCTGTTTGAGAAACGAGACCAGTCCACGATAGGCCAGCATCATGTTTTCCGTGTTCATGAACGGAACGCGACCGATCATGACCACTTTGTCAGCCAGAGGAACGCGCGCGACGGGGGTGAGCTTGATCGTCGGCTCCGATTGCTCAGCCGCGGCGACGGGTGCCTGGTCCTCGTCGCTCAGGGCTTCCGGGGCGGCGGCCTGGCCCGACGGAATGATGGGATCATCATCTTCGGTGTCCGATGGGGGTTGGGCGTCCGGCTGGTCAGAGATTTCCCGCTCGAGTTCGCCGCTGGCCATCAGTTCGTTGATGGTCGGAGCATCTTTCGATGCTTCCAGGCGCGACAAGCTCACGAACAGAACGCACACAGCGATGAACACCATCGTGAAGAACCCGTGGAAAAGGCGAACGACAGGGCGGTTGGTCATGTTTTTACTCCGACAAAAATGAGATTCGGTGCGGGGCATCGCTTCGAGCGGAGAGGATAAACCGAGATCACCGTCTGAGCAAGCACGGGCACGTCAGGAGACAGTCCGGCATACGAAGATCTGCTTGGGCGATGTCGAAGTGAACGGGCTTTCATCAAAAGCCCCGAAATGGTGAATGATCGAAAATCCATTGTATTTCAGCGCCATCGACAGTTCGAGGGGGTAGAAACAGCGCATGTGAAGCTGTTCGGGTTTCTCTTCCTCGTCGCCGATGCGAAAAAACCAGGTCACCTGGTTCACTTGCGTCGCCGCATCGTAGTGGCATCGCTCGCGCACGACCAGCTCGCGGCCGTCTTCCAGGGGAAA
>CAYYIY010000038.1:0-33623 GCA_964472075.1 uncultured bacterium | reverse complement strand
TCGCCGATTTCACGCTCGCGATCGACCATCATGTGAATACTCGGGTTGAAGACATCGAATAGAAAGTAGCCGCCGGGAGCCAGGTGTTCCCTGACTCGGCTGAAAACCCGTTCGAGATCTTCGACTGTATAAGTGTGCTGCAGGGAATTGAACGGAATGAAAATCAGTGAAAACGTCTTCGATAACTTGAATGATCGGATGTCATCCTGATACAGCGGTATCTCGATGCCGGCTCGTGCGCACTTGATACGGGCGGCATCGAGCATGGTCGGCGTGATATCCAGCCCCGAAATGGGGATTCCCGCTTGTTTCAGGGGAATCGTCAGTCTGCCGGTGCCGCAGCATAGCTCGAGAATCTCGCCTCCGGCGGTTCTGCACCACTTCTCGAAAAAGGCGAGATCAGAGCAGAAAGGATTCATGCGATCGTAGATGTCGCCTCGATAGATCAGATCCCCGACTCCGATGTTGGTCATCTCTCACTCCTGTTCTCACGTATCGCTGTTTGCAACGGCAAGCGGCGGGGGTATTCTGCAGTGCAGAAAATGATTCCGCCGCGTTGCGTAAGACAGTATCACAAAATCGGGAAAAATTCCGGGAACCTTTTTCATGACAATGGGTCTAAGCAGGTGTATAGGAAGAAAGGGGTGCACCCACCCCGTGAATCGTTTGCCTGAGGAGGCTCGTCACATGCGGCTTTGCCGGCATGCAGTCTACATACTGGTATGGCTCTGGATCATCGCGTCAGCCACGGCTGGGGCGCAGGATTTTCAGGTCGAATCATCGGTCGATCGCACCGAGATTGCGGCAGGCGAGAGCGTCGTTCTGACCCTGACGATTACGCAAAGCCTACAGAGTGGCGGGCCTGGAATCAGAGTCCCGCCGATTCCGCCGATGGAAGGGCTTGACGTGGTGTCGCAACGATCTGCGCAGAACATGCAGATCATCAACGGCGTCGGCACCGTGCAGGTGCAGACCGTGGCCGAGATTCTGCCCAAGGCGCCGGGCAAGTACACAATTCCGGGTTTCAGTCTCAAAGGGCCTGACGGCAAGGTCCATACGACGAAACCGATTAACATCACGGTCACCGAAGCTTCCCGCCCCGCACCATCTGACGCCGAAGCCGCGAATACGCCCGATGAAACGGAAGAGCGCGGCGGAGTAAGTCTGGCACGAGGTCTGGCGGTTGTCGGCGGAGTGATTCTGCTGGTCGTTCTCAGCCCGCTGGCTATCTCATTTTTCTTCTCGCTTAGAGAGAAACAAGGGTCTCCGAGGTTCGCTGAAACAGAAGCGGACGGCCTTGCGGGTTCCAGGCCGGCGCAGCGCACCGCGGCAGCCGGCAACGGCAATTCGAGAGCGGCGCCCCAGAAACCGAGCTTGCCGGGGAACAGCAGCGAGCGGCCGTCAAAGCAGGCTGAGACGGCGACAGCCAAAAAGGGGGAAGCCGTGATGACGCCTGTTGTCGCGAAGAGCATCGACTTCGATGCTGAACTGATCGCGATCAAGCGTCGGAACCCGGATGGCGGAAGCGAACTGCACCGCGAATGTTTCGATCTGTTCCATCGGGCGTTGATTGCCGCTTCGGATGGCATGAATGCGTCTCTTACCCCCGCCGAACTGACGGAAAAACTGGCTCGCCGAGCGCCTGCATCCGTGGCTGAACCGATTCGGCGTCTGGCCGCAGAATGGGAACAGCTCGTCTATGCGCGCATGTCACCCGCTCGGTCGTTTGCCGGCGTGGAACAGGATGTTCGGGCCGTGCTCGATTGGGCCCGCTCACAGGAGAAAGAATCATGACTGCAACCGTTTCCCCCTCTCTGCAGCCGCAGCTTGACAAAGCCGCCGAAACGCTGTCGAAGCTGAGAACCGAGGTCGGCCGTCTGCTCGTGGGCCAGCAGGATCTGGTGGATCGTCTGCTGATCGCTCTCGTCACCAACGGGCACATTCTGCTCGAGGGCGTGCCCGGGCTGGCCAAGACTCTGGCGATCAAGGCTCTGGCGAAAGCGATCGACGTGCGGTTCTCGCGTATCCAGTTCACGCCCGATCTGTTGCCGGCAGACCTGATCGGCACACGCATCTTCGACCCGGCGAAAACCGCGTTCTTCACGCACAAAGGGCCGGTGTTTTCGCAGTTTGTCCTGGCTGATGAAATCAATCGTGCGCCTGCCAAGGTGCAGAGCGCCCTGCTCGAATCGATGGAAGAACGACAGGTGACGATCGAACACGAGACCTTTCCGCTGCCCGAGCCGTTCATGGTGCTGGCGACCCAGAACCCAATCGAAACCGAGGGCACCTACTCGCTGTCTGAAGCTCAGGTCGACCGGTTTCTGTTCAAGGTCGTGGTCGGTTACCCCTCGTTCGAAGAGGAACGCGTGATCGTTCGGCGCATGGGTCTGGAAGAGGAAAAGCACGGTCTCGATGCGATCAAGCCTTTGATCGACGGAAGCGGCGTCATCGCCTTGCGTAATCTGGCCCGGCAGATCTATGTCGACGACAAGGTGGTCGAATACATTCTGCGATTGGTTGAAGCCACGCGCAATCCTGAGAAATACGGTCTTGACCTGCGTCCGTATATTCGTTTCGGCGCCTCGCCGCGTGCATCGATCTATCTCACACGCGCCGCTCGCAGCATGGCGTTGGTAAAGGGGCGACCGTACGTCAAACCCGACGATATCAAGGCGATTCTCTCTGATGTATTGCGGCATCGAGTTATTCCCACGTACGAGGCCGAAGCGGACGAAGTGAGCAGTGAGGACATCGTGCGACGACTGGCCGAGGGAGTACCGGTTCCCTGAGCCTCATACGTCCGTCTGTGGCTGTTACAAGGAGTTAAGAAGTGCTGCCGAAAGATCTGCTGCGAGAGGTTCGCAAGATCGAGATTCGCACCCGCTCGCTGGTCGACTCGATGTATGCGGGCGGATACCGTTCGGTCTTCAAGGGCCGCGGCATTGAATTCTCGGGGATTCGAGAATACACGCGCGGCGACGAGTATCGCAGTATCGACTGGAAAGTGTCGGCACGTTCCGGCGACCTGCATGTGCGTGAACACATCGAGGAACGCGAACTGCAGGTCATGATCTGTCTTGATCTTTCCGGGTCGATGAGCTTCGGCAGCGGCTCGCGCGAAAAACGCGAAACGGCCGTCGAGTTCGGGGCCGCGATGGCGATGGCCGCGGCGCGGAACAATGACCGTGTCGGCATCTGCCTCTTCACCGACCGCGTCGAAAAGAAGGTGCCGCCGGCGAAGGGACGGACTCACATTCTGCGCCTGATTCGCGATCTGTTGTATTTTCTGCCGACGGAAAAGCGAACCGACCTGCGTTCAGCCATTCAATTTGTCCGACATACCTTGAAGCAGAAGTCGGTCGTGTTCCTGGTTTCAGACTTTCTCGATGGCGAACTACCCGAAAAAGATCTGAAAGCCCTGGCCGCACACCATGATCTGATCGCTGTTCTGCTCTCCGATCAACGAGAGGAAGAACTGCCGGATGTCGGTCTGATTGAGATCGAAGACCCTGAAACCGGCATCGAAACCATTCTCGATACGGGCGATCGCGAACTCGTGGCCCGCATCCTGCATGGGGGCCGCAAACGCCGGGAACATCTGATTGCGCGCTTCCGGCGGCTCGGTATCGATACCATGCAATTGACCGCCGGCAAGCCGGTGGTTCCGGCGATCTGTCGACTATTTTCCGAGCGTGAGCAGCGGCTCGCGCATCCATGAGGGAGGGGAACGATGAATCAGCAACAGCAATTGATTCAGCGCAGCAATATCACGCTGCTGCTGTTGGTCGGAGCGATGTTTCTGGGCCTGGCGCTGACCTGGGAGAAGTTCAGCGGCGGCAGCCAGGCAGCGGCGAAAGCCAGAGCCGATTATGCCGCCGAACTGATGGCGCACGGACTCGACCGCGAAGCCGCCGATCAGATCGAGCAGATCTTGAACATGACCCCGGACTCTGAAGCGAATGCCCGCTATCGCCGAACCCTCGCCGACCTGTACATGATCCGTCTCGGCGATTACGAGAAGGCTCTGGCTCACCTCGTTCATCTGCGCCGATTCCACCCCGACCACGCGAGCGGCACGGAAGATCTGGTGCGCCGATGTCTCGACCGCCTCGGGCGCGTGTACGATGTGCAGCGTCGACGCCTGCTCGATGCAGGCATCAACCCGGTCAAGGGAAATGTCGCCTCGGACACCGTCGTGAAGTTCGGCAATGAGGCTGGTATCAGTCTTGCCGAAGTGCGACAGCGCCTGTTACAGATGGGGTTGCCGCTCAAGGCGCCGCCCGCGGAAATGCTGAACCGTGTCGTTCAGGGCATGGTCGGAGAGCGACTGTTGAGACGTGCTGCCGAGAGAGCCGCTGTTGATCGAGATCCGAAATTCATTGAACAGGTACGATCGTTCGAACAGAATCTGATGTTGCAGCGGTATCTCGAGGAAAAAGTGCTGAAGGATGTTCAGGTCGACGAACAGGCGTTGCAGCTGTACCTCGAAAAACATCAGCAGGAGTTTTCGGCGCCGCTGCGCGTGGTGTTTTCGAGTTACTCGTTTCCAGACGAGGCGCAGGCACGCGAATTCCTGAATGACCAGACGCGCACCGCTTCGCGAACGGTCACCGCCGATCATGTCAGCGCCGTTCGTGCTGAACTGCCGCGCCCCCTGCAGGGAATCAATTTCGAGGTTGACAAGCCGATGGGGCTGCTCGGTCCGATTGAGGTGGGCGGCGCATGGAACGTGTATCAGATTCACGACGTGGTTCCGGCTCGGCAGGTTTCGCCGGAACTGGCACGCCAGCAGGCGCGTCTGCGTCTGCTCGAGGAAAAGCAGGGTGGAAAACTCGCGGAAGCCATTCAGGAACTGGCGCGTCAGGAGGAAGTTAAGATTCTGGAAGACGTGCTGGCCGTCGAGTTCGGGGTTGCTTCGGCACCGGCTCCAAAGGCTGGGCCGCCTGCAAAGCTCCCTCCGTCTCCTACTCGCTGACCTCCGCGAGCCATTCGAACATCACGCTCCGGAGGCACTGGCAACATGGTGAGCGTCGGTATTAGATCGGCCGCGATTTCGGCAATGACCCTGTTCGGATTGCCGGCGGTCGCGTTCGCGGCAGCACCGATGCCGGCATCTTCGCCGACACCTTCAGCATTGCCACCCTTGCCGCCTGGAGAAGAGATCTACGATCTGGCGGCCGAACGATTCCTGGCTCCGCCGTGGGTATCTCTTGCCGTAGATGCACTATTGATGCTGGTCATGCTTGCAGCAGCCTGGTACATACTGCGGAGGCTCGTCTGCCTCGGCATGCAACAAGAGGTGTCGGTTGAGACCCCGCCGCCTGATCCGCTCGAGGAAGCACTGGATCGGCTGCAGCACGTGCGTTCCCATCTCGCCGCCGGCATTTTGAACGACAAGGATCTCTGTGAACAACTGGCCGGTATTCTGAAGGTCTTTGCCTGGCGCCTGCGTGGGGTCGGCTACGGCTTCGGCAGTACGAGTGATGAACTGCTGGAATGCTTGCGTCGTGATCTCTTTAAACAATCTCTGATACAAGATATCGAGCGGATTCAGAATCTGACCGATGCGGTCAAATTCGCCCGCGGCACCCTCGGAACTCTTACTCCCGAAGAGATGATTGCAGGCTACGAAAACCTGATACGGCGCCCGGAGTGGAACTCATGAGGTGGTATTCTCCCGAAAACGCGTTGCTGCTGCTGATCGTTCTGGTGGCGATTCTGTACCGTCACTTCGTGCAGCGACCACGTGAAAAGGGCGGCATCCGTTATCCGTTGACCTCGCAGATCATACGCGAAAAGCCGTCGTTCAAAACTCGACTGCTCTGGCTTCCCGAAGCTCTGCGTTTCGTGGTGCTGATTCTCCTCACTCTTTCCATGATGCGACCGCAGTATGGGCTTGAACAGCAGCATGTCACCCGCAAGGGGTTGGACATCATGATCGTGCTCGACATCTCAGGCAGCATGGCAGCCGAAGACTTCAAACCGAATCGTCTGCGTGCCGCGCAGGCAATCACCGAGCGATTCATCAACGGCCTGCAGGATCACCGCATCGGTCTGGTCGTCTTCGCCGGGGTGTCGATGACCGAATGTCCGCTCACGCTCGATTATGGAGTCGTGACCGAATTGCTGCGGCGGACCGATCTGCGGATGCTCAAGGCCGACGGCACGGCGATTGGTGACGGGCTGATCAACGCCGTGTACAAGTTCAAGCGCACGCCAGGGGAAAAACGTGATCAGGTCGTCGTGATGATGACCGACGGGGAAAACAACGCCGGTGTCATCGAACCGCTTGAAGCTGCTCGCATCGCTGCTGAACGCGGCATTCGCGTATATACGATCGGGGTCGGCAGTGCGGAAGGAGCGCCGATTCCAATGGATACGCCCTACGGCCGTCAGTACATGAAGAATCCGGACGGCAGTCTGTATATTCCCCGGATCGACGAACAGTTGCTGAAGGACATCGCCTTCCTCACCAAAGGGCACTACTTTCGCGCGGTGGACAATCAGGCTCTCGAATCGATCTATCAGCGCATCGCCGAACTCGAGAAGGGCGATCTCGATGTCTCGCGCACCGTGCAGTATTCGGAACGTTTCTACTGGTACCTGGCCCCGGCGCTGGCGCTTTTCAGCATTGAGCTGTTTCTGCGCGCCCGGTGGTTTCTGAGGGTGTTCTGATGTTTCAAACACCGGAAAATCTTCTCGTTCTCGCCATCGCCGGCCTCTGGCTGGCTTTGCTCGTGCGTACGGGGGCGCGAGACCTGAAACGCCGACGTGAAGCGTTTGCCGAGCAGAAGATTCTGGAACGCATCACCGGACATGTCCCGACCCGCCGTCCATTGATAAAGTGGGTGATTCTGCTTGCGGCATTCGGTCTGCTGGGGCTGGCTCTGGCCAGGCCCGTCGGCGGCGTGCGCGAGGAGACCGTGACGGGAATGGGACTTGATCTGGTCGTTGCCCTTGATCTTTCACAGTCGATGTATGTTCAGGATATCGACCGATATTCGCGTCTGACGATTGCCAAGGCGCTGTTACAGCGATTGATGCAGGGGTTGATGCATGATCGGGTAGGACTGGTCGTCTTCGCGGGTGATACGATGGTGCAATGCCCGCTGACCGTCGACCGCGGAGCGTTTCTGACCTTTCTCGAACGCGTCGACCCGTCGATGCTCACCAACCAGGGAACCAATCTCGCTGCGGCGATCGAGACCAGTCTTGACCGATTCGACTACACCGCTTCACAAAGCAAGGCGATTCTGCTCATTTCCGATGGCGAAGATCCCGATGCAGGTCGCGTCAAGAAGGCGGTGGCCGAAGCGAAGCGCAAAGGCGTTCCGGTTTTCACGGTGGGCATCGGCAGCCGTGAGGGAGGGCCGATTCCGGTCAGTCGTAATGTGTGGGGCGATGTTGAGTACAAGGTGTTCAAGGGGCGGCGAGTGATCAGCCGACTCGATGACGAGATGCTGAAAATGATCGCCCGCGAAACGGGAGCGAAGAACTGGCGGGCTGTCGACGGCGCGAGTGCGCAGGAAGTTGCGCGAGCGCTGTTGGGGATGAAACGTGTCGCCCTGGTTGCCGGAACCAGGACAGTCGCCCAGGAATGGTTCGAGTTGCCCCTGCTGGTCGCATTTCTTCTTCTGGTGATCGAATGGATGATCTCTGAGAGAATCGCATACACGCGAGAGAAAGATCATTGGCTGAAACGACTATGATGAAACTAGTACATAACGCGAGTCTGAAGAAAAACGGCTGCCGATATCGGCCATCGATCTTCTCGTTCGCCATGATGTTTCTGCTCCTTGGAACTGTCGATCTCGAAGCGGCTCTCTTTTCCGGGTTGTCGCATCCTGCCTGGGAAGCCGGAAAAGCGGCAGAGGCACTGGCTGCCGGAAGACTGGAAGAAGCTGAAGCGGCGCTGCTGCGCGCCCAACAGCGACAACCCGATCTGCCGGAATTAAGTTACAACCTCGGCATCGTGAAGTATCGAAAGCGACAATATGAACAGGCGGTCGGAGAGTTCGAGCGTGCGTCAGCGACATCAGATACGACCTTGAAGGCCGCTGCCTTGTACAATCAGGGGAACTGCTTCTATCGACTGCACGAGTGGGAACGGGCGATCAAAAGTTATACCGACTCGCTGAATGTTCAGGAAGACCAGAAAACCAGATTCAATCTCGAACAGGCACAGAAAAAACTCCGGGAACAGATGCAGCGTGAACAGAATCAACAGGGACAATCGTCGCCGCAACAGCAGCAGAACCAGGACCGGCAAATGAGTCAGAACGATCAGCAGCAACAGAACGACCGGAATCAGCAGAGCGAATCGGGTTCCTCGGAAGGAAACGACCAGCAGAAGCAACAACAACAGCAGAACCAGCAGCAGAACCAGTCTGGCTCAGACGGACAAAAGAAAGACGGACAACAGCAGCAGTCGCAGCCCAACGGAGAACAACAGCAGAACGCTTCGGGTACGCAACGGCCCGGCGACGACCAGCAGCAGCAGAGTCAGGCGTCGGCGACTCCCGCGGTACCGCCGACGACGAATGGCACCGATTCGAAGAATGTGGCTCAGCCGCCGCAGTCCCCGCAGATCGGTTCAGACGTGGCTTCGATTCCGGAGTCTCTGGCCAGCGGTCCGGTGACGCTCGAAGATACCCCTCAGAACACGCGTGATCTGCAGATGGGCAGTGATACCACCCCGTTGGCGCGTGATGCTTCTGAACGCGCCAGGCAGCTGAAGAACGCACAGATTAATCCGTATCTCGTCGATCGCATTCTCAAGCAGATGGAGGATCGCGAGAAAGAGGTGCAGCAGCGGCTGCGGCGCGACCCGAAACGGGAAGAGAGCCTTGAAGACATGGATCCGTTTTTCATGAGTCCGGATCAGCTGAGAAATTTCTTCGAGCGTCGCCGGAATCCGCAACCGCGAAAGTCCACGCCCGATCAGCCTGACTGGTAGGAATGTGTTGTTTTTCCCTCCCGGGGTCTGTACAATGAAGCACAAGATCCCGAAGCGAGGCTGTTGTATGGCTCAATGCGCACAATCTGTCTACTCCTGTCGTCGCGGCAACCTGTTTCTGCTGATGCTGGTCGGCCTGACCATCATTGCCGCAGGTGCAGGGCAGATGATTCCCAATTATGTGACCGTCAAACAGCGTGAAGCAGAGAAAGAACTGAAACTCAGCATCGGACAAATGCGGGCCGGGTTCGATCTTGAACGTCGCGTGGCCGGGGTGAACAGCCCTTGCAGCGCCACCTATGAAGCACTCGCGAAAGACCCGTACAATCGTGCCCGACTCATTGCCCACCTCGAGTGTCTGGCGGCGCATCGTTTCCTGCCCGCCATGAGTTTGAAGAATCCCGTTGTTTCAGGCTTCCAGTGGGGCACGGAAACCGGAAAGCTGTTCTGGGAAGTTCAGGTGAATCTGCTGGCTGCAACGCAGGCAGAAGGACTGCCCTCCTTCGAAGCAGGGATTGGAACCGGTACAAACAACAGTCCGGCCCCTCTCGGCTGGAACGACAATCTGACGGGTTCGAACGCTTCCTGGTCGCTGTCGACCGACACCCCCAGCTCGCTCAGCTCACAGTGGGATGACTACCAGGGTCAGAACAAGATGGGGTGGCTCGGTTCGAATCGTGGATACAGCCTTCGCATCGCCACCGGAACCCCGTGACCGGTCGAAATCTCTCCGTCTTTCGACATCTTTCCCGCAAGACCTTCTTTCGTGGAGTTGCCATGTCCAAAAATGCCTGCTCGAGAATTCTGCTGTTGAGGCTTGGTTGCGCGCTTTTTGTCTGGTGCATTCTTTTCCAGATCTCACTCTATGCGCTTCAGGAAAGAGAAGTCTCCGCCAGCGGGTTGTACGGAGCCGCGGCGACGGCGCATCCGCTGGCGACCCGAGCGGCCGTGAAAATGCTTTCTGCCGGGGGCAACGCGGTAGACGCCGCGGTTGCTGCGGCCTTTGTTCTGGCCGTCGTTGAGCCCTCGAATTCCGGGTTGGCCGGTGACGGGTATGCGCTGCTGCATCTGCCCGGCGGGAAGATCGAGGCCTGGGACGGCTCCAGTCCGCCCCCTCGGAGTGATCCGTCATTCGATCACGGCATCGGGTTCCCGTCTGAGACGGCTCTGCTGTTGAAGCTTCACCGAGATCACGGCACGCTTGCGTTGCCGCAGGTCATGGCTCCGGCAATCGCGGCGGCACAAAGAGGTTTCGTCGTCACTGGGTATCTTGAAACGCAGATTGCCAAAGGGCTTTTGCGCTTCCCTGATCAAAATGCCCGAGACCTCTTCGCCCCGCAGGGCCGCCCCATTCGTGCGGGCGAGCTGCTGAAGCAGCCGACTCTGGCTCGAACCCTCATGCGCATCGCTGCCGACCATGGCGAATCGTTCTATCGCGGACAGGATGCCGAAACGATGGTGCACGATCTGCAGCAGCGAAAATCGAAATACTCCCTCTCGGATTTTTCTTCATTTGAGCCGAAATCCGTGGTTCCCGTCACGCTCGATGTCGGAGACTGCCGCCTCATCGGCACGCCGCCTCCGTCATCAGCCGTTGTTGCCATGGCTCTGGCACGCGAGTGGTCGCGCCGCAACTGGAATCTGGAAGACCCGGCCGGCGCAGTCGATCATCTGAAGACGGTTCACGCGTTGATCAGTCTGAAACATCAAAAGCTGGCTTCCTGCTGGCGTGACCCGAAACAGTTTTTCGCACTCACTGAGACAGCACTACAACGCGGTTCTGCAACGTATGGACAGTTGGAAACGATAAACGAATCTGATGAAACCGAGCCTCCTGAGCATACAACGCATCTTGTCACCTGGGACAAAAGCGGTATGATCGTCACCATGACGCTGACGCTTGGGACTCACTGGGGAACCAAGGATTATTGCCCTCTCGGTTTCTTTTACAATTCTGAAGGTGCCTTGTTTCGCCACGCCGGACATACGTTTCCGCCCGATTACCCGAAGCAGTTCGGGCCTATCTCGGCGAAATCGCCGGTCCTGGTGCTGAGACATCAGAAGCCGCTTCTCGCCATTGGTGGCGCGGGAAGCAATCGGATCGTCGCCAATGTCGGCACGATCATCGGTTCTGTTGTGTTCGGCCGCAATGATCTGAAATCAGCCTTGCATGCTGCTCGCCGATTTCCGGAGAAGAAACGCGTTCTGCTTGAGTGGGGCGTGCCGGAAACGGTGGAACGGGAAGTGAAGAAAAACTGGAAGCAGGTGGAGATGCGGGAAGGCGGCAGTGACTTTTTCGGTCTGGTATCGGCGGTAGGCGCGACCGGTTCGTGTCTGCTCGGCGTTGCCGATTATCGCCGCGACGGTGCCGCAGGAGCCGTGAAAAACGATCCGGATGGGAAAACCCGATGGCAGATCGAGATGCTGACCTGGAAAAAGAAGGCCTTGGGCGAACAGGGGATTGCCGAAATTGTCTGCTCGCCTCGGCAGCGTGCCACCGGTTGGAAAACCCCTGACGGCAGCGATCGCGAAATAGTTGCCTCAGGAGCCACTCGCCTGGCTCGTCTTCGGGTTGAACGACCGGTACCGGCTTTTCGCGTGAGTCAGGTGGTCACCATCGATCCGAACGCGCCCGGCTATGCCTCAAACGCCTGGGATTCGCCAAACCTCTGGAAGGATGCGCCGGAGCTTGGAGAACGTGAACGTCAGATGTCGGCGCGTATTCCCGTGAACCTTTCGGCCCGTCAGGTCGTCGAATGGCTGATGATCGAGATCGGGCACGGCATTCCGTATCGCGCTCTGCCCGGGCGCATGAGCGGTGAGAAACTGCTCGAACTCGGATACGGCGATTGCAGCGGGAAGGCGCGGCTGTTCTGCGATCTCGCCCGGCATCGCGGCATTCCCTGTCGTCTGGTCGGCGGGGTGCTGCTGAAGCCCGGATTCGTTCAAAAGACGCATGTGTGGTGCGAGGTGTGGCTCGATCATGCCTGGGTGCCCGTGTGTCCGACCAATCAGATCTTCGGTCGTCTGCCGGCGCACTGGCTGATTATGCGGTACGGCGAATCCATGACCCTGGAAAAGCCGGGCAGTCTGATATTCCGAGTGCGAAAACCAGGACAGAATGAGCGCCGCGCGAAAGGCGACCGGCACGATCCGTCTCTCAACCCGCGCGAGTCGTTCCCTCGCAAATCTGTCAAACCCGCGCCGACAATCGAGAGAATGGAGAACCTCCGATGAATGCGGTGAGAACAAGGCCTGCTGCGTCGCGGGTCGCGCTGTTTGTTTTTCTGTTGACGGCCATGATTCGTTTATCAGGCGATATTGCCGAGGCGGTCGAAGTCAAGATCATCAAGGTTAATTACCAGAAGACCGAAGTTCTCTGCGAGACCCTGCGTCGCCTACACGGCCATGCCGCGCGTTTTGCCGAAGCACCCAACATCAATGCGATCATCGTTTCGTCCGACCAGCCCGAGATCATTGAAGCTGCCGAAAAACTGATTCGCGAACTCGATCGTCGACCGGCAACGTTACGCTATGAGATCCAGTCCGTTTCAGCGGGCAGTGATGCAGGGAACTCCGTGACTCTCACGCCCCGGGGCACCTTTCGGCCGCAGACTCACCGCAGTTCGAATCAAAGCTCGCAGACGCGCCTTGTGGTTGGCATGGAGGGACAGGATGTCGCGCTGATCGATCAAACGCTGCGGGTGGAGTCCATTCCATCCGGATACGGATACCCGGATCGCCCCGTCGTCATTCGGGAAGATCGTGGAATGCGGGTTCGCGGCCGTCTGAACGGAAACGGCGAAGTGACGGTTGAGGTGATGAATTCGGAAGGGCGGCCGAACGACACGCGAACGGTATCAACGCAGATCATTGTACCGCTTGGACAGTGGTTCGAGATCGGCGGAGCCGGCGATAGTCGAACCGGCAGTGGGAACAACGTCGGCCTGTCGAATGGCCGAATAGACGGCCGGATACAGAGTAATCGCAGAAACGATGCTCAGACATTTCGTCTTCGAATCACGGTTTCACCGGAATCAAGATAGGACATTTCGCGAGTTTCCGGCAATGACCTGAGAGTGCTGCCGACCGGTTATCGTCCAGGTTGACCATCGACGAACAACACGCCGGAAAAGCAAAACACCCTGAACCATTTTGTGAATCAGGGTGTTTATGACGTTTTTCGCTAAAACGAAACTTCGTTTCCGCCGCCATCTTCGGGCGGTTTGTAGCTGGGGTTATCGCCATCATCAGGCGGCGGAGGAGGAGGATTATCTCCGTCATCCGGTGGTGGTGGCGGTGGTTCATCGCCATCCGGCGGTGGTGGTGGCGGATTGTCACCGTCATTCGGCGGTGGGGGTGGTGGTTCGTCGCCATCCGGCGGTGGTGGCGGCGGATTGTCACCGTCATTCGGCGGTGGGGGTGGTGGTTCGTCGCTATCCGGCGGCGGCGGTGGAGTCATATTACCGTCGTCGGGCGACGACTGGTTGTCCTGGTAGGGGGGCAGTTCGCTCGGCGGCTGTGAAGGCAACGACGTGTCGTCAGCCGGAATTGTCACGTCTGAGGCGGCCGCCAGCTCGACCCGGGTGAGTTTCAGACTCTCGAGGATGCGATCGCGAATGTTCGAGAGGTTTTTCATGAGCGGCAGCGAGTTGTGATAGAAGTTGAGTACCACAAGTTTCTGCCCGAGCGGCACGATCACCATCTGTGTAAACAGCGTACGACCGTTCTTTTCGAACCTGAAGACCACGTTTCCGATTTCGACCCCGGCGATATCGGTTCGCCACTGGTCATACAGACGGGGATTGAACGGCATCAGCCCCTGTTTGATCTCCGCGGCGACTTCCTTTAACCCTTTGGCCTGCGGATACACGGCTGCCTGTACATGCACGAGCAGCCCGCCATCGAAGGCAGAGGCGGTAAACAGCAGGGTGGGAGAGACTTTTTCGCGAATCTGAAAGGTGTCGGGCAGCTTGAGACTGAACCCGAAGTCATCATTCTGAATCTGCTTGAACTTCTTCTGATCGCCGTAGAAAGGCCGCAGCATGGCAGTGTAATCCATCGGCTTCATGCCGTTGAGGCCGGCGCGGAAGCTGTCGGTGAAACGCTTGGAATCGAGCGAGTAGTCATACACCTGCCAACGTTCATCGACAAACCGTGAATACACGACGAACTCATGCGGCCCTTTGGTCGTCTGCATCTTCACCACGACCTTCGACTGCACGTTTTGATGATACCGCGGGTTTGAATACGCGTACTTGCAGCCTTTGGCGACGCGGTTCATGACCTTCGACATGAAGCGAAACTCGTTGCGCTGGGCCTGAATCTGGTAGGAATACAGTTCCCGGAAATCGGCATCCTGCATCACTTTGACGTCATCGCCGAAGATCAGACCCAGAAACGTCTGCACGTGAAAATGCTGCAGACACTTGTCGAATTCGCCGGCCATAAGGCCGCCCACAAACTCGACAACCATGGGAATGGGGGAGGGGAGTTCCGCGGAAGCGCCCGGTGGTTCAGGGATGTCGTCAGCCAGCCCCATATCGTTCGACGGCGCTCGCTTCGCCTGTGCAAAGGCCGCCCCGGAAAGAAAAAGAGCCACGATGGTCAAAAAGGTGAGCAGTTTTTTCCCGTTCATACTCATGAGGGTACCGCACCTGTCAGGGATTGTCAAACCGAAATGCCGTCCACTTCAAGCTATAACGCGGAACCCGGCTGACGGATTTTTCAGGGCTTGCGCGTGAGCAGTTCCGTGAGCGCAGGGTCGGTCTGCAACGTGACAACCCGCTGTGGGAAAGGGATCTCGATGCCTTCCTGCTTGAAGATTTCCAGAATCCGCTTGCGGAAAATGCGCGCGATCTCCCACTGAGAGAGAGGTTTCGTCTTCACCAGCAGGCGCAGCACCACGCACGAATCTTCGAGACGCTCGACCCCGGCCACCTCGGGACGCTCGACAATATTGCCCTTCGTGGAAGGATGAAACCGCAGTTCATCACCGATGCGCTGCAGCACGGCCATGGCATGGTCGATGTCGGTGTGATAACTGACGCCGACTTCGAGAACGGCTCGCGACCAAGTGAAAGTCATGTTTTTGACCGAGGTGATTTCGCCGTTGGGAATAATGAAGATGCTGCCGTCGACCGCACGCAGCACGGTGGTTTTCAGATTGATCTTCTCGACCACCCCCGCCTTGCCGTTCACGTCGATGACATCACCGACGCGAAACTGATTCTCGACCAGAATGAAAAAACCCGAGAAAAAATCCTTGATCAGACTCTGGCTGCCGAAACCGATCGCGACGCCCAGAATTCCGGCACCGGTCAGCAGAGGCTTGATGTCGACCCCGACTTCCTGCAGTACCATGATGCCGGCGATTCCGAAAATCAGAACACGGGTCGTGGTGCGGAAAATCTGCACCAGAGTGGAAGCGCGTCGCTCGCTTTCCGTGTTCGGCTGATGTTCGGTCTGTCTGACATAGGCGAGAATGCTTTCGCCGATCGTGGCGCAGAAGTCCAGGGAAAGCACCACCATGCCGAGAATCAGACCAAGCTTCATCAGAAACACCGAAAACCAGTTCCCGTTCGCCTGAACCCAGGCGACAAGCGGAGAAAGCAGCGGGAAGTCGCGAGACAGGCCGAAAATCTTGACCAGGGCCGCGATGGCGATGACCCAGATCAGAAACCTCAGCAGTTTGCGCACCAGAATGTGAACGAATGAGATCTGCCTTTCACCCTCAACAACCTCGAGACGGGCGATAAACCAGCGCTCTGCCAGACGGTCTGCCTGCGGTCTGCCGATCGACAGCAGAAGAAAGACGCTGATGATCGCCGCCAGCTTCAGAAAGAACCAGAGGGCCAGATTCTGATACCCGTAGATGGCCAGCAGCAACCCGGGAACGACCAGAGCGGTGGAACCGCGATACAGCCAGGCCAGGAACAGGTCCGTCGCCGTCGGTGAAGAGGCGGAAAGGCGACTTGCCGCATGGATCAGCTCTTCTCGATGGCGAAAGAGCGAGTAGGCAGGCAGGACCAGCAGAATCTTGAGAGTGAACTCGGCCAGGAACAGAAACTCCGGAAAGGTGCCGAGTTGGCGCAGCCAGAGAATCGGCGGCAGAAATGTCAGAAATACCGTTACCAGTCGTCTGCCGGCAGCGGTCGAAAGGGGAGCTTCGCTACCGTACCGGTTCATGCACAGAGACAGAAACGTATGCAGCAGGCGAGCGGCTGATAATAACCAGGGAAGCAGCAACAGACGGCCGCCGGAATGGGCGGCAAATGTCGGCAAACTCAGGGCGAGAAACAGCCCGATGAGCGGCGACTGATCGATGAACCACTGACGGACGACGGATGGAACTGCAGCAGGCTCGGTGACAGCGGCTGATTCCTCGTCTTCCTGCCTTGGAGTCGCTGCCACGGTTGACAACAGCACGGACAACCGCTGAAGACCGAGTGGGAGAAGAATGAGGAGAAGCACACAGATCGCCGGAAACGCGATGCCGGACTCTTCGGCGATGGCAACCATCAAGCCCAACAGCGTCGCAGGCAGGCCGCGGATGGCTTCTTCGACGAGGGAGGGCAGGTTCGGACGCCAGGACAGGAATCGGCGTCCGAATAGCTCTTCTTCTCTCTTGCGCAGCTGATATTCGGCGATCACAGTCTGGACTCTCTCGACGTCCGCGATCAGAGATTCGAGAATGGCTTCCTGTTCGACACAGCGGCGTCCGGCCTCGGTATGAAACTTCAGCTGTTGGCGACGAGCTTTGATTTCGTCTCGTCCGGCGACTCCGGCGGACCCTGCCGAGGCGTCGAGGTCGGCAGCCGCCTTTTCGAGGAGCTGTCGATTGGCAAAAAACAGTTCTTTGCGCTTCTGAATGAGCTTCAGATCCTGTCGAAGCGTCTGCAGCACCTCGGACGCCTCCTGGCGCAGACGATCGATCTGTTCCGGAGGCAGGGACTCGGCGCTGGTCGGACGAAGCAAACCCCCAAACTGCTGCAGGATTCTGCTTTGGCGTAACTGGTACTCATGCAGACGGGCTGTCTCGTCGAGTGCCTCGCGTTGCGTAAGCAGAACCTCTCGTTGCAGCGCCGGCGCGGCACGGGCACTCGCCGTCGCCACCTGCAGCAGTTGCCGTTCGATCGCATTGAGTGCTTCCTGAAGCGTCGCCTGCTCGCGTTTCACTGCTTCGAGGCCGCTCCTGGCACGTTCCTCGAGGTCGCGCGTGCTGCTCCTCGCCGCCTTTTCCTCATATCGCCGCACCAGCTGGGAAAATCGCGGCAGCATGGTTTGATACACCGACAGCGTGTCGCTGCCGACGCCGATATCCTGCCTTCCCTGCTGGACCTGCTTCTGCAGCAGTGCCTGGGTTTCCTGCAACAGGCCGTGATAGGTATCGCGCGTGCCCCGCACCTCCTGCAGAAGAGCTACCTTGGCCTGCGTCAGTGGTGTTTCCTGGGTTTTGTCAAGCGACTGCAGGGCCTGGATTCTCTGATTGATGTCCCCGGTAAGTTTCTTGTTTTCCGCCAGATCGGCATTCACCTGTCGCAACTGTTCCTGCGCATCACGGAATGTTTTCTCGAGGCTGCTATACCGGCTCTGGAGCATGTCGCGGCGGGATTCCAGAATTTTCAGGTCGAGACCGAGAGATTCAAAAGCGCTCTGCCAGCCCTTTTCGTCGAGCTTGCGGGTGTATCCGCCGAGCGATTCCTCAAGCGCTGTCTGCTCGGCCTGTGGATTTCGCTGGAAGGGCGAAACGGCGGTTTCGGCGGCTTTCAGCAGGCGAAGGCCTGATTCGGCGCGATGCATCAGTCGATTCAACGCCGCGAGCGTCAACTCGAGGGTGACCATCTCGTGATCGGAAACAGCGGCGGAGGTTGCCGAGGCTTGAACAACGGTCGACCGGCTTGCTGCGGCTTCCGGGGTTGGCAGGAGTTGCTCGACTCCTGTTGCCTGGGCAAACAACAGCGGAGAAATCAACCCGGCCGCGATGGTGAGAATGAGAAGTGAGAAGATGCGCATGGATGGATCCTTCCCCGTGTGTGCCTTGAAAGCGAAGAGTACCCATGATACAATTGCCCCGCCTTCGCCGCAAGCTTCGGGCGGCGCCGGTGAACCGGAACGGGAGGACCCATGGGGCTCAATTTCTCTGAACTGATCGTCATTCTGGTAATTGTTCTGATACTATTCGGGCCCGGCAAGCTGCCCGACATCGGCCGTGCTCTCGGGCGCGGCATTCGCGAATTCAAGAAAGCGCAAAAAGAAGCCCTCGACGGCGATGACGCCGATCCGTCGTCGACGACCCCGACTGACCGACACGCAGAATCCGAGAAACGTCCGGGTTCTTCAGACACAAAAAACTGATCACAACTGATTTTTGCTGGTGGTCGAAACTGCGAGGAGATCCACACGCATGAAACACTGCCGTTTGCTTGTCATCACGCTGTTGCTTGTCGGGCTGTCCTTCACCCTGAATGCGGCCGACACCCCCGAAGCAACCGAACAGTATAAATACGCGCTGGGCTTGATCCAGCGTCAGATGTACGATGAGGCCGCCGTGGTGCTGCAGCGCATTCTCTCGGACGCAGAGCCTTTTTCCAAACGTGATGCGGCCATGTACTGGTATGCCGAGTGCCAGTACCGGCTCAATCGCTTTACCGAGGCGATCGGTGCTTATCAGAAGATGCGCAAGGAGTTTCCCAACAGCTCGTTGGCTGATCGTGCCGCCTACGGTCTCGGATGGGCGCACGCACGCAATAACGACCCGAAATCGGCGGTTGAGGCCTTCAATCGGGTGACCACGGCAGACGGCAAGCTTTTCATCGATGCGCGACTCAAGATGGGGCTGCTGATGGTGAAGTTCAACATGGATGCCGAAACCGCCGCCAAGGTCTACGAACAGCTGCTGGCCAGAAAAGACCTGACCGACAGCCAACGCTTCGAGGCCCTCTTCCAGGCCGGAATACAGCGATTCAACCAGGGTTCATACAGCGCGGCCGCCGGACATTTTACCGATGCCCTCGCCAAAGTGCCGGCTGAGCAGCTGACCTCCGTCCTGTTTTACCTGGCCGAATCCCACTTCCGTCTGAGGGCCTATAAAGACGCATCGACCTATTACCAGCGGATTCTCGAGGCTTCCGGGCCGCCCGACATCGCCGACAAGGCGCGTTATTCGCTGGCCTGGTGCCATATCAAGCTCGGCACCTTCGAGCCGGCCGTCGTGCTGCTCGAGCAGCTTTCCGACAACACGGCCGCCCCTAATCGCCGCGAAGCGGTGAAAAACCTGGTCGACCTGCTGATGAATCTGCGCAAATTCCCCGAAGCCATCAGCTGGATGCGCAAAGCCGCAATCATTCTCGACGGCGATGAATCGCTCGAAATGGATTACATGCGCGGGCTGGCACTGTCACGCATGGGCGAGTTCCCCGAAGCCCTCGAAGCGTTTCGCGACTTTGCCAAACGGCACCCGAAGCATGTGCGTTCGCAGGAAGCTCGCTATCAGGCTTCTTTGATGTACATCACCATGGGAAAATACCGCGAAGCGCTCAAGGAACTCGAACCGTTGCTGCGCCGCGAGATTCTGCCCGAGGTGCGCGAAAAGTCGCTCTATCGCACCGGCGAATGTTATCTGAACCTCGGCAACCTCAAAAACGCCCGCGATGCCTTCGAACGCGTGCTGCGCGAATACCCGCAGGGCAAGGCCCGTCTCGACACCCTGTACCAGCTGGGCGAAGTCGAATATCAAGCCGGCAACTATGCCGGCGCTCTCGAAGCCTTTCGCACCCTTGGGGCCTCCGGTGGCGAAGTGGCCGCGCAGGCGCAGTTCCGGGCTGGTGAAGTGCTGATGAAAGCCGGTCGATACACCGATGCGATCAAGGATTTCGAAACCTACCTGGCGAACTTCGGCTCGGCACCATTGGTTGATGATGCTCGTTTCAAGATCGGGCTGTGCTATCTCGAACTGAAAGACCAGGGAAAAGCGTTGGCCGCGTTCTCGCAGCTGCGCGAGAGCAAGGGCTACTTCCGGCAGGAAGCGCGTTTTCAGATTGGGGAAATCGCCCGTGGTCTCGGCAACTATCCGCTGGCCATTCAGCAGTATCAGGCGATTCTCGCCGAAGAACCGAAGCATCCGCTTGCTTCACGGGCGCGTCGGGCCATCGGCATCTGTTTGCACCTGGCCAAAGATTACCCCGCCGCCGCGACCACCTTCCTCGAGATTCTCAAAGAGTATCCGGCGACCGATGTCGCGGTTCCCGAAAGTCGCTTCTGGCTCGGCCGCAATCTGATCGCGCAGGGCCGCGTCGAAGACGGCATTCTCGAACTGCTCAAGGTTCCGGTGCTGTATCCGAAGAGTCCGCTGGTTATTGAAGCTTACGCCGAAGCCGCGCGCGCATATCAATCGCAGGGGTTGACGCAGCGAGCCGATAAAATGTGGCGAGAGCTGCTCAAGGTGAACAGCAAAGGCCCGCTTGCCGAAGAAGCCCGCAGTCACTTGAAAAAGTAGCCTTTCTCCGAGTTCATGCCGAAGCCGCCCATGGGCGGCTTTTTTCTTTGGCACGCATCGGCGAAAGCCGCTTCAGTGCGCGAATCTCAGGTAGCGGACCGAAACTGCCGATAGGGATACCAGAATACATTCACGCAGCGGAGGCAGACTATGCTCGCAATTCGGAAAACGGCCCTCTGGACGCCGTTGTTGGCGGTGTTCCTGCTGGCCCCTCTCACGAATGCCGTTGCCAAAGATACCTACGACCTCGGCAAGGTGCAGGTGGTCGGCCAGGATGCTCAGACCAACGGAATGAACCATGACCAGGACATGATCACCCAGGAAATGGGTGAACGATCGGAACTCACCCCCGAAATTCCTCTCTCCGAAGAAAAGGAAGCCGAGAAGCCGGTACAGGCGCCGGCTGTTCAGGAAACCGCGAAGAAACGCACCGGCAGCTTCTCGATGGGCGTCGCCAAAGGCTCACGCAACGCCTATGAGATCTACGGCAAGGGGCATGGCTATCGCAACGGGTACATCGGCTCGCTCTCGGTGGGGCGCTCGTCACGCGACGGCTATCGCAGCCGACGGTCAGAGGACCGCTCGTGGGGCGAGTTGTCGCTGCATGGGAACGAGGGGAGTTACGACCTCGACATCGCGGGTTCGCTCGGCAGCGACAAGTTTGCGCAGCGCGGCACCCGTACCAATCCGACCCCTGACGCCGCTATCGATGATGCCTCGCGCCGCCTGACCATGAAAGGGTCTTCCACATTGCCGGACGGTGCCTACATGCAGGGCGAGCTGGCTGTTGACTCAGTGACGCGCACGACCACCCATCGGCCGGCCGGTCTCAATGAAGAAGCATCGCTTTCTTCCGGGCGCATCGGCGCGGAATATGCGACCAAGCTTTCCGACGCCGTGCTGGGAAAAGTGGGGGCTGATATGCGCTATGAAAGTTACGGCCTGCAGGGTGGCCCGGAAAAGGATTTCACCAAGCGCAATGTGCGCCTGTCGGCGCAGCACCGATTCGAGCGCGGTTCGTCGATCGAGCTGGGTCTCAAGGGCCTCGGCATGCTCAACCGATCGCGCACGGCACCCATGTTCCGTCTTGACTATCGCATGAAGGAACCCTGGCAACTGATTCTTGCCTACGATGAAGATCTGGGCAACGACTCGCTGGAAAAGATCTTTCTGAAACGACACTATACGGCGTTTTCCGACATTCGCGCCTCACTCTTGAAGCGTACGAGTGCCAAGTTGAACTATCGCAGTCCTGAACAGTTTCATCTCGGTATTGAATTCTTTCAGGAACGCGAAGATCAGGGAATCGAATGTGTCGATGCGCAGGACGTCGGTCGCAATCTGCTGACCTCGCAGATCCGATTCGCTGATGACGCAAAGCGACGTGGCATGAAGGTCACCGGGTCGGTAAAACTGGACGAACACTTCATCTTGAAAGCCGGCGCGACGTTTCAGAATCCGGAAGATACGGCAACGGGGCGACAGCTTTCGTATGAAGCCAAACGGCTGCTCGATGTGGAACTCGCCTATGAGCACAAAGCCCTCAAGTTCAACATCAACCGCAAAGCGGAATACGATCGCGTCGCGTATGTGCCGACCAACCGGGTCGGTCTCGAAGATTACTCTCGCACCGACCTCGAGTGCCGATATCAGTTCGACAAACATTTCTCCGCTTTCGTCCGAGTTCAGGATCTCTATGATGAAGCTCAGGAGCTTCGTTACAATGTCCCTGAAGAGGGACGCTTCAGTCTGTTCGGTATCGAATCGCAGTTTTAAGTTTCATGTTTCACGTGAATCTTACATTGATGGTCAGTCAGTCTTAAATGTCAGCAACAGGTACAAAACGAAATGTACTCACAGTCAGGCCGTAAGGCATAAGGAGGAACGTCATGGGTAGCGGATGGTTTTTTATCGATGTCTTCGTCAAGGGCGGACCAGTGATGATCCCGATCCTGCTCTGCTCGATCGTGGCCCTGGCGATCGTGATTCAGCGCTATCGCTTCTTTCAGAGTATCAACCTCAGCGGCGAAGGGTTCATGCGCCGGGTCAAGAGCGCCTTGAGCGGCCGCGACTATGTCGAAGCCATGAAGCTCTGCCGTCGTGAACAGAGTCCGCTCGCCGATGTGATCGCCGCCGGCATCGACAATCTCAATCTGCCTAAAGAGAGCCTGCTCGACGCCATGCGTCAGGAAGCGCTGCGTCAGCTGAAACGCATGACGCGCTTTCACGGCACGCTGTCGACCATCGCCGCCGTTTCCCCCCTGCTCGGGTTGACCGGTACGGTAACGGGCATGATCAGTGCATTCAACGTCATCTCGACGATCGGCGTCGGCGACCCCACCGCTCTGGCGGGCGGCATCAGTGAAGCCCTCTATACTACGGCTGCAGGGTTGTTCGTGGGTATTCCCGCTCTGGTGGCTTACAACTGGTGCGAAGAGAAGGTGACGACGTTCGAGGCCGAAGTTGAATACGCTTCGCTCGAACTGGTGAATTTCATTGCCCAGGGGGATTCGATCCGTGAAAAGATTGCTGCCTGAGCGACGCAAGGAAAAACCGCAGATCGTCGTTACCAATCTCATCGACGTCATTCTGCTGCTGGTCTTTTTCTTTATGATCACCAGCTCGTTCGCGAAGGATGCCCGCAAGGTGCCGCTTGAACTGCCGCAGGCGGGTTCAGCCGTCGTCACTGACGGCGAGTCGCTCACGCTGCAGCTCGACCGTGAAGGGCGCATCTGGTCGGCCGGCCGAGATCTTGATCCACAGAGTATTCCTGTGACCGTTAAGGAATACCTCGGCGGTGGTCGTGAACGGTTGATCATGGTGGAAGCCGATCAGACTCTCGATTACGGAAAAGTGATGTCCGTTCTCGATCTGATCCGATCCTCTGGAGGAACGAACATTGGACTCGCAACCCGCCCGGTCCGAGAGAAAAAATAACGTCGCCGTTCTGCGGTTTGACGACGAAGGCGCCGAGGAATTCCGCGTTTCCCTGCTGCTGCACGCCGCGTTGCTGCTGCTGCTCACCTTCCTGATGGCGTTGCGCGCGACCGATCAGTACAAGTTGCCGACGGTCACGCCGGTGCGTCTGGTGGGGCCTTCGCTGATGGCCATGCCGGGGTCGGGTGATCTCCCCAAACCGATTCCGGCCTCCGTTGAAAAGTCGGGTTCGAGCACCAGACTTTCGAAGGGTCTGTCAGGCCCTGTACGTCGCGTGAACAAAGTTCGCAAACCTGGACCAACGAAAAGCACACAGAAGTTCAATCGCCCCGATGCCCCGCTTGGAGAGAACACCCGGCCGGGGAAGCCGCGCATTCTGAAACAGGACAGCGTTCCGACCTCGGTGGTGCAGCACGGCCCCGTGGTTCCGACAGCTCGCCCGTATGTTTCTCGCCTGGATGCCGGGGAAATTTCTCCGTTCCAATATGAGCCGGCGCTGGCCCAACAGATGGCTCCGGTCATGCCGGGGAACGACCTTGGTGAACCGCTGACGGCTGATGAGCTCGGCGAGGAAATTACTGGTCCCATTGAGAGCGGCGCGCGCGATGATCGCAGCCTCCCTTCCGGAAATCCTGACTCGGACGTTCAGGAAAAGGGTGGGGCGGGAGTCGAGATCGCCGGAGTCGAATCACTGGGGGGCGGCACCGAAACTTTTGAAGCTCCTCGCGTGGTGTCGAGAGTGCTGCCTGAATACCCGCTCTGGGCAAGGCAGAAGGGTGTCAAGGGTCAGGTGGTCTACAAGGTGCTTGTTCAGCCAGGCGGAACCGTCGGTGAAGCGGCCCCCATGTCGTCGACCGTTGATTCCAGACTGGCGGTTCTCGGTTCACAGGCGTTGCGCCGCTGGGTCTTTACCCCGGTGATGGTTAATGGCGAACCGCGTGAAACCTGGGTGCGCATCACGCTGCAGTTCAAGCTGAACTGATTCGCGGTTTGTGTTACACTGGCAGGAAGAACTATTCCGACCTGCCAGGAGAGAGCCATGGCCGAATTTTCCGTGGTGACCGAGACGCATGAGAACCCGCGGATCATCGTGATCAAGACCACCGGGTATCTCGAGGACAAAGCCGGCGAGAAGATCAAGAATATCGTTCAAGCCTATATTCAAAAGGGCGAGAAACGCTATATCTTCCATCTCGCCGGTTCGCCGATCATCAACAGCACGGGCATCTCCTGCATTCTCGAAGTAACCGAAGAAATCGTCTGCGATCTGCAGGGAAAAATAGCGTTCTGCTGCCTGTCGAAAGCGATTGCCGATGTGTTCAAGATCATGAACCTGACGGCGAACTATCCGGTGCTCGATACCTACGAGGCCGCGGTTGCCGAGCTCTCGCGCTGAACATGGCTGAAGCCGGCCTTCTCGATCTTCTGCTCGAGGATCTCGACTCAGAAAACCACTCGGTACGCTGCGAGGCCCTGCGACAACTCGCCGACACCGCCGGCGATGAACGGCTTGATCAACGCTTAAAAAAGCTCACCACAGACCCCGATCCGGAAATCGCTTTCCTCGCCAAACTGGCCGTGCAGACTCAGGAAGACCGGCGCAAGGCGGTGCCGCTGAAGATGCCTGAATACAAAGACATCGAAGAGCTGCGCCGCAAGATTCGCGACCTGCCGCTTGGCGAGCTTCGACAGCTTTGTCAGCGCTGTCCGCGCGAGAAGGTTCCTGATGTGGTCGAAGCCCTGCGCGCCGAGCTGTTGACCGAAGAACGTCCCGAACGGGTCATCTTCATGATTCGCGTCTTTCGAAGGCACGGGTCGTATGCGGATCACAAACTCATGACTGGTTTTCTGCAGGGAGAATCGCCCGCCCTGGCCATCGAAGCGCTCGGCGTCATGGAAAAGCAGGCTCCAGGGGTGCTGAAGAACCTGCTTCCAGACGTATTGCAGAGCCGCGATCTCGGTTTGCAGGGCAGAGCGCTGCGGTCGCTGCTCAAGCTTGACCCGCCGCAGGGAGTGACGTTTCTCAAGCAGCAGTTCGCTTCTCCCGATCCGGTGGCTCGTGCCTACGCCGTCATGCATTGTCTGGCTGTCCCATTCGATCTCGTGCGAGAGCCGCTGTTTGACATGCTTGCCGCCGAAGAAGATCAACGTATTCTCAATCGCGCCGCGTATGTTCTGTTTCTGAACCCCGAAGAAAAGACCGTCTGGTGGCTGATGGATGTTGCCGTCGGCGCCCGTTCGGCCAAGGCCAAATGGTGCCAGAACGTGGTCGAAGCCGTGCTCGAAGCTATTCGCGTTTCGGGAATCATGGCGGGTTCCGTGAGTGATTTCATTCAGAAAGTGCGAGACCTGATTCGCCATCGTCAGATTGACACCCGCTTGCAGTCCCTGTTACAGGAACTCGATCACCCGGATCCGTTGCATCGGTACGAAGCGATCGAAGCCCTGCGTGTCTACGAGAACGAACCCGAGGTTCGCGAGGCGTTCCGTCGCATGTATCTCAACGAGCGTGACGAAAAGGTCAAGAATGTTCTGGCCGCCATCTTCGCTCAGAGTCCTGATCGGGCACGCCTGCAGAAAGAGCTGATTCCGGCGGTGTTTCAGAAGCTCAAAACCCCGCAGCAAATGGAGATTCTCGGCCAGATCAAGAACGTTGAAGAGTTTACCTTTGTTCGAGAAAGTCTGCAGGCGCTGGTTCGACTGCATCTCGACCCGTACGTTCAGGCCGAAGTGGTTCGATTGCTCGGAGCCTACGGTGACGAAAAAGGGGAGCTGAGTCCCTTGTCGGTTGCGCTCAAGAGTCCCGAAGGGGTGATCGTCGCCCGGGCTATTGAAGGGCTGGCGCGCATCGGCCCGAAGAATCTATTGAAAGAACTGCCCAAACTGATTCGCTCGCCGATCGCCTCGGTGCGCACCGCGGCCTTGAAGGCCTTCTTCCAGGAAGACAAGATACAGACGCTGTCGGTGCTGCGCGAGATGATTATCTCCAACAGTTCGCAGGCCAAGGAGCAGGCGCTGATCTGCCTGGCTCAGATCAATTATTCGTCATCGCGTGAGCTGCTGCTCAAGTTCGTTCAGGAAGAAGGAAATCTGGCTTTGGTGAAAAAGGCGGGCGTGATCCTCAAGGGGAATCCCGATCCCGATGCCATTCGCTTCCTGCATCAGCAGTGGCGGCGAGCCGCCGGCCCGAAGCGCGCCGCCCTCGAGGAAGTGTTGAAGGAGTGTGTCGAGAGCGCGATTGCCGTTGAAATCATCAAAGGGCCGCCCGAAGCGTATTTGAAATCTCTCGAATCCTGAACCCGGAGCAACCATGAACAGTCATCATCATTCTCATTTGTCCGAGTCGACACACGAAACAGACCAGTATCAGAAAGAAGTCTGGCCGGGTTCAACCCTGCTGGCTCCGGTTCCTATCGTCATGGTGACCACCCAGACGCCCGGCGGCAGGCCGAACATCTGCACGGTCGCCTGGACCGGCATTGTCTGCAGCAATCCGCCCATGCTGTCGATCTCCCTGCAGCCCTCTCGCCATTCGCACGCGCATCTCATGCAGCAAAAGGAATTCGTGGTCAACGTGCCGCCGCGTCATCTTGCGCGTGAAACCGACATGTGCGGTGTCATCTCCGGGCGTGATGAAGACAAGTTCGAGAAAACGCATCTGACCCCCGTGCCGGCGAAAGACGTTCTGCCGCCGCTGATTCGCGAGTGTCCCGTCAATCTCGAGTGCCGGGTGACGCAGGTGATCGAACTCGGCTCGCATCACTTGTTCATCGCGGAAATCGTTCGTGTGCATGTGCAGAAGAAGCTGATTAACGAGTCGGGTCGACTGGCGCTCGAGAAAGCCAGACTTCTCAGCTACGCTCACGGTCATTACTACGCCATTGGCATTCGCATCGGCCGGTACGGTTTCAGCGTCCGCAAACACCATGCCGATGACAACGCCCCGGCCCGGAAAGAGAAGAAGCTGAAAAAGAAACTTGAACGCGAGTCCGCACGTGAGCATCGAAGGCCGAGAGAAACCGGTTATGACCGATACGATGCTGAGAACGGCAGCGAAGAACGATACCCCAGACGTTCTGATCGCGGCGACCGCGGCCCGCGCGACCACCATGAATCACGCCGGCAGGACCGCCGTGATCGCCCACATCAACGCGATGGCCGCGTCTGGAACAACGAACCCGGTGAACGACCTCGAACCGATGAGGGCCGTGCGCCGGGCGAAGAGCGCCCTCGCCGCCCGCGACCGCATCACGATCGAACGCATGGCGACGATCGTCCACGCAAAGCTCGCCACCACGATGATCGGCCCCGCGACCATGATCGATCTCGCCGTGATTCCGCCGAGGCTCCCCGCTCACCTGAACGAGGTGAACGAAGCGGCCGCGATCGGGCGCGAGAACGCCTGCGCGAACGAGTCGGCGACCGCGTGAGACGCCGCGAATCACGTTAGTTGCCAATCCATTCGCTTTCGATCCGGAACGCCATTCCCCTGAATTTGCTCGCAGCAATTCTCGGTGAGGTGCCTGGCCAGGCACCTCACCGAGAATTGCTGATTTGCTCGCAACGTGCTTGCGACTGCAGGCACTTGCGGCTAAAATAGGCGCCTCAACTTTTTCCATGGAGGCATTCGATGAAGGTTCAGATCGCTCTGTTTGTGCTGTTGTGGGCCGCAACCGCGGCGGTGTTCGCTCAGGCGGCCGGCGTGCCGGCCGATGTCAAGCTCGAGAAGGCAGATCATCCGCTGGTGAAGATCACCACCGAAGCCGGTGAAATCTGGCTGGAACTCTTTCCCGAGATTGCTCCGAAGCATGTCGAGAGTTTTCTGACCCTGATCGGCAAAGGCTACTACAACGGTCTCAAGTGGCATCGCGTGGTGCCGGGTTTTGTCATTCAGGGCGGCTGCCCGAAGGGCGATGGCACCGGCGGCCCCGGTTATACTCTTCCCGCTGAGTTTTCCCAGCGCAAGCACGTGAAGGGCACATTGGCCATGGCCCGCACCAGCGATCCGAACTCGGCCGGGAGCCAGTTCTACATCTGTCTCGCGGAGATTCCGCATCTCGATGGGCAATACACCGTCTTCGGACAGACCGTGAAAGGCATGGATGTGCCCGAAAAGGTGAAGCAGGGCGATACCATGAAGATCGAGATCGTGCAGAACGCCGCCGCTGCAGCCGGCAAATAGGGCACGTCGCAGAAAATGATGGAGCCGGGCGGCATTTCAGCCGATATCAGAAGAGAACGCCTGTCACAGGAGGTCTTCTGATGTCTCTGAACATGCATCCCATTCGCATGCGCATTAAAAAGCACGTGCCGCTCGGCCCCTTTACCACTTTCCACATTGGTGGCCCGGCGGAGATGTTCTTTGAAGCCACCAACGAGAACGACCTGGTCGAGATCATCGCCTGGGCACGCCGCGAAAAGATTCCCTACTTCATCCTCGGCGGCGGCTCGAATCTCGTCATCTCTGACAGTGGGATTCCCGGACTTGTCATTCGCAATGTCGCATCGAACGCCGATGTCATCGACATCCGTAATGCGAAGATCACGGTTTCAACCGGTCGGCCGCTGGCCTATCTCGTGGGGCTTGCCTACCACCAGGGATTCACAGGTCTCGAAACGCTGGCCGGTATTCCCGGGTCGATCGGCGGAGCCATCTACGGTAATGCCGGGGCCTATGGCAAGTGCATCGGCGACCTGCTCGAACAGGCAGAAGTTCTGACCCCGGAGGGGAAGATCCTGCAGGTCGACAACAAGTTCTTCGAGTTCGGGTATCGGACGAGCCAGCTGAAGAAGTCTGAACACATCGTGCTCAACGCCACCTTCAGATTGGCACCCG
This sequence comes from uncultured bacterium, assembly GCA_964472075.1. Taxonomy (GTDB): domain Bacteria; phylum Muiribacteriota; class Ozemobacteria; order Ozemobacterales; family Ozemobacteraceae; genus CAYYIY01. The sequence continues at coordinate 4,394 of CAYYIY010000038.1, read as the reverse complement.
GCAACATGGAACTGATTCACGCGCAGATGGCCGATATCATTCGGCAACGCCACAGCAAGCATCCTTCCTATGAGATCGGGTCGGCAGGTTCGTTCTTCAAAAACCTCGACCCGAACCCGGGCGAAAGTCGCCGCCGTGCCGCTGGTGAAGTGCTGGAAAAGGCCGGGGCCAAGAACATGTCGGTCGGCGGGGCCTGTGTCTATGAGAAACATGCCAATTTCATCGTTAACTACGGCCGGGCGACGGCGGCTGACGTGAAAGCCCTGGCGCTGAAGATGAAAAACGCCGTCCTGCAGATGTTCGGCATCGAACTGCATGAGGAAGTCGTCTACGTCGGCCAGATTTGATCGTTATTCCCGACCCGGGAAGAGCCGCATGGTTCTTCCCGGATTTTTTTTGTAACCGAACCCGTCATGACCATCTCTAACCGGTTGATGAACGATGAGGAAGCTTTAAAGCTGGCTCGAGAAGGGCGTCAGGAAGGCTACCGCGCCTTGTATGACCGGTATGCCGGGTATCTCTACCGCGTGGCCCTCAGCTTTCTGAGACACCCGGCCGCCGCCGAAGACGCCCTGCAGGAAGCTTTCACCGCCGCGTTTCGCAGTCTTCAGCAATTTCGCGGCGAGTCGCGCCTCAAGACCTGGCTGTATCGCATTCTCTATCATCAGGTGCTCAAGGGGCTGCAGAGGCACAAAGCGGAAACGCCGGTCGAAGACCTCGATCAGCAGCAGGGAAGCGGAGAAGCAGATGTCAGAAATGTCGAGTCGAAACTGGAGGTCGAAGCAGTGCTGAAGAGACTGAGTGAGCGAGATCGATCCCTCCTGCTGATGGCCTATTGGGACGACCTGACCTGCCGGGAAATTGCCGAGATCATGGAGATTCAGGAAAACCACGTGAAGATTCTTCTCTATCGCGCACGCAAAGCATTTGCCGATCGGTGGGGCCATGATCCGGAACAGGGGGCGAACCATGCAATGTAACGAACTGCGCCGATTGATGGCCGATCTTGAACGTGAACCGTCTGATGCGGCGGTTCAGCATCTCGAACAGTGCGCCGAATGTCGCGTCTGGCTCGACGGTGAACTGGCACGTTCGATGCCTGAACTGTCGGCCCTGTCGGCAGAAGTTCCGGCGGCGGTGTTCGCCCGTGTGCGGCTGCCTGAGCCGGCTGTCACGGCGCCATCAATCTGGAAAAGCCTGTTTACACGCATGGCTCTCGGCCTGACCATGATTGGAATCGTCATGATGCTGTTGGTTTCGCAGCCCTCGTCACAACCTGTGTCAGCCCCGGAATCCTGGAGTTTTCTGGCTCCGGTGGAGAACCGCGAATGGGGTTTTGTCGAGCAGGCATCGAATGCGGAAATGGGACTGGCGTTTGTTGACCAACGGGAACTCGTCGGGGAGTTACAGTTCCTCGACAACGAAACAACCTATACTTTTCTCGAGGAGGAACAGTCATGAAGATGTACGTGTGGTGTTTGTCGCTGCTGTTGGGTGTTCTGCTGCTGGTCGGTCCGGTCGGCGCTCAGCCGGTCGGCCCTGAAGGCCCTGATGCCGAGATGGACGGCCCGCCGATGGGTCCGGGCGGACCTCACATGGGGCCTGGCGGCCCGCACATGGGCCCTGGTGGTCCCGGCATGCGCGGACCTGGCGGAAAACCGTCCCCGGAACAGCAGGCCAAAATGAAGAAACTTCAGGCCATGCGTTCGACCGCTGAGGCATACAAGAATCTTTCCGAACTTTACAAAGAGCAGGGAAAGATCGACGAAGCGGTGGCTCAGCTCAAGAAGATTCTCGCGCTGGCGAACGACCCCGAGGGAAAAGATGATCCGCGGGTGAAAAACCAGCTTGGGCGCGTCTATCTCGAAATTGCTGAATTGTACGTTTCCAAAGATCGGCTATCGGATGCGGAAGCCATCATTAACGAGGGCGTCGAAAAAACCAAGGGCGACAACCCGGAAATCTCTTCGCGCATGCTGCTGACGCTCGGCAACATCTATCGCAAGAAGGGCAAGACCGCGGAAGCTGAAAAAGTGTTTCAGCGCGTCATCGAACTCAATACCGGAAAGTAACGTTCGCAAGCCGTTCGCGGCTGTCAGAAACTCGGACTCGTCGGCACCTGCCGCCGGGTCCGTTTCTCTTTTTACGTCACGGTATCGTTCGACACGATCGTTTCATTTCCTCGTCAGGCATGATACTATTTCCTGCAGAATAGCATCGGCCGTCGATCGATCGGCCCGGAAAGGCGAAGCAGCATGAAAGTACCGGTTCTCGTTACTGGCGGCGCCGGATTCATCGGCTCTCACGTGGCGAAGCATCTGCTCGCCGCGGGGTATGATGTGGTGGTTCTCGATGATCTGTCGGGCGGCTTTCGCGAGAATGTTCCGTCCGAAGCGCGATTTGTCGCCGGTGACGCCGGTGACGTACAGCTCATTGAGTCGCTGTTTCAACAGTCTCGTTTCGAGCATATCTTTCACCTTGCCGCCTACGCTGCCGAGGGCCTTTCGCACTTCATTCGCCGGTACAATTACGCGAATAATCTGCTGGTCAGCACAACACTGCTGAACGCCGCAGTCAGGCACAAGGCCAAGACCTTCGTGTTTACCAGTTCGATTGCCGTCTATGGGCGCAATCAGCTGCCGATGACCGAATCTCTCGAACCGCGCCCGGAAGACCCGTATGGCATTGCGAAATACGCGGTCGAGCTCGATCTGCGGGCGGCACACGAGATGTTCGGCCTCGACTGGGTGGTCTTTCGCCCGCACAACGTCTACGGCACCAATCAGAATCTCGGCGACCCGTATCGCAATGTCATCGGCATCTTCATGAATCAGATCATGCAGGGCAAGCCGGTGACCATTTTCGGCGACGGCAGTCAGACGCGGGCTTTCAGCCACATTGATGACGTGGCTCCGGTGATTGCGCGGGCCGTCGAGGTTCCCGCGGCGCGCAACCAGGTTTTCAATATTGGTGCCGATGAGCCGGTCTCGGTAAAAGATCTGGCGCAGGCGGTCATGAACGCTATGGGAAAGCAGGTGCCGATCGATTTTCTGCCGGCCCGCAATGAGGTCGTGCATGCCTTTGCCGATCATGGCAAGGTTCGTCAGGTATTCGACCTGTCACGACCGCCGATCTCGATCGATGCCGGCCTGAAGGAAATGGCCGCCTGGGCCTGGGAAGCCGGTCCCCGTCAGGGAAAGCCGTTCACCGGCGTCGAAATCGAAGACCGCCTGCCCCCCTCCTGGAAAAAGCTGATCATCCGCTGAATTCTGTGTCATCACCGAGCGGTCGGCCGGCACTCAGAGGGCATGAAACGGTCTGACGCGAGGGAGCCGAAAAGCCGGTCCCACGCGGGAAAGTGTGCATTCCCCCTGCCTCATTCATGCGCGACCAGGAAAATGTCTCAGCTTCTCGCGCTGATGGCAAGAGTTCCGGGAAAGAATCGGCCGACAACGATCTTTCGCTTCGGGGTCTACGGGAGATTTTTCGGTTTTCCGATGCCGTCTTGTGCGCCTGAGTTCTGTTTCTCTTCGGGCAGAAGATGGTACTTTTTCATGAAACCGTCGAGATTCGAGATGATGCCGTGCAGTAGATTGACCTCGCGGCGCTTGGCCCGGGCACGGTGAATGAAGGCGCGCACGACCTGAAACAGGCCGTCCGGGTTGGTTTTCGGCAGAAACTGACAGCGGCGCAATACATTGAACAGATGCTGATATACGCAATCAAGCTCTTCGATGGTCGGCGGAAACTCATACGGATCTTCTGCATGCGGGTTGTGAAGTTCGGGCGGCTTGCCGAAATGCTTGAACAATTCATACCCGATCAGCAGCACGGCCTGCGCCAGGTTGAGCGAACTGAAGCCGGGGTCGGTCATGATGTGAATCGTCCCCTGGCAGTGGCGCAGATCGTCGATGGTCAGACCCCATTCCTCGCGCCCGAAGACGATCGAGACGGTGCCGTACGGAATCTGTTGCCCGATGATCTGCATGCCTTCATCAACCAGCACATGCGGCTCGTGATACTCGCCCCGCCGATTCGAGGTGCCGAGCACCAGCACGCTTCCGGCGATTGCTTTCGGCAGAGTATCGGTGATGACGGCTGAGTGAAGCAGATCTTTCGCTGTGAGTGCCATCTTCTCGGCTTCCATGCCGAGTTCGCAGCCGGGGCGAACGATGGCGAGGTGCCGTAGCCCGAAATTCTTCATGGCTCGACAGACCGAGCCGACATTCAGCGGCCCTTGCGGCTCGACGAGAACGATGCGAACGTGGGACAGCAGGTCGATGTTTTTCGCGGTGGCAGATTCGGTCATGATAAAAGTTCCGGAAATAAAAAATAGGCTCGAGCGGACTTGAACCGCTGACCCCCACGATGTCAACGTGGTGCTCTAACCAAAC
>CAYYIY010000037.1:5162-52991 GCA_964472075.1 uncultured bacterium | reverse complement strand
TACGGGCCGAAGAGGGTGACGTCGGAACTCTTTCGGCGTAGACTGAAAGTGGCGTACCTTGTCGCCATGAACGAAGTGCTTCGTTCGCTGAGCAGCTCGAGAAGAGAGGAGCAACACATGATCAGGAAACAACGGCATTTCTGTCTGCAGATCGTCATCGGTCTGATGCTCATCAGCCTGGTGGCATTCAACCCTGCTGAAACCCAGACGACCGCGGCTGCCGACACGGGGATGAAAGGCCAGGCTGAGGCAAAACTGTCTGAAATGCTCGGGCTGCCGGTGACGGTGAAAGAGTACCAGCTTGATTACAGCACCCTGCGCCTGAAGGGCGTTGTCATCGGCGACCAGTCCAAAACCGAAAAGCCGTTCGCGCAGATTCATGAGTTGTCCGCCACCCTGAACTTCATGAGCCTGCTGAGCGGGAGCCTGGTGCTTGAAGATGTCGCCATGGCTTCGCTTGCCGTTCGCCTGCCGCATGAACTGTTGACTTCGATGGGGAAGTCGCGCGCTCCTGCTTCCGGAACCGTGAAGTTTGATCCGGCGACGTTCCCGATCAAAAAAATCCGGGGAAACTCGATCGAGGTTCGATTTGTCGGCGACCGTCAGAAAAAGACTCTCGTGGCGCGACTGCCGATCTTCGAGATTTCGAAAGCGGAAGACCAGCGTTCGATTGCGGTGCAATTGTCGGGGGCTCTGGGAACGACGGCCGGTAGTACCGGTGCGGGAAATGCCGAGTGTTCGGTTCGTGCGTCGGTAACGATCGCGGGTTTTTCCCCCTTCATTGGGTCGGCAACGGTGGATGCCGGACCGTCACCGGTGACGGAAGTCCTGAGTCTCGCCGAGCTGCTGATGCCGGGAACGATTGCGGGAATCGACTGCCGCGGAGGAGCTGCAGAAGCAGCGTTCAACTATTCGAAACCCGGACAAAAGGCAGCCGCGGTTCAGGCCCGCCTGGTGCTGCGCAGTGTCGATCTCAAAACGTCGAACGCTCGCCAGTCCGTAAAAGGCCTTCAAGGGGAACTCAAGTTGAAAGGAACGGTGCAGAACGGAGTTGCCGAGGGAACCCTCGAGGGTGTGCGGCTGCGAGGGATGGTGGGCGCGATCGGAGAACTCGGGGTCGATGCCCTGCGCGCCCGCTTTGAAAATCTGGGAACATCTGCCGGTGTCATACAACTCGAGGAAACGACGGTCGCCGCTTTTGGGACAGCGCTGAGAGTGTCCGGAGCGTTCAAGCCGTCAGGAAGTCCGCAGATGCGTCTGCTGGCAAAAGGTTCTTTCGATCTGACGGAGGCGCAGAAACGTCTTGCCGATTCCGGGGACCCGGTGGCAAAACGTCTGGTGATGTCCGGAAAAACCGAAATCATGGCGGACATTTCCGGCAGTATGTCGGCTCCTGAAGTCCGAGGTGGATTTCAGTTGGTCAATGGAACGATCGCTGTTCCAGACAGGAAGGTTCGCCTGGAGAACGCCAACATCGCCGTGAGTGTCGACCAGGCCGGCGTCACCGTGAAAAACTGCACGGCTCAAATAGCCGATGGACAGTTGTCGCTGTCGGGAACCGTCATGAATCTGAAGAATCCGACCATGGCTTTGTCAGCGACGTTGAAGAGAATCGACACCGGAGCGCTCCTGGAAATTCTGACCGCCTTTGCCCCCTCGGTTCCGCGTGATGTGAAGCTCACGGGAATCGCGGATCTCGAGGCATCGGTGAAAGGAACGGTGCAGCAGCCGGCGGTGTCGGGAACACTGACGCTGACGAATGCCGGCCTCGATATGCCGGTCATGAAGCGTGCCTGCACCGGCGTATCCGGTACTTTACAGTTTGTACAAAATGGCATACAGGTCAGAGATTTTCAAGGTCGTTGGGGAACCTCTGATTTTCGGATAAGCGGTGAGGTCAGGGATTTGGCGACCTTCAACACCGATCTGCAGTTCGTTGTCAAACCTCTTGATGTGACTGATATCGCCGCGTTTTTCCTGAAAGGAAGCGGGTACAAGCTGACCGGCGCGGGCGAGGCGTCTGGAAAAATGTCCGGAACGCCCGCTCTATTAGCCGTGAGCGGAACGACGCGGATCGCCGCGGGAGAACTGTCTCTGCCTCTGACAACAGGAAACAACAATGTCTACTCCGTGCCGTTTCAGAATCTCGAGAGTGGCTTCCGGTATGCCGCGGGAAAGCTCGCGTTTTCTGACGCGCAGGCTCAGGTCTTCGGCGGGCGGCTGAAGGGCAATGTTCTCATTGATCCGCGCGCGAAACCGATTCGGTTTGAGCTGCAGGCGAATGGCGAAGCTTTGCGGGTTGAATCATTTCTGGCACAGAACACCAGCCAGAAAACCGCGGTTGCGGGGCCGGTGAATGGTACGTTTGCGGCAACAGGGGATACTGCCGGGCTGACGACGTGGAACGGCAGCGGCAGTCTCAGCCTGCGCAACGGAACGTACAAGGCGCCTCCGGTCGTGACCCCGATTCTGTCCGCGTTGAATCTGAAGCAGTTTGAGTCAGGCGACCTCAGCAGCGGAGACGGGACATTCATATTGCAGAGCGGAATCATGACCACCAACGATCTGACGTTCGTCAGCACGATCGGTACCGCTTTCTATCGCGGAGATGTCGGGCTCGATACCAGTTTGCGGGGCGATCTGAATCTGGTTTTCTCACAGGCGGCCGTCAATCAGAGCCAGACGCTCAAAGATCTCTCGCTCGACGGAAAGTCGGTCAGCGTCCCGACCAAAGTTCGCGGAACGCTGCTGGCACCTGAGTTTCCGGGTTTCAGTCCCGGCAAGTTGCTCGAGCTTGGTTTGAAACGTACCGGTCAGAAAATGCTGCAGGAGATTCTCACCGGCAAACCGAAACCGGCAGAAAACACGACGGCAAGTGAATCCAGGAAGGTTGATCCAGGGCAGGAACTCTTGAAGGAACTGGGCGGTCTTTTTAAGAAAAAGAAGAAGAAAAATCCCGAACCGGCTCCAGCGCCGCAACCGCAGGCTCCGGCTCAACCGCAGCCGTCGGTGACCGCACCTGCCACCCCCACGGCCCCGGTCGCGACCGCAACGCCCCCGGCTCCCGCTCCGGCAAAGAAACCGCAGCCGATCGACAAGGAACTGAAACAGCTGGGAAAAGATCTTAAAAAGATCTTCAAGTTCTGAGATCTAAAGGCCCGGCGTCAACGATTCCAGTTTCAGCGACAGCGAACGCTGATACGCAGACTCGCTGTTCGAAGACCAGGTTGTACGTTCGAGCAGCGACTTCAGGCTTTCCCAGTGCTGTACCGGTTCGTCCGTGCCGGTTTCTTTCAGAACGAGAATCAGGGCTTTGCCGTCGCGCACATCGAGCACGGCAAACGGTGTACCGCGAGCCAGGCGGGTGCGGCCGGCCTTCAGATACGGGGCCGTCACCTCATACGTGCGTCCCTTCGTCTTGAGATCCTCACGGGCCGCCTGCAGGGCCGCCAGATCGTTCGCCCCGTAATCGGGTTTTTCGCGGGCCCAGTGTAATAGTGAATTGTACCAGTCTATCATGCGTGAATAATAGATCATGAGAGCTTTGCGGAGCATTGAATCGAGGCGAAGGGTATTCAGGGCTGAAACGATTTTCTCATATATGGCGGCTTTCTCGAGATACAGGTCGCCGAGGATCTGCAGTTCCGGGGCCAGTCGCGCTCGTACCATCTGGTATTTCTTCACGGCGTTTCCGAGACGCACCTTGAACTGGGGAAAACCACCGACGATCGAACTATAGACACTGCTCTTGATGACCCGTTCGAACTCATCGACGGCCGAGAAGTTCTGAAAGATCGCCTCGCGGTTCACGCGCGGAGCGGTCGGCTGCCGGGGAGCCGTCACGAATGCCTGCCCGCAGTTCGGGCAGAAACGGGGCGGCCGGGGCAGGTTGGCTTGACAGCGTGGGCACGAAGCGGCCAGCAGCGGGAGACACGAAAAAACAACAAACGCGACACAGAGACGGGTCAGATGGTTCATGAGGTTCTCCGCGAAAATCATACCATGGCCCGTCCCGCGCAGAATAGGCTACCGTTTACCCTGCACGAATCTTTACGGCGAGAGAAACTGCCGCTGGTAGAGATTCGTGTAGAGGCCGTTTCGAGCCGGCAGTTCTTCATGCGTTCCCTGCTCGACGATGTGACCGGCCCGCAACACGACGATGAGATCAGTGTTCTCGATCCTGGTCGCCGGTCGTCACGCAACCTCATGCCGAAAAAAAGGGCGGCTGCCATCGAATGACGGCGGCCGCCCTCGCGGGTCAGCGGATCAGGCGACGCGTTCCTTCCCCTGCTTGATGAGTTTGGCGAGCAGACCATGGACATCCTTGAAGCGGCTGGTCAGAATCATCGCGGCGATCATGTAGGGCTTGTAGCCGGCTTCCTTGTAGGTTTCGATGCGATAGCGATCGAAGACGCTGGCGGCAACTTCCCCGGCCTTGCACGACACATCGGTGATGTCGGCGGGCAGACAATGCATGTAGAGAGCCTTGCCCTTCTTGGTCAGCTTCATCATCTTCTCGGTGCATTCCCAGTTCTTGAACTTGGCGTTGTTGGCCAGGCACTCTTTTTCGAGCGCTTTCAGACCGTCGTGGTCTTTCTTGCGCAGCAGCTCGGTGCGTTTGCCCATGACCTCAAACGGGGCCCAGCTCTTCGGGTAGACGATGTCGGCATCCTTGAAGGCCTCTTCCATGCTGCGGCTGCAGGTGAACTTGCCACCGCTCTCGGCCGCGTTTTTCTTGGCCACTTTGACGACATCGGGAATCAGGCTGTAGCCCTCGGGGTGGGCCAGGTGCACATTCATGCCGAAGCGAGTCATCAGGCCGATAATGCCCTGGGGAACGGAAAGCGGCTTGCCATAACTGGGACTATACGCCCAGGTCATGGCGATCTTTTTGCCCTTGAGCTTGTCCAGACCGCCGAAGTATTCGACCAGCCAGCCGAGATCGGCCATCGACTGCGTCGGGTGATCGACGTCGCACTGCAGGTTGATCACCGCGGGGCGCTGCGGCAGCACGCCCTGCTTGAAGCCGTCATCGAGGGCTTCGCCGACTTCACGCATATAGGTATTGCCGGCGCCAAGATACATGTCATCGCGGATACCAATCACTTCGGACAGGAAGGAGATCATGTTCGCGGTTTCGCGCACGGTTTCACCGTGGGCAATCTGCGATTTGCCTTCGTCGAGATCCTGAACGGCGAGGCCGAGCAGGTTACAGGCGGAAGCAAAAGAAAAGCGGGTGCGGGTCGAATTGTCGCGGAACAGGGAGACGGCAAGCCCGGAATCGAACACGCGGGCCGAAATGTTCTGTTCGCGCATGCCTTTGAGCAGATTGGCAATGGCCAGAATCTGTTTCAATTCATCGGTGGATTTTTCCCAGGTGAGCAGAAAATCCTTGCCGAACATCTTGGTCTTGTAGCTCTTGATCTCTTTCAACAGCGCATTGAGGTTTGCCAAAGGTTGTTTCCCCTTCCTTTTTCTTCTGAGTTTTGCGCGAGTGGTCGAGGAACTCAGGCACCCGACGACCCGCTCATTCGCCGCAATTGTATCCGAAATTCCGTGGTTCGACAACGGTCATGAATTGTTGTTTTGCCGTCCGTCAGTCACTCCGAAAAAGGTCGGGGTGATCGAAATGCACTGACCGGGCACGTTTCGTCTTGGGTAGAGCCGGCGGCGAATCGGTTCCAGCAGGGTTTCTCAGCCGTCACGCCGCAGGTTTTCACGTGTTCCGCATGAAGTTTGCGACTTTTCTGTCTGAATGCTGCGCAGGCGTGATCCGAGGAGCCATGAGGCGCAGGCGCAGATAACCCCGCAGCCGAAGAGGGTGGTCGGTGCTCCGTAGCGATCGGCGAGCAGGCCTGCTGCCAGGCCGCCGAGGGGTGTGGCACCCATGAAGCTCATGGTGTACAAGCTCATGATGCGTCCGCGTTTGTCGTCATCAACGATGGACTGCAATACGGTGTTCGAAGAAGACCAGCCGACGATCATGGCGAACCCCGTGATTGCCATCAGAGGCAGCGACAGGGCCAAACGATCGGAAAGAGCAACCAGCGCCAGACCGGCACCGAAGAGACCAAAGAATCGGGGAATCAGTCGGGCAAGATCGCGCACTCGCTCGCGACTGGCGATGAACAGCGAACCAGTCAGCGCACCGAGACCGAGCGCGCCCATGAGGAATCCGAATGTCGAGGCCCCGCCTCCGAGCACTTTCTTGGCGACGACGGGAATCAACACGACATACGGCATACCGACCAGACTGATCAACGACAGTTCGGACAGAATGGTTCGAATCGCCGGGGAATGAAGCGCGTATGCCCAGCCCTCTCTGATTCCCTGAAGAATGGGCACGCGTGCCTTGCGGCGCGAGCCTGAGGCAGGCTGAATGCGGTGAAGCGCGTAGAGTATCGGCAGAAAACTCAGCGTGTTCAGAAAGAAGCAGGGGGCTTCGCCGACCAGCGCAATGGTCATTCCCGCGAACGTCGGACCGAGAAGGCGTGCGAGATTGAAAATCGTCGAGTTGAGGGCGATGGCATTGCCGAGGTCTTCCCGATGTTCGACCAGATCGATGGTGAAAGACTGTCGCCCCGGCATATCGAAAGCATTGATGAAGCCGAGCAGCACGCTGAGAACGATGACGTGCCGGAAGACGATAACTTCAAACCAGGTCAGCAGGGCAAACACCAGCGAATGTACCACGGCGAGAATCTGGGTAATGAGCAGCGCCCGGCGAATGTCATACCGGTCGAGCATCGCGCCGGCAATGGGGGTCAGCAGAAAGGCGGAAAACTGGGCGGCAAACTCGGTTGTGCCGAGAGAAAAGGCTGACCCGGTCAGTCGGTAGACCAGCCAGCTCATGGCCATGCGCTGCATCCAGGTGCCGATGAGCGAAATGCCCTGACCGAAAAAGTACAGACGGTAGTTCCGCTGTTTCAGTGAGCGAAAAGTGTGCTCCAGCCTTCTGATGAGAGAATCGCGAAGTTGTACAAACGTGGCGGTCATGGATGTGTCTGTGGTGTGCCGATGGTCGACGGACGAGCGGTCGATACTGAGGGAATCTCAGCGTTCGTCGGGAAACTCCTGTTCGCTGCGGGCGATGTGGCACCGCAGATTTTCGCGCCCTCGATACCCGTTCGACGGCAAAGTTGCGGCTTTGCGCTTCAAGCGATCGATGCGCTCATCGAGGGCCGGGTGTGATCGGAAGTAATCACCGGCAGCGGTGATCGTCGCTCGCGCCATTTCCTCGGCCGGGTTGTGCGGCGGTTTCGGTTTGCTCTCGTGCTCTGCATGCCGGTCCTGCAGGCGTTGCATGGCCGTCACCGAGCCGGTTGGCTGGTATCCGGCCTTGGCGATCAGGTTCATGCCTTCCGCGTCGGCATCAAACTCCTGAAACTTGCGATAGCCGGCTTTGATGAGTTGATGCGCGAAGACGGTGGTGTTCGCGGGAAGGCGCGCGATCAGATCGAAAATGTTTCGAGGGGCGCTTCGGCCGAAAAATTGTTCGAGGCGGGCTTGCACCAGAAACAACTCGACACAGTGACGCAGGTCGACGTGAGAAATTTCGTGTCCGAGAACGGCAGCCAGTTCCGCTTCGCTTTCGACGCACTCGAGAAGGCCGCGGAACACGAAGATCTGACCGCCCGGAAGGGCGAAGGCATTCACCTCTTCGCTGTCGAGCACACGGAAGGTATACTCGATGCGGGGTCGTCGCACGTGCGCGAGAAGCGGACGCGCGACGGCGGTCACGTAGGAGGCGAGGCGCGGGTCGTCTGTCAGACCGAAGTGAATGCGGCCGACCACTTCCCGACCGAGTCGGTTCTCTTCCTCGTCGGACATCTTCAGCAGCTCATGACCGGCTTTCAGTGCATCCTGCTGAGCATCACCGACCAGCTCCATGACGGCCGACAAGTCGGCGCGATCTTCGCGGTGCCCCAGCATGACCAGGCCGGCGGAGCCGAGCATGAGCAGGAGTACGAGCAGCATTCCATACTTTTTCACGATAGAACCTCGCGATCGATGTTACAAATACTCTTTGATCTTTTCCTGATAGCGACTGTAAAACCAGGAAATGCCGAGCAGCAGCAGGCCGAGAACCACGAACGAGAGAATGCGGAACGGCACATCGAGATTCTGCAGATCGTGGAAGAACAGTTTGGCCAGACACAGAAACAGCAGAAGCAGGCCTGACTGTCTGGCCGGTTTTTCGCGCAGCGCGAACCCGAGAACCAGCAGCAGGCCACCCTGGAACGCCCATGCCATCGAGAGCAGACTGCCGGAGATTTCGAGATACAGAAGAAAAGCCAGCAGAAAGGACGCCGAGAGGGAAAACAGCAGGCGGCCCTTGTTTTCGAGCAGATTGCCGATGCCGGTGGGGGCACCCTCAAACTCCTGCTCACGCCACGGAGGCTCACGCGGAGTGACGGCTTCGCAGACAAAAAGCAGGAGAATCGTGAGACCGCCGATGAAGGGGCTGTTCGCCGTCCACCCGCTTGCTTCGAGGCTGCGCAGGTCGGTTCCCCAGCCATGCAGCGCGGTGAACAGGCCGAGTATGATGCTTTGCCGCTGCAGGTCGATCAACTGAAAATGCCGACCCATGAGCTGCAGAATCAGGGCCATTCCGGCCCAGACGGGCGTGGCCAGGCCGCGTCCGAGTTCGAAACGAGCCAGCACCGCCAGCAGAATCACCGGAAAGTACAAATACGCGCGCGTGATCAGCCGCTGTCCGTCGGTGCTGTTGCGGGAAATTCCGTCTTCCGCGTGTCGCAGAAAGATCTGCAGATACAACGCGACCAGTGGAAGAATGGTCAGCAGACGATGAGAGATTCCCGCCGTGTGACCGTCGATGGACAGGTTGGCCATGAACACTCGGCCGAATGCCAGTATTGCGGCAAGGTGACCAAGATTCCTGAGTTGGGGAAACGGCAGGCGCAGGCCGATCTCGATGACCAGCAGGCTGATGACTCCCCAGCCGATACAGACGAGCGTAGCCGGCAGCAGATACCAGACCAGTAACACGGTGGCGATGACCGAAGCGCAGAGAGCTGATTCCGAATTGCCGAACCAGGCATCTTCAGGCGAATCGTCCTGGTTGGTTCGCGCGGGAAAGAGCGAATAGCGCAGGTATCCGCTGAGAAGATAAAAAGCCGCCATCTCGGCCCAGAGCACATACTCTCCTCCCTGCGGCGGGATCGGACGCAGCAGATAAGAGACGAGAAAGAAGCCGCCGGCGTTTCCGAGAAACTGCGCGCCGCGAATCTGACCCGGAACCGTGTGGCGCCAGGCGGTCACAATGGCTGTCAGTTCGAAACCGAGCCAGTAGATACAGAGCAGAATGTTGTTGGCAACCGGCAACGTACGAGTAGTGCCGGCGACAAGACCTTCTCCCAAGCCGGTGACCGGGTGAAAGAAGTGCAAGCCGTATCCGAGAAAAATGCCGGCCAGAGCCAGATGACTCCAGGCGAATCGGTAAGAGAGAAAAAGCAGGCCGCTGACCAGCACCAGCGTGGCGAAATTCGTGAAACCGCTTTCGGGGCCGATGACCATGCCGACGAACGCGATGAGAAAAGCCAGCCCGGTCGTGGATTCGGACGCAAAGTGCAGGGAGTGGGCAACCATGCCTGCGGCCGTGACCAGAAGCAGTGCTCCGGCTGCAACCGGACTGTCGATCACTCGGGTCGCCTGAAGCCCGTGCGCCGCATACGCCGTGAAATACAGACTCGCCCATCCGGCGCCGAAGAGGCCGCGGATGAAGAGCGGATCCTGATCCCATCGTTCGGCGAACGTGCTTCCCGCCAGCAGGGCACTGCCGACGAGAAAGCCGATGAAGAGCTTCGCGAATGGACCAAACGAATCGAGGGTGTAATACAGGAAGAGACCCAGACCGATCACCAGGATGAATGCGCCCAGCTTGTTGAGCAGATTGCCACCGATCATCGCTTCCCATTCCTGCGGTGTTGCCGAGATCGTATGTGAACTATGTCCTGGTTGCTCAAATGTTGTCGTGGCTCTGGGTGAAGTTTTTAGAACGGCGGAATCGACTGTCGCCAAAGGTTTCAGTTGAACCTGATCGGCTGTGACCGGTTCGTGGCGGTTGTCTGAAGAAGAGCCGACACTCTTCTGCGTCGCGGCAACCGGCGGCAAGGGCGGCAGAGGCGGGAGTTCGGTGATCGTCTCGGGCTGGGCAGAGCTTGGATCAGGCGTGATCGTTGAAGCTGCTCCCGGCGATGCTCCTCGTGCCTGACCGATGGGTTCGGAATGCGTCACACCGGGCGTTCGCTGACCGGAAAAGCCCTTCTCGGATTCAAGTTGCCGAACCGTGGCCTCGAGTTGATTCAAGCGTTCCAGCGCTCGTCGAATGACATGCTTTTCTGCCTGATCGTTAGCGAAGTTTTCCTCGATGCGGTTTCGCAGGTCGCTTAGTCGACGATAGATGTGAATCACGATGAACAGCGGTGTCGCCAGGATCGCAAGAACAATCAGCAGAATCAAATCACCCATGAGGAACTCCATCCTGTGAAACAGAATTCAGACGTATCATTCTACCTCGCGCACCGGCGTATGGTGCCGGCTTTCGGATTTCGCCGCAGGGCAAAAGCAAACTTTCGCTTGATCTATAGGGCATATGGGCTCACTCGAAGGAAGACGAGCGCAATGCCCCTGAGTGCCCCAGGAGCGAGAGTCGATGACACCGTTCGACGTCCACGATGGACGTCGCCGAGAGCGTCCGCAGGAGCTGACTCTCGAGGGAAATCGGTGCCATCCCTCGAAGCGATTGGCCGGCACTCAGAGGGCATGGAGCGGTCGGACGCGAGTGAACCCATAAGCCCGTCCTACGCCGACTAAAGTATGCATTTGCCGTGGATTTCATCGCGACGATAGTGAGCTGCTACTCATCCTTTGGCGTGAGTTCAACGGGCAAATCGCCTCCGGGTTGCACCTGTTGCATGGTATCAGCGCCGGTGGCCGGCACGGCAACCACGTTGCCCTCAGGTCGAGAAAACCGGCCCATGAACAGGATGTTTCCATACTTCAGATCGCGAATCAAATAGACGAAGGGCCGATCAGCGCGGAAGATGGGAATGGATTCGCGGTCTTTGCGCGGAGCTGCTGAGCGGGGTGCCATGATGACGGCCGTTGCGGCAGCCGCTTCCGTGCCTTCTTCACTGACATCGCAAAAAGCCTTGTGAACAACCTCATCAATCATGAGATCGCGTTTGCCCGTCATTCCGGAAAAGTCGGCGGCTTCACGCGAAAACGCATCGGTCATTCCCAGAGCTTTGAGAGAGCCTGAGAGTGAAAATGAACCTGTACTTTTAAATCGCGGCAAAAACACGTTCACCTTGCGGTCAGGGACGAGGGCACTGAGATGATTCTGCAGAACATCGCTCGTCATGCCTGATTCAAATGCCGGCAGAGTATCGACTTTTGCCGGCAGGAAGATCGTCATGGCGACCTGACCGCCCTTGTAGGGGATCTCGAGAATCTGCATTTCATCAGTTTCAGCATACGAGAACGAGCCGGTTCTGTTCATGAGAGGGGTCTTCACGGCCTTTCCGCCGGCAAGATAGAACAGGTGTTCCTGGGTCGCCTTTTTGTTGAAAGCGGTTTCCCACATACCTTTGAAGTAAATGGCGTTGACCAGAACCAGTCGCGTGAGCGGAGTGAGCAGGCCTGGGGGGATGAGATCCTTGATCAGGTCGCCCGTGTGTCCGGCCACCCAGTCGTTGATCTGTTGTCGCGCCGCTTCCGCGTTCGAGAAGTTCACGCGTTCGAGCCCGGCGCCGTACTGTTGCTCGAGCTGTTTCAGAAATGCGGGCAGAAACTCGTAGTCCTTCGCCCCCCAGAGAGAGTTAGCGATGGAAAGCTTCATTGCCTCGCCCGATGAATTCAGCGTTTGCAGAAAGACGGCAAAGGTCTCGTGAAGAGCCGACGGATCAGGCAAGCCGTTGAAATACAGCACGGCATCCATCTGTTGCGCGGTTGAGGCCGCGGCCCCGGCACGTGTCATGGCGAGCGCTGATGAGATGGAAAACGGAGAGAAGAACAGGTTGCCGTCTTGCTGACACAGGCGCTGATAGAGATCAACCGCGAAAGCGGTGTTCCCGTGCGCGACCGCGGAAATGGTTTCCGGAGATGGTGCGGGAACAGCGGACAGAAGGCCGCAGCTGCTGACCAACAGGCAGAGCATAGGAATGATACATCGTCTGAAGGAGGATTTCATGGCAGACTCCTGAGTGACAAAGGTTCGACGGACGGTTGTCGTGGTGCCAGCGTACTGCCGATGACGGCAATTTGTCTACCCCGCATGATGGGCGGTTGAGCAAAGACAAACATTCGATTGATCTAACAGGACATGGATTGATCGGACGTACGCGGGCCGAAAAGCGACGTCCCTCACTGAAGAAGTTCCCGTTTGCTTCGGTTCGTGAAACAGCGGGCGGCACGCTGGTCGAACGATTGTGGTATACTGTGAACACAGGATGCGTTTCAGCGTCTGGTTTTCGCTCTTCCGTCGTCATCGAGGCTGGTGCGTCCTGGTTGTCCGTTTGGCAGACACGGTCAGGGAAAGGATCTGCCTTCAATCGTTCAGAGAGTGTCCTGAAACGATCGAACCATTTTTCATCATCGGGGAGTGCTCTCATGACCGGCAAAACAGGAGATCGAGTTGTCATCGGTGGTATCTACAAATGCAAGGATCATCCGGAGAATACCAAGACCTTTCTCAAGGGATCGATCTTTCTGCCCTGCGGTCGTGCCGAAGGTCATGGCACCACCTGGATTCTCGTGCGCAAGACCCAGTGATGCGCCTCTGAAGGTCATCTTCATCGAACGAGCTGATCGGCCATGATTAACCTGAATAATGTGCGGGTGACGTTCGGCAAGCGCACTCTCTTCAAGAATGCGAATTTTCTGATTCGTCCGGCCGACAAGATCGGCTTGGTCGGCCCGAACGGCGCAGGCAAGACGACCGTTTTTCGACTCATCACCGGCGAAGAACATCCGAGCGAGGGTGAGGTCCAGGTTCAGTCCAACATCGTTGTCGGCTATTTCTCGCAGAGTGTCGGTGAGATGTCAGGGCGCACCGCGCTTGAAGAAGTTCTGGCCGGTGCGGGAAAGGTCTATGCGATCGGCAGAAAGCTGCACGAACTCGAGCATCGCATGGCTGAAGGGACGCTTGATGCGGCAGGCATGGACCGGTACGGAAAGCTGCAGGAAGAGTTCATGCATCTGGACGGGTACGAAAAGGAAACGCATGCACAGACGATCCTGAACGGCCTGGGAATCGGACCCGACCGATGGGAACAACCGGTTGAAACCTTTTCGGGCGGCTGGAAGATGCGCATTGCGCTGGCGCGCATTCTGCTGCTGAACCCCGATGTGCTACTGATCGATGAACCGACCAACCATCTCGACGTCGAATCGATCGTCTGGCTGGAAGCCTGGTTGAAGGAGTTCAAGGGAGCGCTGGTCATGACCAGTCACGATCGTGAGTTCATGACCCGTGTCTGTTTCAGAACCGTGGAGGTGGCCGGAGAAACCATTACCACCTACAGCGGTGACTACGATTTCTATCTGCGCGAGCGTACCATCCGGCGCGAGCAGTTGATCGCATCGCAAAAGCGTCAACAGGCGATGCTGGCCAAAGAAGAGGAATTCATCGCGCGCTTTGCCGCGCGTGCTTCACATGCGGCACAGGTGCAGTCGCGGGTGAAGACGATCGAGAAGATTGAGCGCATCGTGGTGCCGCCCGACCCGAAGGTCATCAAGTTCGAGTTTGGTCCGACGAAGCGCAGCGGCGACATCGTGGTCGATCTGCAGGGGTTGGCCAAGACATACGAACTGCCGGATGGCCGGCCGTTGTCGGTGTTTTCGGGCGTCACCGGCAAGATCATTCGCCAGAATAAAATTGCGCTTACCGGCATCAACGGAGCGGGCAAATCGACGCTGCTCAAGATCATCAGCGGGCTGATCGCACCCACAGAAGGCATCTGCAACATCGGTGCCAGTGTGCAGTTGGGGTATTTCAGCCAGTATTCCTGCGACGTGCTCAAGCCCGAACGCACGGTCTTCGAAGAAGTGCAGGAACGTCTGCCGATGGCGACTATCGGATACATCAAGAACCTGCTTGGTGCCTTTCAGTTTTCAGGTGATGACTCGGACAAAAAGGTTTCGATTCTCTCGGGCGGTGAGAAAACCCGGGTCATGCTGGCGATTCTGCTGACGCAGCCGGTGAACTTTCTGGTGCTTGACGAACCGACCAACCATCTCGATATCGCCAGCCGTGAAGTGCTGCTCGAAGCCCTGCAGGAGTTCCAGGGCACCGTTATCATCGTCAGTCACGACCGGTACTTTCTGCGTCACCTGGTCAACCGCGTCTTCGAAATCGACCACGGTCACCTCAACACCTTCGAGGGCGACTACGATTACTACCTGGGCAAGATCGCCCAGAGAGCACATTGAGCTGCTGAATAAACCGGATGCACGAGAGGAATACGGTGTGGTAACGACTCAGATGCTCGGTGACATGATCTGGCAGGCGGTGAATATCGTATGCTGGTTTTTGTTTCTGCTCTGGTTCGGCTGGGCGAACGACGATCGGAACATCGGCGCTAAAGCGGTGATGTTTTTCGCAATGCTTGTCTTCCCGATACTGGTAGTACTTATCATTTATATTCGCACGGGCGAAGTGACGACAGGCCTGGTAACCGACAGAACCGCTGAGTCTCTGGCTTTAGTCATCACCATCGTATGGGGAGTCTGGACGAGCCGCCAGGAAAACGATTCGCTGTACTGGCGAGTTGCGCGATTTCTCGATCGCTGGTTCGGCGAATGATGCGATGAATCGTCGCGGAATACCAATCGGTGGCTTTTTGTCGCTGCTTGCGCTGCTGTGGGGATTGGCAGTGTTGCCTGTACTTTCGGCTCAGGAGAAACAGATGTACAAGATACTAGTGCATCAAACGACGATGGAACACGTGGGATCCTATCTGCAGAAACTCAAACAAGGTGGGACGGCGGGTGCTCTTCTGCGCCATGCCATTGAAGGGGTGTCTCTCGAAACGCTGTCAGTCGAAGCATTTCTCGAGCGCCTGATGGCGACGAAAAAACCTCAGATCTTTGCCGAATCTGCCGTGTTCGGAGACGGCAGTGACTGGAATCTTACGGAACTGGGCATTCTCGGGGATATCAGTATTGCTGTTCCGGTGAAGGTGTTCGACAACGGACGACATGTGCGGCCTGAGGTGCATGCAGAACCGTTCTCGGCGACATTGCTGTTTGTACCGGGGGCTTTGCTGCGTAATGGCCGTGGGAAAACTCCGGCTGACTGGGACGAGGTGACAGCCGGCGACCGGATCGATGAAAACGGGTATGTTCGATTGTACGAACGACGACTGCTGCCGGTATTGATGTATGCCCAGGATGATGCTGCCGGAAAAGGCAGTGAAGCAATAGTCACGATTCCGGGGCTTGGGTGCGGCATGTTTGCCGGGCCGTTTCAGGGGAGATTGGGGGCTGAACTCGAGAAAGCGCTTGAAACGATTCTCGAAAAGCATGCGGCGATCTTGCCGAACCTTCGCTGCGTGTGTTTCGATCCGTATGACGAGTGCGAAAACCGGCAGGTTTTCATCGGAAAGACGCTTTTCCGTGTGCGCCCGCTGCGACGAGGGAACGAGGCGCGGCCGCAACTGTGTCTGCCGGCCGCGTATGCGGAATCCGGAGACGATTTTTCGAACTGCGAATTATACAGTGTGGTTGCCTGGGACCACGTGTCGTGGCCGGGGAACGATTTCTACGGCGGTTCACGAGCCACCGACGACGGCGTCAAGGGAGCAGCCACCGATGTCATGACAGCGATGACAGGGGTGTCCGGCGCGTATGACGCGAAACGTCACATGTATCTTCCGCCTGCCCCGTATCGCACCTGGGGAGAGGTGGTTGCCGAGCGTCGACTGGGACTCAAGGTCGTCGGTTGCATTCGCGTGTTCCCAGAGAAAGGTCGGTAGAACGGTCGAACTGACTCGGAGTTGATCGCTGTCGCCCAAATCTCCGCGTCACGTTCAGGGCTTCAATCTGATTCCCTGTTCCTCGATGATGATGCGTCGCTCGCGGAACAAGGCCCCGATTGCTTTCTTGAAGGTCTTTTTGCTGATGCCGAACCGCTGCTGTATTTCGGCAGGCGGCGTGCTGTCGTTGAACGGCAGAAAACCGCCGGCCTGGCTCAGCGCATCGAGAATCTGATCGGCGATCCCCGAGACTTTTTCATAACCTGGCTTCTGCAGAACGAGATCAACCTTGCCGTCATCGCGTACGGTTTTAATGAACCCCCTGATTTGCTGCCCGATACGCAGCGGCTGAAAGACATCGCTGTTGAAGATCAACCCCCAGGCCCCGTGATCAACGATTGCCTTGTACCCGGCGTCGGTCTGCTCGGCAATGATCAGATCAACCTCCTGGCCGGTGGTAAACGTGTGTTCGGACTTGCTGAGAAACTTACGCAGTTTCGAGGATCCGGTGATCCGATTACTGATCTGATCGAGATACACATACACCAGATACGATTGTCCTACCCGCATCGGCTGACTTTGCTCTCGAAACGGCACAAACAGGTCCTTCGGAATTCCCCAATCGAGAAACGCGCCGACATCGTTGGCAGACTTAACCTGCATGTAGCCGACCTGATCAACCGTTGCGTGCGGCTTCTGTATCGTGGTGATGAGTCGGCTCTCGGTGTCATGGTAGATGAATACCTCGAGTACATCTCCGATCTGACAGTTGTCCGGCACCTGTCGTCGAGGCAGCAGAAGCTCGCCGAGATCGCCCGCATCCAGATACACGCCGAAGTCAAGGCTCTTCACGACGGTCAGTGCGCAGATCTTTCCAATGTCAGGCATGCGGTATCCTCCTTAGGATGGGCGAATCAGACGAACGTCATTATTTCACGAGCAGTAGTTGCCACTTGGGGTTCTCTGATACAAAAAGCCGTTCATGGGCCGCAGCGGCGCTCGGCGACGGAACCGTCATTGAAGACTGCCACTCCGAATTCGCCTCCCATGCGGGGAAGATCCCATTGCCACTGAATGTGCCAGTACGGCTGTTTTTTCTGCCGGTCCATCTGCCGGGTGATCGATCCGAGGTGCTGGCCGCTCAGATCGAACTTGCCCGACTTGACGAAATCCTGGGCAAGTTTCAGGGCGGCTTCGAGCGAAATGCCCTTTTCCACCGGAGCTACCACAGGTGGCTCCGCGGGGGCGGGTGAAGGGGTCGAGGTTCCGGAAGAAGAGAGCAATCGACAGCTCTTCAGCTTCATCTTCGTCTCGAACGGGGTTCCGTGATGAACCGAAAGATAACCGACCATGCCGAGCCCCGGGACGAACTCCATCTGCTGGTGAGAGTTGCGGGCCAGATACCCCAGAGTATACTTTCGTGCGGCTCCCGAACGATCGGGCTGCCAGGGGCGAATATCGACATCGGCTGCCGACTCGACCTGCCAGCAGTACGAGCGATCTGTGCGTGATATCTGCTCTGTTTCGCCATAGAGACAGCCGGGAACCAGCGGATTCATAAGCCAGAGATCCATTTGCTCGACCAGCTCGAAGAGGGCGTCTTCCGGGTCGGCTATACGCCGGGTTATTGAACTGATGCGATCTGCGCCGCTGACCAGGTAGTACCAGCAGGGTCCGACTCGAACGATCAGAGAGTGGTCTCGCTTTTCTCCCGGCTCATACATTGCGGTGTCGCTCGGATGCCCGCTGATCAGCGCCGCAAAAACATGGTCGCGTGCGTATGTTTCCAGAACCTCCATGGTAACGGTCACCGTGGCTGTCTGTGGCTTGCCGTTACCTTTTGTCCAGGTTACCGGGCCTTCATACGTCCACACATTCCCCTTCGACAAGGGAAAGAAACTGTCGGATTCACTCGTGCCCGTGTCACCGGCCGCCGGCAACAGCGCGGTCAGACCGATGAGCACGACGGTGATCACGAAGAGTTTTGGATGCAAAGCCGAGATGGTGCGAGCGCTCATGCTGGTATTCTCCCGAAACTGTCTCAAAGTGTCAGGGCGAGCATAGCACGCACCGGCAAGCAAGACAAACCGCGCCCATTGCCCGCCAGCAATTCTCGGTGAGAAAAACGTGCTTGGTCAGGCCGCTTTGATCCCCTGTCGCTTCGCACGAACCATTTCGGCAACTTCGATCATCGACTCATCTCGCTTCTTCGACGAACCTCTTCGAGCGCCCATCCCTGGCGCGCTCAGAGGGCTCGCTCCATCGTGGAGCGAGCCGACGAAGAATCGGATGACTCGACGATCTCATACGCCGAGTGTTTCGGCGACACGTCAGTATGGATCCGCATTCGGCCTGTCCAGGCACCTCACCGATAATTGCTGATTGCCTGCAGGGTCACTTCGTTCTCCTTTGTTTTTCCGCTGGCAAGAGCGAATCGTTGAGCGATGCCGGCGGAAAAACAGAGTTTCGAGAGAGTTTAATGACCCTGCATTACCCGCATACTCAAGAGTGGTAGAATCAGGAGCGGCGGTTCACTCACTCGACATTCGTTGGAGAGAAACCATGAGCGGCACGTGGACACATCAGACGGTGCGAATCGACGGCGAGACGTTTCCCTTGAGCGTTCGCACGCCGGAGGGGTCGCCGCCCGCGGATGGATGGCCGGTCATTCTATCGCTTCACGGGGCCGGTGAGCGAGGCAGCGATGGCCTGCGCCAGACGAAGACGGGCCTTGGCCCGGCGATTGCCGAACAGCCGGATCGCTTCCCGGCCAGAGTGTTGTTTCCCCAGGCTCCCGAAGGGTCATGGTGGAAGGGGCGCGCCGCTCGGGCGGTGCTGCACGCGGTCTATGAGACGTTGGACGACCCTGAGTGTGATCGTCGTCGCGTGTATGCGGTCGGACTTTCCATGGGTGGGTACGGAGTGCTGGATATGGCGATGCGCGAGCCGGACCTGTTTGCGGCGATCGTCTGTATCTGCGGCGGGGTGGTGGCACCGTCGGTGTTTCCGGGAATGAGCGCTGATCTGGCGGGTGACGAGCCATACGAAACGGCCATCGACCGTCTTCAGGGAGTTCCCGTGTGGTTGTGGCATGGCGAACATGATCCGATCATTCCGGTGACGGAATCGAGGCGTCTGAAGCAGGCCGGCGATCGACTCGGGTCGATGGTGAGATACACCGAGCTGGCCGGTTGCGGTCACAACGCCTGGGATCCGGCTTTTCGCGAACCGGAACTCTGGCGCTGGCTTCTGGAACAACGTCGCGACTTTTCCGTTCGCGCGCCTCTTGTCGAAAACCACGAACGTCGCGGATAATCCCCAGGGGGAGGAATGATTCAATATCCGCATGGGATGAGGATATTCGCAATATCACCTCAGATTGAAATGAGGTGTTGCCAGAGACGTCGATTTATGATACGGTGGATGTAGCATAAATCAGGGAGTTACCGCATGATCACCAGAGAAGCTGATTACGCCATTCGCACCGTTCTGCATCTTTCCCGCATTTACGGCAAAGGGCCGATTTCGACCGCTGAAATCGGTGAGGAAATGGAGATTCCCTATCGCTTTCTGCGACGCATCACGCGCAAACTCGTCGAAAAGGGTTTCCTTGAAGCCCAGCGCGGCAAGACCGGCGGCGTGTATCTGGTCGTCGAACCGAAGAAGATCTCGTTGTACGATGTCATGCAGATCTTCGATCAGCGCGGCATGACGGTGAATGCCTGCTGCACGCCCAAGCGCGGCTGCCGGCGCGATCAACACTGTCCCGTTCATCCGCATTTCGAGACCCTGCAGAAAGAGTTCCACAAGAGCCTGCAGAAGATGAACTTCGGCAAGCTGTCGAAGTAACCCTCGTCCCGCGCCCACCGCAACCTCCGATTCCCGTTCGCTCCGGCTACGGGTATCGCTCTCACCAATAATGATACTAAAATTACATCATACTTAGGAGTGATGATCATGGCTCGCTGTGCATCGGCTGACACATGTTTTGCTGAGTATCTCGATCGCAAGGACCAGGTGAATACCGCGTTCAACCGCATGGAAGAGCAGCGCCTGAAATGCGGCTACGGCGAAATGGGTGTTTGCTGCCGGTTGTGCTCGAACGGGCCGTGTCGCATTACTCCCGACAGTCCGAAAGGGGTCTGTGGCGCGACCGCTGATTCGATCGTGGCTCGCAACTTTTTGCGTGCGGTCGCGGCCGGTTCGGCCTGCTATCTGCACGTCGCCGAGTCGACAGCAAGTCGCCTGAAGGCGATTGCCGAAGGAGTCTCGCCTCTGCCGCTGCGCTCACGCGCCTCGGTGGAAAAACTGGCGGCAAAGCTCGGAATTGCCGGCGACACGATCGAAGCGAAGGCGGCCGGAATCGCTGATGCCGTGTTGTCTGACTTGTACAAACCGCGTTCCGAAAAAATGACGCTGGTGGACCATCTCGCGATTCCGCCGCGGGCCGAGGTCTGGAACAGGCTTGGCATCTATCCGGGCGGGGCGAAGGCAGAGGTGTTTGACGCGCTGATCAAAACCAGCACCAATCTCAACACCGACCCGGTCGATCAATTGTTGCATTGCCTCAATCTCGGCATCAGCACGGGTCTCTATGGGTTGACGCTGACGAACCTGATGAACGATCTGATCATGGGAGAACCCGAGATTCGACCTGCCAGAACGGGTTTCAAGGTTGCTGACCCGCTCTATGTGAATATCGCGGTTTCCGGCCACAGCCACTCGGTGTTCGCTGGGCTGATCGCGTTTCTCGAGACCGACGCCGGTCAGAAGATCGGCCGCGATGCCGGGGCTCGCGGCATTCGCATCGTCGGTCTGACCTGCGTCGGGCAGGACATGCAGCTGCGGGCCGCGGCGGCCGGCGGCGAAGCGGTCTTCTCGGGCCAGGCGGGAAACAACTTCACGCAGGAAGCGCTGCTGGCCACCGGGGCGATCGATATGGTGATCAGTGAATTCAACTGCACGCTTTCCGGAATCGAACCGATCATCGCCGCACAACAGATCCGGTTCGTCTGCCTTGATGATGTGGCCAAGCAGGCTTCGGCTGAGCTGATTCCCGACGAAAAGGGGAAAGAGCTGGTGCTGGCGGAACGCCTGTGCCGCATGGCCGCCGAACAGTACCAGACACGCCGGAAAGCAGTGGAAATCGATATTCCCGACCACGGCTATGACGACGTTGTTACCGGTGTCAGCGAGAGTTCGCTGGTGAAACTTCTGGGCGGCAGCCTGCAGCCGGTGATCGACTTGCTCACGGCTGGGACGATCAAGGGCGTGGCGGGAGTTCTCGGCTGTTCGAATCTGGCCGCCGGCGGGCACGATGTGACGACGGTGAAGCTGACGGAGGAACTGATCAAGCGTGATATTCTGGTGCTGTCAGCCGGCTGCACGACGGGCGGGTTGGCCAACTGCGGTTTCTGCTCTCCGTCGGCGAAAGAACTGGCCGGGCCTGGACTGAAGGCGGTCTGCGAGAAGCTTGGGATTCCGCCGGTTCTGAACTTCGGACCCTGTCTGGCGATTGGTCGCATCGAGCTGGTGGTGACCGAGCTGGCAAAGATGCTCAAACTCGATATGCCGCGTCTGCCGGTCGTCATTTCCGCGCCGCAATGGTTGGAAGAACAGGCCCTGGCGGATGGCTGCTTCGGCCTGGCGCTCGGTCTGACCCTGCATCTGGCGCAAGCCCCGGCCGTGACCGGGTCGCCGGTGATCGTCGATGTGTTGACCCGACAGCTTGAATCGCTGACCGGCGGACGTTTGATCATCGAGCCGGATCCGGTGAGGGCAGCCGATCAGCTGATGCAGGTGATTGCCGACAAACGGCGCGCCCTCGGACTGGGAGCTTGACATGACCCGCAAGAAACTCATCGATCGAGGCAAATGTGTCGGATGTCGAAACTGCGAACTGGCCTGCATTGCCGTTCATCGTGAGGTCAAGCCGGGCGCGGCCTTCACCGGAGGGGTCGACACGGTTGAGCGGCCACGGAACAAGGTCGAACTTGACGCCGAGGGAAAACGGTTTCCCGTTTTCTGTCGCCACTGTGACGAGCCTGCCTGCGTTGAGGCCTGCATGAGCGGGGCGTTGTCCAAAGGCGAAGACGGCCTGGTGACCTGCAACCACGATATCTGTGTCGGCTGCTATATGTGCGTCATGAGCTGCCCGTACGGCATGGCGCGGCCTTCGGTGAAGGGGGAACGCAAGATGATCAAGTGCGATGGGTGTCGCGGGCGCGATCGCATGGCCTGTGTTGCCGCCTGTCCGCAGCGATGCCTGACGGAAGTCCAGGTTGATGGGCCTGAAGATGGCCATCTGATCATCAAGTGAGGCTGAACTCATGAACCATATTCTGATTTTGGGAAGCAGCGCGGCCGGAATCTCGACCGCGAAAACCCTTCGCGAAAACGGATTCGAGGGTGCCGTCACCCTGGTGTCACCCGACCGGGAATACTATTCACGATGTCAGTTGCACATGGTTGCCGCCGGCAATCGCACCGAAGAGCAGGCGCGTCTGCTTCCCGTCGGCTGGGACACACGCTGGAAGCTGGAGTTTCTTCGCGGCAGGCGTGCTGCGAGTCTGCAGGCAGATGCCCGCACCGTCACACTCGACGACGGATCGGTTCTCTCATACGACAAGCTGATGATTGCGACCGGGGCCCGCACCTTCTGGCCGCCGGTTCAGGGGCTCGAAGGGCCGAATGCTCTCGGACTGCGTCACCTCGAAGATGCCGTCGCCCTTCGTGAGACGTTGCGAACGGCAAAGCAGTACGTCGTGATCGGCGCTGGATTGGTCGGTGTCGAACTGGCACTGGAACTGGCTCATCTGGGCAAAAGGGTGGCGCTGGTCGAGATGGCACCGATCCCTCTTCCGCTGCAACTCGAAGCCGAAACCGGAGCGCTCTGCGCATCGATTTTGAAACGAGCGGGCGTGCATCTGGTCTGCGGCGATCTGGCCGCGTCTGTGACTCGTGATGCCAATGGGTTCCCTCGCTCTGTCGAGCTGAAATCCGGCCTCAGCCTTCCGGCCGAGGTCATCGTCAATGCGGCAGGCGTGCGCGCGAACGCGGAGTTTGCGGCTCAGGCCGGCATCAAGACCGATCGCGGCATTATCATCGATGAATACTGCCGAACGTCGGTGCCTGATGTGTACGCAGCCGGCGACGTGGCACAGACGCTCGATTCCATTATACAGCAGGTGATTCCCAGCGCCATCTGGCCGACCGCGGTTCGACAGGGAAAGATCGCCGCGCTCAGCATGCTGGGCAAGCCCGGACAACTCGAACGGAACACCGGTTTCAAAGCCGCCGTGGTGCTTGATGGTATTCCCGTCATTTCTCTCGGCCCGGTTTCACGAGCCGACCATCACCCCTGGGAAAAGAAGGTCTTTCGCTCGACCAGTGCAGCCGGTCGGCGATCGGTCAAGATCTTCTACCTGCACGAAGATCGCTTGAAAGCGGCTTTGCTGTGGGGTGACATCACGAATGCCGGTCTGTATTTCGAATCGATCATCAATCAGCGGCCCGTTAACGTCGACATGCCCTGGCTCGATCGACTTGACGCCGCAAAGCGCGGGCCGGAGCAGTTACACGTCCTGTAGATTCTCGAACCTGTTTGATCCGAATCCTCCCACATCATCGGCCTCCGGCGTCCTGGTCGGGGGCCTTCTTTTCGCGCATCAGAAGCCGGTGAAAGAAATATTCGGCCGGCGGGCGAAGAATGGCTTGGAAACAGGATGACTTTTTTCAAAACATGATGCCGACAACGTTTTCGCTCAGGGCACGACACGATCCGTACAGATGATGATGATGCCCATGAAATGCGGGTTGTCGATGATGGCGGCCTGAAGAACGCCATGAGAACAAGCTCTTGTGTGGCATCGGCGTGCGTGCTAGCATCTGCCCACTTTCAAACCGAGTGAGAGAGCCCATGGAACTTGACGGCAACCTGTGTCTGCAGTCTGAAAACGCGGCGACTTCCGAGAACCCTTCGACAATCGGGTTGCCTGTAACATCTGCCGAGACGCTGGCTCGTACGATTCAAACGCTGAAACGACGACGTGCCGCGCAGACCGGCGAAACGTCCTACCTCGCGGTGAATGAAAGTTCGCGCCGATGGTGGAAAGAGCTGGCTGATTTCTGGAAGGCTCCGGCCTCGGTGCGCGGGTATCATCGTCCGAATCAGACCCAGGGCGACCATTCGCGCCGGGTGTTCAAGCTGGCCTGCCGCCACTGGCATCGCGTCCCCTGGGACCACCTGCGCCGCAACCGCCGTGTTTGCCGCAGTTTCCTGCGCGCGGCGTTGTTTCATGATGTCGGCAAGATCACCGATCGTCGTCGGCACGAGGTCGAAAGTTTTCATTGGATGTTGCCGCGAGACCAGCTGGCGGCTTTTTTCGTCCTGCATCACATGGGACGCTGGTCCTGCGTGAACGACGCCGAGAAGCGCGCCCTGCTCGAGCAGGCAGGGGTACTGCATCTCGCGACGCCCGAGCACCTGTGGCTCGCCGACCTGCTTTGCGCCGCCGATTTTACCGAAGCCTGCTGTTGGGATATCACCTGAGCATCATCGGTGGCTGTTCCCATGATTATCTGCTATTGCCGAAACGTCTCTGAAGAAACAATTGTCCAGGCGATCCGCCGCGGAGCTGATACGCTTGCCGCCATTCAACAGGAGACGGGCGCATGCACCGGAAGCCGGTGTCGGCAGTTAAATCCCCACGGCCGCTGTTGCTCAATCGAGATCGAAGAGTTGATCAATCGCGAGACCGGGCGGAACAAATCGACAAAATGCCCCTGTTGTCACACGGACTGATCTTACGTAACCGTGCCTTTGAGATAGGACTTTCGCCGTCGTTCCGGGAACCGTTCGATCGCATAACGTAACATGGTGCGTGGCATGTCGGCGTATCGAGGCTTGAGAAACTCTTCCAGAACCGCCTGATCGCGTTTGCCCACCTCTCTCAGCATCCAGCCCACGGCTTTATGAATCAGATCGTGCGCATCATGCAGGAGAATATCGCTGATTCGCAGGGTTGGACCAAACTCATTTTGCCTGATGTGGTGAAACGTCGCGACGATGGCGATGCGTCGTTCCCACAGCATGCCGGAGCGGGCGAGGGTTTCGAGGCGTCTGGTGTTCGTGGCCGGAAACGTCGGCCCGGCCAGCAGATGAGCGCTGGCGTCGACGAGGTCCCAGTTGTTGACGTAACGGGCATGTGACAGGTAGAAGTCGGTCAGAGCCTCGCGCTCTTTCCGGTCGGCTCGTTCGTAGTGCCCGATCATGAGCAGAAGCGCGACCAGACGCTCTTCGTGCCAGGGCGAAAGCAACAACACCTTTGCGGCATCGAGCGGCAGATGACGAAACTCGCGAGCCAGAGCGCGTTGAGTGGGCACATCGAGCCCGAGAAACCGATCGCCTTCGCCGTATTCGCCCGGGCCCGTCTTGAAGAAGCGCAACTGCAGCTCGGCATGTCGCGGCCGTGCCAGTCGTTGCAGGCGCTGTTTCAACTCGGACAGCGTCTGAGAATGTTCTTGGGCGCTCGTTTGTTGTTTTGCCCGCATGTGCCCTCCTGATCAATGACATGAAATGTTGGTTCGCAGAGGCATGGTAGCGCGTCGAGCAGGCAAAGAAAAGCCTGGCGACAGAGTAGCTTGAGAGGTTCTGTTCAAATACGCGAGGCAGTCACGGCTTCCCAGGTCAGGTTGAACTTGAGCAGATACTTGCGCAGGCGGTCGGTGTCGTTGGCCTGACGACGTCGCTGACGCGAGACGGCGAACAAGCGGCGTCCGGCTTCGGCGAGCGTCGGGCACCGGCGACAGACGCGTATGACCTCGAGAAGCTGAACGCGATCGAAGAGATCGAGTTCAGCGGCGGCCCGTCGGCCGAGCAGGGTTTCGAGTTCGTCGGTCGAAGTATCTGAGTTGGTGTCGGCCCACTCGTGCTTCAGGCGCTCGATCTCGAACTGCACATCGTTGGCGCCGATCCGGTTTCCTTCAGCAAGCAGGGCCATACGGGCGATCGAACTGTTGAGGTCGCGAAAGTTGGCGGGCCAGACGGCCTGCGGGCTTACGGCGAAGCGCAGATAGCGCTCACGGGCCTCGCGACTGAACGTGATCGGTCGGCCCGCGTCGCGCGAACGGTTCTGCAGTTCGAAGTCGATGTTGGGTTCGACGTCTTCGAGACGCTCGCGCAAGGCGGGCAGGCGAAAGCTCCAGAACTTGATGCGTGCGAAGAGGTCTTCGCGAAACCGACCGGCGGCGACTTCTCGCTTGAGATCGCGATTGGTGCCGCAGATCAGCTGAAAGTCGCTTTGCACCTCGTGATCAGAGCCGAGCGGCAGGTACGTTTTCTCCTCGATGGCGCGCAACAGCATGGCCTGCTCGTCAGGACCGAGCTCGCCGATCTCGTCGAGAAACAGCAGGCCGCCGTCTGCCTGTTTCAGCAGGCCCGGGCGGTCTGAAACCGCACCGGTAAACGCGCCTTTGCGATGGCCGAAGAGAGAGGATTGAACCGTGTCGCCGCGTAGCATGGCGCAGTTCACTTCAATGAAGCCGCCCTCGATCAACCCGCGCTGTTTCCGGCGTTCATAGATCTGGCGCGCCAGACGGGATTTTCCTGCGCCGGTCGGACCCAACAGAAGAATCGGGTCGCGACTGCGCAGAGTGACCTTCTCGACTTCGGCGATCAGTTGGTTGAAGCGCTGACTGCGGGTGTGAATGCCCGACTTCAGAATTGAGATATCGTCGTTTGTCCGAACGGCGAATCGGCGTGCAATGCTGTCATAGCGGGAAAGATCGAGGTCGATAAGCGAATAACTGCCCGGCGGCCGTCCGTTGCGGCCCGGGCCGGTCTGTAGAAGCTTGCCCGGAAAAAAGCCCGCTTCGCACAGCAGGAAAAGGCAGATCTGGGCGACGTGCGTTCCGGTCGTGATGTGCAGAAGCAACTCTTCTGACTCGCGGTCGAAACGAAAGCGTTGAGAGTAGTCGAGCAGGCGTTCGAATACTTCCTCGAAATCCCAGGGGTTGCGAAACTCGAGAACCTCGAGCACGACATCGGTTTCGGGAGAGACTGAGCGAATGTCTTCGCTGACCTGGCGTGCCAGTGCGAGGTCGCGCTCGGCATACAGCAGATGAAAGCGGGTGATCAGCAGTTCTTCGTGCTGGCAGAGGCAGACCGACGGGCGCCAGTGTTCCCAGCGCGACGTTTTGCCGCGCCGGTCGAGGGTGGTGCCGAGAAAGCCGACGACGATTCGGTTCATGACTATACAAAATTATATCATATTATATGTTTCGCGAGAAACATCGAAGTCGCAAAATCGGATGATACATCTGAAATCGGCTTGCAGAGCCGGTATTGCCGGCTTCGGCCCGCCGGTGGCGAACCTGGCATCGCGATTGCAACGACTGATGATGCCGACCGAATCGACCGACCGGCCCCCGCCGGTGAAGCAAGGGGGTTCCGGTGAACGGCTTCAAAGAGGAGGCCGGCAGGGTTAGCTCAATGGGAGAGCAGCAGTCTCATCAACTGCCTGTCGTGGGTTCGAATCCCGCACCAGTGTCGCAAGACACCCGAACTGGCTCGAGGAGCAGGCGATCCGGCGGATCCAGCCCACCCGCCTGATCGCGAGAATGGGGCGGCTGACAACCCCTGTTCTCGCGGTCGAGCGAGGAAGGCAGCGCCGGAGGCGGTCTTGCAGTGAAGCGGATACCGGCGTTCGAGCCCCCTGAAGCCCGCGTTCAGGAGCGATCTTCAGCTCGAACCCCTCAAGCTTCCCTCCACCGCTGAAGCGTGGAAACGACGGAATGCCTGCTTTGACGGCTCTCGCCCATGACACCGGCGCACGCAAAGCCGGTGAGCGTTGAAACAGGTACACGAGCAGTAGATCGATTTTCCGAAGGAGAAATGACTATGTTGAATCTGGTATCCATCGTGACGGTTCGCTATCAGGAACTGGGTCTGCGGTTTCGCCGCGATCAGCTGATCGAAGTGCTCAAGCCGGGATGGTATGTCGCTTTTGATCTGCTGGGCGAACGCATCGAGGTAATCTCTGAAAAGGATCTTCTGCTCGAAAACGACGAGTTGGAGCAGATTTTGCGCACCGGGTTCCTGGACGAAGCGATCGAAGCCGTGCGTCTGACCGATACCGAGCGTGCTCTGCTCTGGGTCGACGGCCGGTTCGAGCGGGTGCTGACCCCGGGCGTGTATGCGATCTTCAAACGATTGCGGCAGGTGCGGGTCGAGAAGCTGAGTGTCGAAGACCCGCTGTTCGAGAACAGCCGCGCTTTCACCGTGGCGCGGGCGGCCGGCAGTGAGACGGCGCTCACCACGGTACAAGTCGAACAGGGGCAGGTCGGCCTCTACTTCCGGGACGGCCGTCTGGTGCGTGAACTTGGGCCGGGGTTCTATGCGTTCTGGAAGAATATCGCAACCGTGAAGGTCGTTCAGGTCGATCTGCGCGAGAAACAGCTCGACATGTCGGGTCAGGAGATCATCACCGCCGACAAGGTGACATTACGTTTGAACGCGGTTCTGACCTATCAGGTCACCGATGCGCGTCTGTCGGTACAGGTTGCGGAAAACGCCGAACAGTCACTGTATCGAGAAGGCCAGCTGGTATTGCGTGAAGCGGTCGGCAGTAAAACGCTCGACGACATCCTGAACGCCAAAGACGCGTTGGCTCAGAGCATCAGTGCGGCAATGAAGCTGAAAGCGAACCGGTTCGGCCTGGCTATCGTCTCGTTCGGGATTCGCGATATCATTCTGCCGGGCGACATGCGTGAGCTGATGAACCGGGTGGTCGCGGCGCAGAAGGAAGCCGAGGCCAACCAGATCGTCCGGCGCGAAGAGACCGCGGCGACCCGCAGTCAGTGCAACACGGCGAAGATGATGGAACAGAACCCGGTGTTGATGCGTCTGCGTGAACTCGAGGTGCTGGAGCGCATTGCCGAAAAGTCTCAGTTGAAGCTGGTTCTGGGTGAGAAGGGCCTGACTGAACGGGTCATGAACATGCTGTGAGATACAGGGAGAACAACCATGATCGAAATCGACGGAAGCATCGGCGAAGGCGGCGGACAGATTCTGCGCACCTCACTGGCACTTTCGATGTGTACAGGTCAGCCTTTTCGTATCTCGGCTCTGCGAGCGAAAAGGCCGCGACCGGGCCTGATGCGTCAGCACCTGACGGCGGTTCTCGCTGCGAAACAGCTGTGCCGGGCGAAAACAATCGGTGCCGAGATCAGTTCGCAGGAACTGGCTTTCGAGCCGGGGCGGGTGCAACCCGGCGAATACACATTCGCCATCGGTACGGCCGGCAGCGCCACGCTGGTCCTGCAGACGGTTCTGCCGCCTCTTCTCACGGCGGACAAGCCCTCTCGCGTGATTCTCGAAGGCGGCACCCACAACCCGCTGTCACCTCCGTTTCACTTCATTCGAGAGACGTTTCTGCCTGTGCTCGAAAAGATGGGTGCCCGCTGTGAGGCGACACTCGAACGGTGGGGGTTCTACCCTGCAGGCGGCGGTCGCATGGCGGTCGATATTGTACCGGTCGTCGGCAGGCTCGAACCGCTCGAAATATGCGATCGCGGTCGATTCATTCGTGCCGAGGCGTTCGCCGGCGTGTCGCAGATCTCGTGGGACATCGCCCAGGACGAGTGTCGCCTGATCGAGAAGGAGGCGGGGTTCCCGGTGGAGCATCTTCGCCCCGAGACGGTGCCGTCACGCGGACCCGGCAACGTAGCCTGGCTCGATCTGCAGTTTGAACAAACCCGGGTGATGTTTGTCGGCTTCGGCCGGCTCGGCGTCTCGCGTCGAAACGTCGCTCTGAGCGTCGCAAAACCGGCTCGTCAGTTCTACAGGAACAAGTCTGCCTGTATCGATGAGCATCTCGCCGATCAGCTGCTCGTACCCATGGCGCTGGCCGGCGGTGGACGATTCACGACGGTCGAGCCCAGTCAGCATACGAAAACGAATATCGAGATTATTCAACAGTTTCTGCCAGTGCGAATCACCTGCGCCGAAGCCAAAGGTGCCTGGGAAATCGCGGTGACCAGGAACGTGTAACCGCGCGATAAGCAACAGAAGCGGTCGAAGTCGCCAGGTGAAGTGCAACGAAGATGACTTTTTCGGATGTGCGGTGCTGTGCGGCATGAAAGGAGCGATGGTATGGAATGGATCAAAGACAGAAGGGAAATGTCCGAGTCAGCACGTGTGCCGGTCAAGTCCTGGTGTGCTGAGCCTGAACCCGAAGCCTTGAAGCAGGCCGCAAACCTGGCGGCTCACCCGGTCGTCGAGCATCATGTCGCCTTGATGCCCGACTGCCACGTCGGCTACGGTATGCCGATCGGGGGTGTCATCGGGTGTCGCGAGGCGGTCATTCCCAATGCCGTCGGTGTTGATATCGGCTGTGGCATGTGCGCCGTGAAAACCTCCGCAACGGTTGAACAGCTGCGCGATCCGGCGTTCATTCGCGCGATTCTGGAAGACGTGAAGAAGCTGGTGCCGGTAGGTGAAGGCAACAGTCACAAGCGTCAGCAGGAGTGGGATGGCTTCGCATCATTCGAATCGAGCATCGATAGTGATGTTCCCGCCTGGTTGAACCAGGACGGACTCAACCACGATCGCAAGAACCTCGGCACGCTGGGCGGCGGCAACCACTTCATCGAAGTCCAGGCGAGCGAAGACGGCATCGTCTGGCTGATGCTGCACTCTGGGTCACGCAATCTCGGTCATCGGGTCGCAAGTTTTTATCATCGGTTGGCGCAACAGCTCAACGAGCGGTGGCACACCGACCTGCCCTCTCCCGATCTGGCGTTCCTGCCGCTCGAGACGGGCGAGGGCCGGGGCTATGTGCGCGACATGACCTTCGCGCTGGCGTATGCGCTCGAGAACCGCCGCCGGATGATGGCGGCGGTGAAGTCGGTCATGGCCGAGCATCTGCCCGGCATCGTGTTTGTCGATGAGATCAACATTCATCACAACTATGCGAAGCTCGAACATCACTTCGGCCGCAACCTGTGGGTGCATCGCAAGGGTGCAACCTCGGCGCGTGAGGGTGAACTGGGTGTTATTCCGGGAAGCATGGGCACGCCCTCGTACATCGTGCGCGGCCGCGGCAACCCTGAGTCGTTCATGTCGTGCTCGCACGGCGCCGGTCGAAGCATGGGCCGCACGGAAGCCAGTCGCCGCCTGACGCTTGAAGAGTGCGACCGGGCCATGCAGGGGGTGGTCTTCGACCGCTGGCACAAAGCCGGCGGCGGCTCGAAAAAGCGCCGCGAGAAAGGCATCGACTACGACTTCGGCGAAGCCCCGCAAGCCTACAAGGATATCGACCAGGTCATCGCCGCCGAACTCGACCTGATCGAACCTTTGGTGAAGCTCCGTCCCCTCGGCGTCATCAAAGGCTGACCGCTCGCAACCTCTCGTCATCACCCTATCAACGTGAGGGTTTCCTCGTCGGCGGCACAGGCACGTTATATCTATGAGATGAGCCGTTGAAGCTGTGAATCTCTTCGGGAAGACTCTACGCATCGATCTGCTTCATCTGGTTGGTGACGTCATAGGTCGTTATCTGAAAAGTGTTGCCGTTGGCCGGAAGCGTGAGAAAGGTGAGGGTCTTGCGCGGCGGCAGATCGGACCCGAGAAGTTTTCGCGGCCCGCCGCCGAGGGCGCCGCACGAGATCATCTTGAGTCCGTCTTTCTCTGAGGGATAGAACGCGTGGTGGTGCCCCGAGATGTAGTAATCGACGCCGAGACGACGAAACAGCGCGTGAACTGTGTCGGCATCGCTCATGACCTCACCGATTTTGTTCCTGCCTTCAGAAACGGCGTAGAGAGGAACATGACCGAGAACGACTCGGACTCTCGCCGATCGAGCAATGCCGAGCCGAAACTGCTGTTCGAGCCAGAGACGCTGACGGTTATCGAGTATCGGGTGGGCGACATCGATGACGGCGAAAAACACATCACCGCACGTGAAACTGTAATAACAAGGAAAGCGCAAGGCATCAACGTAGTTCAATGCTGGTCGTCGCTTGAGCCAGAATGATTCAGCGATGCTGCGTTCGTGTGCATACGCGGGTGTGTCAGGACCGTCATGATTGCCGAACGCGAAGGCAAACGGAATCTTCTCCGAGTTCAGTCGCTGAAGAATGAATCGATCAAAGCCTTTCCACATCGCAACAAGCGTTTGTTCCGACAGGGACTTTTTCTGTCCCGCCACCATGTCGCCGGCGCACAGAACCAGATCGGGCCGACGTTGTTCGATGAACCGCAGAGCGGCATCGAGCTGCTCACTGTAGGTCGCCGAACCGTATGACTCATTCAGGTCAGAGATAACGGCAATCGTCACCGCACGAGATAACAAAGGCTCTCCATAAACGGAACACACGAGTGGCAGGAAAAGCGCTGACACGAATAGATACGAGATAAATGAAACGTGTTTCACGATTGCTCCTTCTTCAATTCGTGGATGTCACGACGAAAAAAATCGGTTTAGTAACATCTCAGGCAGCGACACAACAGTATAGATCACGTTGATGATTCTTTGGAATGGCGGCCAACGTGTTGATACATGCCTATGTTAACGATTCCCGCAGGGTGGTGCCGGTGGCGGAGGTGGGGTGCTGCGCCAGGTCGGCAGGTGTGCCTACGAAGACCAGGCGGCCGCCGGCGTCGCCGCCCTCGGGGCCGAGATCGATGACCCAGTCGGCGCGTCTGATCAGCTCGAGATGATGCTCGATCACGATCAGCGAATGTCCGGCGGTCAGCAGTTCCTGAAACACCTCATACAGTCGGGCGACGTCGGCCAGATGCAGGCCGGTGGTCGGCTCGTCGAACAGAAACAGGGATGGACCAGCGGTGACGCCGGTGCGAGGCGTTTCAATCAGTGCTAGGGCCAGGCGCAAACGCTGGCGCTCTCCCGCTGAAAGGCTTGATGTCGTGCGGTCGAGGGTCAGATGTGCCAGGCCGACTCTCTGCAACGGCTCGATTCGCGCGAGAATCTCCGGGTGGTCGGAGAAGAAAGCAATCGCATCGATGACGGTCATGGCCAGGACATCGGCAATCGTCTGTTCGCGATATCGACAATCGAGCAGTTCGCGTCTGAAGCGTTTGCCTTCGCAACCTTCACAGACCAGCCGCACCGAGGCCAGAAAATCGAGTTCGACGCGTTCGCCTCCAGTGCCCTGACAGGTCTCGCACCGACCGACCGCGCTGAAGGGTGAGAATGCGTCAGCATCGAACCCGTGACTGCGAGCCTCATCGGTAGCGGCAAAACACGTACGTATCGGATCGAGCACTCGCGTGATGGTCGCCACGAGGCTGTTTTCAGAACCCGAGGGAAGCTGTTGATCCACGAGAAAGACGCGATGAAACAGGACAGATGACGAACACGCATCACAGTTGATCGGGTGACTCGCTGTCAGCGAGGGAAGGAGAACATCTTCGATCAGGGTGGACTTTCCCGACCCGGATACGCCGGTGATGGCGACGAGCCCCCCGAGTGGAATGTCGAGATCGAGATTTTTCAGGTTGTGTCCTCGTGCGCCCCGTATCTGAATACCCGGGCGGGTGAGGGTACGAGTTCCGGCAAGTGGCCACGGAGCGTTCTCGGAAAGCCAGCGAGCGGTCAGACTCTGAGGATGCTCGCGAATCAGCGGCCAGGCACCGGTTGCCAGAATCGTTCCACCTTCTGAGCCTGCGCCGGGGCCGACCTCGATGAGATGATCAGCCGCGCGAATGACCTCGGGGTCGTGTTCGATGACGACGACGGTATTGCCGACCCGGCGCAGATCGTGCAATAGTCCGAGCAGGCGGGCGGTGTCACGCGCATGCAGACCGACGGTCGGCTCATCGAGAACGTAGGTCACGCCGGTGAGCGAACTCGACAGCTGGCAGGCCAGCAGAAAGCGCCGGTACTCGCCGCCGGAAAGCGAATGCACTGTGCGATCAAGCGACAGATATCCCAACCCGGCCGCGATCAGTTGATTGAGCCGTGGAAGCACGGCCTCGATCAGTGCCTCGGCGGCGGCCTCTTTCGCCGTCGCTGAGTCAGCTTCGGTTTTTCCCCGCGCATCGGCAGGGGAACGCTTCAGAAAAGCGACACAGGCATCGAGAACACTCGCAAGACTCAGTCGGCACCATTCACCCAGAGATCGACTCTGCCAGCGAACGGCGCGGAACTCAGGTTGCAGACGGTCGCCGTCGCAAGCGGAACAGGGAAGCTCGATCATCAGCTCGGCGAATTCGACCACGCGATCGTCCGCGCGTTTTCGGGCGAACTCTTCTTGAATCAGCGGAACAAACCCTTTCCAGGCGGTTTTCATGCGATGCTCACCAGTACGTTTGCCGCGCCGGTACTGCCAGGTCACTTCGAACTCGCGGTCGCCGCATCCGTGCATGGCGATCTGTTGAGCTTCGGGGGACAGGTCGCGCCAGGCGACGGAAAAATCCAGCCCGAGAGAGATTCCGGCCGCTCGTAGAATCGCGACATACTGACCGTCACGCTCGCCATAGAAGCGGCCGATCCGAGTGCCGTCGAGGGCTCCGTCAAGCAGAGACCGCTCGGGAAAACGCACCAGTCGATCGACATCGCAGATCGCAATCTGTCCGAGTCCGTGACAATGGCTACAGGCTCCGAGCGCATCATTGAACGAGAAGTGACGCGCCAACAGAGGAACCGTGCCGACGAAGTGCCCGGCAGAACAGGAGTTCCCGTGCAGGGCCGAGCCGCACTCTGGGCAGAAGCGCTCGCCGGCTCGGGCCATCAGCACACGCCACAGTTCGAGAATGCCGCTCATGGTACCGACCGTCGAACGCGGGTTGGCGGTGCCGCGACGGTTGGTGACCGCGATTGCCGGCGTCAGGCCGGTCGCGGCATCGAGTCGTGGCCGCTCACTCTGCTGGATAAATCGTCGGGCATAGGTCGAGAGCGATTCGACGTAACGCCGATGGCTTTCGGCGTAGAGCGTGTCCATGACCAGTGATGTCTTTCCACTCCCCGAAACCCCGGTGACGACCGTGAGCCGGTTGTCCGGAAAGAATGCCTGCACGTCGCGCAGGTTATGAGTTCGAACACCTTGCAGATGAATGCCGGAAGGAAGTGGCGAAGCTGGTGGAATCGGCTCGGTCGATGGTGTAAGCGAAGGCGAGTTGCGATTCTGCGCGGGTTGGGCGATGTCGATCGACTGAAGCCGCCTTCTGAGAGCCTGCCCCGTAAAGGAAGACGAACATTGCATGATCTCCTGCGGCGTGCCGGTGGCCACGATGCGCCCGCCGCCCTCGCCGCCTTCCGGTCCGAGATCGATGATCCAGTCGGCGGCAAGCAGAAACTCGGGATGGTGTTCGACGGCGATGACGGTGTTTCCGACATTCACCAGGCGATGCAGAACCGTCGCCAGTCGCTCGATGTCGGCGTGATGCAGGCCGGTGGCCGGTTCGTCGAGAATGTACAGGGTGCGACCGGTGCCGGGCCGCGCCAGTTCAGTCGCCAGTTTGAGTCGCTGAGCTTCCCCCCCGGAGAGCGTCGTCGAAGACTGTCCCAGTGATAGGTAGTCGAGTCCGACGTCGTTCATGGCATCGAGATACGCCATGATCTGTTTCTGGTCGGCAAACCGACTGCGAGCTTCTCGGACGGACAGCGAAAGCACGGCGGCGATTGAAAGACCTTCCCAGGTCACTTCGAGCGTTTCGGGCAGATACCGTTGCCCGCCGCAGGTCTCGCAGACCACTTCGACCGGGTCGAGCAGATGCAGTCCGATCTCCTGCGTGCCGGTGCCCTGGCATGCCTCACAACGACCTCCGGCCACGTTCCACGAAAACCGGCTCTTGTTATAGCCTCGTTCGCGTGCAAGAGGCTGACGGGCGAACAGATCGCGGATCAGATCGAAGACCCCTGTGTACGTCGCCGGGTTCGATCGCGATGACCGACCGATCGGCTGTTGATCGACCACGATGATCTTGTCGAGATGCTCGATGCCGCGAATCTCTCTGAATTGTCCGGGTTCTTCGATTGCTCGATGCAGTCTGCGTCGCAGAGAACGTGCCAGAATGTTGTTGACGAGAGTCGACTTGCCCGCGCCCGAGACTCCGGTGACCGCGGTCAGCATCTGCAGAGGAAAGTTGACGTCGATCTGTTTCAGGTTGTGCTGGGCGGCTCCGAGTATCTGCAGCATAGGTGCGTCGGCTTGCGACGAGGGTGCTGAGGGTGTGGGTGCCGCGATGGAGGCGAAGCGGCCGCCTGCGACTTGCGGCGTACCGGTCAGCCAGTGCCGGGTCGGGCTTTTAACGCCTGAGTTCGACGCGAGAAAATGAGGCAGAGGCCCTTCGTAGAGAAGCTCGCCGCCCTGCGGTCCGGCGCCCGGTCCGAGGTCGATCAGCCAGTCTGCCGCCAGAACCGCGTCGCGCCGATGTTCCACCGCCAGTATGGTATTGCCCGTGTCGCGCAGATGAAACAGCAGATCAAGCAGCTGTTGCTGATCGCGAGGGTGCAGGCCCAATGAGGGTTCGTCGAGAACATACAGAAGA
Organism: uncultured bacterium; assembly: GCA_964472075.1. Taxonomy (GTDB): domain Bacteria; phylum Muiribacteriota; class Ozemobacteria; order Ozemobacterales; family Ozemobacteraceae; genus CAYYIY01. The sequence goes on along the minus strand of CAYYIY010000037.1, from coordinate 16,481 downwards.
TGGCGCAACTCGGTGAAAGCCTGCAGAGCGAGACGTATGCGCTGTGATTCGCCGGCTGACAGCGAGCCGGACGGTCGATCAAGCGTCAGATGGCCGAGTCCCAGGCCGCACAAGCGCGCGAGCTTCTTTTGCATCTCACTGAGGATAGGTTCGGCGACCGGGCGTTGACGATTGGTGAAGGGCAATTGTCCGAGTTGCGTTGCCAGAGTGTCGAGACTGAGAGCCGACAGACGGGCAATCGACCATCCGTGCAGTTCGACGGCCAGCGCATGCGCATTCAGACGAGCGCTTTGGCAGACCTGACAGGTACGACTGCGAACAAAACGCAGAATGTTCGGATTCCGGTCGCGCTTGAGGATGTCTTCCATCACCGGCAGAATGCCTTTGTAGTAGTCCTCTTCGCGAGGGCGGGCAGTTATTCCTGACCACTTCAAGCGAGATTCGAGCGGATGCTTGCCGAAGGGGATCTTGATTCGATCCGACCCATACAGAATGACGTGTTTCTGTTCGTCGGTCAGGTTGCGCCACGGAATGTCGACGGTGAAGCCGTGAGCGCGGCAGACCTGGTCGAGAACATCCATCGTGACCTGTGAGTAGATGATATACCCCTTGGGCGTCGTGAGCACGAGAGCGCCCTCTCTCACGGTTTTCGCGTCGTCGCCGATCAGAAGGTTCGGGTCGATGGCATCTTCGAGTCCGAGCCCCTGGCAGGCCGGGCATGCTCCATACGTACTGTTGAAAGAGAACAGACGCGGCCCGATCTCGGGCGGACTGTCGCCGCACTTCGAACAAGCCTGACGACAGCTGAGGCGCTGAGGGTTTTGGCCCGACAACTGGAAGAAAAGAACATCTTTCCCAATCTGCAGAGCTCTTCGGATCGACGACAACGCCTCTGCCGACTCGGACGACAATGGGTCGGCGACAACCGCCTCAAGATCGTGCACAGACTTCGCGGCGAGCTTCGGCGTCGGATTCAGCGGCGTCAGCACGCCGTCGATGCGTGCCGTGTGAAAACCCTGACGGCGCAGATCTTCCAGTTCCTTGCGGAAACTGCCGCGATGTCCCTGAATCAACGGCGCCAGAATACGCACCGGTTCTCCATTCGAGACTTTAACGATGGTATTGAGCAGAGATTCGGCGGTTGAAAAGACATACGGAAGACGACAACTCGGACAATGCGCGACGCCGAGCCGCGCGAACAAAAGGCGCAGAGAGTCATACAGATCGGTCATGGTGCCGACGGTCGAACGTGCATGCGCACTCTGGCCCTGCTGGGCGACCGCGAGCGTCGGGCGTAGACCCTCGATGCTCGCGCAGGCCGGCGGCTTCATCGACCCGAGCAGCTGACGGGCATGAGTCGATAGTGTCTGCAGAAATCGCCGCTGACCTTCGCGGCAGATGGTGTCGAATACCAGCGATGATTTCCCGGACCCGGATACGCCTGTGACCACCGTGAAGCGATCGTGAGGAACCCGGACGTTGAAGTGTTTGAGATAGTGCTCGGCCGCTCCGCGTACGATCAGCGAATCATGGGGCGAACGTTGATCTGACATGCCGCAAGGGTAGCTTCTTTCGGGCGGTTAGACAACCCCGCCGAAGGGGACAATCGAGAGAAAAACGAAGCCCCTCGGCGGATAGCCGAGGGGCTTCGTGAAAGATCAGAGAAACCGACTACTTGTTGGGTGAGAGATCCAGCTTGTCGAGGAAGTCCTGGGTTTCTTCGGGGGTGACATCCTTTATGCCTGCCCAGCCGAGGGGCGCATCGAGACGTTCTTCTCGGGTGTAGCCAAGGCCCTTCCACTCGAGCAGAAAGTGCTCGGGGCGCAGTTTGTTCGCATACAGCTTGATGGCGGCTCTGGGGTTCCGCAGTTGCGGGAGATCCTGGAGTTGAGCACGTGGATCGGCGGCACTTCTGTTCATCCACAGGACCAGCTTCTCATAGACAGTCATAATGTTCGGGTTTTTGACGATCGACACGAATTCACGCGGGTCTTGAAACCGCGGAACCATGCCGCGCCCGGCCTTCCCCTTCATGATGACCTCGCCCTTCTCATCTATTGCCCTGAGGTCGAAGTTGAACAACACCTTGGCGATCAGTAGTTCGAGAATATCACCTTCGTAGGGGGCTTTGTCGAGAAATGCCTGGATGGCGGCTTTTTCGCCGGCAAACACGGTGACGATCGTGTAGCGCGTCTTGACCAGTCCGCTTGCCGTTTCCTTGCGCAGAATGACTTCGCCCTCTTTCCAGCTTCTGATGATTTTTTCGAGCGAAGCCTGTTCTTCACGCAGGCTCTTCAGATTTTTGCCGGAGATCTTCACATACCCGAAACTCGCTGCTTCGGCTGCCACGCCGCCCGCGAACACGAGGACAAGAACGAACACGAGGAACATCGCTTGCAGATGACGCATACTTCTACTCCTCACAGAGAATATCGTTTCGATTCCCCAAAAAAATCGGGCGAGAGCCCATGAGCTTCGCCCGATCAACTACCGGTTATTCAGTCCTGGTGCAGGCGGTCGAAACGAACACCCTGACCATACAGGCTCAGAATGTTCTTGAAGACCGGAGAATCGGCCGCAGACTTCTCGATCTGGGCGAGAAGAGCGGATTCCCCGAGGCGCCGTTCGGCCAGCACGCGCAACACCAGCTGATTCTGCACTTTCTGCAGACGGGCGGAGATGTCATCAGCTTTGGTGAACGGCGTCAGATCTTTGACCGCCGCAATCAGATCGGTGTTGGAAAGCTCGGCGATCTGCTCTTCGCCGGTCGGAGATACCAGGCCGTACGTGCCGGCTTTCTCGATGAGGTGCAATACTCCGGGAACATTCGCGGCATTGATCTTGGGAATCTCGGTCTGCGGCGGAATGAACTGGCGAGCCAGCTCGTACGTAAATGACAGAGATTTCAGCTCGCCATACATGAAGTCGTCGGTATCACCCATCGACGGATACAGATCGGAACTGACCTGCGGGCGATAGCGATTAAAGGCTGCCATCTCCTTGGCGAAGGTAGCGAAGAGCTCCTGGTGCGGGTTCGGAGCCTCGTCAGGGTAGCCCCAGCTGAACGGATACAGAATCAGTTCGGAATAGCTGTGGAACGTGATGTCGGCGGAGAACATCTCGCGGCGGGCGAAATCGCGAATGGCACAGGTTTCCGGTTCGCTGAACGGGCCGGTGCCGTGGTAGGTGTCAGCGCTCGGAGAATCACTGGAACCGACCGAACCCCACTTGTACCCGTAGTTGCGGTTGGGGTCGACACCGAATGAGCCGTTGGCGTTCTTGCGGCGATTCTTGCGCCAGAACTGCTGAGAGGTCTGGCTGTAGATGAGGCCGTCCGGGTTAACCACCGGCACGAACCAGATTTCACGCTCGTTGACCAGGCGGGTCAGGCGTTCGTCGGTGCCGTAGCCTTCGAGCAGGGTTTTAGCGGTTGCCATCGGAACTTCGACGGAGATCCATTCGCGAGAATGGTGCAGGCCCATGATCAGGGCGGCCGGCTCTTTTTCGTTCTTTTCCGGGTTGTCGCTGATCTTGAGCGCCCAGATGTCGCGATTTTCGCAGGATTTCCCGATGGATTCCATGCGGCAGATGTTCGGGTAGGCCGCGACCCACTTTTTCAAGGTGGCGGTCATCGTATCGTAGGTGTAGTAGGGCTGAGCCGCATCTTTCTGGGCGGAAAGACGCCGGCGAACCATGGCGTTCAGATCAGGGACGAGGACCGTATGCTCGATACCAATCTGCTTGAGGCTCTTGAGCCGCTGGGTGTCGAGAACGACTTCGAGGAAATCGGGGCCGACACGGGCAATGTCATACCCGGCATTGGCCATTTCCACGATCTGGTCTCGCGAAAGCCCCTGAATCTGAACCAGGGACTCGGTGGCCGGAAGCGCGGCAGCCAGAGAGGCAAAAACGAGGAACAGAAAAAGAATCGATCGGTTCATACGCGGTTACTCCATACTCGTGAGGACTTTAGCAAACGATTCTCGATCAATACGATTCACATTTTACTCTCACTGGAGAGGGAATGCAAACATATGTTGCAGGCGCGTGAAAGTTGTACAACTGAGGTTGTCTTCGACAAATGCTCATGATACCGTCTTACTCATCCTATAGTGAGAAACACGGTGTTTCAATGGCGCTGCCGGCATCGGGTGTCGCCTCAAAACGCTCTATATGGAGCAGATATCAGACGTTGCATCGCCAGGCAACCGGAATCCGGACCCGTGAGTGAGCTCTTCAGATCAAAGGATCACGAAGAAAACATGACTACTGGTATGACCAAAGCGGAATCACGATGGGTGTTGCTGATGACCATGGCCATCGTCGGTGTGGGTTTGTGGGCCTTTCTGCGCCTGGAAAGCCGTCTTGCGGTGCAGCCGCAGAACGCGGACCTTCTGGCTGCCGTGCAGAAAAGACTTTCGATACATCTGGTGAAAGAGGTGGCGCTCAACCGGCCGGATCTCGAGCCGGTTGATGCGAGCATGCAGATGATTCTTCCCGAAGCCGAACGGGCCGGGCAACCGGTGACGTTGTACAAACTGGAGAAAGTGCCGGCGATCGAGGGCAGCGACATTGCTGCCGTGGAAGAATCGAAGGATGAATTCGACGCGCCGCGTCTGATCCTGGTCCTGACACCCGCCGGAACATCCCGCTTCGCGTCATTCACCGGCAAACATGTCGGAGAACAGGCCGCGATTGTTGATTCCGGCGTCGTGGTTTCTGCGCCCATCATTCAATCGGCGATTCCGGGCGGCAAACTGCAGGTGACCGGGCTTAAAGCGCAGGATCTCCTGACCGCAACAAAAAAGTAAACGGCCGTTACTTGCCCCCGACCGCCGTAACCAGACATCGATAGAACGGTGCCGGAGGCCGTGGAGGAAGGCGGGGGCGCAGGATCATCAGTCCGGTCAGTCCTTTCCTCTTCGCCATGTACGCGTAAAAGTCCTCGTCGGTCACCCGGTTGCGAGTGAGTGAGGCATGGCGTAACACCGCTTTGCCCTGCGTCTCCATGAAAAAACCCATGTGGGTGACGTCGAGTCCTTCCTTGTCGCACACCAGCGCCACAATATCGCCAGGCATCAGCGGAGCCTGTCGAGCCAGAACCACGGCCAGGGGAACATACCAGAACGTCGTCGGCGCGGAGGCGATCATGAAGCGGTCGGCGACGTAGAATGTCCGATTTGCTCCAACGCGATTGAGCGTCAGCGTGCGGGTGACAGCCAGGGGATGTTCGCGGGCAATGTCGACGAGATACCCTTTGCGTGCGTTTACCTCTGCCCAGTGAGAGGTAAAATGGTTGCGAAGATGATTCACGAGCGGCGCACCGCCGGCATCGAACATGATATCGATCAGGCGCGGCAGGAAAGCGCCTGTGTAGTCAGGGCGTTCGGCATACGTCAGCGCCAGCACGTGTTCGACATAAGTCATGCAGTCGAGATACTGCAGGCTGGTGGAGAGTGCCGTCACAGGTTGCGGTTGCTCGTTATCGGCTTCCTGTTTCGGCTTGGGCGGCTGATGTTGAGATTTGATGCGTTTTCTGGTCTCGGGATGATACCGCCGCCCCAGCAGGCAACGTGAAACGAAGATGAGCCGCCGTTCAGGGGCGACGCCCAGGGCCGCACGCATGATGCGTTCCGCCTCTGCGGCGTCAGCCATCGATTTAAGCGGCACGACGGCGGCTGGTCGGGGTGTCCGGCCTTCGGCAGCCGTGGCGCTCTGCAGGCATGAGAGGGTCATTACGCAGATCAGGCTGAGGATCATTACTCGTGGCTTCATGGTTTCGTTTCTCCCGGTGCGTTTGATCATCGATCTGGAGTGGGCAGGTCGGACGAGGTGATGAACGTCGCCGTTTCGAATCTCTGATAGGCGAGTTTCACGATGTCGATGAGACGCCCGGCAGAGTAGTAGGCGTTGACATCCTCGTCAGGAATGTTGGCGTAGCGCCGTAGTTTTTGCTCGGCGATGTCCGGCGCGCTCTGCGCCTGTGTCAGGTGTGCCGGCATGGTGCCGTCGTAGATGGTGGAGGAAAATCGTGCATGTGTACAAGTAGCCGCAAGTTCGGTTCCCGGATAGATCGATACGGGAAAAAAGCTGCATTCACCCAGGCCGAGACGCTTCAGTTCGATGGCAAAATTGATGGTCTCGGCGATCTCTTCCGGCCGCTCGTCCGGGAATCCGATCATGAAGAATCCCTTGCTGAAAACATTCCATGCTTTGAGAAGTTGTACGGTTGTTTTCACCTTGTCGAGATCGAGATGTTTTCTTAACGACTTCTGGCGCTGTTGATTGCCGGTTTCGATGCCCATGGCGACATAGATGCAACCTGTCTCGGCCAGCAGGCGGACCTCTTCGGGGCGCAGATGATCGGCGCGCCCGATGCAGCAGTACTTTGCCGTCAGGGTTTTCATGCCGGCAAAGAACTCGTGCAACCAGGCTTTGTCCGAAAAAAATGAATCGTCCATGAAGGCAAACTGCGCCTGAGGATACCGCTGACGTTGCCAGGACATTTCCGCAAGCAGACGAGGCACGGACTGACGGCGCAAGCCGTCCGGCCAGAGGACCGGGGTGGCACAGAAGGTGCAGCGGGCCTGACATCCGCGTGAGGTCGTGAGAAAAAGCCATGCCGACATATCGATTGTTTTGTAATAGTCAAAATAGCGATGAATGTCGATCAGATCAAAGTCGAGAAAGGGAAGATCGTCGAGATTCTCGATGACGGCTCGCGGCGCGGTACTGACGAGTTCGCCGCACCTCATGAACATCAGACCGGGGATGCAGCGCAGATCATCTCCCTTTCTCGTATTGTGAAAACCAGCTTTATGAGCGGCTTTTATGACTTCCTCGAGGGTACGTTCGCCTTCGCCGATCACGCAGATGTCCACCTCCGCGTTCGAAACCAGGCTCTGCGGCAGTGTCGTTGCGAGCGGTCCTCCGGCGATGGTGCAGATACCGGGGTCGAGTTTTCTGACCTCGTGAAAGAGTTCGAGGCCGGTCAGCCGGGTTGCCTGATAGAATGGAACGCCGAGAAACCGTGGCTTCATGGCGACAATGGCTTGAGCCACCTCGGACAAAGTCAGACTCGACAAGTTGACATCCAGAATCTTCGCTCTGCAGTCATGCTGATTCAACCAGCTTGCCAGATACAGAAGATTCAGCGGCGGCTTCATATCCGATCTGCAGGTGTCACCCCAGGTAAGCGGAGGAGCCGCGAGCAGAATGTCGACCTGTCCGAGTTGCTCAGTCATGAAAACCCGTTCTGGAAAGGCGTTACCAGGTAACGTATTCCGGCGCTGCCGCAGCAATATGTTTTCGGCATCGGTCAAAGAACCAGCCGTCGCGGTCGAGACGGGTTTTGAGATACTCGCTCAGATGCAGGTTGTTCTTCCGGCTGAGATGCATCAGGGCTTTGATGACCGCCACGCGCTCTTCGAGTGGGTGAGGGGCCGTGCGTTTCCGTCGTTCCTGCCACAGATCATCCCGGGCGATTTTCAGGGCTTCCTGAATCGAGGAGTAGCGGCGGTGCAGATAATGATCGACCAGCTTGAGATACAGCGCGTAGGTGGTTTCCGGATCGTCGTGCGGTCGAGTCAGCCAGAATTCCCACGGAGAATCGGTGTCGATGCGGGCAAAAAGGGCCGAATACAGATCTTCGCCCATGGTCGGAAAGTGTGCCAGAATGCGGAAGAGCGTGCTGAGCAGCGGTGGTTCCCAGTAGTAGGGATCGCGTGGATCGAGCGTCATCAGATACTCGTGCAGGGTATTGGGCAGCAGACAAACCGGCTGAAACTCGACCCGAAAACGCTCGCCATGACTCCATTCCTGCAGGGTTTTAATCGTACTCACGCAGTCATCATGCGCTTCGGCTTCAGTCAACATCGGACCCTTGACCAGGACATACCCTTTCGAGATCGCTCCTTTGCGGCGAATGACTTCCAGAGCGTTCTTCATCTGTTCAGCCGAATCGGGCTTGCAGTAGAGAGAACGAACTAACGCATTGGCTGATTCAATGCCGAGCGTCACCTCAAATTCGGTGTTCCCCAGTGACTTCACCGCCCTGCCGAGATAGTCGGTCGACTCATGGTCGCGCATGATGTCGAGGCCGTTGGTTTCGATGACCAGCTTTTTCATGCCGAGAGCTTTTGCCATGTCGAAAACGGCTTCGCGGGCCTTGGGGGAAATCTCGGCATCGTTGAAGAAGAACCCGTCGTTGTAGATGTGAAGCGTCTGCACAGGGCTGTCCAACCCGGTATTAAACTCCTGCACGTGCCGACGAATCAGTTCGAACTGTGAAAAGAATTCTTCATCGGTTATGGGCCGTCGCAGAGCGGTGTTCTTGGTTCCGCACATGGTACAACCCCCGGTCTTGCGCGACCACTCGCAGCCGGAATTGGCGAGATACGCCACGACTCGATAGACGGGCCGGCCTCGGTAGTGATCAAAGTACAAGTTGATACTGCGCGGTTCCCGGGAACTGCCGGAATCGAAGCGGATGTTTTTGACGGCTGCGGGAGAGACCATGGATATTCTCCTGTGGATTATACGCGGTCGGTGCCGCTCGAAAGCGGCGGTGGAGTGTGAGCGATTCGACGAAGGTCATCGGGGGTGACGGTTTGAGCCTGTTCGATTTGATGCCAGGCCCAGGTGATGACGGAAACCATCTGTCTCTGCGTCAGAAGATCATTGAACGGGCTGTCGAGAAATTCGGGGCTTTGCCGGGTTATTCCGAGGTCATCACGAATGATCTCGGGAAGATGAGCATCGAGGCTGCAGATAAACGGTCGATGCGGGAACTGTCGAGCCAGTTCGGTGCCCGGATACACGGTGACCGGAAAGAGACTGAAGGAGGTCATTCCCGTTTTTTTCAACGCGACGGCGAGATTGATGGTCTCCGCCATCTCTTCCCAGGTTTCATCAGGAAACCCCAGCATGAAAAAGCACTTGATCGTCACCGCGAACCGTGACAGTTCCGCTGTCTTCTCGAGCAGGGCAGGCAGGTTGAGATGCTTCTTCAGTCTGATCTGTCGTAACGCGCTTCCGGTCTCGACTCCGAAGGCGATGTAGTTCATGCCTGAGTCGACGAGGGCACGCACCAGGTCGGTGGTCAGGTGATCAGCGCGCCCGATGCACTGATACTTGATCTGAAGCGGCTTGACCAGGGCCATGAAATCGCAGAGCCAGGCACGGTCTGAAAAGAATGAGTCGTCGCAGAACCCGAATGCGGCTTCGGGAAACCGTTCGTGATGGAAGGCAATCTCACGTACCAGTCGCTGCGGTGAGTAACGTCGAATCGGTCCGGGCCAAAGAACCGGCGTGCAGCAGTAGGTGCAGCGAAACGAGCAGCCGCGCGAGGAGTTCAAAAACAGGGTGCGCGGAACGTTCACCGCATCCTGGTGTCGAAAATACGACTCGTTGTCGATCACCGAAAAATCAAGAAACGGCAGAGAATCGAGGTCGGCGATCGGCCGCCGCGGCGGATTCACGATAATCTTGTCTTGTCGGCGCCAGACCAGACCCTCGATTGTTGCCGGTGGTTTGTCGGTCAGCAGGGCGGCAAGCGTTTCTTCGCCTTCGCCGATGATACCGAAATCGTATCCCCCTTCGCGCATCATGCGTTCTGGTTCCATGGTGAGACACGGTCCGCCGGCAATCAGCAGTACCCCCGGAATCCGCTCTCGCAGCCGACAAGCCATTGCGCGGGCGTCAGCCAATGACGCGTAGTACAAGGGCATGCCGACGAAGGTGGGTGCCAGCGAGGCAATCTGATCAATCGTCTCTGCAAGCGTGCGGCGTCGGGGAATCGGATCGACGAGTTCGACGGCGACGCCGAGACGACGAAGCCAGACATGCAGATACAGCAGGTTCAGCGGTGGTTGAAAACTCGTACGCAGTTTGTCTTCCCAGAGCAGCGGCGGCGATACGAGTACGAGTTTGTGTTCTGCCATCTTGTGTGTTGATGCTGTATGTGGGCGGTGACGCGTGCTGAAAAGAAGAACCCGGAACTCAGGCCGTGTTTCCGGCCCGAGTTCCGGGTGAAGGAAACGATATCAGGTTCGTTTACTGCTCGCGGACGGCGACGGCACGGCCATAGCGACTGTGGTCGTCAAAATAGCCCCAGCGGACTTCGTTGTAGTAGAAGCTGAAGTGCCAGGCCGAGTGTGCATCGCGCTTTTCGGCCCAGATATAATCCTGACCGATCGGGCTTGTCTTGCCGACTTCCTTGAAGAGAGCGACCAACTCATCGCGAGTCGGGGCGCGCCAGCCGTTGCCGAGACTTTCGATCCACTTCTGGGTTGCGGTCCAGTCGATGTCGTTCTTGCCGAGCATCCACTCTTTTCCACAAGCGGTGAACGTCTTTCCTTTGGCTTTTTCAGCCTGCGGGGCCTTTTCACTCACTTTGTGAATACGCGCGGCCGCCGGCTTGGCGACATTCGATGTCTTGAACCAGACCTGAATCTTTTCTTTGGGGCCTACACTGCAGGCCATTCCGGTGAACACATGACGTCCGCCGCCGTTGATCGGCCAGGTCAGCCATCCCTTTGCCGGTGCCGCGGTTTCGCCGGCCTTGCTCAGAGCCACGCCGACATTGCTGCCGGTGTGCTGGTTGTTTTCGACTTCCACGCTCCAGGAATACATCTTCGTGGCTTCATTCATCTTTTCGCAGCGCACGCGATACGAAAAACTTCCGTCTGGAGACTTCTTCCAATCGTCCCACCCGGTAAGGAAGCCACCGGCAAACGCAACCGATGACAAAAGAACGAGGCCGACCAGAACTGACAGAGCAAGGCGAGATTGTTTCAAGCGTCCACTCCTCAGACGATATTTCTCTCAGAGTGCGGTATCATCACCCGCGCGGCCGAGAGTTGCCCAAATCTTAGCGCCGCTGCAGATGAGTGTCAAGAAACGAATGGTTCGATTGACGCGTTGTCGTTACTCATCAACAACAGTCTCTCGAGACGAGAAGCCGGTACGGTCGATGACCAACCCCGATCTTGTGCCTTGTCAGTTCACGCCATGACAGGTAAACTGGCTGACGATTCTTGTACGAAACAGGTTCGGTGCGAGATACGAATGTCATACGCATGAAGTCGACGCAGAAGGAATGAGTGATTCATCACGCTTTCATCCGGCGCTTGAGCAACAACCGGAAGCCTTGAAACGGCTGGGTGCAGAGGCCTTCGTGACGATGCCGGTGTTTCGTCGAGCCGGCCGGGAGGGCAAGGCCGTCTACGTGAACGTTGAACTACTCGAAGAAGTTCTGGCGGCGACTTTTTCCCGTGACGAGAGCCGTCGTTTTGTGGAAGAGAATCTGGCTCTGTCATT
>CAYYIY010000037.1:0-5143 GCA_964472075.1 uncultured bacterium | reverse complement strand
GACACCACGGTCGAAGCGCCGGTGCTGGAAGTCTTCGTCGATCGACAGGCTGACCCGATGAATATGTCTCTGAACGGGAATCTCGGTTCGGGCCGAGCGGCATACGTTGGGGCGCACTTCAATCTGAAGGGACTCGGCAGGACCGTGCTGGCCGTATCGCGTGATCCGAACCATTCCAACGGCAGTCTCGATCTGGTCAGCGCTCTCTGGGAAATGATCTGCGCGAACGTGTTGCGGTTTAATCTGAGAACCGGCACGGCACCGGTATTGGCGGTGATCGATCTGCATCGCTTGATGAAAGTGCCCTGGAAGGATTATGAAGTACCAGCCGGATTACTTGTTCGCCTTGATCTGAACGGGGAACTCGATCGACCGACGCATCTGTTTCAGAAGAATCAGCCCGTTTCGAAAGAGCGACTGCTGACCATCGCCGCGCGACTCGGTACACAGGACGCCGAGAAGTTTATTGAACGTATCCTGCATGGATGCTGGTCTGCCGGCAATGTCTCCCTGGACGGACACCTGATCGACTACGACACGGTCTTTGCCGTTCGCCATCGTGCGCCTCAATGGTCCTATCGACCGAACTGGATCAGCGACTTCTTCGGCCTCGAGGGAGAAGGCCAGAAAAAACTGCTGAAGTCGATGGCTGATCATGCCATCAATGGCGAAAAAGTTTCCTGGCGAACCTTGTTCCGACAGTTTGACGAGGCCAGAAAGACAAGAATGGAAGAGCGGTTCCGCGATCTGCTCGGTTTGCCGCCGGATCTCGAACTGCCAATGACTGCGGCTGAATGGTCGGAATTGGTGCGCCAGTTTGAAGTATTGTCCCAGCTCACGTTTCCGAATCTTCGCGCCACAGCTGTATGGGAGCCGGACAACAACACAATCTGTCTCTACGATGTGTCTCGTCTGTTGCGACTGTTGCCGATCTGGGTCGAAGGCACTTCGTTGGATGACGAGACCCGTCTGAGGTTGATTCGCAACCCGATGGGTTCTTTCATCACCAGCGAGGAACAGGGGATTCCGGATGGAGTCAGGAAAAAACTGCTGCGGCCGGCCGTTGCTTCGCCTGAACAGGCGGTCGAATACGATCGGCAGGCACTCGTGTTTGTCCGAGCTGTCGAACGCGTGTATGCTTTCATCGAGCGGCAGCACCCTGATCTGAAGAGTGGTGTGTGGCAACGGGCGTATGCCGTCAACGAAGAGCGCACCTACATGAACTGCCGTCCGGGGAACGATGCTTTGGTGGCCCTGGTTCAACAATACATGGCTGGAAATATCTCTCGTGAAAGGCTCGAAACACTTCTTGTCTTTGTACTACGTGCGTGCGATCGTCTGCCGAGGTATGATTCCCGTGGTCGTGTTGCAACCGATTATCGATTGTTTTTGAACGGCTGCACGTCACATCTCATTGATTCGCAGGCTTGTCTGCAACCAAAGCTTACGCTGTTGACCACGCCCATGAATGATTCCGTGGGCTGCGACTCAACGTCGATGCTATCGCAGAACGACAGCTTCTGGTGTGAATACGCCGGACATCGTCATGAGGCGAATATCGAGGTCGAGAACGATCGAGTTCATGTGTTCGGCCCTCGGTTGCCCCTGCGACAGTATCTGCGTTCACTGACAGAGGACGCGCTTCATGCTCTGATTCACCCACCCCTTGATCTGCGGCAACTCGCCGAATCCGACGCATTCGTATTCGGTTGTGGCAGGCAGCGCGTGCGACTCGTTCCGTTACTGCGAACTGACCGCGAATATGAGACCGGCGAAACAAGGTAATCTATGACGGATGGGCGATTTACCGCGACTCAGATGGGTGTCTGGTTCGAGCTGCTCACCACGTGTGAGATCAGAAGGCACGATGTCGTCTTGATTCTGCGACCGACAGCCGGGGCCGGGCTCTTCGATGCTCTCGCGCTCTGCGATTTTGCCGGAACGGTGATTCTGCTGGAACAGAACCCGGAGGCGGAGCGGCAGGCGACTCGGCTGGCGTGTGAGATGCTGCCGCAGGCGCAGAGCATACATGCCTGCGCGATTGGCGAAGATCTGTTGGGGCGGCATCAGAATGGTGTTGATGTGCTGATCGCTTGCGGCGAAGAAGTCGATGATGAAATCGTCAAGCAGGTAAATCCTCGTCTGATCATGGTTCGGCTCGATGATGTCCCGGACAATCGTGAAAAAAATACCGCTGTTTCGCTTCCCTCCTTGATCGAACGGAAGCTGCGTTTTCTCGGCGAGGATCCATTGCGGTGGCGTATTGTCAGACATCGCCCACGGCAGGCAAGCGAACTGATGCAGAGTCTGCCGGGAGCGGTCGCTCGACTTGGTGAGAGCGTGTTTGCGACCATGAACGCCTGGCCGCTCGATCCGACGACGGTTGAGATTCTGTATGTGAACAGTGAGCTTCTCGGCCTGTGCCTGTGCCGACCCTGTTCGGACGAACAGGCGCGGGAGTTTGTCCGCCGTCATCTGCTTCTGACACTGACCCCACCTGCCGATGCGGCTGCTGAGTCGAATGTCCAGGTATATGTCGATCGACAAGATGATCCGATGAAGATATCGCTGGTAGGAAACAGCGGATCCGGGCGTGCGGTATATGTGGGCGACCGGTTCAACATCAAAGGCATCGGCAAGACCGTGCTGGCGACATCCACGGATGAGCAGCGGTCGAACGGAGCACTTGATCTCGTTGGAGCCCTCTGGGAAATGCTCTGTTCGAATGTCGTCTACGCCAACCTGCGCACCGGCGCGGCACCGACACTGGCGGTCATCGATCTGAAGCGCGAGATAAAACTGCCCTGGTATGACGATCTTATTCCGGCCGGAATGAGCGTGCGTCTCGACATCAACGGCGAACTCGATCGTCCGTCACATTTGTTTTATCGACGACAGCCGGTGAGGAGAGACCGGTTGCTGCGTATTGCGTCCGCTTTCGGAGCACAGGACGCGGAGAAGTTCATCGAGCGAATTCTGCATGGCGGCTGGTCCGCTGGGAACATTTCGATCAATGGGAGCATGATCGATTACGATTCCGTTTTTGCGATTCGAGGGCGTGCTCCACAATGGTCCTTCCGCCCCAACTGGATCAGCAACTATTTCGGTCTCGAAGAACTGGGACAAAAGAAGCTGCTGCAGGCTCTCGCAGAACACGAACTGAATACCGATCAGGTGCCTGTAGAGGAACTGACTCGCACGTTTGATGACGCTCGTGATCAACAGTTGCGGCACCGCCTGCTCGATCTGATGGGCATTTCACCCGGCTGCGGCTCGCACATCGACACTGCCTGTGCCGGTGACCTGACCACGTTGGCTGCCGATTTTCGCACTCTGGCAATGAAGATGTACCCGAACTTTGCCGCTTCGGCTCCCTGGGCAAGGGATAACAGGTCTTTGAGTGTTTTCGATCTTTCGCGGTTTTTTCGATTGTACCCGCTCGCCGCGCAACTCGGGTGCGACGATGAGGAAACGGTGCGGCGACTGCTGCTGAACCCGGCAGGAAAGCTTGTCGATACGGTCGAAACCCAGGAAGGGGGAATGCCTGAGGCGGTCAGAACTCAGCTCTTGCGGGATTACGCACTGGGCACCGAAGAAAAACTTCGCGAATGGACTGCCCATGCTCTTGCCTTTGCTGATCGTTACAAAGTGTTTCTGAAAAGAATAATCGATCTCTGTAACCTGGACGCTAAAGAAGTGGCGGTTCGTGCGTATCTCATCAACGAGGAGCGCACGTATCTCAATTCACGTCCCGGACATGATGTGCTGATTGCCATCATGCAACAGTATCGTGCCGGACGCCTGCCCCCCGACTCGGTGGATATTCTTCTCAAGCTGATCATAGAGGCTTGTGATCGAGTTCCACGTGCCGATGACCAGGGACGGTATCGCACGAACATGACCCTGTATCTGAATGGATACACATCGCATCTTCTGACCATGGACGGCATGTGCCGTGCGCAGCTGGTTTTGTTGCCGACACACGAAGCGAATGTTCCGTATCTGAACGCCCGGCATGAGTGGCAGATCGAGATGAGGGGCGAGCGCCGGCCGTGCGAGACGGAGTGCCGTTCGGGATATCTGCATGTCGTCAGCCCGGAACAACCCATGGAGCTTCTTTTGACCGAAGAGATTGTTGCGAGCTTTTTCTGCGACGGGCAGCTGATGAATCTGCTGCCTATCACACGGCTTGACCGGCGATGAGGAACTTGCGAAGTTCGTGTATCGTGCAGCGAAGTGCCTGGTGAACAAAACTCGAGGCGTACAAGTTCGATCCCTGTGAAATGAGTGGCTGAATGTCAGGCAATCGTGAATTTCGTGTGCTGTTCCAGGATGACTGGTACGTCGCCATCGACAAGCCGGTGTACTGGCTGATTCATCATTCTCTGACGGCGTCGCGCACACTGCCGGCTGTTGTTCCCTCACTCGAACGACAACTGGGAAGAAAGCTCTTTCCCGTTCACCGTCTCGATCGGGCCACATCAGGAATTCTGTTGTTCGCGCTGTCGACGGAGGCAGCCGCCGCCGTGGCAATGCAATTTGAGCGGCGACAGGTGAAAAAAGAGTATCTGGCGGTCATTCGCGGCTGGTTTCAGCCGCCGTCAGGAACGATCGATCGACCTCTCAGCCCTGAACCGGGTGAAACAACGCAGGAAGCGGTGACGCGATATGAGACGCTGACACGATGCGAGCTTCCGATCCCTGTCTTTCCCCACCAAACCAGTCGGTATTCTCTGGTCCGGGTGTTTCCCGAAACGGGGCGGCGTCAGCAGATTCGCCGGCATTTTGCCGGAGCCGCACACCCGATCATCGGCGACGGGCATCATGGCGATCGTCGTCATAACCAGCTTTTTCGCGAACGATATTCGTGTGAACGAATGTTGCTGATGGCTCATACCCTGACCTTTCGTCACACGTGGCTGGAACAGGATATCTCACTGCACTGCCCGCTCGATGAACAGGTTCAGGCATTGCTCGATCAACTGTTCTCCCCTTCCTGGAAAGCGTCACTCGCGACTGAATAAGCGGTAATTCCCTGCTGACTTCGCCGTGAAACATGGTTGAGACCCAGGGTCATTTCGTTCTCTTGAAACTCTGTTTTTCCGCCGGCATCGCTCAACGATTCGCCATTGCGGCAGGGAGT
>CAYYIY010000036.1:0-55770 GCA_964472075.1 uncultured bacterium | reverse complement strand
GACGTTCAGGAGGGACGTCGCCGAGAGCGCCGTCAGGAGACGGCTCTCGAGGGAAATCGGTGTCATCCCTCGAAGCGATCGGCAGGCACTGAGAGGGCATGGAGCGGTCTGATGCGGGTGAGCCGAAAAGCCCGTCCCACGCGCAGATCAAGCATGCATTTGTCATGGCTTGAAGGCCGAGGCCATGCTGGTGTAACGTATTAGGCAGTTCCGTCTGAGATTCTTCCGAGGAGGATCGCACATGAAAGTACGTTCTCTGTTCGTGATCTTCAGTCTGGTTTGTCTGCCTGCTCTCTGGGCAGCGCCTTCCGCCCTGGTGAACCATCCACAGGATCTCCGCCTGATCGACCTGAAGGATAATGCTCGTTTCCTCGAGGAAGATCTCGATCTGGGCAAAGGCATCACCGAGGTGATCGGCAAGCAGGTCATCGATCGTCGTTTCCGTGAAGCCGGTATTCCCGATCCGGTCAAGAAGACGCTCAGCTACGGTATCGTGGCGCGCGAGATGCCGGTTGACCAGCTCAACATCTGCTTCGTCCTGAAAGGCGATCTCGATGCCGAGAAGTTCCTGGCCTTCGCGGACAAGCGCTATCATCGCTATTTCGACTCGATCAAGGCGCAGAAGCTGGTCGACAAAACTCCGACGCCGCGTCAGATACAGATTGCCGGAAAACCGGCGCGTGTCTATCCGTTCGCGTTCCGTGAAGCCGAAGCGGTCGTGACGACGTTCCCGGGTCACGTGATCGTGTCTACCGTCCCGGCAGGCGACTATACGCTGATCAACGAAACAGTTCAGGTGCTCGACGGCAAATTGCCGACGTCTCCGGAACAACCCGAAAAAATCGGTTTCATGACGACCTTTGTCCCTCTGGCGCAGGAACGGACCGAGATTCGCACGTTCGAGAACAAGTACGAAGGGTTTGCCGCCAAGACGCGCAAGCAGTTCAAGAAAGTCGTGGCACGCGAAGAATTTCGCAATGATGAAGCCATGGCGAAAGCCGAACAGCAGTTGAAGAACGCTCTGGCCGACATCAACAAGTTTTCCTATGAAGTCGGGGCGCGCCGCGAGAACGACGGCTATGCCTATGATGTCAGCATGATCTTTCGCTGCGGCAGCAAGGAAAAAGCGGCAGCGCTGAAGGAGCTGCTGTTGACGTGGCTGGCTTATACCTCTTCGAAGGCCCTTTCCGAAGAAGACCTGGTTTCGATGAAAGCGAATCAGGTCTCGGCGACGGATGATGCCTGTGTTTACACGATCAAGCTCGGGGCCGGCCCGGATGAACAGTACCAGTTCTCGTCATTGCTTCTCTCTCTGATGATGCAGGATCGCCGCTTCAAATCGATCTTCTGACCGATACGGACTCTTACAGAGCGCCGGGGGCCTCAGAAGGCCTGCCCGGCGCTTTTTTCGTGCGGCTGAACACGAGCAGCAGAGCCGGCAGAATGACCAGATCACCGACGAGTCCGATGCCGACGACCAGAGTACCGATCAGACCGAAATACTGAAAAGGCTTGAACGGACTGAAGAGAAAGACGGCATTGCCGAGAGCCAGAAGAATGGATGAGCTGCTGACCGGGGAAGAAAGTTCGCGCATGGTCGCCAGCAGGCGGCGCAGTGTTGTGGGCTGCCTCGAGTCGGCATAGAAGGTCAGCAGATGCAGCGTGTCATCAACGATGAGGCCGCTCATGACGCAGCCTACAACGGCCGTCGATGGGTTCAGCGGAATGCCGAACAGGCGTACCACCGCATACGCGGCGCCGATCGGTGCGAAGTTGACGACCAGGGCGATGAATGCCATGGAAAACCGCCGAAACACGAGCCAGAAGGTACCGATGATCATGACGATCGCGGCACCAAACGACCAGGTGATGTTTTCGAGAATGTTCTTCTGCATCACGGCATTCAGATACACGTCGCCGGTCACCTCGACCCGCATATCGACGGGAAGAGTCGCGCTTGCCGCCTCCATGATCGACGTCTGCAGCGCTTCGATCTGAAAGTCGTCAGTCAACGGAGTGGTGACCCGTAACAGCGTCACAGTCATTGCCGGGTTAATGAATAACTCGGACAAACCGCGAGGCGCGAAAAGACGCACGATTGCCTGCGTAAGTTCTTCCGATCTCGGAAGTTCGCGATCGCCGGTAAACTCCTGTTGAAAACCGAGTACAAGATCGACGATCGAATAGGTTCGATCAATATGGGGAAGCCGCTCGATGCGTCGCTGAAATGCCGCGATCGAGGCAAGTCGTTCGCGTGACATCAGTTGTGGATGCGTGATCAGAACCTGGAAATGGAAGGGTCCGCCGAAATGACGGCTGATGAAAGCATGAGAGGCAACCAGCGGGTCGTCTGCCGCAAAATTGTCGGTGAGAGCATTACGGCGTTCATAGAACATCAGGCTGAACCCCGAAAGCATGATGCCGATGGTGGTGATCGCCAAAACTTTTCCCGGATGCCGAAAGACGAGATGTTTGATGAATCTTGTCAGGTGGGGCATTCGAAAGCTCGGCCGGCTGGTCAGACTGAATCGTGGCTGGTACAAACGCAGAAAGGCGAAGATCAGGCCGAAGGTGACCAGATAGGCGAACAGACATGCCAGCGAGGTGTAGAGCGCAAAGAGTCTGATGCTTGGTGAAGGGCTCTGCGAAAGCGAGAGAAAGCCGATGAGCGTGGTCAGGGTATTGATCATGCAGGGACGAATCAGCTTCTGAAAGTTGGTTTTGTGCAGATCGAGATAGGACTGTCCGGCATGATGCATTTCGACGGCAAAGAAGCTGACGATGTAGATGATCTCATTGAGTGAGATGATGAGTGTGAACGGGATGATCGGTGAAGTGAACAGGTTGATCTTGTTGCCATTCATGAAGTAGACGGCAAAGGTAAAGGCGGTCGGAGCGGCAATGGCGAACAGAATCAGAAGAAGAATCACGGGGTCGGGGAAGAGAAACCAGGCCAGAATCGCGCACCCGATGAACCCGATCGTCAAAAAGCGTTTGTTGTTCTCGGCGATGAACTCGAAAAAACGTTGCTGTACGTATGGAAATCCGAACACATGAGCCTGAGCCTGCCCATTTCTGCGTGAGATGATCTCGTTGATGTGCGTATAGAGCAAACTTCGATAATGATCGATACGGACGTTTGGGATCACGAGCAGTTGAATGGCCCGCAGATCGGCACTGATTAGAAATCCGCGCAACAAGGCGGTGCGACGAATGATCTCGCCGAGGTTGCGAAGGCGAAAATCCTTGAGATACAGGGAGAATTCTTCCAGTGTGCGACAGGGGCGTAGAAGATCGAGAATCGACATGACCTGCGCCGTTTCGGGCAGACGTTGTAACTCGTCGCTCAGTTCCCAGAGGGAAAGCAGGGTTTCACGCGTCAAACCGTCAATCGGAAAAGCGATCAGGACCGCCTGTTCGCTCTCGAAGTGCTGTTGGTACAACCGACGAGCCTCGAGTGCGCGTGCGTCCGAGATACCTGCTTCGAAATCTTCGTCTATTTCAACGTGTGCAAAGGCCCCGAAGCTGAGAAAAAAAGCGGCGACGACCACCGCGATGACGGCAACCGGGTGCTCTGACAGCAGACGGTAGAGAACTCGGCTGATCCGCGGCAGCATCCCCGATCAGATGACTCCGTCGGCTTTCAGTTGCGACACGGTTCTCTTCAGACGGGTTTCCCAGATATCGATGTTGTGCTGGCCGAGCGTGGGAGCCGGATACAGGGCTTCAGCCGGTGTTTCGGAAAACTTCATGGGTACGCCGGGAACCTTGATGGTGCCGGCAACCGGGTGGGTCATCTCAACCAGCATCCGACGGGCCTTGACGTGGGCGTCTTCCAGCACAGCCGCGACATTGTTGATCGGGCCGCAGGGAATACCACCCGCTTGCAGCACGGCGAGCCATTCTCCGGTCGTGCGGTTTTTCGTGGTCGCGTTGATCAGCGGTTCAAGTGCCTCAAAATGCTGAACTCGAGCCGGATTTGTGACGAATCGCTCGTCGGCGGCCAGCTCGTCGAGACCGGTCAGAGAGCAGAATTTTCGCCACAGCTCGTCGTTGCCGCAGGCGATGTTCATGGCTCCGTCAGCGGTGGTCACGGTGCAGAACGGCGCGATCGACGGGTGACGATTGCCGATGGGAACAGGATTGTTGCCGCTGGTCACGTAGCGGGAAATCGCATTTTCCAGAATGGCCACCATGCAATCGAGCATGGCGACGTCGACTTGCTGGCCACGACCGGTACGCTCGCGAGAATACAACGCAGCGAGAATCCCCACCGCTGAAAAGATTCCGGCAAAGATGTCAGCCACTGAACTGCCCACCTTCGTCGGATGATCGGCGTCAGGGCCGGTGATGCTCATCAGACCGCCCATTCCCTGAATGATCAGGTCGTACGCCGGACGATCGCTGTAAGGGCCGGTTTGCCCGAACCCGGACGAGGCGGCATAGATGAGACGGGGATTGACCTGCTTCAGTTGTTCCCAGCCGAGGCCGAGGCGGCTCATGACGCCTGGTTTGAAGTTCTCCACCAGGATATCCGCCTGTCCGATGAGCTCCTTGAGCAGCTTTTTGCCTTCCGCATGCTTCATGTTGAGCGTGGCGCTCTTCTTGCCGCGATTGATGCTCATGAAGTAGGCACTCTCGCCGTTGATGAACGGGCCGAAAGCGCGCGAGTCATCGCCTCCTTCGGGACGCTCGATCTTGATGACTTCGGCGCCCATGTCGGCGAGCAGCATGGTACAAAAAGGCCCGGCAAGAACGCGGGTCAGGTCGACGACGACGAGTCCGTGAAGTGGTCCGTGCATGGGTTACCGCCAGCGCTGGTATGGAATGCGTTTGGCCGGCTCGAACGATGATCGGCCCTGCGTCAGAATGCCGACATACGAAGACAGATTCCGGTCTTCGAGATGGTCGAAAATCTGCGGTGAAGAGGTGTTGGGAAGCACGGTGCGCAACGGATCGGGATCCAGCTCGGACCAGACGAATTCATCGCAGGCGCGTGCCTGAGAAGTTTTCAAACCGGTCGGGTGCACGATCATCGAAGAACCGAAGAAATACGCTCCGCTGGCATCGACGCCGACCGCGTTGGTGGCGATCCAGTAGACGTGGTTGTCATAGGCGCGCGCGCGGTTCGTGAGTTCCCAGTGGTCGTAGGTGCGCATGAAGGCCGATGGGCGGCAGATGATCTCAGCGCCCTGCAGCGTGGTCACGCGGGCGAGTTCCGGAAAATCGCCGTCATAGCAGATGACGATGCCGATGCGGCCGATCGGCGTTTCGAGACAGCAGGCCTTTGAGCCGGGTGTGGTCCAGCCGCCGGCTTCGCGTCGTTCGGTCGGAAACGGATGGGTTTTGCGATACACGCCGATGATCCCTTCCGGACCGATGAGAGCCGCACTGTTGTAAACGGTGGTTTCCTTCTTGCCGCGCTCATAGGTGGGAAACACGATGTAGGTGTTCAGCAGCTTGGCCCAGCGCTCGACCTCGGTGGTCAGCCGCCCGGGAATGGTGTCGACGGCTTTCCAGAGGTCCTGGACGGTGCCGATCGGGGTGAACCCGGTGGTGACGCTTTCCGGCAGAACGATGAGATCTGCTTTGGAAACCCGATGACATTCCTGAATCATGTCCCAGGTGCGCTTCATGTTTTTCTCGACGGCCATCGGCTCGACGGCGAACTGAACGGCGGCAGCGGTAATGCGTTTCATGTGGTAACTCCGAGATGACGATCTGCTGCTGTGTTGACGGCAGACAGACCAGATCGAACCGCGCTATTCTACCATAAACAGCGGTTTTCGACGACTTTAAATCTCTTCCTGCCGTTACTGAGGGGCAGAGAAAACAACACCCCCGCGAATCGTAAGACTCGCGGGGGTGTGTGAGTCGGTTTGAGACGTTATTGTCCGTCAGCGGCCTTCTCGATGTCTTCGGGCCAGTACACGGCAGATTGAGCCGCCGGGTCGGTCTTCGCCTGGTATGGTTTCAGCTGGGCCTTCGCCTTGAGAGCGGTATACTTTTCTGCACCAAGCAGCTTTTCGAGTTCTTTCAAAGCATCGGTGCTGTTGAAGAAACCGTTCACTTCGCGCTTGGTCACGATCATGTCGGCGTCAGCCTCAGCCAGGCCGATGAACTTGAGCATACCGCGATTGATGGTGTTGAGGTTCAGATTGAACTTGAAGACATCCGGATCCTGTCCGATTTTCTTCATGACCTGAGCCTTGATATCAAGAGCGCTGGACTTCTTTTCGAGTTTCACTTCGCCGGAGAACCACAGATCGGGGCCGACGGCGGTAAAGATCTCTGCATCGCTCTTGAAAGCCTTGGCAAACAGCTCTTCCTTCAGCTTGCGATAGGCCTGTTCGGCCTTACCGGCGTCTTCCTGAGAACCGGTTTTCTGCTGATACGCCGTGCGGGCGAGATACCAGGTCTGATACAACTTGCGGGCTTCGTTGCTGCACACGGCATAGTGGGTGTTCTCAAGCACGATGCGCAGGATGACGGCGCGGTCATCTTTGAACATGCGCAGATAGCCGAGCACGAATTCCGGGAAGCTCTTGGGCTGCTGCATCAACATGACGGAAACGCACTTTTCGAACGGGGCATTGATCTTGCTGCTGGTCAGAATGTCATAGAACAGACCGGCGATGACGCCTTCGGTGCTCATCAGCTGCAGACCGTTCTTGGCCAGGCCGGTCTGCTTGCCGCCGACCTTGGACCAGACGTAGCGCTCGCGGCGGATCGGATCCTGGCGGGCATACAGGAATTCGGAGATGTTGAACTTCTTGCGATCTTTTTCCTTGAACTTGGGGTTCGCGGGGCCGTACACGGCTTCGAATGCTTCGGCCCAGCCTTCGGTGTAGGCGAGACCCAGATCGCTGATGATCGGCGCATCATGGCCGTTCGTCGACGGGCGGTTGATCTGCTGAAAGCCCTTGCCGTACATATCGAACATGATGCCGTGCGCATTTTCGTGAGCAAGCACGATGTCGAGCGTATCGTTGGCCTGAGCATCATTCACGGAGAAGACACCGGGAATGTCGAGCAGGCAGATGGCCGAGGTTTCGAGGCCGATGCGCTGGCTGGTCTTGGCATCGACGCGTTCGATACCGATCGGAATCATGCAGGGGCCGGGGGTCGGCAGGAACGAAGGCAGCGGACTCTTGTCGAGAATGACGACCGGGGCGCCGACCGACTGGGTCAGAAAGGAAATCAGCGCTTTCTTCTGCGTGTCATTGAGCTGGTCGGCTTTCTTCAGCAGTTCGGCGAGCAACTGCGCGCGAATCTGGCGCGCGGTGCGGCGCAACTTCATCGAGTCCTGAATTTCCTTGCTGGCTTTCAGATACGGAAGGTTCTTCGTCACGACCGGACTCTTCGGGTCAGCCGGCGTTGCCTGAAAGGCTTCCATGGAGAGAGCCATGAACTGGAACCCGAGGTCTTCGATTTTGACCTGCTTGGGCAGGTTCAGCGCTTTCCCGAGCATATTGGTGAGAAAACCCTTGCCCGCGGTGAGCGGAGTGCAGACGACGATTGTTTCGTCGTGCAGCGGATCATTGTCGGTGGAGATCGCCGTAGGCAGCTGACGCGCTTCGAGCGCCGGAATCAGACAAACCAGGGCGAGAAAGAGAGTGAACCATCGTCGCGTTGATTGAAGCATCGAAGATCTCCTTTCCCGTAGGGAATATTGTTCCATTTTACTGACAAACCGGGGTACCCGCAAGAGCAAAATTCGGCTTCCACGGCTGAGTTCAGAGATAGTTGCACTGAATCGCCGCGTAACCGATGATGAAAGGCGAAACGACTGGTTTTCGTTTTGGTCTGAATAAGTTGTGAAACACGTTGTCGGTGGGAACAAAAAATCGGCCCGGAAGCGTTGCCTTGGGCCGATCTTCTGCGTCTGAGCCGGGATTACTTCTTTGTTTTTGCCTGCTTTTTCAATACGGCCAGATACTCGGCTTTGAGGGACTCGAGAAGTTTCGGCAACTGCTGATACAGCTTCTTGCCCTTCCGCGGGGAAGTCCGGTTGAAGGCATACGCGGCGATGAGCGGCAGGGCGACCGTCGAGTCAACATAGCAGACAACCGTATCGGGCAGGCTGTCGGGGCGAACTTTTCCCCAGCTGACCGCCTCTGCGGGAGTCGCTCCCGAAAGGCCACCCGTGTCAGGGCGAGCGTCGGTAAGCTGCAGAAAGTAATCGTGGCCTTCTTCCTTGATCCCGAGAACTTCCTGAATCTGCGGTTCGGTTTGAAGCATGAAGTTCTTGGGCGACCCGCCGCCGCAGATGAAGACGGCGCTCTTGCCGCCGCTGCGCTTGGCGTTCAACACGATGGCGGCCGTGTCGTTCACGTCGCGATTCGGATCAATCGTGAGTTTCGAGCCGGTCAGCGCCAGGGCCGCGATGTTCATGCCGATCGAGCTGTCGCCCGGGCTTGAGGTGAACACCGGCACTCCCGCCTGGTACGCGGCGCTCAGAATACTGGTGTTCTTGATGCCGAGCTTCTTCTCGCGTTCAAAGATGAAGCGGCCGACGTGATGATGGAACTCGGCTGTTCCCATCGGCTTTTGAAACACCGAACTGGTCATGATTTCACGGTAGAAGCTGTCGGTGTTGAGCAACACGCTGTAATCGAAGACCACATCATAGATGCGCACCACACCGTCTTTGCGCAGGGCCACATCATCGTAGAACGGAGAGCCGGCATACAGCTCTTCGCCGATGCCGAAGTGGGTGTCATGATACAGATTCGCTCCGGTTGAGCTGATCCAGTCGATGAAACCAGCCTTGATCAGCGGCACGATGACGGACTGCCCGAGTCCGGCCGGGGTGAGGGCGCCGGCGAGACTCATGCCGATCGTGACATCGGGCTTGAGCATCTTCTCGGCATACAGGCGACAGGCTTCGCGCAGGCGACCGCCGTTATACGACATGAAGGCTCCGTCGATGAGAGCGTCGATCGACAACCCTTTCTTTACCGGTTTCGGGTCAATGCGTGTGCCGCTGAGATACTTGCTTTTGTGCTGTTTTGAGCTTGACATGAATGGGACTCCTGAAGAGGGTGACTCAGTATTTTTGCGAATCCATGGGAATGCCGGTCTCGTGTTCTTCGCTTTGAACCTTGATGATGATGATGACCTTCTCGACCATGCCGCGTGAGTTTTTTGCCGAGAGAATCACGTAAGGCATCTTCCCGCCCGAGAAGGCCTTGTCGAGATTGTTTTCGATAACTTTCTGAATCTCTTTCTGCAGGCCTGAAAGCGCGGGAAACACCTCGAACAGGGGTTTGCCCTTCACGCTGTCGAGCGAACGTCCCTCGGGAATCTTTTCCTGCGACTTGCGGTTGCAGTGCAGCAGCCGCCCGTCGCGATGCTGGATATAGACTTCGTCGGAGATGTACTCGATAATTCCGCGTGAGATCTCCTGTTCATCGATCACGCGTTCCACGAGGCGCGCATTGAGAATCGCGATGCCGGCCAGAACGGCGAAGTTCTTCAACAGCAGCTTGTCGTTGTCGTTGAAGGTGCCGTCCCGACGGTTGATGATCTGGAAAACCCCGATCAGTTCATCCTTGATGATGATCGGGAAGGTGAGAATATTGCGGGTGCGGAAGTTGTGCGCCTGATCAATGGCTCGATTGAACTTCAGTTGCGGGTGAATCGAGGAAAGATCACCGTATGCGTCGGGAATGTTCAGGCTCTGCCGGTTTAGCGCGGTGAAGCCCGCGATGGAGGTGTTGTCGATATTGAGAACGATCTCTTCAACGCGATCGCTGAGAATGACCTGCGAGATCATCAGTTTCTCGATGGAATCGACCAGATACAGCGTGGCGCCCTCCGCATGCAGGAGTTGCTGAACGGTTTTGACGACGTGCCGCAG
The DNA here is from genome assembly GCA_964472075.1 of uncultured bacterium. Classification (GTDB taxonomy): domain Bacteria; phylum Muiribacteriota; class Ozemobacteria; order Ozemobacterales; family Ozemobacteraceae; genus CAYYIY01. The sequence continues at coordinate 45,908 of CAYYIY010000036.1, read as the reverse complement.
CAGTTCTTCAATGTCATACGTGGTGAGCATCTTCTCGCCGAGTGCGATCAGGGTCTCGAGGTTCTGGTTCAGATCATGAGCGGCCATGGTCCCCTCCGAACGTTGGTAATGTTGAGCCGGAACAATATCTGCGACCGGCAGAGCGGGTTTCATGATACCTGATTCGGTACCCCGTGGCGAGAAAAATCCTGCGGAGAAAAGCACGACCGCCCCACCCGAGTGAGTGGAGCGGTCGAAGAGTATTCTGGAAAAGTAGAGAGCTTAGAACAGCACGCCGCCGGTCGAATCGGGGCCGTCATCGTTGCCGCCCCAACCGCTGCTGCCGCCGTCGGTCGAATCGGGACCATCATCGTTGCCACCGCCGCCGCCACCGCCGCAACCACCATCGTCGTCCGTGTCATCCGGGCCGGGGTAAGGAATCGTGTCGGCCGTCACGATTGCGGAACCAGTGCTGTGCAGCTTCTTCGCATAAGCCGCCGGAGCGGTAAGCAGAGCACAAACCAACAGAATCATCAGCAGACTGCTGAACCGTTTCATATCTTTTCCTCCGTATGTTTTTGTGATGGCGGCAGTCGAGCAAGAAAAATGCCAATCTTCGACTGCTGACCGATGGCGGATCTCGGTACCCTGACCGGCAGACATTGCCGAAAAGTCATCAGCGCCGCTGACGACTTTTCGGCAAAGAGCGAGCCGCAGGGCTTTCGTTCAGTCATCCGCTTCCCGCGACCAGCCCTCGACCCAGCGAAACAGCACCGGCAGCAGAATCAGCGTCAGAAACGTCGAGGTGGCCAGACCGCCCATGATCACAACGGCAAGGGGCTGCTGCGTTTCCGCACCGGCGGTTTTGGACAACAGCATCGGCAAATGACTCAGGGCCGTTGTCATCGCGGTCATGAACAGGGGGCGAAACCGCAACATACACCCCTTGCGTACGGCTTCATCGACGCTGAGTCCGTCCCGAATCAGCTGCCTGAAAAAGGCGATGAGAATCACTCCGTTCTGAACTGCCAGTCCCAGCAGCACGATGAACGAGACAGCCGCGGAGACGGATAACGTCATCCCGGCCCAAACGACGGCAATGATGCCGCCCACAGCGGCGAAGGGCAGATTCAGCAGCACGAGAAACGCGTCGGTCAGCTTCCCCATGGCCATCATCAACAGAATGAAGATCAGCACCAGGGCAATGGGAACGACGATCTTCAGCCGCTGCATGGCTCGTTCCTGATTTTCGAACTGACCGCCGAACTCGAAGTAGTAGCCTTCCGGCAGTTCTTTCTGCAACGGTTGCAGTTGTCGACGCAGCTCGGCGACGAAACCGCCGAGATCTCGGTTGCGAACGTTGGTTTCGACGACCACCCGCCGTCTGCCGGCCTCGCGCGCGATTTCGATCGGTGACTGAACCGTCTGCATGCGAACGAACTGGCCCAGCGGCAAAAGCGATCCGGTCGGAGTCTGAATGCGCAGGCGGGCGATCGCCTCTTCCCCGTTGCGAAAAGATTCGGGAAACCGCACGGCTAGCGTGAAGCGCTTCTGCCCCTCGATGATGTGCGAGACGATCTTTCCGCCTATGCCTGCTTCAATCAGTTCCTGAATGTGCGAAACGTTGATGCCGTGGTTCGCTGCGGCCTGCCGATCGATATCGATGTCGATCTGTTCCATACCCGAGACCTGAGTGGCCCGCACGTCGACCGCTCCCGACACTTTGCCGACAACCTCGGCAACGCGTTTCGAGATGCCGGTGAGAATGTCGATGTCGTCACCGAAGATCTTGATCGCGACGTCGCTCTTGATGCCGGAAATCAGCTCGTTGACCCGCAGAGAGATGGGCTGGGAAAAGGCATACCGCAGACCCGGAAACTGTCCCAGCTCCTTCTGAATCTCGACGACCAGCTGATCCTGCGTTCGCCACGGCGTGCCGGGAACAGGAGGTTTCAGCGTGATGATCACATCCGTTTGTTCAGGCCCCATCGGGTCTTCCGAGATCTCGGCCCGACCCGTTTTCGAAACCACCGATTCAATCTCGGGGAATTTGGCCAAAAGCAGTTTTTCCATGGCCGTTGAAACCTGTACGGCTCCTTCGAGATTGGCGTTCGGCAGACGAACCACGTTGATGGCGATCGCGCCTTCTTTCAGGCTGGGCATGAAGTCGGTGCCCAGATTTCCCAGCATCTGCCAGGCGACGGCGGCGAGAGCGACACCGACGACCAGCGGAACCACGGGGAAACGCAGCGCCCCCTCGAGAAGGAACTGGTACGCACGCCGAATCAGGCGAGTGATCAGAAACTCGCGCTCTTTGCCGCGCGGGACGAAGTAATAGCCGAAGACCGGCATCAACAGGAACGAGACAACCATGGCCGCGGCCATTGCCAGCAGCAGAGTCGTGGCGAATGGCGTGAACATCTTGGCTTCGAACCCCTGCAGAGCGAAGATCGGAACGATGACGAGAATGATGATCAACTCCGAAAAAGCCGTCGGCCGGCCGACTTCGGCAACGGCGCGAGATACGGATTCCCTCGGTGTGATCGATTCACCGCACTCGGCGAAATGCCGGCGGATGTTTTCCAGCACGACGATGGTCGGGTCGCAGACGGTACCGACGGAAAACGCCAGCCCGCCGAGGGTCATGAGGTTGGCGCTGATGTCGAAATACTTCATGGTGATGAAGCACAGCAGAAACGAGAACGGCAGCGAGAGAAAAACCAGCAGCCCCATGCGCCATTCCGCGAGAAATAGAAACAGCACGATCACGACCAGAATGCCGCCTTCGTTCAACGAGTTGATGACGGTTTTGACACACTCTCTGATCAATCCGGTTCGATCGTAGAACACGTTCAGCGAGACCCCGGGCGGCAGCGAGGCACGAATACCGGGGATGCGCCGGTTGATGGCGTCGACGACGGTTTTCGAGTTGGAACCGCGCAGCATGATAGCGATGCCGGCGACCGCTTCTCCCTTGCCGTCGCGCGTGACGGCGCCCTGTCTGGTCATGTGTCCGAGTTGCACGTCGGCGAGATCGTGAATATGAACCGGTGTGCCGTCGACGGTTTTCAGAACGATATTGCCGATATCTTCGCGATTCTGCAGCAGGCCGAGCGCGCGCACATAGTATTGCTCCCAGCCGCGCGTGATGAAGTTGCCGCTGACGTTGGTGTTGTTGCGTTCAAGGGCCGAGATGATTTCTTCGAGTGAGATCTTGTACTGCTGCATCTTGTCGGGGTTGGGAAGCACCTGATACTGCTTGACGTATCCGCCGAAGCTGTTCACCTCGCTGATGTTGGGAATCGTCCGCAGTTGTGGGGCGACAAGCCAGTCCTGGAGCGTTCGCAGTTCGACCGCGTCGACGGTCTGACTGTCCAGGGTGTACTGAAACACCTCGCCCAGCCCCGTGCTCAGTGGTGCCATCTCGGGTTCGATCCCGGGCGGCAGGTCGTCTCGCGCCTCCTGAAGCCTCTCGAACACCAGTTGTCGCGCGAAATACGGGTCGATGTCATCGTCGAAGACAATGACGATTTGCGACAGCCCCCCTTTGCTGGAAGAGCGAACCTGCGTGACGCCCTTCATTCCCGACATGCGCTGCTCGATGGGAAAGGTGACCTGGCGTTCGACATCGAGCGGCGCCAGGCCGGGGGTCTTGGTGAGCACCATGACCTGAATGTTGGTGACATCCGGAAAGGCATCGATCGGCAGAGAGTTCCAGGCCCAGTAACCTCCGACGATGATCAGAAGCGAAAGAGCCATGATGAGACGGCGATTGCCGATGAGAAAATCGGTGAATTGATGCATGTCGTTCGCCCCTAATCCGCACATCCTGCGCCCATCTTCTCGCGCAAGACATCGGACTTCAGCAGGAATGCCCCGTTGCTGACGATCTCCTGATCGGGGTGCACTCCGGCAATGATTCCGATACGCCCACCTTCAGCAACGCCGGTTTGTACAAGTCGTTTCAGAAACAGACCGTCGCGAAAGCGCACGAAGACGAATGATCGACCTTCGTCTGTCAACACCGCGGCTTGAGACAGGGTTGATTGCGGTTGCGCCTCGGACAAGGCGATGCGCGCGCGAAAGAAGAGGCCGGGACGCAGCAGTTCTTCAGGATTATCGACATCGAGTCGTAAGGGCAGCGTTCGGGTTTCCACGGCAACGGCAGGCCCGGGGGTCATGACGGTGGCCCGAAAGGGCTGATCAGGAAAGGCGTCAACGCGCACTTCGGCGCTGACCGCGCGAACTCGCAAGACGCGCAGCAGGGCGGCAAGGTGCTTTTCGTGCGCCTGGGCGATGCCCTGCAGGTGGGTCAGGTCCGCGATCTTCAGCAGCTCCTTGTCGCTGCTGATCGTGTCGCCGATATTGACGTCGCGAAAGAAGATGCGACCGTTCATCGGGCTGGTCACCGTGAGTTCGCCGCGAATCACCGGATCGGAGGTCCGATGGGAGAGTTGATCAACCCGTTTTTCCGACAGCCCGAAGAGCAGCAATCTTCTCCGAGCGTTGTCGCACTCGATGCGGGCAAGTTCCCAGGCTGCTTCCGCTTCCTGCTTTTCCTGCTCTGAGGCGATCTTCTTTTCACGCAGTCGCGCTTCTCGTTCGCGTTTCTTGGCGGCGAGATCGAGTTCGGATCGCTTTTTCAGCAGGTCGAGCGCCGCCTGGGCCGGATCCGGACTCTGAAGTACCAGCAGCGTTTGCCCCTCGCGCACGGCATCGCCGACCCGCAGGCCGATGGAAGCAACGCGGCCGGAAACCGGTGCGGTGATGCAGCGAATCCGGTTCTCGTCAAACGCGAGTTCCCCGGTCACTTCGATGGTTTCCGCCGCCGCTGCCGTCTGCAGGCGTTCGAAGGTCAGCAGGGGCAGGGCTTCAGAGCCGACCTTGACGACACCGATCTCGTAGCGGCAGGTATCGCAGTCGATGGTTGGAATCTTGTGCTCGCACGGCTTCTGGCCGAAGTTCGCATCGGGCATGGGGTCGTCGACCCTTGCTTCCTGGGCGTGTCCGTGCTCATGATCGTGCCCGTGGCCGTGGGTATCTGCCGCCTCGCCGCTGTCGGCGTGCCCTTTATGACCATGTTCATCCTCATCCTTTTCGTGAGCTGACTCACCCTTGTGGTCGTGAGGCTTTGCCGCTGCCGTCCTGGCAGAGCCTTTCTCGACGTGCTCGTGCGCATGACCGGCGTGGGCGCTTTCCTTCACGGGACTATCGGAATTCTTGTCGAGTACGGGTATTGCGGTCGAAGAAGCCGCACAGCATGAGTCTCCGGCGTTGACGGAAGTGGAACAATTGAAAAACATCAGCCCCAGAATCGTGATGGCGGACAGGGTTATCGTACGAATGTTCATATGAAATTCCTCAGTGGTGATGCGTGGGGGATTCGTGAGCTTCTCCGACCAGGCACATGCCGCACAGTTGTTCGATTGCGTCAGCGGCCTGATACAGATCAGACAGAGCGTTGAGGTGCTGTCGACCGGCCTCGAGAGCTTCCTTGCGGGCCAGCAGCAACTCGAGCAGGTCGCTTTTGCCCTCCTGATAGGCTTCGAGAGCCATTTTCTGAAGCTCGCGCGTGCGGGGCAGAATGTGTTCACTCAGTTCGATGGCGAGCGAACGGGCGTTGGCGAAACGGGTGTGTTGTTCCCGGAGCAGTCGGGTCAGTTGCCGACTCACGGCCTGTCGCTGGGCTTCGATTTTTTGCCGGTACAAATCGAGAGATTGCAAACGTCCGCGATGCAGGCGCCGGTCGGGAAGTTCGGTTTCAAGTGCCACGATGTAGCCATGCGCTCGATCTTCACGGTACTGCCGCACTCCGGCGCTGACCGACCACGCGGGGCGCTTTTCCGCCTCGAGCAACTGCTGCTCGGCGAAGGTGGCAGAGGTGTTCAGGTCCAGTTCTCGCAGGTCCGGGTGTGAACAGAGAAGACTTTCACACAGTACCTCAAACTCAGGCAGTGTCAGGTGAGGCGTGAGTGATCCGATGCAGACGAGCGGGTCATTCACTGCTGAACCGAGTTCACGTGCCAGCAGCAGCCTGGACTCCTCGAGGTCGCCTTCGAGACGCCGTTGCTCGGCCATCGTGCGAGACAGTTCGATTTCGGCCTGCAGTTTTTCGCGCTCGGGAGAGCGACCGGCCTCGACCCGTTCGGTCACGACGGCATAGGTCTCAGAGGCAAGATGCGAAGCTTCGCGAGCGGTTTCCAGGAGAGCCTGGTTAACGAGCACACGGTGAAAGGCTGTCTGAACACGTGTGGTGATCTCCCACTGCAGTCGTTCCAGATCGTGACGACTGCGCTTCACGCGCGCATCGACGGATTGCAGTCTGGCGCGCTCCAGCGCTCGTGAACGCAGCGGGCGTTTGAAGGACAGCGTCGACTCAACTCGACGCAGACCGGGAAAGCTGCCGCCGACATCCTCGAGTTCGAGCGAGACCGTGTCCGGACCTCGCTGACCGGCATCCAGGCTTTCGATGGATTCCTGACGCACGGCCAGATCGGCAGGTAGAAGCAGCGGATGCGAGGCGGCAAGTGACAGTGCTTCGCTGAGCGTGAGTCCTGCGGCTGAAACAGCATTGAACGGCGAAAAGACAAATAGACAAACAAAAACGACAACGCGAACGCGTACGAACATACAAATCTCCTGATTGAAGTGCGATGCAGGCGAGGATCAGGAGATGTAAATCGGAGGGCGGAAGAAGTCGCTCTGATGCAAGGATAAGAGAGTCTTGATACGGACAAACACCGAATCGTTCGACTCACAGGTGGAAAATACCGTACCTGTCTCGGTGGTGAGAAAACCGCTTCCCGAGCTGCAGAAGACGAACAGACAGAAATGATGCGATTCGTCATCGTCGCAGTCGTGCGCGGAAAGAGCCGGACTGGCTCCGGTCGGCTCGTGATCACAGCATTTCAACGGGCAGCCGGTGATGGAACCCATGATGAGTCCGAAAAGAAGAGACATCAATTGAAGCGGGAGTATCCACCGCAGACACCATCGACGCATGTTGACAAGCATATCAGAACGATGTCCCCTTGTCGATGCTCGCGCATGGTAAGATGACCCGAATCAATTCTTCCGTGACGAGGAGTTTCTCATGCCTGAATACATTGGAACCGCACACGTTTTCGTGAACGGGAACGCCGCCAAAGGCGCCGCTCTTTCCCGATGGGCCGGCCTGGAAAAGGATCTTCGCGCCCAACTGCCCGATCTGAAGGTCTGGGCCTCTTCATCGTATCAGGAACTGGTGGAACACGTGCGAACCGCGGCGCGTGAACAGGGAGCCTATTTTCTGGCCGTCGGCGGTGATGGAACGGTACAAGCGATTCTCGACGGATTGTTCGACGAGCAAGGCAAAGTCATTACCAGACAGAAGCCTTTTGTTGGTGGTTTCGCCCTCGGGCTGGAAAACCGATTGTACAAGTCGGTAGGAGAGCAGAATGCCGTTGGCGGCGTGAAGGCGAGATGGAGACCGGAAGATGCGATGGACTGGGATGTGATTCGACTGGAGCTGGCCATGGCCGATGGCAGCCGACAGATTCGCCACGCGTTGCAGTCGGCTCACCTGGGGATTGTCGCCGCGGCAAACCGCGAGGTTCGGCTACCTTCCGGGTTCTGGAAGTGGCTGCTGAACTGGCTGGGATTTCGAGCACAGATCCTGGTCTCGGTGTGGCAGGCGTTTCGCGATCAGGGGTTTGCCGCGGAAATTCGCGAGGGAAACGATTCCTGGAAAGGCCTGTGGGCTGGTCTGCACCTGGTGAAATCACCGTGGGTGGCCGGAAACTTCACGATGAAGACCGCACGGCAACCGGGAGACGGCCTGGTCGATCTCGGTTTTTATCCCAAGCCGGCGCAGCCCATGGAGTCGATGACCACCATCGGATCAATCGAACAACAGGGGCTGAATCAGCCGAAAATCACCTTCCGCGAAAGCCGGGCCGGCGAAGTGGTTCTGGAAGCGCCGGGTACTATCTGCTTCGATGGCGAACTGGCGACAATACGCGAGTTGCGCTGGCAGGTCCTGCCGAAAGCGATTCGTCTCGGCAACTGATATTGCCGCTCAGCCGCCGCTCATCAGGTGCAGCACCTGAACGTCGGCTCCGTCGGGAACCGCGGTTGAATGATATTCTTCCCGTGGAATATGTTTGCCGTTGACCCGAATGATCAAAAGCGGAAAACGGTAGTTCTTTAACCGAAGAACGTCGATGACTTTCATCCCGTCCAGATAGTCCAGCGGTTCCTGATTGACGGTGATCATGGCTCGGTCAGGATCTGCGTTTGGCGGCTTCCAGAATGCGCGGATCGGGTCCGAGCAGAATCTCGAGCACCTGATTGGCCTGCATGGCGGCCACCGCCATGACGCGGGGAGCCATCAGCCCCATACCGGGAGAGGCTTCAGAACATTCATCACCGACGACATGCAGATTTCCCATGACGCGGGTATGCAATAGCGGGTTCGAACCGTAGCCGGCCATACCGACGCCCATGACGATCGGTTTGTCGGGAAGCAGCCCGGCACAGGTTTCGCCGAGCATCGACTTCTGGTCGGCGCGATCGAAGGCTTCGACGATGACATCGACACTGCCGAGTAGAGCGCTGATGTTCTGCGGAGTCAGCAGGCAGTCATGCGCGTCGATGCGCACGGCCGGGTTGATACGCTTGAGATTGGCTTTCAGGGCCTGTACTTTCGGCAGGCCGATCTGATCGATAAAGTAGGCCTGACGATTCAGGTTTGACGGTTCGACGACATCGAAGTCGACGAGTACCAGATGCCCGATTCCGACGCGAGCCAGGGCGGTTGCCGCGTTCGAGCCGAGTCCGCCGCAACCGGCGATGCCGACTGAAGCCCGCTTCAGCCGCGCGTGAACGCCGGGCGTATGGCGCGCGGACATCAGGGATTCCAGTTCTTCGGGCGGTGGCACCTCGCCTTTTCTAATGAAGACCAGGCGATCCCCTTCGCGGACCGGGTCGTCCGGGTTTGCCGGAAACCCGTTCTGGATGATGACATCAGCACGCGGATAGTGCGCGGCTCGGAGATCGGAAACGGAACTCGTTTCTGAAACGTCAAACTCACGTTCGTTGATGAAAATCTTCATAATCCGCACTCAGTATACCACCTCGAACCAAAATCAAAAAGGCCTTGTTCGTCTCAGACGAACAAGGCCGATCAACTTAAAAAAAGCGTTCGGGGTTTACCCAAGCAACGGCTTCACGACTTCAATAACCTCCGGGAAGTCGATGCCGAGCTTCTTGAGTGTTTCGATGGTTGGTACTCCGTCTTTCGTCCAGCCGCGGCGCTGGTAGACGGCGTCGGTCAGTTTTTCATACTGATCTTCGCGGAACTTGCGCAGCAAAGCCACTTTCTCGGCCGTGGTTTTGCCGTGCGGGTTGATCTTCAGAACTTCCTGCAGTTGCTTGTCGTATCGTTCGGCTCGAGATTCGTATTCCTCGACGGTAACGGGACCCTTGGACCGGTACGGAGCCTTGTCATGCTTACGCAGACCCTTGCCCATACGAATATTGAAGACGCGCTGGAAGTTATAGACCTTTTGCGACATGACGATCAGATCTTCGCGCGAAGCCTGGCGACCGGTGATGCCGGTGAAGATATCGACGTAGTTCTGCACGTGTTCAGGCACTTTGGCGGCTTCCATCGGGTCATTGACACGCTGGTTGTCGGGCGGTTCCACATCGTTCCACGGCAGTTTGCACAGCCCGTTAAGACCGAACCAGGTGCGCCACAGCGGGAAATAATGAAGGGCTTCAGCCTTGGCTTCGAAGGTCGGAATCTGCTTGTTGACCATATCCATGAAGATCAGCCAGGCTTCGTCGTGCTGCGGACCTTTATTGGTCAGTGCGTAGCCGCCCTGCTGAGCCAGCGATTCCTTCGAGACATACTGTGAATACTCGAGACCTTTGTTTTCCATCCCGATGTCGTCGAGAAATTGAGCATCGCCCCAGCCCTTTTCGGCGAAGATGCGTTTCATGCGCAGAACACCCTGTCCGGCGATTTTGCCGAATCCTTCGCCGCGAGCCATCTGGTGCAACAGTTCCATCTGAGCCGCACCATTTCCCCATGTCATTTCGAGGCCGCCGGTACGCTCTTTATTCAGAATTCCACGCTGGTAGCACTCCATGACGAAGGCACAGACTGTGCCGAACGAGATGGTATCGATACCGTAGGTGTCGCAGTAGAAGTTGCATTCGAGCACCCAGTTCGGGTCGAAGATCCCGCAGTTGGCACCGACACCCGCGGCGGTCTCATACTCGGGGCCGTCCACAGTGACGACATGGCCTTTGTACGGGCCGGTCATGACGATGTGGCCGTCTGCGCCCTTGGAGCAGGCCATCGAACATCCGTACCAGCAGCCGTCGGGAATGCCCTGCGTGAAACGGTGATCCCAGACCCAGCTTGCGATCTTCGGCGTGTCGGGGTGCTTGCCGTACTGGAAGTTGTGAACCGGCAGCAGATCGTAGGCGTCCATGACCTCGACCAGATGCGCGGTTCCCTGGCGTCGCATGTGGCACTGTTTGTCGTCGTTCTCGTAGATTTCGCGGTGCAGGCGCATACCGGCTTTGGCAACCTTGTCATGGTTGACCGGCTGGTTCATGTCGCCTTTGACGGGCGGCCCATGCACGACGAGCGCTTTGACCTTCTTGTCGCGAAACACCGTGCCGATGCCGCCGCGCCCTGCCTGCTTGAGACGAGCCGCCTTGCGACGCATATCGAACCACGAGAAATTCAGACAGCCGATGCGGCAGTTGTCACCGCCGCGCCCGGTGGTGACCGTCGAAACGTTGCGCATGTCGGCTTCGTCACTGGCATACTCGTGAATAAACTGTTCAGCCGCCACGTGACTGTTTACCTCTTCGAGCGGTGCTTCTTCAATGGTGATCATGCCCTTCTGACCGTCGACCACAATGATGACATCGGTTTTTGCCTTGCCGGTGATCTCGATGGCATCGAACCCTGAAAATTTCAGCAACGGTCCGTAGTAGCCGCCCACGTTCGAATCGATCGGAATGTCGGTAAGCGGCGACAAGGTGACAACCAGCGATTTACCGGACCCGGGATACTGGGTGTTGCCGCCGACCGGCCCCGGGCTGATGATGATGGTGTTCTCGGGTGAACGCCACGTCGTCTGCGGCTTGACCGAATTCCAGAGGCGCCACAGTCCGAACCCGCGGCCGCCGATGAAAATCTCTTTCATTTTTTCGTCAACCGGCTCTTCGGTGATGCTCAGAGTCGTCAGATCGATCCGCAAAGTGCGGTTGTTGTAGCCTTTCTCAGGCAGACTCGGCTTGTACGTTTGTTCCTTGAGAATCTTGTGCGCGGCCTTCAATTTTGCGACATCGGCCGTATAACTTGTGCGCTTGGTATAGTCGTACGTCATGTTCCTGTCCTTTCTGGGGTTGCCGCTCAGCAGGCGGGTTCGGGAATCTCGACAAGGCTCAGAGCCTTGTTGGGGCAGGCCTTGACGCAGGCACCGCAGGCGACGCATTTGAACGGCTCGCGGTGATCATGAGCGCGCCGCATCGACTGGGTCGGGCAGAAGCCGATACACATGAAGCACCCGATACAGGTCTTCTTGTCGACCATGACCGTCCCGAGTTTGTTGCGTGAGATGGCCTTGACCGGGCAGATCTCGATGCAACGCCCGCATTGGTTGCAGACGTTGGCCGTGTGGCCGAGTTCGGTTTTCGTGATCTGGATCGACGAAAAGTGAACGTCGGACTGTTTGAAGAACGTCTGGGCACAAGCCTTTTCGCAGGCCCGTTTCCCGTCGCACCTGGTCGAATCGAGCTGGACGTATTTCATTCCGGCAACTCTCCTTGATGATTGGCTGGACAATCACTGAAAACATGATTATTGTGCGTGAAGTCCCGGGGGAAGTCAAGAAAACACTGCCGTTCCGTTCTGCTGTTGCAGCGTGTTTCCGATGCCCGAGAACCCTGGTCGAATTGCTGACGGCGAGGTTGTCGATGATCAAGCATATCGTGTTCTTCAAACTGTTCGATCGCTCTACCGAAAACCAGAAACGCGTTCGAGATCGCATTCTCGAGATGCGCGGCCGTATTCCTGCGCTCAAACATCTTGAAGCCGGGCATGACATCATGCGTTCTGAACGTGCCTACGATGTGGCGCTGGTCGCGCATTTCGCATCGCGTGATGATCTGCAGCTCTACATCGATCACCCGGTGCATCAGGAGTTCGTGCAGTTCATTCGTCCTTTGCGAGAGTCGACGATTTCCGTTGATTACGAATTTACCTGAGGAACACCTCGCATGCATCCACTGATTCAGCTCATCGCCCTCTTCGTGCTCATGCTCTACATGGGAGGGAATCTGTGGTTTCAGGTTCCGCCGGCTGAGCTGGTCAAGATTTTTCTTCCGCTTGTCGGGGTCTTCGTCGGAATGGGGATCCTGTTTTACGCGCTGGCACGATGGTGGGGGTGGCATGAACTGGTACGACTGTTTCCGGATGGCGACGTGGGCGACGCGCGAATACAGCGCTATCAAAGCATCGCCTTCGGCAATTTCAGCGGCTATAACGGCATCGTCCATATTCAATCCGGAATCCCGGGGGTTCGGTTCAGCATGCCTTTTCCGTTTTCTGTATCGAATCCGCCTTTTCTGATTCCGTGGAAGGGGATCAGGGGCATCGAGCGCTATCGAGGGCTGTTCGGCCTCGAACGGGTGAAGCTGCTGCTCCATCGCACGAACGTCGTCATTCATGTCAGCGCGAGTCTGGCGAAGGAAATTCTGCGCGAGATGCCGAAAGAAATGCTTGAAAAAGACTCTTTAGAGCATGATGACAAAGTCAACAACTCGGACAATTGCAATACTGACATGGAGGCGTGACCTGTGGGGTTGATCTTTTTTCCACTCGGTGTGATGCTGGTGTTGGTGATCATCAACTTGGGTTTGTACCTTGTGGCCCGATTTGGAGGCTGGTATGAACTGGCCGAACGATTTCCCGAGACGACGCGTTTTGACGGAAAAGAATGGCGATTCCGGTGCATGAACCTTGGCAAGTATGCGGGATACAAGAACATTGTCACGATCGGCACCAATGCCCGAGGCTTGAGATTTTCTCTGCCGTGGTTCTTTTCCTGCGGTCATGTCCCGTTCTTCATTCCATGGTCGGCCATTGTCGGTGTGGTTGAGACCCGAGTTTTGTGGCTGCCTGTCACCGAGCTTGAGATTCAGGGAACGGATCGCCGGATATATCTGCCCCGTGCTCTGGCGAGCGAATTATTACGGGAACGACCGGCGGATGCCGAAGGAGCAACACCATGACGATGCAGAAATTCAAACAGGGTTTGATTGTGCCGGCGATCATCGGCATTCTTCTCAGCATTGTCATTCCTCCCCTGCGCCGCGCGACGACCACGGAACGGACGGATGTCTGCTGCAGCTTTTGCGGTTCTCGCGCGATCAGAACCATCGATAAGGGCGTCGTATCTCTGACTGAGTCGCAGATGAACGGGTCGATTCCTTCCTTTGAACACGAGCATTTCTGGATCGCGGATGGCAAGGTCGTGCGCGAATCGCTGTTTGGTGGCGCTTCGTTCGAAAAGCACGTTCCCGGGTTGTTCGTCATTCTTCTTGAATTGCAGACCTACGCAGGATTGTTCGGCGCCCGCAAGGATGACTCAAGACTCATCGACTTCTATTTGAAACAGATCTCGAAGCTTCCGGTCGGATACGGCAGCACCGAAGTCGAGACCTTGCGGAAAACCATCGTGTCCCACCCGTCATTTGCCGGCTTGAAAGCTGTCACATCTGAAGACCAGTTATGGAAAACGCTTGACGCGATCAACGCCACTGTCACATCCATCAATCGAACGGAGAAAGGAGATTCTCGTGATTGAGTCCTGCCCCGTCAAATTCGTGTCATGCATCCACAGCATTTTCATGATCGCGACAAGGCAGACATCAATAATGGGAATCATGCGGGACAGTTTGTCCAGGTTTTCTAAGCTGGTTTTTCTGGAGCGACCAGCTCGACCTTGAGACGGTCGGGGTCTTCGAAGAAGACGGCGTAATAGCCGGCACCACCTGCGTATGGGTGGCGATCGGCGTAGAGAATCGTCATGTTTCGCCGGCGCAGAGCCTCTGTCATTGAGTCGACCTGTTGTCGATCGCGCGCATGAAACGCCAGGTGATTCAGGCCCACGCGGCAACGATGGAACTCAGGGCTTTTGAAGCGGTCTTCGACTTGTACAAACACCAGATACGTCGAACCCAGAAGCATGCTGAATCCCTGGGGCCACTCTTGATAGAGCTGATAGCCCAGTTCTGCGAGAAACCACGACCAGAAGGCGCGGCTGCGGGAAAGGTCGGAAACGTAGATCTCGACATGATGAAGCAGGCCGGGGGAAGAAATGGGCGTGACGACGGGTTCAGTCATTGTTGTGCTCTCCGTTCAGCGAGAATGGAAAACAGCCTGCTGATGCAGGCTGTTTTCGTGGAGGAGGGCAAAGCGGTCTGCGAGTGAAAAGAGGGAGGACTCTCTCACTCTGTTGATGCTAGTTCTGATTGCTGAGAAACTTTTCGCGTTCCGTGAGCCAGAGTCCGACGAAGTGACCAACCTCTTTCTCGAAACCGTGCATGGCCTTGAACTCATTGATGATTGACCGGGCCTTCTCGAACTCTGAGCCGGCTTCAAGGGTCATGATCTGTTTGTACAATCGTTGTTTGACGCCATCAAGCTCATCAAGCTGTTTTCCGATCATCGCATAATCTTTCGCGCTGGAAGGCACTCCAGGATGCATAACGACATCGAGGTAGGCCGTGATGGCTGCAAAACGGTTCATGTCATCACGCATCTGCTTCTCGTCGAGAGCATGCGCGGGCAACGAACCCATCAGCAGAACAACCACCGCCAGCATTACGAGACGCTTGAGCATTGAAAACTCCCGTGTCATGGAATTTGAAAGAAGTGACGTAGCAAGGGGAATGCCAACGTGGGAATAAGCTGTGGCTGCAAGGGAGCGACAGGGAAGAAGAAAAGACGATGGTTTTTCGGCAGGCCGCCGTCAGGAAACCGGCAGATGATCAGGCAAACCGATCTTCGATGAAACCGGCGTAGCGTCGGCCGAGAACCTGGCGCGAAAAGTGCTGTTCGACCGCGTTGCGACCACACTTCGAAAAGATCGGCAGACGTGACGAAAACGGAATGAGGTCACGGACCACGCGGGCAAAGTGTTCAGGACTCTCAGGCTCAAAGAACAGGCCGGCCCGATGATCCTCGACGACTCGTCTGGCTTCGCCGTCGACCCCGATCAGAATCGGCTTACCGAGTGCCATGTACTCGTACGTCTTGCACGGAACCGTGATGCGATACAGCGGGTTACGCTTGAGATGAACGATGCCGATATCGATCGAACGTAGTTTTGCCGCGACCTGATCGTGCGCGCAGGGTGGCTCGAAAGTGATGCTGTCCAGGTTTCTCTTTTGAGATAGCTTTATCAGATCCGGTTTTGCGACGCCGTCACCGATCATGGTCAGTCGTACGCGAGGCTCGTCACGCAACAGGGCCATGCCTTCGATCAATGTCTCAAGGCCTTGCGCCAGACCATGATTGCCGAAGAAGCCGAGTCGCAGCGGTTGTTGCGCCGTCGGCGCGTCATGCCGACAGGACTGATACGGAAACGCCGCCAGATCGACCCAGTTGGGCACGACGCAGACGCGCGACGCTTCAACGCCGGAACGCTCGAAGTGCTCGGCGAACCCTCGCGAAATGCCGACCATTCCTGCTGATTGACGATACAGAAATCTCTCGGCGGCTTCGAAGGATTTGATGAGAAACCGATTCCGCAGCACTCCGAGATGAACAGCCGTCTCTGGATAAAGATCCTGAATGTCGAGAATGTAGCGGGTGCGCAGCAGGCGGGAGATCACGAACGCGGAAAAGCAGGAAAAGAAAGGCGGTGAGATGGCAATGATTCCATCCGGCCTGTATTCGAGCCGCTTTATCGCTCCGATGACGGAAGAAACGGCGAAGGAGTTGAAGGTCTTCAGGCGTTCGACAAGACTGCGCGAACGCGCCACGTACGTGAAACAGTGAATGATGCGAATGTCATTCCAGCGACGCTCGACGAAGTTTTTTCCGGCGAAGGCCGGGTCGGGTTCGTTCTGACGATAATACGGAAACCCGGTCAGCACCGCCACCTCGTGCCCGGCTTCTTTCAGGACGAGAGCCAGTTCCGACATGCGAACCGCGTTCGCGGTTGGTTCGGGGTGAAACAGCGAGCTGAGAATGACCAGGCGCATGTGCGTTCAGTGGCCTTCGATCAGGTTCTGCAGACCGATGAAACCGAGGAGTTTCGAGAGGTCGCGCTTCAGGAGAGATGGGTCGGCCATGTAGGTGCGGCGTCGGGCAAAACCGCGCCGCGCCATGTTCGACCATCGGGTATTGTACCGGTGAAAGGTTTCCATGGCTTCGGTCACCAGTGCGTCGAAGCGGTTCCCATCTATGGCCTTCACCCGTCGACGAGGATCGATAAAGAACAGGTCTTTCGGGTTGGTGGTGAGAAAGTGTTGCAAGTCGGGTTTCGGGTTGAGCAGCCCCATCTGCACGCCCTGGTCGAACAGTTTGGTGCGCGGAAACGGGTTGTAGACTCCCAACCCTGCGTAATACGGTTTGACGCGCTTCAGAAAGGCGAAGGTCTGTCGGATATCCTCTTCGGTTTCATTCGGCAGACCGATCATGAAATAGCCGCTCCAGAAGAGTCGATGCCGATTGAGTTTCTCGGCCGCCGCGAGAATCTGCGCGTGTGTGATGTCCTTGTCGGTTTCCCGAAGAATCCGCTTCGATCCTGATTCTATGCCGACCGATACCTGATTACAGCCGGCTTCCTTCATCACGCGCAACAGATCGTCGTCGATCAGGTCGACCCGGGTCGTGCAGCTCCAGTTGATACGGTAGGGTTCGCGTTTGAGCGCGGCACAGAGTGCTTCAACCTGCTTGCGATTGACGGTAAAAGAGTCGTCCTTGAAATGGAACTGCGTGGTGCCGTAGGTGTCTCGCACCGAACGAATTTCGGTCAGAATGTTCTCGACAGAGCGATACCGCACCTTTCGCTGCCACATGTGAAAACAGTACGAACAGCGAAACGGGCAGCCGCGCGAATTGAGCATGACTCCCATGTCTTCGGATGAGTAATTCCGGGGGTGCATCAGCGCGCCGCGATCGGGCAAGGGAATCCGATCGAGCTGCTGAACATACGGCCGATCGGGGTTGTGGCGAATCTTCCCGTTGTCACGGTAGCTGATGCCGAGAATGCTCGATAAATCACGATCTGAGCCAAGATGATGCAAAACATCCGGAAGTGTTTCTTCCGCTTCGCCGCGAACCACGACATCAACTTCCGGAATTTCGAGGGTGAGGTCAGGCATGGTCGAAGCATGTGCTCCGCCGACAATGACTGGTACTTTTGGCAATAGCTGCTTGCACTGTCGGGCCGTCTGAATGACTGACCCGAACTTGGTGGTCATGGCGGTAATGCCGATGAAATCAGGGCTTTCGCTGCGAATCAGCTCGCGCATCTGCCGCCAGGTCGGGTGTTCGGGATTATTGAGCGCCTCGACATACTTGCCGTATCGCTCGTATTCGTGCGCGAAGTCGAACGAGCCCGATTTGGCATCGGCGGCATCCATGTCGAGAATGCGGCAATCGTATCCGGCCTGCTTGACCGCCCCGGAGAGATAGGTCAGCCCAAGTGGAAAATAGAAACTGAAGATGCCCGCGAAGGTGCGCATCGGAGGCTCGATGAGCAGGAGCTTGCGCGTCTTCATTCCTTACTTGTCGTAGGCTTTGCGCAACCACTCGTAGGTCAGGCGAATGCCTTCCTCGAGCGGATAGCTGTTCTGATGCTTGAGGTCGCGAACCGACTTCGAGATATCGACCTTCTTGATCTTCGTGGTCAGAATCTCGGAATCTTTATAGGTGACCAGCTTCGGATCAGCGCCGGTGACCTTCAGAATAACGTCGGAAAGCTGTTCGATCGAGTGATACTCGTTGCCGCCGATATTGTAGGTCTCACCCGGTTTGAAATTCTCGGTGATGTTGGCCAGCGTGCGCACGGTGTCGGCCAGGTAGGTCGATGTGCGATAGTGACCGCGATACACAACCCAGGGGTGCCCCATCATCGCGCAATACAGGAATCTTACGTTTACCGACCGGTACGGACTGTAATACTCGCCCGGGCCGTAGGTGTTGAAAAGGCGCACGACGACAGACTCGGTGCCGTATTGAATCGCCGAGTTGCGGATCTGCATCTCGTTAACCCACTTGGTCATGGCGTAATCGTTCATCTGCTTGATCTCGTGCTGTTCCATGACCGTTTCGATCATCAGCTCAGGCCAGTCGCCATACACTTCGGAAGAGGAAAAGTGAATCAGGCGGAACTTGAAGCGTTCCTGCAGACGGATGATGTTCTTGGTGCCGACGGCATTGGTGTTCCAGAGTCGTTCGTAATAATCTTCGCCGTTCCAGCGACCGAACTCGGCCGCGGCGTGAAACACGTATTCGAACGGGCCCATGGTTTCGAAGACCCGTTCGATCTCGCGAAAACAGCCGACATCGGCGCGCGCATACATCGGTTTCTCGACGTCGGTGCGCAGGGAAAACCCGATCTCGTCGTTCGCGTGGTGCAGATCAACCGAGACCACGTGATGACCGCGCTGACGCAATTCCTTGATCAGACCTGAG
This sequence comes from uncultured bacterium, assembly GCA_964472075.1. Taxonomy (GTDB): domain Bacteria; phylum Muiribacteriota; class Ozemobacteria; order Ozemobacterales; family Ozemobacteraceae; genus CAYYIY01. The sequence continues at coordinate 27,214 of CAYYIY010000036.1, read as the reverse complement.
CCGACGGTGCCGTGACCGCCGGTGACGAGAATACGCATCTGTGTTCTCCTTGTTGGCTGAGGCTTACCAGATTCCGCAGGTGTCGATGACGACCTTGGGTTTGAGCAGTTCCTTATCGATTTCTTTGAAGGCCCGATGCGGGACGAGCAGTACCACGATATCGGACTTTTTCACGACCTCTTCGGGTGATGAAAGAGAAAAGTCCGGGTGAGATTTCACGAACGGTTCGCTTACCAGCAGTTCTCCGATCTTTTCATGCTTGAGATGACGGGCGATCTCGAGAGCGGGCGATTCTCGCAAGTCGTCAATGTCCTGCTTGAAGGCCAGACCCAGAAGGCCGATCACCGGCTTCTTGAAACGTTCGGCGGCCTGTTTGACCCGATCAATGACCCAGTGCGGCTTGCTGTCGTTGACTTCTCGTGCCGTGCGAATCAGGCGGGCGCGCTGTGGGCAGGTATCGACAATGAACCATGGGTCGACCGCGATGCAGTGACCGCCGACACCGGCACCCGGACGCAGAATGCTGACCCGAGGGTGACGATTGGCCAGGTTGATGAGTTCCCAGACATTGAGTCCAAGCTCGTCGCAGATCATCGATAACTCGTTGGCGAAAGCGATGTTCACGTCGCGAAAACTGTTTTCGACCAGTTTCACCATCTCGGCGGTCGTGGCGTCGGTGAGAAAGATCTGCCCTTTCACAAATGATGAATAGAGTTCCTGGGCGGCGAGAGCCGACTCGCGATTGATACCGCCGATGACGCGATCGTTTTCCACGACCTCTTTCATGATCTGCCCGGGCAGCACGCGCTCGGGGCAGTGCGCCAGAAACACCTGCTCGCCGACCTTGAGACCCGACTCGGCCAGAATCGGCGCGATCAGATGCGAACAGGTACGAGCCGGCGAAGTTGATTCGAGAATCACCAGATTGCCCTCGCGCAGAACCGGGACGATGGCACGCACGGCGTCTTCAACAAACTTCATGTCGGGCTTGTGCCCTTCTTTAAACGGGGTCGGCACGGCGAGAATGAAGACGTCAGCCGGTTCGGGCTTGAGTGCGGCGCGCAGCTTGCCTGAGCCGACAGCGGCTTTGACGAACAGGTCGAGATCAGGCTCGGTGATGTGAATCTTGCCCTCGTTGATCGTGCGCACGACCTCGGGATTGATGTCGACGCCGAGAACCGAGTACCCGCGCGCCGCCAGAATGCTGCCAGTCGGCAAGCCGATGTAACCGAGACCCATGATGCAGATTTTTTCGAATTTCATGCCGTGCCTCTTTGGTGATGCAAGTGTTGATTCGTCGCTTGGTCTGCGTTTTATACCTCAATTTCAGGCTCAATCACAACCCCTGAATGGTCTCTCTTCAGACTCTTGCAGTTAGAAACCTGGAAGTCTCGAGCAGATGCGGTGCGAGACTGGACGAAACAGGAGTCATCGAACCGCCCGTCACGGATCCGGCACGAGAAAAATGGCACAGAAATCGGTGACCACAAAATAGAAGTTCTTCATGAGCAACACACGGACGGCGTGCACCAGAGACGGTAAAACGTCCAAGTTTCTGTCGACGCAAAACGGCTTGGTACGCGTCTTTTTTCGCACGGCGGGTCTTGCGCGGGTGCAATAGTTTCCTTATACTGTGCGCCGCATGTGGCGCATCTGGAAATATCTGGTTTCATTGAAGACGGCGGTCTGGTTGATCGTCGGACTCAGCCTGCTGGCGATGATCGGCACGCTGCTGCCGCAGGGACGTGAAGCCGCTGAATATCTGCAGGCGTATCCGCGCCTCGGACATTGGATTCTTGCCACCGGGGCCGATGATCTCTATCAGGGGTGGCTGTTCTTCGGTCTTCTGGCCTTGTTGGCCCTTTCAACGCTGTTGTGCACGCTGACCCGCCTGAAACTGACCCGTCAGCGTCTGTTCCAACGCCTGATTCCTCTTTCTCCACGTGAAATCCTTTCCCTGCCGGTGCGTATCGAACTTGATCCGACCCGAGTATTGATCAAGCGAGACGCCGGCTGGCAGACGCGGGTCTTTGACGACGGAACGGCGGTGCACTTCCGCCCGGTCGGTCGTCTGGCTCTCATTGGTGGCGCGCTGATTCATATCGGCCTGCTCGTGCTTCTCGGCGGGGGCCTCTGGAGCCGCATGGTCTATGTGGAGACGGTGATTCACGGGATGGAAGGTGAACGCGTGCCGGTGCCGCCCATCGCGGCTGTGCAGGCCGGGGCGCAGGCCGATCGCTATCGCCGCCAGATTCGCGCGGCTCAGACGTTCAATGCGTCTGACGCACGCACCGTAGCTCTGGCAGCGGAGATCGGGCGTCTCGACGAGATCTACAAAAAGGGCGTGATGGAACCCGCATTCAAGGTTTCCTTTGAAAAACTGTGGGTTGATCTGCATGATGTGAGTTCAACCGAGGAGATGCCGGTCACCCGCAACTGGAACACGCAGGTATCGATTCAGGAAGCCGGGCAGACTCTCGCCGGTACGGTCATTCGGGTGAACGAACCCTTCTCATACGGCGGTTATACCTTCTATCAGTCCGACTGGAAGAAGATCTATCGTGAAGTGCGTCTGAACGGTGTTCCCGTCGGCGAAGAGGGAATTCGCTATCTGGGTTCCGCCTCGGTCGAGCTGATTGCCTCTCTCGGGGCTCCGATTCCGCTTGAGAACAGCTCTTACACGATTGTCGTGCTGGATTTCTGGCCTGACTTTCGCTTTATGGGCGCAGAACCGGTCTCGATCTCCGATGAGCTGCGCAACCCCTCGGCGCGAGTCGCGGTATACGACGGCGAGGGAAAGCTGGCGGGCCGAGCCTGGGCCTTCGGCGAGGATCTCGAGGAACTGGCCGGTCACCTTTCCAACCTGCCGATTCGATTTCTGGTCACGGGGGCGACTCCCCAGTTCGAGAGCGTGCTCCAGGTAGCCGCTGACCCGGCTGTGCCCCTGGTATGGCTAGGGAGCCTGATCATGACCCTCGGCATGTTTTTGACCTTGTACGTTTCTTACCGCGAAGAATGGATGATCGAACAGCCGAACGGTAAAGTGATTCTGGCCGTGAACGGGAACCGAGCCCCCTTTCTGCTGCTCGACGCCTTGCGCGCACTGGTGCGCCGTGTCGCTCCGAGTGTTGAGTTGCCCGATGATCTCCTGCGAGAAAGGAAAGGCTCATGAGTCCGGAATCCATCATCTTTGCGCTCAGCATGGCCTCATACATCTTCGCATTTGTCATCTTCACGTTTTCGCAGGCGTTGCAGAAGAACGGATTGTACAAGTTCGGACGTTTCGCTCTCTTTATCGGAGGGGTGTTGGGTGCGACCGGAATTCTTTTGCGCTGGTCGGCGAGCGGTCACCCGCCGCTGTCGAATATGTACGAATCATTGGTGACACTGGCCACTCTGACGGCAGGAGTGGCCTGGGCTTTTTCCTGGCGTCACCCGCTGCCTCTCGTCGAAGGGGCCGCGGCGGTTCTGGCGGTTCTGATGATCGGTATTGCCTCGGTGTTCCCGCGTGAGATTCGACCGCTGATTCCGGCGCTTCAGTCCGGATGGCTGTATCTGCACGTTTCGATCGCGTTTGTCGGCGAAGCCTGTTTTGCCCTGGCTTTCGCCATGAGTTTTCTGTTTTGTTTTCGCCGTCTGATTACCGGCGGACAGCCGGTGCGACGCGCCGAGCGAAAAGCGGAAGCTCTCCGTGTGGCCTGGACGCCTGAGCGTTTGTTGTGCGCGATGATTGTACTTGGGTTGCCGCTCCTGCTGACGGTTGGTCTGGTGAAGGCGACGTTTGTACAAGTTCAAAATGCCGCCATGGCTGCTGACAATCAAGCTGCCAATGGTGGTATGGCAACCGACTCCCTGCAGTCGATTCCGCCGACGACCGGAACGGTTCCCTCAGTATCCTGGCAGGTGAAGCCGGTCATGCTTTGGGTATCTATTCCGAGTCTTCTCTTGACGCTGCTGCTGTTTCTTTCCTTTTTCCTGTTACGCGGTGCGGCCGGGCGTGCGGTTGATCAATGGTTGCCCGAAGAGGATCGTCTGGATGAGTTTACCTATCGTGCCATCGCACTCGGATTTCCTCTGTTTACGGTCGGGGCGATCATCTTCGGTATGGTCTGGGCGCAAAAGGCCTGGGGGCGCTACTGGGGCTGGGATCCCAAGGAAACCTGGGCGTTGATTACGTTTCTCGTCTACTCGCTCTACCTGCACCTGCGTCTGACCAAGGGCTGGCGCGGGCTCGGAGCCGCGGTTCTTTCGGTCGTCGGATTTCTGGTCACGATGTTCACGCTCTTCGGCGTGAATCTGTTGCTCGCCGGGCTGCATTCATACGCATCATTCTGACGGAGTTTCGCGGACGGCCTGCAGGTCAACCGTCATCTTCGTCTTCCAGGTCTTCAACGACGGTGACTGGTTCCTGCTCTTCTTGATCCTCTTCCAGAGATTGTTGCGTTTCTTCCCAACCTGTACGCGTGTAGGCTTCGCGTTCAGCCGCTTCACGAAAACCCTCGCGAACACGCGCGACCGCCGTCTTCGCGACATCAGAGGAAACTGATAAAGCCAGTTCCTCGGCAAGCCGTTCAGTCTGATCGAGCCAGACATCGGTCTCAGGAAGAAGGGGAATGTCGGCGAGATGCTGGTCCCACCATTCGGCCAGTGCCAGGAGAACGGCGACTTCGACCGGATCTGATTCGAACGGCTCGCGATCCGTCCAGGCTCGAAGTAAATACGGGTGAGTCCAGACGCGGATTCCAGGGTTGGCGATTCCTCCCAATCGTTCAAGTCGTTCACGAAAATCTCTAGGCAGCTCAAGATATTCTCGTTGGTGAATGCCCGTTTGCAGGCGAGTTAACCAGAAGTCCGCCTTCGATTCCAAAATGGTTGACCGACAAACCCAGCGTTTCAAGAGGTTCCCGCGTAACAGTAGCAGATACGGTCCCAGACAGTGCCAGATGCCGGGGCGGTCCTGCTGGTCAAAGAACCGTATCGGAGCGGCTGGAGGGAACAGCAATCGGCATCCATAAAGTGCTTCGACGCGATGAACAAGACCCAGAGAGAAAAAAAGATCGAGGGCGTTGGGGTCATGCGCGAGAAAACCATCGATAAGCCCGCGGCGCTCGGATCTCGACAGGTGGGGCTTGAGCAGCAGATAGGCCTGAAGGAGCGATTGCATGACATGGAGACGCGGCTGCGCACAGAAACCTGCCAGATCCTCGAGAAGGCTGAGAGTCCGAGTTGGAACCGCGCCGAGTTTGCGCGCGAAGCGCGAAGAAGCCTTGAGTGATACCGCGAGAACGACATGGCGAAACTCGGACCACAGACGATCGTACGCGCCGCGATGTGAAGAGCAGACGATTTCCGGGTGCTGATTCATGTCGTGTGAATGAAGGAGTGACAGAAGAAGGTCAGTCGACGACACCCCAGGATTGATCAGGCCACTGTTTCACTTTCCCGGCTTGTTGCAGCGAGTCGAGCAGTGCCTGCAACTCGGGGGCGGTCTGGTCGAGCACCATGCATAACTGTTCGAGCGTGCACGGATGCCGTAACAGCAGCGCGATGATTTCATCGGGGCCGGCCTGCTGTTTGCGGTTGAGGCGTTTGGGGACCGGTTGATGATCGAGTGCGGTCGTGACTGGTACCATGAGAGCCAGCCGATTCTTGAATTCCTGCAGTTCGTCGCGGGTGGCGGCGCGCAGAGATTTGTCATGCGGCGGTCGAATCGCGGTGTTGAGATACACGGCCGCCAAGCGTGACAGGGTCGACAGATACCGGCTCAGACCGGCGACTTCCAGCGGCGTGTCGTTGACACCGGGAACGACAAAGATTTCTATCTCGAGCACCCCCTGAAACTGTGCCGAGAAGCGGGTCAGGCCCTGCAGAATGTTGCAGAGGTCAATGCCGGGGGCCGGCCGGTGGATACGCGAAAAGGTTTCTGGAAAAACGGTGCAGAGCGTGGGGATGACACGATCGGCAGGAAGCAAAGCCTGCTGCACGGCCGGAAGGTTCAGAAGCGTGCCGTTCGTGATGACGCAGACCGGGGCGACATGCAGTTCTTTGACTCGCCGGATGATCGCGCCGAGATCGGCATGTAGAGTCGGTTCTCCGGCGCCGGAAAGGGTGATCCAGTCAGGACGGTCGATGTCTTCGAGAACTTCATGCAGTTCGGCGAGAATTTCTTCAACTGGATAGAAAGACTGGGGCTGAGTCAGCAGCGAGGTGGTTGAGGAAAGCTGGCAGTAGCGACATTCGAAAGTACAGGTCTTTGGGGGTATCAGATCGATGCCGAGTGATCTCCCAAGTCTTCGAGATGGTACGGGGCCGAAAACAAACTTTCTGGTCATTGCCCCTTCCTCTCTTGCCTTGTCTGCTTACTCGATACCGAAGTTCAGCGCCAGCTTGATTTCGCTGAGTTCGAGACGGTCTCCAGCTCGGCCCAGCGTGCCGCCGAACTTGTAATCCGGTGAGATATGCGCATCCACGCGAATCACCACGGGATACATCTTCTTCATGAAACGAATCTCGCGCACCTTATAGCCGGCGAACAGGCGCCCGGCTCCGTGAACCCCGTCTTCAAGACTCAAGCCGCGGGCTTTGGCCCAGTCCTTCAGATTATCGTTGAACAGTACGATGTTGCCGCCCAGGCCGGCTCCGTAGAAGAAGCGGCGGTCGCGGCCGGCAAAATAGTACCGGTTGATAAGGCAGCGTATGCGGTCTATACGTTCGTTATGAGGCATATCGAATATGACCATGGGTCTCCAGGAGTATTCGATGACCTCTGAATAATCGGGTTTGCGTTTGATGAACGAGATACGTGGTTCAAAAAAGTCGCGATATCCGTTCAGGCGGAAGTAGCCGACGCCCCAATCGCGATCGACCTTGTCGGGACGGTCGAGACGCTTCGTGTTCGCCTCTGCCGGGCCGGTGGCGGTATCAGCTGAACCGGAAACACCGGTGCTGCAGAACAGTATCAGAACGACGATCTTCAGAAGAAAACGGCGCATGGATCAGGAACGGCGGTGAAAGTAGTGAAACAGAATCACCAGTGTCAGAGCCGCCAGACCCACCAGAAAAAGAATCTTGCCGGTCATGGGGGGCGGACACGGAGATCCGCTCATGGTGCGTCGAGCCTCAGATAGTCGCTGGTACTTTTTCTGCAGCTGTTTCTTCGTCTCGGCATCCGTGATGGAATCGATCGCCCGTTCGAGTTCGGCCAAAGCCTCGTCCAGGCCGCGAATGGTCGAAACATGCACTACCACGTCGTCTCCTCCTCCCGGTTAACGGGTGTTCTGCAGCTGTCGCAGCTGCTCGAGTTGCGCCTCCGAGAGATTCATTCCCTGTAGTTTGGAAATGACCTCGCGAAGACGCGGCTGATCATTCAATCGCTGACAGACCTCGCCGAAGAAAAGCAGCGCTCGAGGATCTTCCAGCCTGGATGCCAGAACCGCGGCAAACTGCTCCTGAGCCAGAGTCGCTTTTCCCGAAACGGCATAGAGCTCCCCTAATTTTATAACCGGCAATAGATTCTGTCGATCCAATTCAGCACTTTTTCTGTAAGCCGATTCGGCCTGAACCAGTTTGCCGGCCTGTCGGGCGGCATCGCCGGCCAGCAGCCAGAGATCGGCGCTTTCCGGGTTCTCTTCGGTGGCCATCGCCGCCAGACGCTGTGCTTCGGTGTTTTGGCCGGTTGTCAGAAGCGCGTTGATGACCGGTTCGAAGCTGCGGGCGTTGCTGCGTGGACGCTGACCATCGGCACCCGCCGTCGGCAAACCTTCGGTCGCCTCCGGTTTGATTTCGGCCAGGCGAGCGGCCAGTTCCGAGGCACGCCCTTTCAGCCCGAGATCGTCGAGCGTTTTGGCCGCGGCTTTCAGGACATACGTATTGTCCGGGTTCAGTTTCGTCCCCAGCAGATATTGGGCTGCCGCCTCGGCCGGTTGCCCGGAAGCCAGATAGGCATTGCCGAGGTTCACCACGGCATTGAAGTCATCAGGTTTCTGCGCCAGTATCTGCCTGAAACCGGCGATGGCCTGCTCGTAACGCCCGGCTCGCGCGGCTTCCAGAGAGGCCTTATACAGATCCACGGAAGCACTGCCGCCAGAAGATGTTGCGGCGGTAGTGCCGGGCTGCGTCAGCGAGACGGCGGGGGAAGCTGCGGTTGACGAAACCGGTTCTTCGCGCACGATCATGGTGCCGGGAGCAACACTCGTCGGGGTCTCGGGGGTTGTCGCCGGCTCCGCGGATTCGGTGGGGATCGGCTCACCTAGCGCTCGGGCCAGGCGAACGCCGTACGGGTCCTGCAGGTTGAGAAAAGCCCGGGCAGCGCCCCACAACGCCTTGGCTTCATCGGGCTTGCCCGATTGTTTCAGGTTCAGACCGGCAAAAAAGCGAAATTTCAGATTGTAGGGTTCCTGCTTCAGTGCCTGTTCGAAAAGCCCCTGAGCCCGTGCCTGGTCTCCCTTTTCCATGGCGAGCTGCCCGAGATGAAACAGAGCGCCGGCATACGTCGGATCCTTCGCGAGAATTCTGTTCCACACTCGTTGGGCTTCATCGAACTTGCCCTGTTTGGCCAGTACCTGCCCGATCTCGTCCTGTACCTGCAGCGTCCCCTTGCCTTCCGCTTCCAGAGCTTTGAGCGCCTGGTAAGAACCCGCCAGATCACCGGAAAGATGCAGGCAGCGGGCGCGAAGGAACTGCGCTCGCACGTCGTCAGGCCGGTCTTCCAGATAACGCGTGACGATCGAGAGAGCCTCTTCCGGTTTTCCCTGGCGCTCGCGCACCATGGCAAGTCGCAACTGAGCCCAGGACGCATTGGGATTGGCGGCCAGATGCTCGCCGAGAATCTGCACCTGAGCTTGAAGGTTGCCGGAAGATTCAAACTGTGCCAGACGTTGAACCACTTCGGGATCGGGTTCGTCCGCCGCAAACCCCTCTGAAGTCGCAGGTGTTGCGGTGTTCAGAGTAGGACTTTCGCGAACGATGTCCTTTCGCAGAGCCTGAGCGGCCTCGTGACGAGGGGCCAGACCGAGGGCTCGATCAACGTATTTCAGGGCATCGCGTGATTCTCCCGATCGATGAAGGACACGGGCAAGCGATACCATGCCGTCGGCGAAGGTCGGGTTGGCCTCGACAAGCTCTTTCAGAACTCGGCGGGCTTCATCGAGGCGGTCGGCTGACAGCAGCAGGTTGGCGAGATCGAGTCTCAGCGTCGGCTGATCGGGGAGTTGCTGCAGACCTTCGCGAAGAATGCGTTCCGCTTCGGGCGGCCTGCCGGAAGCCAGATGATGACTGGCCCAGGCGCGATATGTCTCGTTGAGCAGCCGCTCGCTTTCGCGCGGCTTGTGCTTCAGAGCAAGACAGGATTTCCAGGCGGCAACCGCATCTTCGTAACGACGCTGACTCATCGCGCTGCGGGCGTCTTCCTCCAGCAGGGTTGCCAGAGCTCGGCGATAGACCGGATTGTCGGGTTGCAGCTTCGAGGCTTTTTCGAAAAGCTGCATTCCTTCCTTGCGTCGGCCTTCAAGGACTTCGATGCGTCCGAGAAGAAACTGGTTTTCAGGATCTTTGGGCGCTCGTTTGAGATCCAGGGAAAGAAGTTTTCGAGCTTCAGCCAGATCGCCGCGGTCGATGGCGGTGCGAATCTGATGCTGACGAGCGGCCGACTCAAACCCGGGGGTCGGTGAAACTTCGATCTTCGGCGGGCTGACCGGCTGTCTGCGATCGTTGCGGGCGTCGGCCGACGGAGTGAGAAATACCAGGGCTGATACCAGGGCCAGGGGCCGCGCCTGCCGGAAAAAACGTAAAGTGCTCATTAGAAAAACAGCTCGCTGACGGACTTTTTCGAAAAGATGCGGAAAATCGTTTCACCGATCAGCTGAGCCAGCGAGATGGTTTCCAGCATCGGGACCTGCTTCTTCTTCTCGGTCAGGGGAATCGAGTTTGAGGTGACCAGGCGGGTCAGGCACGACCCGGCAATGCGGTCGGTTGCGGGCGGCGACAGCAGGGCATGAGTGCAGCAGGCGGTGATTTTCAGCACTCCTTTCGATTTGAGCGCATCAGCAACCTGGATCAGGGTTCCTGCCGTGTCGATGATGTCGTCGATGATGATGGCGTCTTTCCCGGAAACTTCACCGATGACGTTCATGACTACGGCCTTGTTCTGTTCGGGCCGTCGCTTGTCGATAATCGCCATCGGCAGCTTCAGGCGTCTGGCAAAATCACGGGCCCGATGCACGCCGCCGGTATCGGGCGCAATGACCACTGAGTTGCTCAGGTCGCTGCGCAGCAGGTGACGCGCCAATTGCGGAATCGCCGACAAATGATCGACGGGAATGTCAAAGAACCCCTGCAGAGCGGGATCGTGCATGTCAACCGTGACGATGCGATCGGCACCGGCTGTGGCGACCAGGTTGGCTACCAGCTTGGCGGTAATGGGTTCGCGGCCCAGAGTCTTCTTTTCCTGGCGGGAATAGCCGAAATAGGGCACGACGGCGGTGACGCTCTCGGCCGATGCTCGCTTGAGCGCGTCGATCATGATCAGGAGCGTCATGAGGTTCTGGTTGACCGGCGGACAGGTCGGCTGAATGATGAACGTGTCACAGCCGCGCACTGATTCCTCAATGCGGCAGTAGAATTCTCCGTCCGCAAACGTGTTGGCATAGGACTTTCCGACCGGTACGTCGAGATACTTGCAGATCTCGTCAACCAGTTCGTTGTTACTGCCGCCTGAGAAGATCTTGACCTTGCTGTTTTTTTGCATGGCTACTCCCCGGCCCCGACTGGGGCCTGTTCTGCGCAAAGATGGGAAAAGGGGCGAACCCGCGTGTTCGCGGTGACCGTCGTGTGCTCGATAACCGAAAACTCCGCTTGTACTCCGTCTTCCACGACGGCATCGCTGATGCGAATCTGCGGACCGATACGGCAGCGGCTGCCGATGATGGTTCGTCCCGTCAGGGTGGTGTGGGGGTGAATAACGGTTTCAGGGCCGATGACCACGTCTGATTCGATCCAGGTGGTGGCGGGGTCGAGAATCGAAACCCCTTCCGTCAGGTGTTTTTCAATCACGCGTCGGCGCAGAATGTCAGCGACCCGGTTGAGATCGATGCGACTATTGATGCCCAGAGTCGAGGCTTCATCGCGCTCCTTGACGGCAATGACTTTCAGGCCGTCCTGGGTCAGCATCCCGATGACATCGGTCAGATAGTACTCTTTCTGACGGTTGTCGTTCTTGAGCTTGAATAATCGATCGTACAGGTCTTTTCCTCTGAAGATATAGATGGCGAGATTGACTTCGTTAATGCGTTTCTCGTCTTCAGAACAGTCTTTTGCTTCTCTGATTTCGACGACGTCGCCCTGCCTGTTGCGGATGATTCGACCATAACCGCCGGGTTCCTGCATGTCAAGCGTTATCATGGTCGCGGCAGGTTGTACGGTGAAATGCTGCTCGATCATGGTCTTGAGTGTCGCCTCGGAAAGCAGGGGTGTGTCGCCACAGACCACAAGAAGATGTTCGGGGGGTGTCGGGTGCTCGCGGGCGAAACACTGAACGGCGTGACCCGTGCCGAGTTGTTCGTTCTGCTCGACGAAGCCGACGCCGTGCCGGCTGAGCGTCTGGCGCATCTGATCTTTGCCGAATCCGATGATGACGTGGGTTTTTGCCGTTCCTGCCCGCTGAACCGTCTCGATGACATACTGCACCATCGGCTTGCCGAGCACTGGATGCAGAACTTTCGGCAGATTCGACTTCATGCGTACACCCTTGCCGGCGGCGAGAATCAATGAATCAAACGGATGCATGGTGAGGCCTCATGGGAACAGAGTGATGAGAGACATCGCGCGGTGAACTGCCGCTGCGGCAGGGGGTCTTCCTGCGATGGAATCGACGGAACACCCGATGCATGAAAAACCTCTGCCTCTCGTGAAGATCAAAGCCGAACGCGCTGTTTTGAGTGAACTGATGAAGGTAACCGTCGACGTGCTGTCGAACCGATCCCTTGGTGGCAGCGACGCTGAACGTCGCTCTTGAAGAGCAGGGGTGCAAGGATTCGAACCTTGGAATGCTTGCTCCAAAGGCAAGTGCCTTACCACTTGGCGACACCCCTCTAGTGATGAATTCTCACCAGCCTGACCATATCACAAAACCCGCTTTGGCGCAAGCTTCCTCAGGGGTCGATGTTGGGCGCCGCCGCCGGTGTGGAGTGCTCGGGTCGGTGGATCTCGTCATCGTAAGCTCGAAGAACCTGGTTTTGAATGGCTTCGTGAAGTTGCGAGGTGATCGCGTGGGCGATTTCACGAAACTCGCCTGAAGCCTTCTTGCGGGCAGGCATCGAAACGAACAGGCGATTTTTACTCTCGATGATTTTCAGACCGTGAACCACGAATGACTGATCGAAGGTAATCGAGGCAAACGCTCGGATCCGAGAGTCAGGAACCTGCGAGAGATAAATGCGAATCTCGGTTATGACCATGCCGTCTCGGGAGAGGTCATGAAAACTGCCGCGTGCCGGTCAGAACTTGAGAATGAATTCGGTGAAAACTTTTTTGTGACCGGGCTTTTCGGGAGACGTTGGATTGGTGCGATTTTGAAAGCCGGCTTTGATAGCGGTGTTCTTGCCGGTGTCGACGGTCCCTTCCACCTGGAGATCCTGGGAGGTGATGGTCGGGTCGAACTGCGATCGCTGATACGAAACCTTGCCCTGCACGGCCGGGTTGAAATTGTAGGTGGCTTCAAGCAGGTAATGATCAACAACGGAAGGAGTCGTCGGGGTCGTCGGCGTGTTCATCAGCGAGCCGGGGGCTGCCGACGGAAGGGCGCCGCGTGCGCGTATGCGATTCGCAAAGATCGCAACCGGTGCCGGTGCGGTTAATCTGACGATCGGGAGAGTTTCCTGCTGGTTGCTGCCGGTCAGAGTCAGTCTTGGTGAGTTCTGTCTCAGGGTTCGCGCCGTCGTTGGTGCAGAAAATCGGCTGTTCAGGCTTGTCTGAAGATACCCTGGTCGAAACGTGAAGGTCGAGGAAAGGTTTGGCCGAACGTCTGAAACATCGCCTTCTGAAGCCGGCGTGTCGGGGGTGATCGAAGGCTCTTCGGTCACCTCGGGGGGCTGCGGTACCAGGGCAGTGGCACGAGGCAGGTCGACGAGATCGCGAGTCGGTCGCACGATGTCGGCCATAGTTCGTTGTGGCGCGAGAGTGCTGTCAAGCGAGACATTGAACTCGCCGAGAGAACGGGTTGGGCGTGAGCTGCTTTCGCCCTTCAGACCAAGTTTTAGATCTGAGGTTTCGCCGGCAGCCTGAGCGGGCGCTGCGACTGCGAGGCACAGCACCAGAAGAATTGCGCCGAAAAAGTGGTACATTTTCATGATAACACCACGGACAATTTAGGAATATACTCCGCTCTCGCCCTCGAAGCAAGGAGTTTTGTGAAAAGAAGTGCGAAGTTGGTCGTTGGCCTGTCGTTTACTTGAGATCGAGATCTCGATGACGACGTGACAGAAGAATATGCTCCTTCTGCATCTCTCGAAATAGAAACTCGGCAAAGGCGACGGAACGGTGTCGGCCTCCAGTGCAGCCGATTGCGATCTGAAGCCGTGATTTCCCTTCCTGAATGAAGTGCGGCACCAGATACTCGATGAAATTCAGGAGCTTCGCTCCGAATTCCGCTCCCAGTTCCGACTGTGTCACGTAATGGTAAACCTGCTCGTCGATCCCGGTCAGGTTTTTCATTTCGGGCAGGTAATACGGGTTCGGCAGGAATCGCACATCGAACATCAGATCGCAATCGAGCGGAATACCGTGCTTGAAGCCAAAACTGACGATGACGACCGGAAACTTGCGGCTGGTCGAATCGTGTTCGATAAAACGGCGAATCTCTTCGTACAACTCACGGGCGGTCAAATCTGACGTGTTGATGACGACATCGGCGGATTCTCGCAGCTCTGACAGGGTGCGGCGCTCATACTGAATGTCGTCGAGAATCCGGCCCCCCGAGCTGAGCGGGTGGCGACGGCGGGTTTCGGAAAAGCGTCTGATCAGGACCTCGTCTGTGGCATCGAGAAAGAGAATGCGATAGGTAAAGCCAAGTTCCTTGACGGCGGCCAGCGCATCGAAGAGATTTTGAAAGAACTCGCCGCCGCGCGTGTCGATGCCGACGGCCAGCGACTTAATCTTGCCATGCGTATCTTTGCACAGCTCGACAAACTTCGGCAGCAGCGCCGGAGGAAGGTTGTCAATGCAGAAGTAGCCGGCATCTTCGAAATAATGCATGGCCTGACTTTTTCCGGCCCCGGAAAGCCCTGAAACGATCGTCAGGTTGACCCGATCCTGTGTTGGCACGTGTCCATCGACGTTCATGGTAAGCCTCAGGAAAGAAGATCCAGGACGAGACCGCGGATCTCGTCCAGGCTGCCGAGCAGGCGCAAAGCCTGTTCTTCACGCAAGGTATCGCGGGTGAGCGTTTCCAGTTCACGATTGACGGTCTCGACCAACTGGTACGCTTTCTGTTGCCCGTCCTTTTCGAGGCCGAGCTCCTGTTTCAAAGAGAATAGTTCCTTGGACACACGCTCGAGGAACTGGCCGACGCCGTCACGATACTCTTCGAGCGTATCGTTCGACGGACTCTGCAGAAACTTCTTGCCGAGGGCCCGGATTTTCCCAAGCAATTCGCTCAGATTTCCCTCGAGCACATGACGACGAGCGGTCTTGAGGGAACTGGAAAAGACGGGAGCGGGTGATTCCGGCTGTGGTGGTGTCGGCTTCGGCGACGAAGTGGTGCGAGGCCGGTCGGTGCCGGTGCCTGATACTTTGAGGTCGATCATGGCTCAGCAGTCGATTCCGTAGAGCATGACGCGATTGCGACCGGCACCTTTGGCCTGATACATCGAGGCGTCGGCTTTCTGAATCAGTTCGTCTTTGTCGTTGGCATTGAGGGGGAAGCCCGCAACGCCGATCGAGATAGTACATTTGACCGGCGGCTGCTCGGGCGCCAGAGCCGGGAAATCGAACTTCGAAACATCTCGGCGGATGCGCTCGGCAACGATGCGCGCGTCAGATTGCGTCGTTTCGGGCAGAATGATGACGAACTCTTCGCCGCCGTAACGGGCCGCGATATCGGTCGAGCGGATGTTCTTGCGCAAAATCAGACTGACTTCCTTGAGAATGATGTCGCCCTGCTGGTGCCCGTATTTGTCGTTGATCTCCTTGAAGTGATCGATGTCGCACATCAACAGGGTGAGGGTTGAATTGTACCGGCGGCTTCGCTTGACTTCTTCGTCCAGGCGCAGTTGAAAGTAGCGGTGAACGTACAGTTTGGTGATTGAGTCGGTGATGGCCAGAGAGTACAAGCGGGCATTTTCAAAAGCGATGGTGGCCTGCGAACTCAGGGTGGAGAAAAACTCGAGATCGTTTTCGGTAAAGGGTTCGCCGTTGATCTTCGGCCCGATCTTGACGACGCCGTAGATCTCGCCTTCTTTCAGCAGAGGAATATACACGGCGAACGCCAGAGCACGGTTGATAGCGGTATAGGATTGAAAGAACGACTTGGTTGCCAGTTCCTGCGCGAGAATCGGGCGTTTTTCCTTGCGCAGGGTGGTCATGGCCCAGACCTCGGCGGCATCTGTCTCGAGCGTTTTCAGTTCCTCGGGTGGAATGCCCTTGGCCGCTCGCACCTGCATGTCGAGCGAATCTTCGCCCTGCAACATCAACACGCCCTTGTTTGACCACACGGTTTCCAGGAACATGTCGATGGCGATGCGAATCAGTTCGTCCAGGTTGAGTGTCGAGCTGAGCACCTTGCCTGCCTGCTGCAGGGTCATCAGATTGAAAACCTTGCGATCGAGTTCATTCTTGGTGGCTTCTGATCGCTCATACAGCATGGCGTTGTTCACCGCTGTTGTCGCCAGGCCGGTGAAGGCCTGTACCAGCTTGCAGTCGGCTTCTGAAAACTCGGTGCCGTCTTTCTTCGAACCGAGCACGATAATGCCGACAAAATGATCCTTGATGCGCATGGGGGTGAACAGCTTCAGTTCGTTCACGGCGTCGGTCTCGAACTCGGCTTTCATCAGGTTGACCGAGGCTTCATCCGGAATCCAGATGCCTTCTTCGGCCGCAAAAACGTTCATGATGATCTTGTGGTCTGAAAAGAACCGGAACCGCGCAAAAAGCTCCGGCGGAAAACCCAACAGATCTTTGACGGTGACCATATCGTTACGGTCGTTGTACAAAAGAACCATCGCGCCGTTCACGTGCATGTGATCGTTGATGACCGTAAGAAAGGTGCGTACCAGGCTGTCGATACTGAGACTGCCTCCCATGGCTTTGCTGATTGAGTACAGAAGCGAAAGCGAGTCGACTTTCCCGGCGAGCTGTTTGTTGATGTCGCTGATCGTCTGCATATAGTTTTCGACTGCATCGCGCGACTCGATCAGACTGCCGGCGATCTTGCCGAAACTGGCTTGAATGTCTTCGGCGTTGCTGCCGGCAAGCAGCTCAGAGCTGAGAGTGCTGGTGTCGCCGTCGACAATGTCGTCGGCGACCTTGGCGAAAAATGCCAGCGGCTTGATGATCTTCACATACACCAACAGGTGGGCGGCGAGCACGACGACGATCGCACACGCAAAGAACGGAACGGGTGGCAGAGGTTGCCCGAACAGGCCGGCGAGAAAATACGCGGCGATGAACAGCAGGGCGAGCAGACCGTCGAGACGCCACACCAACGGAATTCGCCCGGAATTCATGAAGTGAGCTCCGGGTGTGTGGTTTTCAGAACAGCGAGAATCTGTTCGTAGGTGGCGTCAATCTGCCCTGAAGCGTCGACGACGGCGAAGCGCTCGGGAAATCGGTGTGAAAGTTCGAGATACCCGGCATGCACGCGATGGTGAAAAGCGATCTGTTCTGATTCCATGCGATCGAGTTTCTTTTTGCCGCCTGCCTGTGCGCGTTTAAGTCCGTCGCGCGGGTCGATCGAGAACACGATGGTGAGATCGGGCAGGCAGTTGCCGAGAAACTCCTGGTGAATGGAAAGAATGCGATCAGCGCCCAAACCGCGTCCGTAGCCCTGGTAGGCGAGGCTCGAGTCGAGATACCGATCGCACAACACGATTGAGCCTTTCTGCAACGCGGGCAGAATGACTTTGCGCCAGTGTTCCGTGCGCTGAGCCAGCATCAGAAACATCTCGGTTTCCGCTTCGAGGTGTCCGCCCGGAGTCTGGAGAAACAGAGAGCGAATCGCATCGCCGCAGGGAGTTCCGCCCGGTTCTCGAGTGATCAATACGTGATGCCCGAGTGATGTGAGAGACTCGCTCAGTTTTCGAATCTGTGTGGTCTTGCCGCTGCCCTCCGGCCCCTCGAATGTGAAGAAGAGGCCGCGCCCCCGGTCGTAGACCGGACTGGCGTGGCGGTGGGGCGAAGGAGCTTTCTTCATCAGGGTTTTGGCAATTCGAAAAATTCGTCCAGGCGTGTCAGCTTGAAAACATTGTAGACCGCTTCTTTCAGACCGTCGATGTAGAGCTTTCCCTGGCGTTGTTTGATCTCTTTTTTGAGATACACGAGCATTCCGAGGCCGGAACTATCGAGATATTGCACGTTTTCCATGTGAAGTCGGATGACCCATGCCCCTTCCTGGATCTCTTCCAGGTCGTCGACGAGCCGTTCTTTCAGCAGCTTGGCCTGGTGCACGTCGAGTTCTCCATCCAGGTGGTAGTCACGCTGGCGGTTCTTTGCATCCACCTTGCATTCTATTTTCACGGTTGGCCTCCGGTCGCGGATTCAGGGGCAATGTGCTTTTCCATGGTCAGAACGACTTCTCCGGTCTGGCGGTCGATATCATAATGAACGTGGTCCATAATATTCCGAATAATAAAAACCCCCAGCCCCCCTTCAGGGGCTGAAGTCAGGTCTGGGAGCGGAATCTTCTCAGGGTCGAAGGTCCGATCCTCATACATGATTCTAATGCGTAGAACGTTGGAAGTAAACTCCAAATTCACACTGAACTGTCGCTGAAAGTCGTACTTGAACGAATGACGGATCACATTGGTGCAGGCTTCCGTCACCGCGAGCTTCAAATCGTTCAATATGCCGACCGGAAGACAGAAGTGTCCGATGGAAGCGCTCAGCACGCGTCGCACCAGGCCGAGGCACTTGGGATTTCCGGTCAGCTGCAGCTGGACGGAAACGGCCTTGGCGGGCGGAATGCAGGACGGTTCGACAGGCATGATGACGTTAGCCTCAGAGCTTGGACTGAATCTCCGGTTCCGATAGTATCACGTTCTGGCGTATGGCGTCGACGCGCGCGGATTTGCCGAGGGTGCGATAGGCCCTGGCGAGCAACATGGCCGTTGCCGTCGAGTTCGGGTCGAGGAAGAACGAGGTTTCCAGGTGCGATAGTGCCTTTTCGGTCTGAGCGAGATCGTCAAACTGCAGGTGGCACCGACCGAGTTCCGCGTATCCCATCGCCATGTCCGGGTGCTCACGACAGACCTTCTCGCAGGTTTTGAGGTGGCTCACCAGATGCTTCTGGCGCACCGCGCCCTTGGAAAACTCGATCGATGCGTCTCCCAGCCCCCAACGCGCCCATTCGTTGGCATCCGGGTGTGAAGCTGCCTTGTTCCAGCTCAGCAGGGCACGCTTGGCCCATTCGTCGCGTTGCGGCGACTGACGGGCAACGAGGGTCTGCGCCCAGGCAAGATCGAACAGCACCCAATACTGATTTCCGTCTTCGCGCAGGGCTTCCTGACAGGAATTGATGAAATCCATCAATGGATTCTTCGATCCGACTTCCACTTCGCGAGCGGCCATGAGAATCTGCATTTTTCGGTAGAGGCCGTTCTCGGGGAACAGGCTGCGCAGGCTGGTATAGCACTTGCGCGCTTCCTCGAAATGCTGAAAGTTCTCGTGCAGTCGGGCCAGGGCATACAGGGCGGTCGGATCGGAACTCGTTTTCACCAGTTCCTGCATGTGCAGGGTCGCCTTGCGCCAGTCGCCGCGCACACGATAGACGAGACAGAGTCCTCGCTGTGCATGCACGTTGTCGCTGTTTCGATACAGGGCTTCCTCGAACAGTTCTTCGGCCTGCTTCAGCGATTCAGTCTGCATCTTGGTGCCCATGCCGAACAGGTAGTGAATGTAACCTTCGACGATCTGTTGAATCGGCACGTGTTTCGAAACCGACGCCAGTTCCTGCCGCGCGTTGCGCAGCAGGCTCGATAACATATCTTTCTCGAGGCGGTCTCCCTGAACCTGGCTTCGTTTCAGCCGCAGCAGCATCAGATGCCCGTCAATTTCCTCGGGGCGGTCTTTGAGAACGGAACTGAGGAGTTCCTGCGCCAGTTGTGACTTGTCTTCGAACTCGTAGGTTCGTGCGAGTTGATAGCCGACCTGATAGTCGTTCGGCTCGACGGCGCGAACCTGGGTTAACAGCTTGGAGCCGCGGGCCAGGTCACCGATGCGCAGATACACGTCAGCGAGCAGTCGCATCCAGGAAGATTCGCGCGGTACCAGTGACAGCGCGCGCTCGAGCCGTTCGATGGCCGTGAGCAGAAAGCGCTTCTGAATTGCTTCGCGGGCTTGATCAACCAGCTTGCGGCCTTCGGCCCGGGCTTTCTCGATGCGAATCAATTCCGGAGCCTGATACGCGCGTGTGTGGGTGGGGTCGAGGCGCGCGGCGGACTCGAAGGCTTTTTCCGCGTCGGTGAATCGTCCGAGTCGGATCAATGTCTCGCCGAGATCACACCACGAGTCGGGCGAGGCATGACCGGCGTCGATGAATGCCTTCTGTGCCTTGGCCGTCACCTCATGGGCTTCGAGCTTTCCGGCGCAACGGATCAGCCCTTGAAGAGCCCAGGCGGTTCCGGGGGCGCCTTCCAGAAAAGACTGGTACTCATTGAGCGCCTTCTGCCATTGGTCCTTGGATTCAAGCGCTTCCGAGAACGTGCGAATGATTTCGGGATGATGCGGACTCAGTTCACGCGCCCGTTGCAGTTCGCGCAGCGCCGCATCTGTGCGCCGCCTGGAAAGATAGTACCGGCCGAGATCCAGGAAGATTTCGCCTGAACGCACATTGGCCTCGCGAATCTTCTGAAACACCTCCTCGGCTCGATCCTCCATTCCGGCTTCACCGGACAATCGTCCGAGTTCGAAAAGAATCTCTACACGATCAGGAGCCGTTTTCGCGGCACGCTCGAATTCGAGCATGGCCTCACCCCGTACGTTGGCCGCCAGCAGGGCTTTGCCCAGTCCCCAGCGCAGATCAGGGTCATCCGGGAAGGACGCGAGGGCTTCGCGATAGAGGCCGATGGCGCCGTCGGCGAAGTTCTGCGCCATCATGGCGCGCCCCTGCAGCAGATACGCCTCGCGCGTGTTGCCGGCCAGCTTGCGATACTGGGAAATATCATCGAGGGCTTCACCCGGATTCCCAATCGCCAGTTGAATCTCGGCGACCCGCAATAGCAGTTCCGGTCGCTGCGCCGACTGTCGCCGCCAGGTTTGCAGGCGGGCCAGCGCTTCGCGTCGTCGACCTGACTCATACAGCAGCCGTGAGATCTGCAGCCCGGCTTCGATATCCGTCTCGGCCAGTCTGAGACAGCGGTCCCACAGTTCGATGGCCTCTTCTCTTCGACCGAGGGCGTCGAGAATGCGAGCGCCCATGCGCAGAATCCCGGGGTCGTCAGGTGCGATCGCCCGCGCCGCACGATACGTCGAATAGGCACGATCGAATTTTCCGGCGTGAAACAAGGCCTCGCCGAGTTTGAGATACGCGTTCGCATTCCCGGGGTCGGCCTTCAAGTCGGCGGTCAGGCGATCAAGATTCAACGTCGCCTTTCCCTCGATCGATGGAGGTGTTGGATGTTCCTTAACCTGTACATTCTGGGCGCGCGGGGCGGCCGAAGAAGGTTTGGCGGGCGCGGCAACCGAGGCCGCCGACTCGAGTCGAGCTCCGCAGATGCCGCAAAACAGGCCCTTGGCATCCTTGCTTCCGCAACTGCGACACTGGGGCATGATTACATCTCCTGAGGAGCGGTGATTCCGAGCAGGTCGAGGCCGCGAGCCAGTACGCGACGACACAGATGGCAGAGTCCGAGTCGCGTGTTGCGCTCGCTTCCTTCAGATGACGAAAGCACAGGGCACTGATCGTAGAAGGACGAAAAGGCGACGGCCAGTTCGAAGAGATAGGTGCAGAGAACGTGCGGCCGCAAATCGACGGCGACCGCGTTCACGATTTCGGGAAACTGCAGCAGTTTCATGGCCAGAGTCCGTTCAGCCGGTTGAGTCAGGTGAAAGGTGTTCGGCAGCGAGTCGGCGTCGATGTTTCCCTTGCGGAAGATCGAGCAGATGCGGGCATGCGCATACTGCAGATACGGGGCGGTGTTGCCGTTCAGCGCCAGCATGCGGTCCCACGAAAACACGTAATCGTTGTTCCGGTTGTTGCTAAGATCAGCGTATTTGACCGCGCCGATCCCGACGGCTTCGGCCACGGCCTGTTGCTTCTCGGGGGACAGGTCGGTGTTCTTCTCGCGCACAACGGCCAGAGAACGCTCCACCGCCTCGTTCAGCAGGTCCGAAAGCTTGACGTTTTCACCGCTTCTGGTCTTGAGCGGCTTGTTGTCTTCACCCATGACGCTGCCGAAGGTGACGTGTTCGAGCGGAATCCGCCTGCCGTTCTTCATGGTCCAGCCGCAGGTGTCGGCGACGGCGAAGAACTGTGAAAAGTGCAGAGCCTGCCGGGCGTCGGTGACGTAAATGATACGATCGGCATGCAGTTCGGCAATGCGATAGCGAACGGCGGCCAGGTCGAAGGTTTCGTAATTGTACCCGCCGTCAGACTTTTGAACGATGATGGGAAGCGGAGACCCGTCTTTTGTTTTGAACTGCTGCAGAAAGACGCACTGCGCTCCCTGTGATTCCTGAAGCTTGCCTGAATCTTTGATGAGTTGTACGGTCTGAGCGAGCCGATCGCGGTAAAAACTTTCACCACGTTCATCCCGTTCGGTCAGGGTGACATTGAGCAGACGATAAATGCGATAGACCTCGCTCATCGAGATGCGTGTGATGGTTTCCCAATCTTTGACCAGTTGCGCGTCTCCCGCCTGAAGAGCCACAAGGACCTTGCGACACTCTTCCGCTTTGGTTGGGTCGGCGCTGCACTCCTGAGTGACCTGCCGGTACAACTCCTCGAGTCGGCTCAGCGTGAGTTCTTTGGCCGGGTCGACGCCCCGCTGTTCGAGATCGCGCAGAATCGGTGCGGTTTTCCAGATGACCATCGCAATAGGAACGCCCCAGTCGCCCAGATGATTCTGGCGGATGACCGTGTAGCCGAGCGCTTCGAGCACGCGTGCGAGCACGTCGCCGATGATGGTGGAGCGCAGGTGTCCGACGTGCATCTGCTTGGCGATATTGACGCTCGAATAATCGATGACGACGACCTGGCCGTTTCCGACTGATGAAAGACCCAGCCGTGCGTCGCGGGCCATTTCGGTCAGCGTCTTCTCGATCGAGGCGTCGGTGCAGAACAGATTGACGAAGCCCGGCCCGACGACCTCGACTTTCGCGAGCCAGTCTGAAACGGGCGTCAGAAGATCGACCAGCCGCTGGGCGATTTTGGCCGGTGGTTGCTTCGCCGGTTTGGCCAGCCGCATGGCGGTGTTCAACGAGAAATCACCGAATTTGGATTCCGGCGGACGCTGCAACTCGACATAGGCTTCCGGGTTCTCGATGTTCAGTTCCTGGAAGAGCGGCTGTAAAGCCTTCTGTAAAACGGGAGAGAGTGTGTCTTTCATACCGGTATCCTTGCGGGTGAATGTGTTGAGCCGAGGGTGAAGAATGTCCTAGCGTTGAGCATTGCGAATCAGCACCAGACCGAATGTTCCAATGATGAAATTGGGAAGCCAGACGCCGACGAACGGGGTCAGATAACCGCCGTTCGCAAAAGCCCGGCCGGCCGCGAACAGAATATAGTAGATGAAGATGATGACGACGGAAAGTCCTACCCCGATGCTCGTTCCGGAACGGCTGGTCGAGGTGCCCAGCGGGGCGCCGATAAAGACGAAGATCAGGCTGGCGAACGGAATCGAGGTTTTGGTCCAGAACTCGATCCAGTTCTGATTGATCGCCTTTTCGGTCATGCCCTTGAGCTTGAGTTCCTGAATGTAATCGTACAACTCGGCCATGTTCATGCGACGCGAGTTCTTGTTGTCGGGCACGTCGTCAGGGTTCACATAATGCGTGTCGATCGGGTACTCCATCACGTCGAAGTAGGTGTAGTGATAATCATCGCCCGAACTCTTCAGATCAGAGATGCGGCCATCCCAGAACAGGCACCGCCCTTCTTCCAGGCGGGCCCGTTTGGCCTCGATGATGCGCGGAAAATTCTTGGGCTGGCCTTCATACATCACGACGCCGAGCATCATTTTTTCCTTTTCGTCGTAGCGCTGCACGAAGAATTTGCGCCCCGGTCCGGCTTCGAAAAACCTGTTGGCCGAGATCTTCGGCAGGGGCCGCTTCAACGTGACTTCGCGCCGAAACAGCTTGGCGAACTTGTCGTTTGACACAGGTACGACTTTTTCATTGAACAGAAACGTCAGACCGGTAATGAAGATGCCGAAGGCGATGGCGGGAGTGACGATGCGTCGGAAGCTGTAGCCGCCGGCCTTGAGAGCGATGATTTCAGAATCTGACGACATGCGCCCGAACGCGATCAGGTTGGCCAGCAGAATCGCCATGGGAAAACTGATGACGAGGGTCGGCGGCAGGTTGTACAAAAACAGGAATGCGGTAACGGAGGCGGGAACGCCCTTCGAGAAGATCAGGTTGATCAGTTCCATCATCAGGTCGATCAGCCAGATGGTCACGAAGAACGCCAGCCCGAAGAGAAAAGGCTGAAGCAGCTCTTCAAGAATGTATTTGTCGATGGTCTTGTACAATGCCGCTATTCCTCGGTGGTCTCCAAAGTGGTGAACACTGTACCGTAATCTTCTCCGCGGCGCAAGGCAAGTGCGCAAAGCGGTAAGACCTCTCGAACAGGCAAAGAACGGACTCGGAATCGCATGCAGAAACGGTGATCCGAAAAACCCCCGACATTGAGAATATTTTCTCAAAGAGGGAATCCCTGAAATGATCAGTGTTCTTCGTGGTTGTGACGGGAGGATAGCCTTGACATCGCGTACCAATGAGACTATCATGGCCCTCCGAATGCGGGCCGAGAATTGGGCGGCACGCAAAATCTCACAGCCTGGAGGAAAACCGTGGCTTCAGCGAATCAGAAGTTTGCCATGATGGATGGCAACACCGCAGTGGCGTATACGGCCCATGCGACCAACGAAGTGATTTGTATTTATCCGATCACTCCCAGCTCGAACATGGGTGAGGCCGCCGACGAAAAGAGCGCCGCCGGCGAAAAGAACATTTGGGGCAGCGTTCCGGTCGTCGTCGAAATGCAGTCAGAAGGCGGCGCCGCCGGTGCCGTGCACGGCTCGCTTACCAGCGGGGCGTTGACCACCACTTTTACCGCCTCACAGGGCTTGCTGCTCATGATTCCGAATATGTACAAGATCGCGGGCGAACTGACCCCGACCGTGTTTCATATTGCCGCTCGCTCGCTCGCCTGCCAGGGTCTTTCGATCTTCGGCGATCATTCCGATGTCATGGCCTGCCGTCAGACCGGCTGGGCCATGCTGGCTTCCAACAGCGTCCAGGAGGCGATGGACTTTGCGCTGATCTCGCAGACCGCTTCTCTCGAGAGCCGCGTGCCGTTCCTGCACTACTTCGACGGGTTCCGCACCTCGCACCAGGTCGACAAGGTTGAGCTTCTCAGCTTTGACGTCATGCGCGAGATGCTTCCCGATTCACTGATTCAGGCTCATCGTGATCGCGGACTCAATCCCGATCGTCCGATGATGCGCGGAACCGCCCAGAACCCTGATGTCTACTTCCAGGGTCGCGAAACCGTCAATCCGTTCCTCGACAAGACTCCGGCCATCGTTCAGAAGGCGATGGACAAGTTTGCCAAGCTGACCGGTCGCCAGTACAAGTTGTTCGAATATGTCGGCGCCCCTGATGCCGAGCGCGTGATTGTGTTGCAGGGCAGCGGTGCCGAAACCGTTCACGAAGTCGTCGATCATCTGGTCGCCAAAGGGGAAAAAGTCGGCCTGATCAAGTGCCGCCTCTATCGCCCGTTCTCCGTCGAACATCTGGTAAAGGCGTTCCCCGCCACCACCAAGGCGATCGCGGTTCTCGACCGCACCAAGGAACCGGGCAGTCTCGGCGAACCGTTGTATCTCGATGTACGCAACGGCATCGGCGAAGCGCTCGAAGCGAAATCCGCGCCGTTCAAGGGCTGGCCGAAAGTCGTCGGCGGCCGCTACGGGCTGGGTTCCAAAGACTTCACCCCGAATCAGGTCGTTGCCGTGTTTGCCAACCTGAATCAGGCGGAACCGAAGAATCACTTCACCGTCGGTATCGTCGATGACGTGACCAACACCAGCCTGCCTCTGGGTCCGAAGGTTCAGACCAATGATCCGTCCACCTATTCGGCCAAGTTCTACGGCCTGGGTTCCGACGGCACGGTCGGCGCCAACAAAGACTCGATCAAGATCATCGGTATGGAAACCGAAAACTACGCACAGGCTTACTTCGTGTATGACTCGAAGAAGTCAGGCAGCGTCACGGTTTCTCATCTGCGCTTCAACAAGAAGCCGCTCCGCTGCCCGTATCTGATCAGTGCCGCGAACTTCATCGCCTGCCACAACTTCAGCTTCATCGACAAGTACGATATGCTTTCCGATCTGAAGGAAGGCGGCTCTTTCCTGCTTGAAAGCCCATACAAGGCATCCGAGGTCTGGGACAAACTGCCCGCCGAGATGCAGAAGCAGATCATCGAAAAGAAGGCGAAATTCTACGTCATCGATGCGCTCAGTCATGCCGAAAAGCTCGGCCTGGGCAACCGCATCAACATCATCATGCAGTCTGCGTTCTTTGCGATCAGCCAGATTCTGCCGCGTGAACAGTTCATGAAGAGCATCAAGGATGCCGTCAAGAAGACCTATGGCCGCAAGGGTGACGAAGTCGTGCGCATGAACCAGGAAGCTGTCGATATCGGTGCGAACAGCTATGAAGAGGTTAAATACAGTAAGGTAACCAGCACTATCCCGATGCGCGTCGGCGTGCCGAAAGAGGCTCCCGAATTCGTGCGCGACGTGCTCGGTACGATCATTGCCGGCAAGGGCGATTCGATCCCGGTCTCGAAGATGCCCGTCGACGGCACCTTCCCGACCTCGACCACCCAGTGGGAAAAGCGCAGCATCGCGACCCAGATTCCGGTCTGGGAAGCCAATATGTGCATTCAGTGCGGACTCTGCTCTCTCGTGTGTCCGCATGCCGCAATTCGCACCAAGGTCTACGATCCGAAGTGGGCCAAAGAAGCGCCGAAGACCTTCAAGAGCTGCAAAGCGACCGCCCCTCAGTTCAAGGATAAAGATCTTGCCTTCACCGTCCAGGTTGCACCGGAAGACTGCACGGGCTGCGGTACCTGCGTGTACATTTGCCCCAGGAAGGACAAGGACACCGGCAAGAAAGCGATCAATATGGCGCCTCAGGCTCCGTTGCGCCAGGCCGAAGCCGAGAACTTCGCCCACTTCCTGCGCATTCCCGACCCCGAGCTTTCGCTGGTCAATCTCAACACTCCGCTCGGCACCCAGTTGCGTCGCCCGTTGTTCGAATTCTCGGGCGCCTGCGCCGGCTGCGGCGAAACCGGATATGTCAAGCTGCTGACCCAGCTGTTCGGCGACCACCTGATGATCGCCAATGCCACGGGCTGCAGCTCGATCTACGGCGGCAACCTGCCGACAACCCCTTACTGCTCCCGTTCTGACGGTCGCGGCCCGGTCTGGTCGAACAGCCTGTTCGAAGACAATGCCGAGTTCGGCATGGGCATGCGCCTGGCGACCGACAAGATGCGCGATCAGGCACTCGAGTTGATCGACAAGCTGGCGACCTGCAGCTGCCAATCCTGCAAGGATGCAGCGCCTCTGTTCGAAGCGGTAAAGAAACAGGATCAGGGAACCCCTGCCGGCATCGAAGCGCAGCGCGAGAACGTCGCGAAGCTGAAGAAGGCGCTGGCCGGCTGCAATGAACCTGAAGCCAAGCGGCTCCTGACTATCGCCGATTATCTCGTGAAGAGGTCGGTCTGGGTCGTCGGCGGCGACGGCTGGGCTTACGATATCGGCTACGGCGGCCTCGATCACGT
>CAYYIY010000035.1:46742-55948 GCA_964472075.1 uncultured bacterium | reverse complement strand
CCAGGGATGGGCGCTCGAAGAGGTTCGACGAAGAAGCGAGATGAGTCGATGATCGCAGTTGCCGAAGTGTGTCGTGCGAAGCGACAGGGGATCAAAACGGCCTGACCAGGTACGTTTTTCTCACCGAGAATTGCCTGACCTGAACTGACCACTTGCGCGGATGCGGCCGGAATCGTAGTATAGGGGCCGCTCTCAGGAGGAACTCATGACGGATGCTGAACTGACTCGCGCCATTCAACCCATCAAGCTGCTGCTGTTCGATTGCGACGGCGTTCTCGCCGATGGAGCGATCATCCACGGAACGGCCGGCTTCGAGATGAAACGTTTTTCGGCCCGTGACGGCATGGGCATCGATCTCTGGCATAAAGCCGGCTATCTCTGCGGTTGCATCTCAGGGCGCTCCGCCGAAGCGCTGACGAAACGCGCCGCCGAACTGAAGTTTGCCGAGCTGCATCAACAGGTCGGCAACAAGCGTGCGGTGCTCGCCGACATTCTGGCGCGCCGCGGACTCGACCAGACACAGGTCGCGTATATCGGCGACGACGTCAATGATCTCACCATGGTCGGGCACGTCGGTTTATTCATGACCCCAAGTGACGCACACGAAGAGGCTCGCAAACGAGCCGACCTGGTACTCTCGCTTCCGGGGGGCAACGGGGCCATCCGGGAAGCGGTCGATTTGATCCTGAAGACCCGCAACGAACTCGAACCCCTGGTGCAGGCATATCTTGGCTGATCTTTCCTGGCGCGATCGTTTCAAGCAGGTCAGGCGGGCTGCCCGCTACTGGCTGGTACTGTCTATTGTTCGTTTCATCGAGAACGGTCCGGTGTCACGGCTGCCGAAACTGCGCCGGCTGCTGCTCAAGCTCATGCCGTGGGTATTCGCGCGAGAAATGCGCCGGGCCGAAGAACTGCTGCCGGTCGAGTTTCGCGGCCGCGCTGCCGAGATTCTTGAAGGCATGGCCCGCAATCAGGTCACGTCACTCCTGGAAGTCTTTCTCTATGAGAAGCTGCTGGCCGCTGACCCGCAATTCATCAGGGTCGAGGGCCGAGAGCACCTGGACGCGGCGCGTGCTGCGGGGCGTGGTATCATCATTCTGTCGGGACATTACGGCAGCTGGGAGCTTGTCGCCTACACATTGATTCGTCTGGGCTTCGAACTGCATGCCATCGTGCGACCGCAGGCGCTGAATGCCATGACCGAGCTGATCAACGGGTTCCGTGAGAGACGCGGGGTAAAGGTGCTCATGGATAACAATCTGCCGTCGGCGCTCAAGCGACTCAAGAAGGGTGGGGTGGTGGGCATTGTCAGCGATCTCAACGCTCGCGAACGGGGATACCGCGTCTCGTTCTTCGGTCGCGAAGCTTCGTTCTATCACACGCCGATCATCCTGGCTGAGCGCACCGGCGCCGGTCTCTTCCCGGTTTCGATTGAACGTCAGGCCGATGGACGGCATGTGGTGCGCATTGATCCCGAACTCAGATGGGACGTTTCCCTGCCGATGCCGGCGAAGGTGCAGGTCTACGTCAACGCTTTCGAACGCATCATCAGGCGCCGCCCTGACCACTGGGTCTGGTTTCATGAGCGGTATCGCCATGCCGAACTGGGGAGGACGGAATGAAGGGAATCTTTTCCAGCGTCGGGTTCTGGATGTTCATGCTGATCATCTTTCTGGTCGTGCTGATGTGGCGTGACGATCTCGAAGAGGCGCGCACGAAATACGTGAAACAGAAGATGCGTCTGACCGACGTGCACTTCAGCGAGATGGACAAGGGCTTTGAAGCGGTGCGGTTTTTTGCCGATGTCGTCGACATGGACGATTCGCAGAACAATATGATCGCGACCAACGTGCGCGCTCTGTTCTTCGACAAGCAGGTGGCGACCCGCTCGGGTGAGCTGCTGGCCTCGAATGCGCAGCGCACGCCGTATGAGATTCGCTTCTGGGGCGACGTGCGGCTGCATACCACCGATCGTGAACGTTTTCGCGCCGAAGAGGCGCGCTACTTCCAGAATCGCAAGGAACTGTTCACCACGTGCCCCGTGACGATCTGGAAAGATGATATGATCATCACAGGCAGAGAATTGCGTTATAATACCAGCACCCGGGAAGGGGAACTGAAACGTGATGTGCTGATTCGCATCTGGCCCGCGGCAAGCGCAACCACGGCTTCGGTTTCGCTGACGGCTTCGTCGACCGAAGAGGCCCCGTTCTGGAACGGCGCTCCGTTTCAGGCAGCCTCGGGGCCGATGAACATCCCGGCTTCCGGGGTCGCGGTGCCGACAACGGGGTCGGTGCCGGCCGCGAGTTCGGCGATCGTGCCTGCGGCATCAAGCCCTGAACCGGCAACGTCGGCAACTGTTTCGAAACGTATTCGTTGAAAACAGGATCGGAAGAAAATGAAACGAAACTGTAACTCGTACAATGATCGTCGGCGACTGCTGCCCATTCCTTATTGGATCTGGGTGCTGCCGGCGCTGCTCGCCTTGCTTCCCATGTCGCTTTTCGCCCTGAGTTCGATTACCGCCGGCGACATGGTGATCACCAGTCGCCTGATGACCATGCAGGGCAACGTCTACGTCGTGCGCGGCGGCATGAAAGCCGAACAGAAAGACTCGGTGCTCGAAGCCGACCGCGGTATCTACGATCGCACGATCGAGGTGGTCAAAGCCTTCGACAACGTGCGCATCACGCAGCCGGGCTCGGTGCTGACCGCTGATTATCTTGAAGCGTTCGTCAAGGAAGACCGCATCGTGGCGCAGGGAAACCCACGACTGGTCCGCATCGTTGAACGCGAGACGAAGAGCGAAGACGGCACGGTGTCCAGGCGCAAATCTCGCGTGATCCTCACCTGTCGCGAAGTTGAGGGCTTTAATAAGGAAAATCGCTTTCTTGCCAAGGGTGATGTGCACGTCGTCGAAGTCGCCTATCGCGAAGGGGAAACCGCCCAGGAAGCCGCGGAAAACGAGAAGTCGCCGCTTTCCGATCTCAAGTGTGATTCGCTCGAGATGTTCTCGCGCGAAGACAAGGCCATCGCGCGCGACAACGTGCTGATCGTGACGAAAACCCTGCGCGCCACCGGCGATAAGGCCATTTATCTCGACCGCGAAAACCGCCTGATCATCGTCGGACGGGCGCACGGGTTCCAGACCGGCAAAGAAGCACCCGGAGCGCAGGAACAGGTTTCCGAGATCTACGCCAACAAGATCATCTACTACCCGAACGAAGATCGCACCATCGCGGTCGGCGATGTGCATGCCACCGTATATCCGAAAGGGCAGAAGAGCCCATTCGAGGGTGATGACAAAAAGAAGAAGAAAAAGAAAAAGTCCGAGGGCGGTGAGACCGCTACCGGCACGGCAAAGGCAGAACCCGATACGGAAGACAAGTCCGGCGGTGATGACGATCGCAAGGCACTTGAAGATGCCGCATCGCGAGCCGGTATGCCGGTTCCCGGCCCAGGCGGCTTGACCCCGGTCGGCGATGCCGTGATTGAGGCACAATCGGAATGAGCGACTCCATGACCACTGCGACAACCGCGACTTCGCCGGCCGACACCCCCGTGACGGCCGCCCCGGCAGTCGACGAGATTCAGGTCAC
Source organism: uncultured bacterium (assembly GCA_964472075.1). Taxonomy (GTDB): domain Bacteria; phylum Muiribacteriota; class Ozemobacteria; order Ozemobacterales; family Ozemobacteraceae; genus CAYYIY01. The sequence goes on along the minus strand of CAYYIY010000035.1, from coordinate 52,349 downwards.
TAGCGTCAGCAAGACCTACTCGTCCCGCAAAGTCGTCGATGGGGTTTCGCTTCACATCAGGAAAGGCGAGATTGTCGGGCTGCTCGGGCCGAATGGTGCCGGCAAGACCACGACGTTTTACATGGTTGTCGGCCTCATCAAACCTGATGTCGGCACGATTCACTTTAATCATCGCGAGATTACCGGCCTCGCCATGTACCAGCGCGCCCGCCTCGGAATCGGCTATCTGCCGCAGGAAGCGTCGGTCTTTCGCAAGCTGACGGTGAAGGACAATATCAGACTGATTCTCGAAAACGTCGATATTCCCGAGGCCGAACGCAAGAGCCGCATGGAGCGCCTGATCGATGAACTCAATATCGGCCGCATTGCCGATAGCATGGGCTATGCGCTTTCGGGCGGTGAGCGACGGCGCGTCGAGATCGCCCGGGCGTTGGCGGTTGAGCCCAGCTTCATTCTGCTCGATGAGCCGTTTGCCGGCGTCGACCCGATCGCGGTGCAGGACATTCAGTCGATCGTGCTGCAGTTGCAGCGCAAGGGGCTCGGGCTGCTGATTACCGACCACAACGTGCGCGAGACGCTCGCCATCGTCGATCGCGCGTACATCATGAACCTCGGAAAAATTCTGGTTTCCGGCGATGCCGCAACGGTCGCCGCTGACCCCACCGCACGCAAGTTCTATCTGGGAGAGCGATTCCAGCTCGATCAGATTCAGAAAGACATCTCATGACAGGAACGTTTCTGTGACTCAGGTTCTGGTTCTTCTCGTCGTCAGCGCCATCGTCGCCTATCTCGGCGATCTGCTCGGAACCTGGGTCGGCAAGCGCCGTTTGACCATCTTCGGCTTGCGTCCGAGGGCCACGGCCATTCTGGTGGCCATCTCGACCGGCATGTTGATCACGACGATCACGCTGCTGACCGCAGCCGCGATTTCGAGCGAGGTGCGTATCGCTCTGTTTTCAGTGCAGGAACTCATGGCTTCGCGACAGAAGCTGACCGTTGAGGTCGACGGCCTGAAGCAGGAACAGCAGAAACTGCAAACCGACATCTCGGCCCTGCAGGAACGCGTCCGCTCCAAGGAACAGGAACTGGTCGTCTTCCGCAAGGATGAGCCTATCTCGGCAATGGTTGTCAGCCAGGGAACATCGCCTGCATCGATCACCGCCGAGCTGATCGCTTTCTGCCGCACGGTCTCGCGATTGGCGCGTCAGAGAGGGCTGCTGGTCAAAGACGAAGAAACGTTTTCCATTGAAAATCGCGAGCAGCTCGAAAAAATGGCCGTGCATATTGCCAGTGCCGGAGAAGAGTTGGTGGTCGGCGCAATCGCCATGCAGAATCTCATGGCGGGCGAGCCGCTCGGGCATGTCAACGTCGTGGTTCGCCCCAACAGCCTGATTTTCAAGAATGGTGACGACATCGCCAGTCTGCAGGTCGACGGCTCTCTGTCGCGTGAGAGCATTGCCAAAAGCCTTCTCGATTTCATGGAAGAAATCAATCACGAAGTCGTCCGTCAGGGAATGATCGGCAACCCGCTCACCGGGCGCTTCGGCGATCTGTCTTCCGAATCGATGCTGTCGTTTTACGACATGGTGCAGCAGATCAGGTCACTGAACCGCAAGCTCACGGTCGTCGCCGTCGTCAAAGAAGACACCTACGCAGCCGGCCCTCTCAATGTGAAATTTAAACTCGAGCAGGATTGAACTGCTGGAGATCGGCCTTGGCGGCTTTACTCGGCACGTGTAAAAAACGCACGTTGTGGCGTAAATAATTTGCTGAAGGCTCTTAGCCGGCTGTATCCCCTGCATCAACTCACGAACTTTGCGCTGAAAGTCACTGCAGGGAACCGGGGGGCCTCTCGAACCGCTCGCCGGAGCACGGAGCACATGAATTTTCTCTCGAGATCGAGAATTCGTCATTCTCTGCCATGAGCCGAAAGTTCATGCCATCATTCGGGCTCGTAGAAAAAACATCCTTGACAATCCTTAGTGAACTTTCGTACATTTAAGCGGCCCTCGCCAGTGATTCTATCATGTTCTCGGTGAATTTATGAAACTCAGGGTGGTCGAGCACAGGTGTCGAAATTCGTTGAGTCCAGATTTGATGCCGGATTCCGGCAAGAGCATCTTGAAACGACGGATTCGCCTTGCTCTGATACCATGGGCGGTCAGGAAACCGCTTATGATCGCCATGTTTGATAAACCAAGCCCAAACAAGCGCATGAACTGCATACCCCATGGCAGCGACTTTCTCTGGTCCCGGCCCTTTCCAAGACTGCGGTTGTTCAATACCCAGAAACTGTTTGGCATTCCGGAACGTATCCTCGATCGCCCATCGATTGGCGTAAGCGGATACCAGCAAGCCGGGATCAAGGGTGAGATCGGTGGTGAAGAAGAAATCGTCCTTCTCGATTCCTTCCGGATCGCGCGAGATGATCAAACGGATGTACTTTCCGGGCAACACTTTGTGCCAAACGACGTGGCGCACGATCACCAGTCTCTGCCTTGTCTTTCCGCGTTCGAGTGTTTCCACGAGTCTCCAGTCCTTTGCCGTGATCGCGATTTGCGCGGGCGTCGGCAATCGCTCCCCTCGACTCGGCGGCCTCCCTCTCTTTCCACTGATCTTCTTCGGTTTTCTATAGATCGCAGCATCGTTTCGAATGCGGCTGACGACAAATGTGTTCTTGAACAATCTCCCTGCAAGAGGAGCATAGAAACCGTCAGCAACAAGAAAGATCTGGTGTTCAGGAAACCACTCGGCGACTTCAACGATCATTTCATCAAGAAGATCAAGAAGGGTTTTCCCCGATTGCTTGCTCGGACGCTTACGATACAAACGCATGTTGATCGGCAATGCCAACGGCTCACCACCCCAAGGCGGTTGAACTTCCAGACACAGCAAAACAATTTGCAGTCCCCACGCATAGACGACGCGAGTGGACGTCGAACGCACGGCATCCCGGCAATACTTGGCTCCGTCAACCTTTCTTCCGGTTTTCTTGTGAACGGTATCGTCTGCCATGAGCCAGAGAACATTCGGATGGCCAAGAAGGGTTACCACGATCGTTGCCAAGGTTTTGAAGAAGGCGGCCATGCTCCAAGCGCCACAGCGGAAGAACCGGTGATAAGCATCATGGGCATGGACTGCATTCGGATCTCCAAACGGAAACACGGATGTGATGAAGCGACGACATGGACAGAGAATCCAGCCCTCGAGAAGGTTTTCGAACAAGACCATGCTTGGACGCGTAAAAACCTTGCGGAGAGGCTGTACAAGTTCTGCAAGTTGGGTTACAATGATCATGGCCGGTTCTCCTCGGTGAAGTTGAGAGTGATGTCCCACCTTCACTGTAGCCGAGAAACGGCCTTTTTCGGTACTGGGTCATGTTAAAAATGTGCAAAAGTCCACTCCTTACCCTCAACTTCTTTGTTCAGATTGCCGATATCAGGAATTGGATCATTATCTGTCGCCGGTTCCATGATGCCGGTCGGCCAAAGGAGCGAAGATTATGAAGCGAAGGCCGCCTCTCTTGCGGTTTTTGGCACTGATGTTGCTGCTGACGGGTGCGAGTGTAGTACCGCTCGCCGCCAACGAAGTGTTCAGCGACTTCAGTTTTCAGACGAACAACGATCGCAGTCTGCTGTTGTTTGCTGCGCATCGTATTCCCGACATCATGGTGTCGCGCGTCAATCCTGAGCTGCTGTTCATCGATATTCCCTGGTTCTCCATGGATTCCGAGCCGCGGGTGATGGTCGCTCCGCATCCGAAGGTTCGTTTTGCTCGTATCAGCCAGGTCAGTTCCAATCCTCCGGTCGTTCGTGCTTCCGTTCTGTTTTACAAGGGCGGGGCGATGAGCCCGGTCGTGCGGGGCGGCCACCTGTATCTTGAAGACGGGACTCCAACCACGGTCGGGGAGATCTCATCACAGGACCTCTATACCGACTCTCTGCCGCCGGCTCCCGTTCATACGGTGCGGGCAGCGTCCAGTGCAGGCGGGCCCGATGTTCTGGCCCAGCGCGTCACTCTCTCTTTCGAACAGGAAGACCTCTCGACGATTCTGAATGCCCTGGCTATGAAGCTCGGGTTGCACATCTTTGCCGATGCCGGCGTGCGCGGTAAATTTACAATTCATGCCAATGACGTGCCTCTGCGCGATGTGCTGCGCAGTTTGCTGCTGCAGCGAAACTTTCAATACACGTTGCGAGGCCGCGATCTGACGGTCATCAGTCTGACCCAGGGGACCGGAAAGATGGCGCGCGAACTTCTGTTCCGCGATCTCAGTCTGAAGGATGCTCTGCAGACCCTCTCGAAGATGATGGGCGTCAACCTGATCATCCATGAGTCCGTCCCTGACAAGATGGTGAACTTCTATGTCGAGAACCTGAGCCTCGACGAACTGCTCGATCTGCTCATCAATACCAACGATCTCGTCAAACGCCCGCACAATGAGAACACCTTCGTCATTCTGACCAAGGAAGAGTCGCGTAAATACGGAACGAAAGAGTATCGTACATTCAAGCTGGTTAACGCGAAACCCGAGGAAATTGTCAACGTCATCAAAGGGAACAAAGCGCTATCTGATCGTATCGCCATTGAGAACATCTCGATTGACGATCGCATCAGCGCCATGTCGGTGTATGACACGCCCGAGAACCTCGATCTGATCGAACAGGTCATTCGCAACCACGATGAAAAGCTGAAGCAGGCGGTCATCGAGGTGAAACTGCTGCAGATTCGCCGCTCAGGCCTCAAGCAGCTCGGCGTGACGCTGGTTGACGGTGTCGGCAAGGCCGACTATTCCGTGTCGGTGAACGATCTTAACCGCATACCGCGCAGCTTTGCGCTCAAGGCAAAACTGGACTTCCTCGAACGCGAAGAAAAAGCCAAAGTCCTGGCCAGCCCGAAGATTCGTGCGGTTCACGGCAAGACGGCGTCGATCAATATCGGCGAGACCATCCCGGTTCCCTATACCCGCTACGAAGTGGCTTCCAATTCGTATCTCGGCTACACGCCGCAGACATACAAGGAATATCGTGACGTGAACGTGGGCATTCAGCTCGAAGTGACGCCCGAAATCAGCCGCGACAATGAGATCAGCCTGCAGATCAACACGCGGGTTGACTCCGATTACAGCATCGACAAGGAAAGCGGCCAGATCACTCGCTCTGACGCGACCACCAAAACGTACGTCCGAGTCAAAGACGGCGAAACCGTGGTTCTGGGCGGCCTCATCAGGCAGAACAATTCCACGATCAAGAACAGTCCGTCCCTGTTGAATAAGGTGCCTCTGTTCCGTACTCTACTGACCGCGGGCAAGAATGATCAGTCTGACCTTGAGATGATCATGCTGGTCACGCCTCATCTCGTGAATCTCGATCCGGAGGTTCCGCAGGAGGGAAGCACTCTTGTCGTCGGTCGTGAGGGCGAGCCTGCCAGATACAAATAGGAGTTGGTGGTGAAGCAGTTCGCGGCAATGCAACGAAGCCAGGCTCGATTAGGTTTTTCGCTGATCGAACTGATGGTTGTACTGCTGATCATGGGGCTTCTGTTGGTATTCGCCATTGAAGAGTATATGAAACATATCGAGCAGGCTCGCGTGACAAAGGCGAAATC
>CAYYIY010000035.1:0-46732 GCA_964472075.1 uncultured bacterium | reverse complement strand
GACCTTGAGATCCTGACGCGGGCCGTGCGCTTGTACACGCTGAAAGAAGAAAAGATTTTTGAAGTGGCCACGTTTACCAAGCTCTATCTGGGCAACTTCATCGGCACCTATCTCGAAAGCGACCCGCCGAACGACCCCTGGGAGCGCCCGTACTTTCATCGTCCCGAGCTTGGGGTGCTCTATTCGTTCGGCCCTGATGGTATCGACGGTTACTCGGGGCGCATCTCAACCGACGATGTCGTGATTCACTATCTGCCTTCCGGGTTCTACATCACCAAGGCTGAATACATCGATCAGAACCGCAACAACCAGATCGATATCGGAGATCTGCTTGAAATCACTCTCTCGCGACCGGGTCGATTTCTGGCTCCGACCGTCTTTGATTTTGTCGCCAGTGCCCCGGCCCAGGCGCTCGGCTCGGCGAGAGTCCTGGTTGCCACGCAGGGGCAGACGCTCCAGATCGAGTTCTCGCCACCTGTTCCTCCGCGAATCGAGATCGGCAAGACGACGATCGCGCCTCGTGAGTTTATTGATTCGATCGTGGATTTCAGCCGACCGCCCGAGCGGTTGGCGTCGAGCCCGGCAGCGGTCATTCAACGTCGACGGCAGTGAGGAAATCGAAAATAATAAAACTTTCTATATTTCCCTAAGGAAAAAATGGATATCGAGGTAAAATTGCCTCGATTTTTGTGCGTATTAGATCGGTTTTTGGCATTTTTAGCGGGTACAAGAGTTGCTGAAATAAAGATGTATTTATTTCTCGCAACTCGAACGGATGAAAAATCGAGAAAACAGCGGGGAGAACTGGTATGATGGGTGTCAGGATGAAAAAGTCGATAACACGGACGTTCAACGCAGGCTTTACCCTCATCGAGCTGCTGGTCGTGATCACGATTCTCGCGGTCCTCGCCGGCGCCGCCCTCCCGTACGTCCAGTCCTACGTGCAGGAAAGCCGCATCAGCAAAGCAAAAGCCGACCTCGAAGAGATCGGTCGCGCCCTCGCCGTCTACGAAACCCGCGAGCGCGACTACAACGCCTCCGACGTCTCTCAGCTCACTGGCCGCTACCTCAACAAATCCCCCATCGATCCCTGGGGCCGAGCGTATGTGGTCGCCTCTTCCTCCGGTATCGTCTTATCCTGCGGGCCAGACCGTATTCCATTCACTCAAGACGACCTGACCTACGGTTATCAACCTCCTCTTTCCCTCGTAAAAGTGAAATGGGTCGACGCCAACCAGACAGGAGCCGTCGACACCCAGAACGTCCAAGACTATGTTCAGCTCACGTTCTCGCGTGTTGTCGGCCCAACCAGCACCCCGACCGACTCGGCGAACTTCGTTGTTACCGGTACCAGCACTTGGAACGCAGCTTTTGACTGGGCTGGAATCCAAGTGGCTTCAGATGGCAAGACGTTTACGCTCAAACTGACCGCTAACACGCAGGACACGTTCGTTCCCGGCAGCGATACGTTCTCGGTCGTACCCGGCAGCAGCTTGTTTGACACGGCTGTGCCTCAGCCCAATCGCTGTTTGGCAAGTCAGGGCGTCATAATTCAACCGCAATAAGACATAGAGTCTTCGGAAAGGAGAATGGTGTTATGAGACGGGGCTTTACACTGATCGAACTGTTGGTGGTTATTACGATTCTGGCTGTTCTGGCTGGCGCTGCCCTACCGTATGTGCAGTCATACGTTGAGGAATCGAAGATCGCGAAAGCGAAAACCGACCTCGAAGAAATCGCTCGTGCTCTCGCGGTCTACGAGACCCGAGAAGGTGAATACACCAAAGCGACGGTCGAGGATTTGACCGGCCGCTACCTGAACAAAGCCCCTATTGATCCGTGGGGCAAGCCCTATGGTGTTGCCACCGATTCGGGAACCGTCTTTTCGGGTGGACCGGATCGCCAGGCGGGAACCGCGGCGACCAATCAGGACAACATCACTGTGCCGTACCAGCCGCCACTGGCTCTCGTACAAACGAAATGGGTTGACAAGAACCAGACGGGAGCTGTCGACTTGCAGAACACCCCTGACCAGGTGCAGTTGATTTTCAGCCGCCGAATTTCGAATCCGGTCTCTGATTTCGATGGTGCCGGTATCGACAACATTTTTTCTATCTCGTCAGGTACCATGGGAGCAGCATTTAATGCTCTTACGGCGAGCATGAGCCTTCTGGCTGAGCGGACACTGGTTGTTGATGTCAAGCTGGCAAACGCATTTACCCCGGGCAGCGATACGATTTCGATTAAGAACAATCACGGCTTGCTGAAAGACAAGGCCGGTAATCTCGCCCTGGCTTCACAGGGTGTCATTATCAACCCGCAGTAAGGAAATTCGACCCAAGGAGGGCTTGCAATATGTCTAGAAAAGGTTTCACACTCATTGAGTTACTGGTTGTTATCACGATCCTGGCGGTCCTTGCCGGTGCTGCCCTTCCTTACGTGCAGTCATACGTTGAAGAATCAAAAATCGCGAAGGCCAAGACCGATCTGGAAGAAATTGCGCGCGCCTTGGCGGTGTATGAGACTCGTGAGGGCGAGTATGTGAAAGCGACGGTTGAAGATTTGACCGGCCGCTACTTGAACAAGGCTCCGATTGACCCGTGGGGGAAGCCCTACGTTGTAGCCACGAACTCTGGAACTGTCTTCTCGCCTGGTCCGGACCGAGAATTCGGTACCACCGCGAAAGACCAGGACAATATTGCCGTGCCTTACCAGCCGCCCTTGGCTCTGGTTCAGGTTAAATGGGTCGACAAGAATCAGACCGGTGCTGTCGATCTGCAGAACGTTCCAGACCAGGTGCAACTGCAGTTCAGTCGCAAGATATTGAATGCAGTCGCTGACTTCAACGGAGCAAACATCGACACCATTTTCAAAATCTCATCTGGAACGATGCAGACGGCATTCAATGCAGTCACGGCGAGCATGAGTCTCTTGGCAGAAAAGACCCTCGTGGTCGACGTGAAGCTCGCGAATGCGTTCACTCCAGGAAGCGACACTATTACCATCAATACCGGTCATGGGCTGTTAAAAGACAAGGCTGGGTCTCTGGCTCTCGCTTCTCAGGCTGTTCGGATTCTGCCGCAGTAAGTGGTACGGTTTCTGCTGGTTAACCTGATGTCGAACAAAAACATGGAGGGTACAACTATGTTAGGGAGAAAAGGCGTCACACTGATCGAGCTGTTGATTGTCGTTACCATTCTTTCCATTCTCGCGGGCGCAGCCATTCCGTATGTGCAGGATTACATCGAAGATTCGCGCATCGGCCGAGCGCGAGCGGACCTTGACGAAATTCGCAATGCGCTTGCGCGCTATGAAGTCGAGCGCGGTCAAGCCTATACTCAAGCGAACATTGCCAGTCTGGTAGGCCCGTTCCTGAGCAAATCACTGGTTGATCCGTGGGGAGCGCCCTACGTTGTCATGTCAGCTTCTTCGACGGCCTATTCAAAGGGTGCAAACGGTACTGATGGCGGTGGTGACGATATCGTCATCAGTTATCGCCCTCCGATGGCTGTTTCGCGTGTCTACTGGATCGATACAAACCAGGATGGATTGGTCAACACCGGAGATTCAGTGCATTTCAAGTGTACGCGTCCGTTGAAGGCTGCGGCACCGGCGACGGCAAACGCTGCGGCAGGTGTTTCCTGTTCTGCAGGTGCGATTATTACTGCTGCCGGGCAACGTGTTGGGGCATTCTCCAATATCGCTTCTTATGCGGTTGCGGCAACCTTTGTTCCGGGCAGCGATACGATTTCTTTGACCTCTGCGGGAACGAGTCCCCTGCTAGATGGTGCTGATAATCGACCTCTCCTCGACACCATCAAAATTTTGGCCCAATAACCTCGTTCTGATCAAATGCGCCTCGATTGTTTCGAGGCGCGTTCTCACAGAAAGGAAGAATAGTTATGCGCCGTGGTGTAACCCTAATCGAATTGTTGATCGTCGTCACAATCATTGCCATTTTGTCCGGTGCAGCTATTCCGTATGTGCAGCAATACATCGACGACAGTCGAATTTCGAAAGCGAAAGCGGATCTCGATGAGATTCGTAATGCACTTGTACGTTATGAACTCGAGAGAGGCCAGGAATACACAGGGACGACCATTGCCAGTCTTGTCGGGCCGTTTCTCAGTAAAGCGCTGGTTGATCCGTGGGGTGCCCCATATCAGATCTTGACTGCTTCTTCGACGTGTTTCACCAAAGGGAGTGATGGTCAGATCGGCGGTGGTGACGATATCATCGCGGAGTTTCGGCCGAGAATGGCCGTGTCTCGGATTGTGTGGCTGGACATCAACCAGAATGGAACCGTTGATATTCCTGATTCCGTATTGTTCAAGTGCACGCGGCCGATTCTTACCGCTGCCCCCAACCTGAGCGGTCTTACGTTGTCAGGTGGAAGCTTGAGCAGTCCTGCACAGGTCACCGGAACTTTCAAGAACATTGCGTCGTATGCCGTGTTGACAGCGTTTGTCCCCGGAAGTGATACCGTTTCCATCGCTGCCGGCAATCAACTGCAGGATGGCACCGGAGCCTCGGCAAATTCCGATAAGTTGAAGATTCTGGCGCAGTAAGTCGTGAGAACTCGCGAACAAGGCGTTTGTTCTTAGAAAACGCAGCCTTTTTTCCCTTTGGGGCGGCCCGATCTGGGGCCGCATTTTTCTTTTAGGGTTTGTCTCGTCTGAGGGGGTGTGGTATCATGCCCCGCTATGAAAAACCGTGGTTTCACCCTTATTGAACTTCTCATCGTCATTGCGATCATTGCCGTGCTCGTCGGGGTTGCGACTCCATACTACGAGAACTATGTGCGTGAAGCGAAGCTGGCCAAAGCCAAGCACGAACTTGATATCATCAAAGAGGCCCTGATCAAGTTCGACACCTTTGAAGACAAGAAATTCACTGGTACCGATTCGCGCATACTGATCGGCAAATACATGCAGATCGTTCCCGTCGACCCGTGGGGTCGCGATTATCTGGTCGATTCAAACGTCGGGCAGGTGAAGTCGCTCGGCATCGACCATCTCGACCCGCGAGACGACATTATTGTCGATTACAAGCCGGCATTGGCGCTGCAGAAAGTCTTTTGGGTCGATGTCGACAACAATCGCCATGTGACTCCCGGCGATATGCTGCGTTTCGAGTTTTCGCGCAATCTGCTGGGCAGTCAACCGATTACGTTTGCGGCATATCCAGACAATACACAGGATCTGCAGTTCAGTCAGGAAGTGCGGGTGGCTGATCTGGTCGCGACCTCGACCATCTCCAGTTCATCGATCTTCTTTATCGCTCTGGGGGGAACGGCCGATGACGGCACATTCTACCCGGGGTCTTCGACGGTGCGTATTGCCAGTGCGAATGTCAACATCAAAGATGCGGCGACACCGCCGCGCAAGGCTGCAGGTTCGAACGGCGAGTGGCCCGGACTCGATATCCTGATCATGCCGCAGTAAGAAATCAGCCATGGCAAAAATTCGACGACATCGAGATCCGGTTTCCGTCCCAGTTTCATCAGACGCGCTTCCGCCTGGTGAGGGCGTTTTCGGGGTGTCTTACCATGACGTGCTCGTGTTTTTCGGAGTCGTTCTGGTCGCCCTGATTGTGCCGTTTCTGTACTCGCGGATGACGACCGAAAACTTTCTCACCCCGAAAGAGTTTGTGTCGCGCATTTCTCTTGCCTTCATCGGCTCTGTCTTTTGTCTGCGCTTTCTGCTCGAAGACCGCCTTCGCATGAGTCGATCGAGTATCGATTTGCCGCTCGCCCTGTTTTTCGGATTTGCCGTCCTGTCGCTGGCCTGGAACTACAACGTTCCGTCGGCCATACGCGATCTGCGCGGCACGTTCCTGATTCTGCTGCTCGTGCCATTGATCATGAACTCGATCAGGAAACAGTGGCAGTTCGATACCCTGCTCTGGACCATGCTCTTCACCGGTCTGGCGACCGGTACGCTGGGCATTATGGAAGCATACAACTTGTACTTTCGATACGATGCCGCGCACGGGTGGGTGTTCGCGCGCGATGAAATCTTCAACGGGCAGATCGATTACACCGCCACGTATCTGCCGCTGTTCCCGCAGCTGGCGAGTCCGAACTATGCCATGGAGTCGATCGTTTCAACCTTCGGGAATCGGAACTATCTCGGAACATTCACGATGTTCACGGCGTTCGTGCCGCTGGCATTTTACTTCTACTACGAACGAACCTGGATGAAAGTCGCTTCCCTCGGCCTTTTTGGCTACACGATCATGGGACTCTACGTCACCCGCTGTCGTGCCGCACTCTTGGGGCTGATCGTGGGTTTTGCCTTTATGACGCTTCTCCTGCTGCTGTTCGATCGACAGTGGCGGTTTGTCAAAAGGAACAAAAACTTCTTTCTTGCCGTTGCCCTGATCGGTGCGAGCCTGTTTTTGTTTGCCGTCACGTCGGTGCGCACCTCTTCGTTCATGCAGAAGATCAAGAATACATTTACCATGGATCGATCGGTCAGTAACACCTATGAACGCGTCTGGGTCTGGTATGCGACGTATATGTCGTTTGCCCATAACCCGGTTAAATGGCTCATCGGTAGTGGCTTTGGCTCGTACAAACACTTCTTTCCGTTGCAGGAAGCTGAAACGTTCGATGATGACAACAAGGAAACCTTTACGGCCGTCACCTTTCGTCAGGCTCATAACGACTGGCTTCAGCTGGTTTCCGAACTCGGACTCATCGGCATGGGACTGTTTCTGTTTCTGTGCTGGAGGTTTTTCGGAGCCATCTTCGGCGTTCTGAAACGCGAGATCAGCGATGTGCCGGAAGGCCGCTTCAGCGGCCGTCACGTCGTGTTGATCGCCCTCGGCGCCGCGATGGTGGCCCAGATGACCGCCGCGGTTCCCGATTTCCCCTTTCATCGCATTGAAACGGCTCTCTATGCGGTGCTGATGCTGGCGATGGTCCCGTTGACGGCCGAGTCCGGGTTCTTTACCCGTTCGTTGCCGGAAACGACCGTGAAAATGCCGTATGAAACTCGTGTCGGATTCGTCGTGATGGCATTGCTCACCGGCATGCTGGCCATCAATTTTGAGATGCGGTGCTGGCAGGCTGACGAACTGGTGCGCAAGTCTGAAGCCTATCTGCAGGCTCGACAGACCCCGCAGATGATCGAGCAGGCGAAAATCGATCTGATGAAGGCGATCTCGATCGATCCGCTGCCTGGCGACCCGTATCTGAAGATGGCATCAATTCTGGAACTCGAAGGCAAAGGACAGGAAGCGGTTGAATGGGCGAATCGAGCCTGGAAAAACATCAACTTCAATGCCCGCTCGACCTATCACTCGGTGATTTTCCGTTTGATGCACATCTACTATCACGTGCTGAACAACAAGGAAGAGGCCCTGAAATACGCTCAGAAGGGGCAGTTTCTTACAGCTGGTGAGGCTCGCTCGATCTACTACTTCTACATCGGCAAGATTGCGACGGAACTCGGTAAGCTTGAACTGGCCGAGTGGGCGTTGCGCCGCGCCCAGAATTTCCCCAGCTTCTATACGGCGGCTGCCGCGAATCTGGCGGTGGTGCTGGCCAACATGCAGAAATGGCAGGAGGCGATCGATGTCGCCGCTTCGCTGTCTCGCGGCATCGGCGATTCAGACCCCACGGTGCTCGACGTGATCGGCATTGCGGCCTCGAACCTGCAACAATGGGCGACGGCAACCGAAGCCTTGAAGAAAGCGATCGCGCTGAACCCGAATCAACCCATTTTCTGGCGCGATCTCGGTGTGACGTATCTGCGCATGGGCAACCTCGAAGAGGCCCTGCCTCTGCTTGATCGAGCGCTCAACGCGCCCGGCATGCCCGAAGCCATCAAGCCCGAGGTTCGCGGGGCTTTGGCATCAGGTGCGGCTTTGGCTTTCACCAACGGCATGGCGCTCGTCAAAACCGATCGCAAGGCCGATGCTTTCAAATACTTGCGACTGGCCATGAACTCCCCGCATCTGCCTGAAGCAAACCGACAGCGGGCGATCAGTGTGCTGAAGGAAATGGGCGGGCTGCAGGCTGAGGCGCCGAACCCCGTGCAGATCACACCGGGTGGACCGATCGCGGGTGAGATGCCTGCGGCAACGCAGACTCCGGTACCGGCACCCGTGGCTCCGGCGGAGATGCCGAACCAGGGTGAGGCAGTGCCGACAACACCGCCGGCACCTGCCGGCGAGGCTGTTCACGAAGCCGCCCCTGCGGCAGCTCCTGCGCCGACAACACCCACCGCCGCGTCTGTTCAGACTTCGGCTGGAGACCCTGTTGCCTCAAATCCGACACCCAACCCGTGAAACGCCCCCGGGGAACTGGGACGCTCATGGCAGTTGACCGCATCTCGGCGTCGGCGTAGGGTCACGGTTCAGGCTTGATGCCGCAGCAACACATGGAGAACTCAATGAAAACGACCTCACTTGCACGAATCTCCCGCCTGGCGGTTCTGCCGATGCTGGCGCTGTTCGGCTGGTTTCAAGGCTGCTCTGGAACGTTCACCTGGCCCGAACATCTGAAACCGCTCTGGAACGCCGCCGCGAGCGACACCCTGCGACTGGGATACATGTTCGACCCCGGTTCTCACCTGCCGCTCCTCGAGGCTGCACAGGAATCCGCGGTCGTGAACGACCTGATTCATCGCGCTCCGTTGCGGCGTCAAGCCGACGGAACATATACCGGCGATCTCTGGAAAGAATGGAACTGCCTGGAGCAGGATGGCAAGCTCATCGTCGAGGGAACGTGGGATCGTGCCGTGTGGCATGACGGTGTTCCATTCACCGTCGATGACTTCGATTTCACTCTCGCCACCATGAAGGCCACCGAGACCCGTTCGCCATTCGTCGCTCTGGCCGCAGACATCGCGGCGATCGAACACACGGCCGATCGTGCGAAAACGAAGATGGTGTTTCCCCGTAACTCGCGTCGCTATCTTGATCTACTCTGCGTCAGCCTGGTACCGAAGCACCTGCTGAGCAATCATTCGCCGGTTGATCCGGTGTGGTCTCCGGCAACGGGAACGACCCTCGTCTGGAACGAAATTCCGGCGGCCAGTCAGTCGGTAAAGATGCCGCGATACAGCTTCAAACAATGGCCGTGCGGCCTTGGTCGTTACCGCATTACCGACCTGCGTTCGGGCTACTATCTGCATCTCGAACTCATGCCGCCGGTTGCCGCCGAACACTCTGCCGGCGAGACCTCCTCCCCTACGGCGTCGCCTGCGTATCGACAGGTGTTGGTGCGTTACTACTACAGCCCCGAAGATCTCGTCACGGACATGCGCAGTCTGGCGCTCGACTGGGCGATTGTCCCATCTGAGTTTGCCGCGCGTCTTGAAGAGTTGCGGATTCCGGGGTGGGTGTATCAGCGTCGCGAAAACCCGAGCTACACCATGCTCGGCTTTCAGACCGCGACCAGCCCCTGGAACCTGCGGGACGTGCGCGAGGCGGTCGATCATGCCATCGATCGCAAAGAGATCGTCACCCTGATGGCCGCTGAGGGAATTACCGCCGGCGTTCCGCCCCTGATGCCGGATATCAGCCGCGTCGGGCTGGAGATGCGCACGTTCGACGTCGCCAAAGCCCGTGATCTGCTCGAACGTGCCGGGGTGCGCGACACAAATGGTGATGGGGTGCGTGAATGGCAGGGGAAGCCGCTGAACATGAACATTCTCGTGAATGGTGACAACCTGCTGCGCAAGATGCTTGCCGAGGCGCTGGTTCCCATGTTGAAACGGGTGGGCCTGCAGGCGCAGATCGAAGCGGTCGACTGGTCGGAGATGGTCGAGAAGCGGTTGGCCGTCGGCTCATTTTCCACGTTCGTCATGGGGTTCTATGCCCCGACCGACGGCAACTGGATCAATCTCTGGCACTCGAACCCGCCGACAGGCGAAAAATTGAACTTTACCGGATTTTCGGACAAGGAGCTCGATGGGGTGCTCGAGGACATGGATAAGGCGGTGCCTCTGGAACGACCGGCATCCGGTCCCGAGAAAATTGCTCGCATCCTGTATCAGCAGGTTCCCGGGGTCTTTCTCTTCTGTCCGCGCGACGTGACCATTCTGCGCCAGGGCCTGCCGACCGGGACCCCCGATCGTGACTGGCTGGCGAATGTCGCTTCGGCGACCGTGAAACGCTGATCATTCACTGATGTGCCTCTGTATTCGTCGACCGGCTCGGAGGACTGATGCTGCTGCAGATCGCTGATGTCTCGTTAACGCTTCGATCGAGCGACGGTCGACGACTACCGGTGCTGGAGCAGGTTTCGCTCGACCTCGATGCCGGGCAGTGTCTTGGAGTGGCCGGTGAATCGGGTTCAGGCAAGTCGGTTCTGGCGCTCAGCGTCATGGGGCTGATTCCCCGTGCCTCGCTCGAGCAGAGCAGCGGTTCGATTCTGCTGAACGGCAAGGATCTGTTGCGCCTTTCGGAAGAGGAGATGCGTCGTCTGCGCGGTCAGGAACTCGCCATGGTGTTTCAGGAGCCGATGTCGGCCATGAACCCTCTGCTCACTCTGGAAGAACAGGTCGGAGAAACCGTTTCGGCGCACCTTGCCGGGGTGTCGGCCGCTGACGTGCGTGCTCGCGTGATTCGCGCTCTACAGAGGGCAGGGTTTGCCGACCCGGAGCGATTTCTGCAAAGCTATCCGCACCAGCTCAGCGGCGGCATGCGGCAACGAGCCATGCTGGCGATGGCACTGGTACTCGAACCGCTGCTGCTGATCGCCGACGAGCCGACCACGGCTCTCGATGCCGCACTGCAAGTGCAGCTGCTCAGGGAACTGCGAATTCTGGTTCGCGAGCATCGTCACGCCATGATGTTCATCAGTCACGATCTTGGGGTCATTCGCTCGATTGCCGATCGGCTGGCCGTCATGTATGCCGGCCTGATCGTGGAATGCGGCGATGCGGCGACCGTTCTCGAGCATCCCGCGCATCCCTACACCGCGGCGCTGATCCGTTCCATGCCTCGACTGGTTCAGGAACGCAGACTGCCGCAGGCGATTCCGGGACATCTGCCGCACCCGGATCGCAAGCCTGCCGGATGCGTCTTTTCCGATCGCTGTTCGCGAAAGCAGGAAAGCTGTCTGCGGGAACGCCCACCGATAAAGCATTTGTCAGGAGGTCGGCAGGTACGTTGCCTGTTCCCCGAACATGACTGAATCGACTCCTTCGCCTATTCTGAACGTCAGCGGCCTGAGCAAGCGTTTCCCGCTGGAGCGCGGCCTGTTGCGGACGCTGGGGGACTGGTGGCGAGGCCGTGCGCCTGAATGCGTCGAGGCGCTGTCGCACGTTGATCTTCAGGTGCTGCCGCAGGAAACCGTCGGCATTCTCGGCGAGAGCGGGTCGGGCAAATCGACTCTCGCACGCCTTCTCATGGGCTTATACGCCCCTGACGGCGGTCGGGCGACGTTTGAGGGAAGAGATCTGTTCAGCTCAGATCACACGATACGATTACAGAATCTGCGTCAGATGCAGATGATTTTTCAGGACCCGTTCGGCTCGCTCGACCCGCGCATGACTGTGAGGGCGCTTCTGGAAGAGCCTCTGCGCGTGCACCGGACAGTGCCGCGCGGCGAGTGGAACGAACGTCTGGTACGTGGTCTGGCCGAAGTCGGCCTCGAACCAGAGGCTCTTGACCGGTATCCTGCCGAGTTCAGCGGCGGTCAGCGACAGCGTATCGGGATCTGCCGCGCGCTGGTTCTCGACCCGTCGCTGCTGATCGCGGACGAGGCGGTTTCGGCTCTCGACGTTTCGGTGCAGGCGCAGATTCTCGAGCTGCTGTCGCGTTTGAAAGCGGCACGCCGTCTCTCGCTGCTTTTCATCTCGCACGATGTCGCGGTCGTGCGGCAGCTGGCGGATCGCATTCTCGTGCTGTATCAGGGAAGGCTGGTAGAAAGCATGCCGGCAGACTGTCTGCTGCAGGATGCCGCGCACCCGTATACGCGCCGTCTGCTGGGGGCCGCTCTCGAACTGCGGGAAAACGGCAGATCGGTGACCGAAGCGGCCGACATGGCCGTCAAGGATGATGGGTGTCCGTGTCGCAGTTTGTGCAGCGCTTTTCAGCCTGTCTGCGAAAAACGACCGGTTCTGGAAGAGCTGCACCCCGGTCACCGTGTGGCCTGCTGGCGTCCGACCTCGCTCTAGCCTCATCAGAAGCCGAAGAACGAGGCCTCGAAACGATCGGCGGGGTACCCCGTTTTCGTTGACTTACCCCGGATGCTTCGGTATAATCGACCCCTTGCATGCAATTCAGGAACTGTTGGAGGTCTTTTCATGAGCTTGGCGTGGCCCTTACGTAAACGTTGGCTCGCTTTTGCAGCCGCGTTTGTCTGGCTGTTGCTGCTTTCCCCCGGTTTTGCCCAGGACTCGACCCCGGCATCGGCCGCGGGCACCCCGTCCGCCGGTGCGAATACTGTTGTTTCCAGCCCAGCCACTGAATCGGCTGCGCCTTCTCCCGCGGCTTCGCCCGCACCTGCTGAAGTGAAATCCGAGCCGACTGCGTCGCCGGCCCCTGCACCGCAAGCGGTTCCCGAGCAGAGTGCGGCAGGGACTCCGGCGCCGACCACGGCACCGATCGCTGAAGCTCCGACGACGACCGAGCCGGTCGCGGCATCAGCGGCGGCGGTTGCGCCTGCTCCCGGCGCGGCTTCCGCACAGACGGCTCCTGCCTCGGTCGAAGCTCCGAAAGCGCCGGAAACGGCGCCGGCCGGTTCCGGCGCCGCTTCTGCCACGAAGGCTCTGACTGAAGAAGAGAAAGCCGAACTGGCACAGAAAGAAGCCGAAAAGAACAACCTGTTGAATCACAAGCGCATCAACGTCGCGGTCATCATCCTGATTCTGCTTGGCCTGGTGACCTACTACACGCAGAAAGCCAGTTCCGGGAAAGAGATGTTCATTCGCCGCATCAGCGGTCTGGCCGCCATTGACGATGCCGTCGGTCGTGCCACCGAAATGGGCCGCGGCGTGCTGTTCATACCCGGCATCATGGATATGGATGACATTCAGACCATCGCCGGCGTCACGATCCTCGGGCATGTCGCCAAGAAGACGGCCGAGTATGACACGGCGCTGTTGGCACCGATGACTCGCGCGTTCACGATGTCGGTGGCGCAGGAGGTTGTGTACCAGTCGTATGTCGAGAAAGGCCGCAAGGATGCATATCGCAAAGACCGCATCAACTACCTGACCGACGACCAGTTCGGTTTCGTGGCCGGTGTCGGCGGCATCATGCTGCGTGAAAAGCCGGCCGCTTGCTTCTATCTCGGCACCTTCTATGCCGAGTCGCTGATTCTCGCTGAAACCGGCAACTCGGTCGGCGCGATTCAGATCGCCGGAACGGCTGAACCGTCGCAGATTCCGTTCTTCGTTGCCGCGTGCGATTACACGCTGATCGGTGAAGAGCTGTTCGCAGCTTCGGCGTATCTGTCGCGCAATCCGAAAGAGGTCGGGTCGCTGAAAGGGCAGGATGCCAGCAAACTGTTGATCATTTTCATGATCATTGTCGGCGTCTTCCTCGTGACGGTATCACGCAATGTGCCCGGTGATACCACCACGGCCAAATCCGCGGCCAACTTCTACCTTGACCTTCTGAAAACGGAGTAACGATCGATATGCTATTTCTCAAACGAACCGTACCTCTGATCATTACCTTCTTTACCGGCATTCTCGTCATTCTCGCGTTCTTCAGCGGACCGGCGATGCCGGTGAAGGGCCTCGACGAGAAAGCCTCCGAGTGGGCGCAGGTCGTCATGACCTTCACTATGGTTCTCGGAGCCGTCAGTCTGTTCCAGATCAACCTGTTCAAGATCAGCGCCAAGCGTGAGGGCTGGCAATTCAACGTCGTGCTGCTGGCCGGTTTCTGCATCATGGCGACGCTCAGCTTCCTGCATGGTATTCAGACCACTATCGTGAAGGGTGGCACGTATTATCAGGTGAACACCGACAACCAGTATACCGTCGTCGACTTCAAGCTCGATGAAAAGGGCAATCAGGTTGCGGCTCTGGTAAAGGGCGCAGGAGACAGTGAAGCGATCGAGATGGCGACGACGAACCTGCGTGGTTCGTTCGACAACATGATCGACAAGTGGTGGAAGTTCTTCTTCGACGGCGTTTTCAAAGCGGCCAACGCGACGATGTTCTCGCTGCTGGCCTTCTTCGTGGCGTCGGCGTCGTTCCGTGCCTTCAAGGTCAAGTCTCGTGAAGCGGCTCTGCTGATGGTCGCAGCCTTCATCGTCATGCTGGGCAACGTTCCGGTCGGCTTTTCCGTTAGTTCGTTCCTGAGCTGGCTGTTGTGGCCTCTTCTGGCGGTGGTGACCAAGGTGATTCAGGCTGTCGGCGGGTTGTTCCGCATCCCGGTTACGACCGAGGTGCTGACCGTCGATCTGGCGGCCATCAAAGAATGGATCATGAAGGTTCCGAGTTCGGCCGCGCAGAGCGCGATTCTGATCGGCGCTACGCTCGGTTACATCAGTGCGGCGCTTAAGGTCATCATGGGTGTCGAGCGCTCATACCTCGGCGGGGAAAAGTGAGGAGCGAACCATGGAACTTCTACTGAAACTCAAAGACCTCGATCGACGCATTATCTTTTTGTTCATCACGTTCGCTGTCATCGTTCCGATGCTGGTCCCGATCGGCTTCGAAGTGCGCCCGAGCGAATATGTGCGCAGTCTGCACGAGTTCATCGATCAACTGCCGGCCGGCACGCGCACCTATCTCAGCTTCGACTACGACCCGGCCTCGGCGCCCGAGTTGCATCCGGCAGCGATTGCGATTCTCGTGCACATGTTCCGCAAAGATCTCAAGCCGATCTGCGGCGCGAACTGGCCCGTCGGCGGCGACCTGGCGAAGCAGGCGCTTGATGCCGCGGTCACCAAGCTGAAAGAGTCGAGCGATCCGAAAGATGTGGAAATCGGCAAGAAACTGCTGAGCGGCCGCGACTTCGTCAACCTCGGGTACAAGCCTGGGGCGATCATTCAGATTCGCCGCATGATCGCGGACTTCCTGGCCCCGTATCCGGTCGATGCGTATGGCAAACCGACCACGGAGATGGAGATCTTCAAAAACGCTGACGGGAAAAAGTTCTCGATGAAGGATATCGGGATCATCGTCAGCTTCACGGCAGGAACGGGCGGCATCGAGTCGTTCATCAGCGTCAAGAGCGAGCATGAGCGCCCCATGGCTGCGGGTTGCACCTCGGTCAACATTCCGCGTTTCTATACCTACATTCAGACCAAACAGCTGATCGGCATGACCGGTGGGATGCCCGGTGCCGCTGAATACGAGAACCTGATCAAGATCAAGGGCACGGCTACTTCGGGCATGGATTCCCAGTCGATCTGTCATCTGGTGATCATCGGCTTCATCATTCTCGGCAATCTTGCTTATATGGCCGAACAGCGCAAAGCTGTGCGGAAAGCCTGACGGAGGAACACTATGGCTACCTTGACTATCTGGGCTGCAGCAGCCATTACCCTGTGCATTTTCAGCTTTCTCTGGCAGGACAACCGTGCGTATCGCTTTGCCGAACATCTGTTCGTCGGTGTTTCGGCGGGCTACTACTTCGGTTCGATCGCCATTCACCAGGTTCTCAAGCCGAACCTGCTTGCCAAGTTGTTTCCGGCGACGTTCGCGGTCGGCGAAGCCGCTCAGGAAGCCCCTCAATATATGCTGCTCATTCCGGCGTTTCTCGGCGTTCTCATGCTGTTCAGACTCAGTGCGAACTACTCGTGGGTGAGCCGGTTCACGGTCGCTTTCGTCATGGGCATCGGCACCGGTCTGACGATCGTCTATTCGACGCAGCAGGTTCTGATTCCCCAGATTAAGAAGGCCGTCGTGCCGCTGTTTGTGCAGAACGACCTGTTCATGACCTTCTCGAACTGGGTGCTGGTGATCGGTTCGATCGCCTGTATCTTCTACTTCTTCTTCAGCACGGAACACCGCGGCCCGGTCTTCGGCACTGTTTCGAAGGTCGGCATCTGGTATCTGATGATCAGCTTCGGAGCCGCGTTCGGTGCGACGGTCATGGGCCGCATTTCGCTGCTCATCGGGCGCTTCCACTTCCTGCTGCATGACTGGCTCGGGTTGGTGAAGTAGGCGATGACGGAAACGGAAGGGGCCGGCAAGGTGCTGACATCGGCGGCAAGCTCGTCTGGTGAGTCTGCTCCGGCTTCTTCCGTGTGCGCGACCAACGTGCAGAACGCGACCACCGTGGTCGACGCCGGCGGAGCGAGTGCGGGCGTGCCTTCGGTGACTTCCGAGCCGACGATCGGACAGGGCCTGCATCGCACCTACTCACATGAAGAACTGACGGCGTTCATTCAAAGCCTGGCTCGTGAGATCGTGAGTCGCGGCATGAGCGTGCCGGCTGTATTTGCGCTCGAGCTGATGAAGCCGCTTTCGTTCATTGGGGCTTCGTCGCTGACGTTCATGGGTCCGATTCTGGAAACCCTGATCGACCCTCAGAAGATCGAAAAGATGTCCTGCGTTCTGGAAGATCGCAACCGAGTGGAGTCCCTGCTGGTGGCGATCGAAACCCTCGAACAGCAGAAATAAGGAAAGGGGAAGCAGCCTGTGCAGATCGATAAATCCAAGATTCAAAGCATTCTGGCCACCGATTGCGGCAGTACGACGACCAAGGCGATTCTCATCGAGAAGCGGGAAGGCGAGTTCCGCCTGATCGTGCGTGGTGAGGCACCGACGACGGTCGAAGCCCCGGTTGAAGACGTCACGAGCGGTGTGCTCAACGCCGTTTCTGAAGTACAAGAACTCGTCGGCCGACAGCTGCTCAGCGACGACGGCACAAAGCTCATCAAACCTCGTCAGGGCGACAAAGGAGTCGACTTGTACGTGTCGACCAGTTCGGCCGGCGGCGGTCTGCAGATGATGGTCGCGGGCGTCGTCAAATCGATGTCGGGCGAGTCGGCCGAGCGCGCGGCTCTGGGCGCGGGTGCCATCGTCATGGATGTCATCGCGACCAACGACGGGCGTCTTCCCCACCAGAAGATTCAGCGCATTCGCCAGCTGCGCCCCGACATGATTCTACTCTCGGGCGGCGTCGACGGCGGCACTACGTCACATGTCGCCGAACTTGGTGAGATTATCGCAGCCGCGAACCCCAAGGCCCGTCTGGGTATCGGCTATGAGCTACCGGTACTCTACGCCGGGAACAAAGATGCGCAGAATCTGATCAAAGAACGTCTGGCCGACAAGGTCGCGCTCGATATCACCGATAACCTGCGCCCTTCCATGGAAAAGGAAAACCTGATGCCCGCCCGGCATCACATTCAGCATCTGTTCCTCGAACATGTCATGAGCCATGCACCGGGGTATCCGAAGCTGATGGAAATGACCAAGCCGGTCGACATCATGCCGACTCCGGGCGCCGTCGGCGACATTATGCAGCTGATCTCGAAGAAGAAGGGCATCACGGTGCTCGGCGTCGACATCGGCGGGGCGACGACCGATGTGTTCTCGGTGTTTCAAGGCATATACAACAAGACGGTGTCGGCCAACTACGGCATGAGCTACTCGATCAGCAATGTGTTTGCTGAAGCGGGTCTCGACAACGTCATGCGCTGGGTGCCGTTCGACATGGACGAACGTGATCTGCGCAACCGTGTCAAAAACAAGATGATTCGCCCGACCTCGATTCCGTCGATGGTGCAGGAACTGGTTGTCGAGCAGGCGTGCGCGCGCGAGGCACTGCGGCTGTCGTTCGATCAGCACAAGGCTCTGGCCGTCGGTCTGAAGGGCGTGCAGCAGGAACGCAGCATCGGCGACGTGTTCGATCAGACGATGACCGGCGAGACGCTGGTCAGTCTGAAGGCTCTCGACATGCTGATCGGTTCGGGCGGAGTGCTGTCGCATGCACCGCGCCGCCAGCAGTCGGCGATGATGATGATTGATGCCTTCATGCCGGAGTGGATCACGCAGCTGACGGTCGATTCGATTTTCATGATGCCGCAGCTCGGCGTGCTGGCGAAGGTGCACGAAGAAGCCGCGATGTCGGTTTTCGAAAAAGACTGTTTGATCTATCTCGGCACCTGCATTGCGCCGACCGGTCAGCTCAAATACGGGCAGCCGGCCCTCGAAGTGACGGTCACCATGCCTGATGGCAAGACCGAATCACGCAAGTTCAACATGGGTGAGTTGAATGTCATTCCGCTCGGGTTCGATGCCAAGGGCAACCCGCTGACGGCCAAGGCCGTGGTCAAGCCGATGCGCGGTCTCGACATGGGGAAGGGCGATGGACAGGCGATCGAGGTGCCCCTGACGGGCGGCGTGTGCGGGCTGATCTTCGACACGCGCGGACGCCCCTTCAATCTGCCTGGCGACAAGAACGAGCGCATCAGGCTGTTGCAGTCGTGGAACAAGGCGCTTGACTTGTACCCGGCGTTTTAACGGAAAGGAACAACATCATGGCCAGTGTCTATACTCCCGGACTTAAAGTTGTTGCCAAGACTCTCGTTTCAAAAGACCGCAAATTGCCGATGGTCGGCGATGTGCATGTGAAGAAGGGCGATCAGGTGAAGGCCGAGGATATCGTCGCTTCGACGCATCTGCCCGGCAATGTCACGCCGGTGAACATGGCGAACCAGCTCGGCTGCGACCCGAAGGAAATCACGGACTATCTGACGAAGAAAGCCGGCGACAAGGTTGAAAAGGATGAAATCGTCGCGGAGACTCCCGGCTTCTTCGGCTTCTTCAAGACACGCATTCCGGCGCCGACGGCCGGGGTCATCGAGACCGTTTCAACGGTAACGGGTCAGGTTATTTTCCGTGAACCGCCCATTCCCGTTGAGGTTTGCGCGTATATAGATGGGACGATCGACGATATTCACCCTGGTGAAGGCGTCGTGGTCAAGACGACGGCGACCTACATTCAGGGCATCTTCGGCATCGGCCCCGAGGTGATCGGGCCGCTCGAAATTGTGGCAAAAGACCCGTCTGAAGTGCTTGATGCGCCGGCGATCAAGGCCGAGCATGCGGGCAAGATCATTGTCGGCGGTTCGCTGGTCACGGCTGAGGCGATCAACAAGGCGGTTGAGCTGAAGGTGAAGGGGATAGTTGTCGGCGGCATTGACGCCCAGGATCTGAAGGACTTTCTGGGGAAAGATCTGGGCGTGGCCATCACCGGGAATGAAGAGAAAGGCATCACGATGGTCGTGACCGAAGGGTTCGGCAAGATCGATATGGCGAAAAAGACGTTCGAACTTTTGACGGCGTCGAAAGGGAAGAAGACGTCGATCAATGGAGCCACGCAGATTCGCGCCGGTGTCATTCGCCCCGAGGTTGTGATTCCGTTGCTGAATGAAAAAGAAGCCGGCAAGGAAAGCATTCTGAAACTGGGAATGGAGCCGGGCACGCTGGTACGCATCATTCGTCAGCCGCGGTTCGGCGAAGTCGCCAAGGTGGTGACGCTGCCTGAACAGCCGACGAAGATTCCGACCGAGGCGAAGGTGCGGGTGGTTGAGATTCAGCTGCTCAAGAGCGGCGAGAAGATGACCCTGCCGCGCGCGAATGTGGAAGTCATTGAAGAATGAGCCCCGAGATTCGCACCAAAGACGGCACTGAGATCGATACCGAGTCTCTGAAGAAAGAGATCAAACAGGAGCTCATCAAGCGCGAGATTCTGATGGGTCTCGATGATGACGAGATCGACCTGTTCGAACTCGGCAAGGTGTTGTGGCGTCGCCGCCGGCTGATCATAGGCTTGCCGCTTATCATCTCGATTCTGGCGGTCATCTACTCTCTGACGCTGGTGAACCAGTACAAGTCGGAAGCGACGATCTTCGTGCACGCGAAAGGCGGTGGCAGTTCGCTGATGGGCGCTCTTGGCGGTTTGACCGGCATGATGGGACTTAGTGCCGGCGGTTCTGCTGAGTACCTGATGGCGTATCTCAAGAGCAAGACTCTGACAGGCGAGGTCATCGACCGTTTCGGTGTCGCGACCAACCCACTGCTGGTCCCGGAGTACGACCCGGAAAAAGTGAAACGTGATGATTTGTACAAGTTGATGAATAACGTGGTGAACATCACAAAGGACAAAGACGGTCTGCTGACGATCGCCGTTGAAACATCGTCTGCGACGCTGTCGGCAGAACTGGCAAACGGGTATCTCGATCTGCTCGGCAAGTATTCGAAAGGGCCGGCGAAGCAGAAGCGCGAGTTCATTCAGAGTCAGCTCGACAAGACCAATGCCGAGTTAGCGTCGGCGGAACTAGCCTTCAAGGATTTTCAGGATCAGCACAAGTTGTTCGCGATCGAAGAGCAGGCGAAGGCGGTCATCGAAGGCCTCGTAAAGCTCGAATCTGAGAAGATCGAAAGCAAGGTTTCGATGGCGATGCAGGATAGCCTGCTGAAATCACTTGGGCACGTTCCCGAACTTGTCCGAGTTGAAGCACAGAAAGTCTCTGAAGAAGCCAAGCAGAAGAGTCTCGATGAGGCGATTGCCAAGGTAGAGAAAAAACTCGAGGGTCTGCCGACCCTCGGGTTGCAATATGCACGTCTGATGCGCGATCTCAAGGTTCGCGAAAAGGTTTTTGCCACTCTGACGGAACAGTTTGAGATGGCGAAGATTGCCGAAGCCGAAGAGGGGAGCGCGTTCGAGGTCATCGACCGACCTCGGATAGCTGAACGAAAGTCCAAGCCGAGTCGTGCGCTCATCTGTATTCTGAGCGCGGTCACGGCTGTCATGCTTTCCGTTTTCCTGGCCTTCTTCCTCGAGTTCCTCGAAAAGCGCCGCCGCGAAGAAGAGAAACGTCAAAAAGGCAGCCCAGAACCAGCCGCCGCCTGACGGAGATCTCTCCATGGTCAGGAGACGAAGCCCTGTGTCGGGGCGATTGAACGCATGTGCGACAGAGAGTACGCGTGAGCTATGAGTCTTGGCGCACTCTTCTGGTTTTTTGTCATTGTTCTGATCTTGCCGAAAGACCCTGAATGGGTTTTGAACAGGATTATCTGGAAGACCAAGTGGTTCTTTTTCTGTGTGTTCCTCGTTTTTCTAGGGCAATACTATGACAATATCACGTCTTCCACGAATCTCCCTTTCGCCAGTTCGTTCGACTTTCTTCTGTACTACCTTGGAGTCGCCACCCTGATTCTGATGTTTCTACGATTCTCGGGACTTCTTGATTCGGCCGATATCCCAGAAACGAAGGCCAATGAGCCGGGCCGTTCAGCACGCGCGAGAAAACGCCAACGGCGAAAGGGTGCCCGACAATCACAGGAGTAACTCGTTGCTTTGTGTGTTTCGCCTGTAACGAACTCACGCTTTCTCGCAGATCACACCATCGCTTTGGTACTCCCGGCGTTCGAAAAACGCACGGTGACTTTACTGCATGCGGGTGGCGAGCTCCTGCAGCATGCTTTGGGCGAGTTTGCCTTCTTTGGAATCGGGTGGTACGAGTGAGGCGACCTTGGTAAACAGATCGCGAGCCATTTTTCCGGCTTCGCGATCGTTTTTGCTGAGAAAGAGGTCGGTGTAGATGTTCGCCGCGGTCATCATCAGCTGCGGGTTGTCGGGGGCTTTTTCCATGCCGACGCGCAGGACGGCGAGGGCGTCCGTGAAGCGCGTGTCACGCGAAAACTTCTTGGCCTCTTCGATGATTTGCTCGACATCCATCTCTTTCAACACCACGTCTTTCGGGCGTGGAGTGAACGACGCGGTTTCGGGCTTTTCAAGGAATGCGGCCATTGAAGCGAGAGCGGCTTTCTCGGCAGCCTTGGCCGCGGCCTGCTTCGCGGCCTCACGCCGACGCTCGAACTCGTCGATCAGATCTTTGGCTTCGTAGTAGAAGGGGGCCTTGTTCCCGCGAGCCATGTAGGATTGCATGTCCTTCTCGGCGTCGTCAAGGTTACTGTTGATCGAGTACAAGTAGCCGCGATAAAAAAGACCGTCTGAAAGACTATTTGGACGATCTTTCAAAAGTTCGAGAGCCTTGCCGATCAGCCCGTTGTCCGGTTCGGAAAGAAAATCGCGATCTTTGAGAATGCACAAAACGTAATTTTCAATGGCGGCGTTCAGGTCGTCCTTCTCGAGGGCGTCCATGGCTTTGTTATACAGGGGCGCGCCGACTCCGCCGCGAATCGTACGAACCATCGGTCCGGTCGGTTCCCCTGATTTCGGCGGTTTCTTCGCGGGTTCTTCGGCTGCCGGCGCGGTTGCAGGCGGCTTCTTCGGCGCGGGTTTCGCGTTCGGGTCGCTGACCACGCGGGCCATGGTATCGGGGCCGGGTTTCCTGCCGATATCGCCGGCCGTCAGTTCACGTGGCGAATTGTCCGAGCCACCGGCCACCAGAATGCTGGTTGGGGGCGGCAGTGGGGCGGTCTGCTCACTGCCCGACAGATCGCGCAGTCGTTGTAGCGCCTGGCCGAAATCGGGGCTCAGCGACAACGCCTTGCCGTAACTTTCTCTTGCCTCTTGCATGCGCCCCATCGACTCGTAAGCCAGACCCATATTGTACGGAACCCATGGATTCGACGGATCGAGTTTCATGGCTTGTCCGTAGCAGTGGATACTGTCTTTCAGCTGCCCGACCTTTTTGTAGATGATGCCCAGGTTGTTATACGCGTGAAAGTTGTTCGGGTCGACCTTCAGCAGGCGGAAATACATCTCCACGGCTTTGCCGTAGTTCTTTTCCATGGTGTAGTACAAGCCCATCTGCAGTAAAGCATTGCGGTCATCGGGGTCTTCCTGCAGGGTTTTCAGCAGCGAGGTCGGGTCGATCTTTTCCTGAGCCTGCAGACTCGGCGAGGCGAAAGGAAAACACGCCAGAAAACAACCGATGAGCAGTGTTTTCCGGGTGTCCATGTTCGGAAACAGATGAAGGCGCTGCTAGCGCGCTTCGACGATGAACTTGATAGCCGTTTTCTCGTTGCCGTCGATCTGGATCTTGGCGAAGGCGATGACGGTGATCAAATCGATGCCCTTGGGGGCGACATAGCCGCGCGTGACGGCGATGGCCTTGACGGTCTGGTTGACGGCTCCCGCACCGACGGCGAGCAGCTCAACCTTGGTGTCGTGCTCGAGCACGGCGGCAATCGCTCCGGCGACGGACTTCGGATTCGAAGACGACGCGACGCGCAGAACTTCCATTGACCTCTCCTCGGGTGTGTAGACGAATGATTCCTCTGACTCCATGGTTGTAACCCTTCAGTGATTTGGCTAGCCGAGTTCCTCTCCAGGACAAAAGAACGACAGGGTTGAAACGATCAGACCCCGTTCCGTACCATTATGACACTAAAACCGCTTGAAGGCAACACAGGCGTTCTGGCCGCCGAATCCGAACGATTCGACGATGCCGCACTGCATGACATGCTCGCGGGCCTTGTTGGGAACGTAGTCGAGATCGCAGCCTTCGCCTGGGTTTTCAAGGTTGATGGTCGGGTGCAGGAAGTTGCCCTGCAGCTGCAGCATCGCGGCGACGGCCCCGACGGAACCGGCGGCGCCGAGCAGGTGGCCGATCATGGACTTGGTTGAGTTGACCGCGAGCTTCTTCGCGTGGTCCCCGAAAACCCGCTTGAGGGCGTGGGTTTCAATCTTGTCGTTGAGCGGCGTCGAGGTGCCGTGAGCGTTGACGTAATCGACCGCCGTGACGGGAGTCTGACCCATTTCGAGGGCCATCGTCACCGCTTGAAAGGCACCTTCGCCTTCGGGGTCGGGGGCCGTCAGGTGGTGGGCGTCAGCGGTGGCACCGTATCCGGTGATTTCGGCCAGAATCGTGGCCCCGCGCTTGCGAGCAAACTCTTCGGTTTCAAGAACCAGTACGCCGGCTCCTTCGCCCATGACGAAACCGTCGCGGTCTCCGTCAAATGGGCGTGACGCACGAGTCGGCTCGTCGTTACGGGTCGAAAGAGCTTTCATCTGCGCGAACCCGGCCACGGTCAGGGGCGTGATCGCCGCTTCGGCACCGCCGCAGACGACGGCGTCAAGCATGCCGTAGCGCAGCTTCAGAAAGGCTTCGCCGATGGCGTGCAGGCCGCTGGCGCAGGCAGAGACGATACAGAAGTTGGCGCCCTTGAAACCGTGTGCCATGGCAATGCAGCCGCTGGTAATGTTGCAGATCATCATCGGCACCAAAAACGGGCTGACCCGCCCCGGCCCCGACTGCATCAGGGTATTATACTCTTCTTCAAACGTATGTATGCCGCCGATGCCGGTCGCAACCATGGTGCCGATGCGGCGGGCGTCGTGACCTTCGGCCTTCAGGCCGGCCTGTTGAACGGCCATATGCGCAGCGGCCATGGCGAACTGCGAGTAACGATCGTGTCGCCGAATCTCCTTGCGGTTGATATACGGTGTCGGATCAAAGTCGCGCACTTCGGCGGCGATGCGCACCGAGTGCTTGCTTGCGTCAAAACAACTGATGGGGGCGATTCCGCTCTTGCCCTCGCGCAGCGATGTGGCGAAAGCTTCGCAGCCGATTCCGATGGGGGTGACGGCGCCAAGGCCGGTGACGACGACGCGGTTCATGAGGGAGTGCCTCCTGCAGTCGGGGTTTCATCGATGAATTCGAGACCATCGAAGAACATCTTGAAAATCTCGGGTACGGAAAGGATCTCTTTGATTTTGTACACGTGCTCGCCGGCAAAAACCAGCCCTTGATCAAGCTTTCCGTCTTTCGCATTGATGAGCGCGCGCACGATGCAGAAGCTGTGCGAACAGCGTTTGAGACAGCCGTCGCAGGTGATGGGGTCTACTTCTCCGCGCTGGACCTTCTCATAGAACGGGGTCATCAGGGCGTTTCCGGGGAGGCCGACGGGGCTGTGAATCTTGAAAACGTCGCCTTCTTTCGCCTGCAGATACCGGGCCTTGAATTCGGGGGAAACATTGGATTCATGGCTGGCTGCAAAGCGGGTGCCGACCTGAACGCCGTCGACCTTCATGTTCAGCACTTCGATCAGATCATCGCGATCGGTGATGCCGCCGGCGATGATGACCGGAATCTTGACCGCTTCTTTGACCAGCGGATACAGCACGCGGGAGGATTTGGTGGTTCCCAGGTGTCCGCCGGCTTCTTTCCCTTCGACGATGACCGCGCTGGCGCCCAGGTTTTCGGCGATGACGGCCAGACGAGCTGTCGACACGATCGGCACGACCGGAATGCCGTGATGACGGCCGATTTCGAACAGTTCACGGGAAAACCCGGCACCCGCGACCAGCATGTCGATGCCCGCTTCCGCGGCGGTACGCATGACGCCGAGGAAGCGCGAGGCGGCAACCAGGGTGTTGATGCCGACGATACCGCCGTTGGCAATGCTTCGCGCGATGGCAATCTCTTCGCGCAGCTCCTCGTCGGTGAGACCGGAACCGGCGATCAGGCCGATGCCGCCTTCACGTGCCACTGCGCCGGCGAGCCGACCCGTCGAAACCTTGATCGCCATGCCGCCCTGAATAAGCGGCCAGCGCGGGCGAAGCTTACCGATGACTAACCGGGGAAGAATTTTCACGAGAAGAACCTGTTTGAGACATCACCCCGCCGGCACAACCGTGCGGTCGGACCGGCGGGGATGGATGATGGCAGGAAAAAGGTCAGTTGCCCTTCTTCTTGGTGATGTAGTCGACGGCGTCTTTGACGGTCTTGAGCTTTTCAGCTTCTTCGTCGGGAATCTCGATGCCGAAGTGCTCTTCGAGATCCATGACCAGTTCGACGGTGTCGAGGCTGTCGGCGCCGAGGTCTTCAATGAAGCTGGCTTCAAGGGTGACCTGCTTTTCGTCCACCTGCAGCTTCTCGACCACGATTTTTTTCACTTCTTCGAAATAGTTCTGGCTCATTGTTCAACTCCTCGTTAGAGAATCTTGTATTACGACATTACCATGCCGCCGTCGACGGTCAGGACTTGCCCGGTGATGTATGCCGCCTGGTCTGAAGCCAGAAAGAGAACGGCATTGGCGACATCACGAGGTGATCCGAGCGTTCCCATCGGGATCGTGCGGAGCATTTCCTCTTTGACCTGTTCCGGCAGGACGCTGGTCATCTCGGTCTGGATGAAACCGGGGGCCACGGCATTGGCCCGAATACCCTTGCGGGCGAATTCCTTGGCATAACTTTTCGTAAAGGCGATGATACCGGCCTTGCTGGCGGCATAGTTGCACTGCCCCGCATTTCCCATGAGGCCGATCACGGAGGCGATATTGACCACGCACCCGCTCTTTTGCTTGAGCATCGGGCGGCAGACAGCTTTTGACAGCAGAAACGTGCCCTTGAGATTCACGTTGATGACCGCATCCCACTGTTCTTCGGTCATGCGCAGCAACAGACCGTCTTTGGTGATGCCCGCATTGTTGACCAGTACGTCGATGCGCCCGAACGTCTTTACCGTTTCTTCGACCAGGGAATCGGCTTCCGCGGCTTTGGACACGTTCGCGGCATGCCCGGCAACCTTGATGCCCTGGGAACGAAACTCACCGACCGTCTTCTCGAGAAGTTCAGTGTTTACGTCGGACAACATGACGGCATAGCCGTTCTGTCCGAGGGTGAGGGCGATTTCTTTGCCGATGCCTCGCGCAGAACCGGTGATCAGAGCTACACGGGAAGAAGCTGTGGTTTCTGCCGTAGTCATGTGTGGTTATTCCTGAGTAGGTATAAGAATCCGTGGCGCATTTATAGCTGAATGTGTGACCGGTGTCAAGGATCAGAGGCGAAAATTCCGGCTTTTTACGCCTGTGCTGCCGTAGAGGCTGGAGCAAGCAGGGCGGAAAGAGTCGCGGGATCTTCAACCTGCGCGGTTTCCGCTTCCGGGGCGATTTTCTTGATCAGGCCGCAGAGCACCTTGCCGGGGCCGACCTCGACGAAGCGGCGGAACCCGGCGGCGAACATGGCCTGAATCGCGTCTTCCCATCGAACGGTACCGGTCAACTGCTCGAGCAGCTTGTTTTTGAGCTGTGTCGCCTCGGTTGTGGCGGCGGCATCAACGTTGGTATATACGGGCACCTGAGCCTGACGGAACGGCAGATCGCGAATCGCCTGCTCGAGTTCGGTGCGAGCCTTGTTCATGAGCGGGGAATGGAAGGGCCCGGAAACCTCGAGAGCGACGACGCGCTTGGCACCCTGCGCCTTGGCCAATTCCCCCGCTTTGGCGACGGCCGCGGCGGCACCGGAAATGACGACCTGCCCGGGCGCGTTCAGGTTGGCCATCACGCAGACACCCAACTGGGACACTTCGTTACAGATGGTCGCGATCTTCTGACGATCGAGCATGAGAATCGCGGACATCGCGCCGACGCCGGCCGGGCAAGCGGTTTCCATGGCACGGGCGCGGGTCTGTACGAGACGCAGCAGATCGTCGAATGAGGCGACACCAGCGGCGTAGAGAGCCGAATACTCACCCAGACTGTGTCCGGCCACGGCTTGATAGGAATAATTCTGTTTTTTCAAGGCTTCGGTCAGAATCGCTTCGGTCAGAAAAAGAGCCGGTTGCGTGTTCACCGTCTTCTTCAGCGCATCTTCGGGGCCGGTAAAGCAGACCGAGCTGATGGAATGTCCGAGAATCTCGTCGGCGCGGCGAGCCATTTCAGCCGCCCACGAATGGGTTTCGACCATGACACGGGCCATGCCGATTTTCTGTGAACCCTGACCGGGAAAAACCAGAGCGTTCATGCGGATAGCTCCTTTGCGGAGGAAGATGGCGAGCTGCGTTGGGCCTGATACAACCCGGACACTCGTTCGTAAGCCTGATGGAATTCGCGTTCCATGCGGGCAAAGATATCGGCTGCGGATTCGACCCGATCGACAAGGCCGCAGATCTGGCCCGCCATGACCGAACCGTTTTCGACGTCGCCTTCGTGTACGGCTTTGCGCAGGGTTCCCCGCGCAATGTCGTCGAGTTCCTGGGGGGTGGCGCCTGCGTGCTCGCGTTCGAGATAGAACTTGGCGATCTTGTTACGAATTACGCGCACCGGGTGTCCGGTGGAAAGACCGGTGATACAGGTGTCACGATCTTTTGCGCCGGCGACGACTTTCTTGTAGTTCTCGTGTACATGACATTCTTCGGCAAGAATAAAACGGGTTCCCATCTGCACGCCCTGCGCGCCCAGTGAGAGGGCGGCCAGAATCCCGCGACCGTCGGCGATGCCGCCGGCGGCGATCACGGGAATGTTGACGGCGTCAACAACCTGCGGAATCAATACCATGGTGGTGATCTCGCCGATATGCCCGCCGGATTCGTTCCCCTCGGCGATGATGGCATCGACACCCGAGCGTTCGAGCCGTTTGGCCAGCGCGACGGAGGAAATGACGGGAATGACACGGCTGCCTGCGTCTTTGAGTTGCTTCACGTAAGGGCCGGGGTTGCCTGCGCCCGTGGTCACAACCGGAACTTTCTCGGACACGCAGATTTTGACCAGTTCAGGAGCGGGGGGCATCATGAGCATGATGTTCACCCCGAACGGCTTGTCGGTCAGCGACTTGATCTGATGAATCTCGCGGGTCAGGGTTTCCGGATCCATGGGGCCGGCACCGAGAACGCCGAGTCCGCCGGCGTTGCTGACGGCAGCGACGAGGCTGGCCGAACTGACCCAGGCCATGCCCCCCTGCAGAACCGGGTAGCGAATACCGAGCAGTCGTGTAATCTGGGTTTCAATCATGAGTTGAGCCTTCCGTGCAGTGTTTCGGCAGCGTTGAAAAGCGCGAGAAGCATTCCGAGACCTGCGATTGAAGAATGAGCATGAATGGGCATGCCGGAAACCGAGTTCGCGGCGGAACCCGGCTGGTGCCTACTGGGTGATGGCGACGCCGGCGGCATTCTGCGAAAGCCGTTGCGCAATCAGCCCGATGACATCGGTGCTGGCGAACTGGGCTGCCAGATGCAGGGCGTTGGCGATCACGGGAGCTTTCGATTTGCCGTGACAGACGATCGAGCCGCCGGCGATGCCGAGCAAAGGCGCGCCGCTGTATTCGGGGGCGTCGACGCGGAAACGTTGCAGCTCACCGAAGATGCCTTTCGCGACGGCCGGCTCGATGCCGGCCTTGGCGATGCCCTTCTTCACGGCATTCACGACCGCTTCGGAGATGCCTTCGCTGGTTTTCAGAAGAATGTTGCCGTCGAAGCCGTCGCATACCAGTACGTCGCAGACGCCTTCGAACATGTGGTCGGGTTCAACATTGCCGACGAAGTTCAGGCCGCTTTTTTCGAGCAGCGGGTAGGTGGCCTTGGCCAGCTCGTTTCCTTTTCCGGCTTCGGAGCCGACGTTCAGCAGACCGATGCGGGCACTCGGCTTCTGGTACAATTTCTCGAAATAGACGCCGCCCATGATGGCGAATTGTACCAGGTGCTGCGGCTTGCAATCGACATTCGCACCGACATCGAGAACGACCATGCCGGTCTCACCCTGTGTCGGCATAAGCACGGCCACCGGCGGACGTTCGGCACCCGCGATGCGACCAATTTCCATGAGCGATGCGGCCATCTGGGCGCCAGTGCTGCCTGCCGAGAGAAACCCCGCGGCCTTGCCCTCTTTGACCAGGCGAGCGGCGACTGCGACCGAAGCGTTGCGCTTTTTGCGCAACGCCGTCGCCGGAGGTTCACCCATGTCGATGACCTCCGGGGTGTCGACGACTTCGCAGCCCTTCGGCAGCTGTGGCAGAATTCTGGTAATATCAGCCTGTCGGCCGACCAGAATCAGCTCAGCTTCACCGGTCTCCGCGAACTTCTGCGCTCCGAGAAGGATTTCCTGGGGGGCGAAATCGCCACCCATCACGTCCACGGCGATTTTCATCGGCGTTGGCGCTTCAGTGGATTACGCAGCTTTTTCGACGTCGAGAACCTTGGTCCGCTTGTTGTAGTAGCCACAAGCGGGACAAACGGTGTGCGACCGCTTCATTTCAAAGCACTGGGGGCACTTGGCCAGTTGAACGGCCTCGAGCTTGTAGTGCGTGCGGCGCTTGCGCTGGTTCATTTTCGATACACGATGTTTAGGACATGCACCCATGGTACTTCCTCCGAGAGAATCGAGTGGATTTAACGGAGTGTATCAGAAGTTCGGCGCCGAGTCAAATAAATTCGCGCGCAGAGAGGGTGCGGACCACAGCGGGCGGTTGACTTGCGGGTCATAAACCCGTATTCTGGTGGCATATTTCAAGCCCGCATGTTTTCCGTGCGGATCAACATCATCATCAGGAGAGATATCCATGACACAACTACGTCCCGGCATTCACTGGGTCGGAGTCAACGAATGGTCCAAAGAGTTCTTTCATGGTCACGAACTGTCGATTCATCGAGGTACGACCTACAACGCCTATCTTCTGATCGACAAGAAAATCGCCGTGATCGATAACGTGAAGTCCGAGCATGTGCCGGAGTTTGTACGAAACATCGAACAGCATGTCTCGCTCGACAAGATCGATTACATCATCGTCGATCATTCCGAACCCGATCATTCCGGCGCGTTCAATCTGTTGCGTACGCGCGCGCCGCAGGCCAAGATCATCGCGAGTCGCAACGGCCTGACTTCACTGAAGCGGCATTATCCGGGCGATTACGAGGTTCAGGTAATGAAAACCGGCGATCAGCTCTCGCTCGGAAAATTCACGCTGAAGTTCTTCGAATCGCAGATGCTGCACTGGCCTGACTCGATGTTCACCTACGTGGTCGAAGAAAAAGTGCTGTTTTCGAACGATGCCTTCGGACAGCACTATGCATCTTCGCATCGATTCGCCGACGAATGCGACCCCTGCGAAGTCTGGCAGGAAGCGGCAAAATACTTCGCCAACATTCTGACCCCATATTCGGCGCGGGTGACCGCCAAGATCAAGGAATTTGCGGCGCTCAACTGGCCGGTGGAATTGATTTGTCCGAGTCATGGCGTGCTCTGGCGCAAAGACCCGATGCAGATCGTGAATCAGTATCTCGACTGGGCGTCCGGGAAAGCCGAGAATTCAGTGGTGGTCTGCTTTGACACGATCTGGCACGGTACCGAGAAAATGGCGCGGGCGATCTGCCGCGGCCTCGAAGCCGAGGGGGTTCCCTATCGTCTGTATAACGTCGGCGGCTCCGACTTCAACGACATCATGACCGAAATTCTGAAGTCGCGCGGCATGCTTATCGGCGGTCCGACGCTGAATAACAATCTGATGCCGACGTTAACCCCCGTGCTTGAGAGCATTCGCGGGCTGCGTTTTGTCAACAAGATCGGCGCGGCGTTCGGCACTTATGGTTGGAGTGGCGAAGGCGTCAAGCGCATTGAGGAGTTCCTCGAAGCCGGCGGCGTCAAGATCGTCCAGGTCGGGTATCGCGTCAATTACGCTCCCACCGAAGAAGATCTGCAACAGTGCGAATTGTTCGGTCGAAACTTTGCCAAGCAGGTAAAAGCGCTTTAATTGCGTGATATGAGGTGCAGGAACCAGTACGGTCGCCTGCACCTTTTTCTTTGCCTGGGTTTTGTCGGCGAGTTGATCGGGCTCATGGCTGTCTGACTTCTTGAGCCTGCAGAGCACGTGGATAGGGGAGAAGATTGAGTGAGCGCATGATACAACAATTGAGACGAATGCTGCGGGCGTCGGAATGTACAAGTCGACAAATTCTCATCTGGTTTGTTCTGTGCCTGTTTCACATCCCATCGGTATCGGTTCCGGGATGGGCGCAGCAAAACGGAATACAGACGGTTCGACCGCCGGTACCGGTTCGTGTTGTCGCGGTTGCCGATGTCGAGGACCTGCGTCATGGTCGATATGCTGTTCGCGAGTATCTCGAAGTGTACAACGACGACTACTCGCGCACACTCGAGGTATTGCGCGTGACCGCCGATACCTGGGTCGGGCAAAAACGTGATCTCGAGCAGGAAAACTGGAAAAGCGACCCGGACTCGATCTTTATACCACCGGCAAGTGTCGTGCGCGTTGCCGAGCGGCAGCGTATCGTTGCCGGCCTGCCGCTGAGAAACTGGTGGGTGCGCTGGTTGAAGTTCACGGTAGTGACCGATCGCGGCACGTTCGAATCGAACTTCATCGCGTCGCCCTTGAAACCGCCGCCGCGCATTGAATCAATCATCACGCAGCCGCAGCTCGACTCGTACCGATCCCCGTCACTGCCGATTCCGGCGCCTCGCAACCCATAGCCGAAGGCGGCACTTGCCGACCCCGGGGGCAATTCATTCACGTTTATCTTTTCGTGAGCGCCGGCAACGAAAAAGCGGATTCGAAACAGAATGAATTGCCCGCGCGGTGAAGATTTTGATGATACCGCTTCTCTTTATTGATAAGGCTAAAGAGGTTTTGCGGCTGGTACTCCGTTGCGGCGCGGGTATTTCTCGGGGGTGGGGCGCCGCTTGCGAATCATGACGTAACCGCGCTCGAACGGCAGGGCCGGCGGACTGATCACGCGCGTGGTCAGATCGGTGGGTTCGATCAGCAGCTCTTCAAAGGCATTCAGGGCGGCACCGAGTTCTTCATCGAGTTTCGGGCCTTTGTAGAACAGGGCCGCTCCGCCGACTTTCACCAGCGGCAGGCAAAGCTCGACCAGCACTCGCACTTCAGCCAGAGCACGGCAGACGACCAGATCGAACCTCTCACGCACGCCCTTCTCGCGGGCGGCCTCTTCGGCGCGTGCATGGCGGGTGGTCAGATTTTTCAGACCGACGGCCGCACCCATGCGGGCGACGAACTCGACAGCTTTTTCCTTGGCATCCATCGCGCAGAACGAAACGTCGTCAAGGGCGATGGCCAGAGGCAAAATGGGAAACCCGCCTCCGCAACCGATGTCGAGCACCCGACCGCCTCTTCCCGGAAAACAATCGAGATCGAGACTGAGCGGGGCCAGAGAATCAATGAAATGTTTCTGGGCAATGTCGATCGGTTCGGATATCTTTGACACGCTCGGATACAGTGGATCGGCGATCATTGACTCGTACAGCCGTTCGAAGCGAATCAGTGCCTCTTCACCGAGAGGGAGTTCAAGAGCTGTCACGAGAGGTTCGAGAAAAGGTCGAATGGGCGTCACGATGAACCTGCCTTTGAGGAAGGATACAGCTTGCGGAATTGCAGAAGGACGACGGAGACGTCACCGGCACGCACTCCGGGAATCTTTGCCAATGACCCCAGGGTGGCGGGCTTGACGGCAAGAATTTTCTGCCGCGCTTCAGTGGAAAGGCCTGACGGCAGCTGGTCGAAGAATGCCGCGGGCAGGGGCATGTCGGTCAGCTGTTGTTGAAGTTGAATCTCGCGGTCCTGCAGGACGAGATACCCTGCGTATTTCGTTCGGGCCTCGACTTCGAGGCGGGCCAGCGCATCGAGCGAAGCCAGTTCGGGCAGGTGAGCGGCAATATCGGCGAAGGCGACTTCGGGGCGTTTGAACAGCCTGGCGAGCGTTGTCGAACCGGCGAATGCTTCGACGGTGGTCTGAGGGTTGGCGGTCTGCCATGCTTCGTATGTGACTTTCGTCAGCTCAATTTTCCTGATGAAATCATCTATCTTCTGTTGCCGATCTTGTACGATACGATATTGTTCAGCGGAAACCAGTCCGTATTCGTGCCCAATTCGACTCAGGCGCTCTTCGGCATTCGACATGCGCAGGTTCAAGCGAAACGGCGAACGCGACGTGAAAATGCGATATGGCTCAACCATCTGTCGTGACGTGATTTCATCAATCATCAGCCCGGCGAAGGAGTTCTGCGGGTCGAGAAGCACGGGGGGTTCGCCGCGAACATACCGAGAGGCGTTGAGTCCGGCAAGCAGCCCCTGGGCAGCGGCTTCTTCGTAGCCTGAAGTGCCGTTGATCTGTCCGGCCGAGAACAGCCCCTCGATCTGTTTCGACATCAGGGTCGGGTACAAAGTCGTTGGGTCGATGATATCGTATTCGACCGCGTACCCGGGCCGGGTAATCTGAGCATTTTCCAGGCCGGGGATCGACCGCACATAGAGTTCTTGTACCGATTCAGGCAGGCTGGTCGATAATCCCTGCAGGTAGACTTCGGGATGGTCGGCGCCTTCGGGTTCGAGAAAGACCTTGTGAGAAGGTTTTTCCGGGAACTTGTGAATCTTGTCTTCGATGGATGGGCAGTAGCGAGGTCCGGTACCGCGAATCTGGCCGGCCATCAAAGCCGATTCGTGCATGTGGCGTCTGATGATGGCATGGGTTTCCTCGGTTGTCCGAGTCAGATAACAGGAATGCCGGCCAGGCATGCCCGTGTGCGCCGATCGTAGAGAAAAACGCGGGGTCTCGGGTTCATCCGGCTGGCACTCGAGCCGGCTGACATCCATGGATTGCCGCAGCACTCGAGGCGGTGTTCCGGTCTTGAAACGCAGCAGGGTCAGTTGCGCGGCTTCGAGGCTGACGCCGAGGGCGTCGGCGGAAAGTTCTCCCGCTCTGCCTCCGGCGAAACGAGTCGGGCCGATGTGTATCAGGCCGCGAAGAAAAGTTCCTGGCGTCAGAATGATTGCAGAAGCGGAGATCGCATCTCCTGAGCTTGTACGAACGCCGATGATACGGTTCCGGTCGACCGTGAGTTCGGTCACCATGCCCTGCTGCAGAGTAAGACCCGGGCAGGCAAGAACGGCTCGACGCATCCAGGAACTGTACTGCAGCTTATCGGCCTGGACGCGGATCGCCTGAACCGCCAGCCCTTTCCGGGTATTCAACAGGCGGCTCTGAATCTGCGTGGCATCAGCCGCCACTCCCATTTCGCCGCCGAGCGCATCGATCTCGCGTACCAGTTGCCCCTTGCCTTGACCGCCTACGGATGGGTTGCACGGCATCCAGGCAATCATGTCGAGATTGATCGTAAGCAGCAACGTGCGCGCCCCCGAGCGGGCAGCGGCGAGCGCGGCCTCGCAGCCGGCATGACCGGCTCCGATGACGATAACCTGAACGTCGGGGCTCACTTCAGCAGGGTAAGCGCCTTTGCCGCGATGGAGCTGACGAGACTGTTGGAATCACCGGACAGCGTCTGCAGGAGGGCGACGACTGCCGGCCCCTTCTTACGGGAGAGCACTTTGGCTGCATTCAGTCGCACGTTTTCGTTGTCGTGCGTTACGGCGACCTGCAACAACAGCATCTGATCATCACCAAGAATGAAGGGAAGATCCTTCATGGCTGAATCGAGGTCGGCGGGCGATCCGCTGGTCAGCTTCAGATACACTTCAGCAGAACGCGGTTTCTGAAACTTCGGAGCGCCCTCGGGTAACACAAGAGCAGCTGGAGGGGCCGCTGGTGGTTTGGGGGCCGCGGGCGGTACGGCGGGAATCGGCGGTTTCGCGGCCGCAGGTGCCGCCGGAGTTGCAGGCGGTGTCGGCCGAGTCGAGGGTGCGACAGGTGGCCGCGGCGTGATCGCTGCACCCGCCGGAGCGGCAGGTCGGGCCGGCGTGACTGGCGGCCGCGGTGTCGGGGTCGGGGTGGGGGCCTTGGGCGCCGGCGCAACCGGTGTCGAGGTCGCCGTATCAGCGTTCTCGCCTTCATCAAGTGAGGGCAGGGCAAGACCCGGAGCTGCCTGGGGTTGCTGAACCGATGCCGTTGCCGGCAGGATAGCTGCTGGTTGAGGCGACTCCGGCGGCGCTGGTTCCGCAACTGGTTCTTCATGGACTTCAGGCACGTCGGGAACGGTCGAAACTGGTGGCGGCGGCGGGGCGGTTGGGCGTGCCGGAGCCTGAACCGGAGCTGCGACGTGAGGTGAATGAACCGGAGGTGCCGGTCGTGGCGGAACCGGCGGCATGGGCGGCGCGGCAGGTGCTGTCGGCTTTCCGGCCGGCGCTGCTGCCGGCAACGGTTTTCCGGGCATGGGAGGCGGTGCCGGTGGTTTGGGCGGCTGGTTTTTGATCTTTTCCCAGAGGCCGCGGGCGACCTGCGCTACAACCGGATCGGGATCGTCAACGGCGGTTTGCAGGGCATCGCGAGCGGGATTATTGTTGATCTTGGCCAACGCCTTCAGGACACTGAGCCTGATCCCCTGGTTGGGGTCTTTCAATGCGGCTTTCAACAGGGTCAGCGACGGCTGGTCACCGATCTCACCGAGGGCGAAAATGACGCTGTCGCGCAGCCAGACTTCGGAAGACCCGAGCATGGTCTTGAGGGTGTTGAACGCCTGCGTATAACCTGATTTGACCAGAAACTTCGCGGCGTTGACCTTGACGCGATTTTCGGGGTCTTGCAGCAGGCGGGCGATTTCGGTCTCGCAGCCTTGAATCGACTGCTCCTCAATAACTTCAACGGTGTTGGCTCGCACGCGCGGATCGCTGTCGAACAGGCACATCTTCAAAGTGTTCAGCCCATCCTCTTTGGCGATGCGGGCGAAAACCTTAACCAGCCCTGATTTGACGATCACATCCTTTTCGGTGATCAGTATGTGCTCGAGTGCTCCGACCTCGAGGGCGGCTGCGGTTTCCATGATGATCTTCAGTACAAGAAAGCGTCGCTGTGATGAAAACGACGGCTGGGTAAAGAAGACGAGCACCTGTGGCGGTACGCGTGGGTCGCGCAGATTGAGCAGAGTCTGCAGGGCGGTCAGCGCCACTTCTTCGATCTCGTCGCCGGCCAGCCCGAGCAGATGCGTCAGATGACCGCCGGGGCGATTGCGGGCCAGAAAACGAATATGTTCGAGCTTCTGGGGAATCGCCTTGAGCGATTGCAGAGCCGGCAATGCCGGGTCCACTGCCTCATCAAGCGGTGGGGCTTCGACCACGTATGCCGGTCTTGGCGGCGGCTCGCGCGCAGGTTCTTCGAACATGGGATACTCTGGTTCCACGGGCGCTTCAGGGGCGGATGGGTGCGGCGAAACGGCTGCCGGAGTCGGCGTCGCCGGCACAGAAGGCGCAGCGGGAGCCGGATGAGCCGGGGATGAAGTCGGTTGAGTCGGTGCATCACCGCCTAATGCGGCGAGTAGTCGCTTTGCGGTGGTTTTGACAATTTCTTCACCGTCGTTGAGTGCTTCCTGGTAATACTTTGCCTTCTCTGCGGCCGAGACGACTGTATCGGGCAGCTCGGAAAGCTGTATGAGAGACTTTTGCCGGACTTCCGCCATGATCGACTTCAGATTGTTGATGATCATCTGATGGCGCTTGTTGGTAATGGGAGGCATGGCGGCTACTCCGTGGGAGAATTCGGACGTGCGAAGACGGATAAGAGAATAGCAAGATCCGAGCGGGAAAGGCAATGTTGTCGGTGAACCTGCTCCAGATCCTCGTAATGCGGGTTAACGATCTGCTGACGGGCGCTCTCAGAAAGGATCTGCAGATTCGGATGCTGGAGCGACAGCGGCAGTCTGATCGACTCGAGAAGTTTCGTTTCCCGCATGCGATCGTTCTCTCGATCGGCATATCCGCGATATCGTGTTTCATTTTCGAGATACTCGATTTCGTCTGGGCTCTCAAGACCGGGCGAGAAGTCGGCTCCGAGAAATTGTCCCAGCTGCTGGTAGGAAATCTGCGGCCGCGACAGGAGTTCCAGAGCCGAGATTTGTTTCTTCAGACCACCGCCGCCGTGTGCTTCAAGCTGTGCGCGCAATTCGGCGGTCGGCGCGGCTCGCCATTCAGACAGGCGCTGCCATTCCGCGGTGATGCGCGCCGCCCAGTCCTCCATTGCCGCCAGGGTTTCCGGTGAGGCAAGCCCCACATGGCGCGCCGCTTCGAACAGGCGGAACTCGGCCGAGTCTTCGCGCAGGGAAAGCCGGAACTCGGCATTGGCGGGGGTCATGCGATAGGGTTCGGGGTGATCCCAGAGTGAGAGATCGTCGGCGAGCACGCCCAGGTAGGCCTGCGTTCTCGAAAGGACCAGGGGCGGTTTTCCCTGCAGCAGGGCCGCGGCATTGATGCCCGCCAGCAAACCCTGGGCTGCGGCTTCTTCATAGCCGGAAGTCCCGTTGATCTGTCCGGCGGTGAACAGGCCGCGCAGATGGCGCGAAGCCATGGTCTTGCGCATCGAACCGGGGGCAAGCGCGTCATACTCGATCGCATACCCGTAACGCAGAATTTCGGCGCGTTCTAGCCCCGGCACGGTTCTGATCAGCTCGCGTTGTGCCTCTGCTGGCATGCTGGTCGTCAGTCCCTGCAGGTAACACTCGACGTTGTCACGACCTTCCGGCTCGATGAAGATCTGATGTTTTTCAATATTGGGGAACTTCAGCACTTTGCGGTCGATCGACGGGCAGTGCTTCGGACCCTCGTTCGTAATGTTGCCGAGCACCAGAGGCGAGTTCGCGATGTGTTTCCTGACCGCTTCGATGGTGGCCGCGATCGTGAAGGTCAGATGGCAGCTGAGTTGGTTAGGAAGCCTGCGTCGACGGTTTTCCCAGAGAAAGCCGCCCGAGTCGACATCGCCGGGAAGTTCCTGCATGCGGGCGTAGTCGAGAGAGTCGCGATGAACGCGGGGCGGCGTGGCCGTTTGCAGGCGTCGCATGGGCACGCCGAGACGGGCAAGAGACTCGGAAAGTCCGATCGCCGCTCGTTGATTCTGTGGGCCGCCCGGCCATGACTGTGGCCCAATGATGATACGGCCGTTCAGATAGGTGCCGGTTGCCAGAACCACTGCATCGCAGGAAAAACGTAGCCCCGTTTCGGTAACGACGCCGATAATGCGATCGCCGTCACAAAGCAGTTCGACGGCCATGCCCTGTCGGACCGTGAGCTTCGGGGCTGAGAATACGGCACGGGTGAGTCGCTGACGATACAGCCACTTGTCTGCCTGCGCGCGTCGGGCTCGCACCGCCGGGCCGCGCGAAGTGTTGAGCCATTTCAACTGCAGGCAGGTTTCGTCGATGGCGCGAGGCATTTCGGCCCCCAACACCCCCATCTCGCGCACCAAATGACCCTTGCCGGGCCCGCCAATACTGGGATTGCAGGGCATAAGGGCGATCGTGTTGAGGTCGAGAGTCAGCAGCAGCGTGTCAACGCCGAGCCGTGACGCCGCCAATGCCGCTTCACATCCGGCATGACCGGCTCCGACGACGATCAGGGAGTAGTGGCGTGGTGTCGAATTCATGCGGTGCGGTCTTTCACTTGCCGATGCAGAACCGCTCGAAGATGCGATCGAGCATGTTCAGTTCGACGGTTTCGCCGGTGACTCGACCGAGTTCGCGAATGACACCTTCGAGCTCGACAGCGATGAGATCCTGGTAGAGGGTGTCCAGGTTACTGCAAAGCGAATGCAGGATCTCAACGGCTTTTGCGAGAGAAGCGATCTGTTGCGCGCCGAGAAACATCAGATCATCGAGGGTGCCCGGTTCGAGTTCGCGCAGGCGTCGGGCGGCGGCGTCGGCAAGTTCCTGAATTCCGATTCCTGTTCGCGAGGAAAATGGAATCGCCTGCTTCAGGGCTGCCGGAGCATCGTCGAGTCGCATGGGCAGG
The DNA here is from genome assembly GCA_964472075.1 of uncultured bacterium. GTDB lineage: Bacteria > Muiribacteriota > Ozemobacteria > Ozemobacterales > Ozemobacteraceae > CAYYIY01. Next base: position 7,476 of record CAYYIY010000035.1, on the reverse strand, counting down.
TCTGCCTTTGATAAAGCGATCAGAAAAGGTTTGCCGGTCTGCTGTACGAGTTGAAGTGTCAGTTTATCTTCTTCAGTAAATGGTTCTGAGCGATCGAAAATGGCAATCAAAAGAAAGGCGCCGGCGACGGCCTCGCGAGTTCTCTCGATTCCGAGCTGCTCTAATCTGTCGTCCGAGGAGCGCAGGCCGGCGGTATCGATCAGTCGCACGGGAAGACCGCCGAGAGAGAAGATTTCTTCCAGTGTGTCGCGAGTCGTGCCGGGAATCTCGGTCACGATGGCTCGCTCGCGTCCGATGAGCCGGTTGAGCAAACTTGATTTGCCGGTGTTGGGGCGCCCGACCAGAACCACGCGCAAGCCGGCCGCCAGCTGATTCCCGTGCCTGGCCGCGGCCAGAAATCGTTCGAGTTCGCCCGCAGCCTCCTGCAGTTGCTGCTTGAGCCGGTGTTGGTCAAGCTCGTCGATGGCTTCTTCCGGAAAATTGAGGGTTGCCTCGAGATGGGTGAGACGCTCGAGCAGCGTCTCACGAACAGCACGGATGCGCTGTGACGGCAAGCCGTCGAGTTGCTGCAGTGCAATCTGCGCCTGAGTGCGGGTCGCGGCGCTGAGTAACTGGGACACCGCCTCAACCTCAAGCAGATCGAGTTTGCCGTTGAGAAACGCGCGCCTGATGAACTCGCCCGGTTCGGCCGGGTGGGCTCCCGCCTCAAAGAGGGCGGTCAGCGCGGCCGAGAGCAGGACCGGGTTCCCGTGCAGAGTCACTTCGGCCATGTCTTCGCCGGTGTAGGAAGCAGGGCCGCAAAAAGTGGTCACCAGCACCTGATCAATCGCTCCCCGATCGGAAGGGCTGTGCAGATGTCCGGGAAAAACGGCAAACGGACTCGGAAAAGTCCGTTTGCCGTCGTAGCGGAAAACCTGTTGCAGAATCGGAAACGTTTCCGGTCCCGAAATTCTGATCATACCGATCGCGGCCCGTCCGACCGGTGTGGCGACGGCCGCGATGGTTGATCTAGTCGTTGTCACCGTCCTCGCCCATGAACATGGGAACCGGGCGTGGTCCGGTTGATTCGCCCTGGTTGCGATGATCGTTCTGCTGGTCGCGATTGCCGAAGCGCCCTGGGCCGTTGAAGCGCCGGGGGCGTGCTCCGCCGCGTCGTCCGCCGCCGGCTTGAGCGCCTTTGCGCGGAGCGATGACCACGCGGCGCATCGGTTCGATGCCGCGCGAATAAGTCTGAATATCGGTGCGATCCTTCAGGGCGAGATGGATCGTGCGGCGGTCAACCGTCGACATCGGTTCGAGTTCGACCGGGCGGCCTCCATCAGCGACCTTGCGGCACATGCGGTGTGCCAGCGAAATCAAACGGCGGTGGCGGGAATCGCGGTATCCCTGCGCGTCGAGCACGATCTTGACCTTGTCTTCGCGGCCCTTGTTGGCCACGATGTTGACCAGATACTGAATGGCATCGAGGGTTCTGCCGTGTTTACCAATGAAGGGGGTCAGGTTCTCGCCGTTCGGCTCGATGACCCACGCATCGCCATCGATATGCTCATTGATCGTAACCTCGCCACTGCCGACCAGCGCGGCGATCTGATGCACCAGACGAATGATCTGCTCGTAGTCAGGATGGTTGGTGCCGGTAGGTCCGGTATAGACGCGTGGTTTACGACCACCGCCGACATCGGCGGACTCTGCGGGCATCTCTTCATCAACGAAGAAGTCTTCGGCTTCGTCTACCAGTTCTTCGTCGAGATTAGCATCGGTTCCCTCTTCGTCACACGTCTCGGGTGCTGGTTCACGCCGCGCGATCGGTGGGGCTGCCGGCGCGGCGGCCGGCACGACGGGCGGTGGAGCGGGGATCTCGTCGATGGTGAAGCGAATGCGGACATCCGGATTGCCGACGACGCCGAAGATCCCGCGGGTAGGTTCCTGCAGGACGTCAGACTGGGTGATGGTCTCGCCGGGGCGCACTTCCTTCTGGGCCAGGGCCCGAGCTTCTTCATGTGATTTGGCGGTGATTTCAATGACGCGTTTCATACTGCCTACTCCTCCTTGATTTTGGCCGTCAGTTTATTGGCCTGGAGCTGCTGAACCACTCCGATAACGCTGCTGGTGAACCAGTACAGCAGCAATCCCGAGGGAAGGGTCCAGGTGATGATGAACATGAACATGGGCATGAAGGCCATCATCTGCTGCTGCTGCGGGTCGGTGGTCTGGCCCTGCTGCATGTACATCAGCGCCGTGATGGCGAGCGGCAGAATGATGTAAGGATCGGCCTTGGAAAGATCGGCCAGCCAGAGGAACGGCACTTTGCGCAGTTCAACGGCGATGTTGATCGTATTGTACAAGGCGATGAGAATGGGGAGCTGCAGCAGAAGAGGAAGACAGCCGCCAAGAGGGTTGACATTGTACTTCTGATACAGCTTCAGTACTTCCTCATTGAACTTCTGCGGATTATCGCGATAGCGGTCCTTGAGATCCTGCAGCATGGGCTGAATCTTCTGCATCTGAGCCATTGATTTGGTCTGCTTGACCGTCAGAGGGTGCAGCATCGCGCGCACGGCAAGAGTCAGGAAAATGATGGCCAGACCGAAGTTGGGGAAGAGACCGTGAAAGAACTGCAGAATGCGCAGCAGCACGGTGCTCAAGAAACCGTAATCGGTGACGTGCCCGCGATTGATGAGCGTCAGTTCGTCGAGCAGCTTCGGGCCGTAATACATGGTGAACGGGATCGTTCGCGATTCACCCGCCTTCAGGGTGAACGGCGGCACCGAGACTCCGACCACCTGACCTTCAAAGGTGCGTTTGCGCGTTTCTTTGGCATCGGTTGGCTTCACCTCGAAGCCTTGGGCGATCAGATTTACGGGAATTCCCGCATCCATCAGCATGCAGAAATAGGTGGTCTTCAGACCGACTCCCTGAAAGCGTTCTTTGGCTGCCGCTTCGCGAAACTTCGCGATATCCTGATACTGGGTCGCGCTGCCCTCGTGCAGGCCGAGATAGACGGAAGGATTGAACGGGTCGACAAACAATCCCGGGCCGTACATCAGATTCAGGCCGCCGAGGGCATCGGTGCCGACGATCATGTCTTTCCCCGTGGTGTTGGTGACCGTGATCTCGTAGCCGAACTGGTACCCATTGGCCGCAAAACGATACACCTTGGTCACCGCGAGGTCGGAAAAGGGTTCTGCGCGTTTGGCGGTAACGGTCACACTCTGCGTGCCGACGACCGGAGTATCGAACGTCCAGGTTCCGGCGGGTTCATCCTGGCCATTGATCTGCAGTGCGAACGGACGCATGGTTGAGCTGGCGAACGAGTAGCCGTGCCCGGCAATGATCGGAGGGTAGAGATTCTCTTCGAAGTTCACGCCGCGCAGATAGTACACCTCGAGATTGCCGGTAGCGCCGGAAACCAGAAGCCGCACACGCGGGCTTTCGAGAGAGACATCGGGCTTGCCGTCCGCGTCTCGGTCGCGGACTTCGACCGCCGCGGTCGAAGCCGCAGACGGAGCGACGATGGGCGCGAGCGGACCAGGTGCCTGGGCCGAGACACTCGAGGCGGAAACCAGGAGCAGCAGACAGAACGCCGATAGCAGAAAGCGTCGAATGCTGGTTCCAGAGAAAGAAAGGGGGGCAGAGTGAATCACGTGAGCCTCCGGTGACGGCTGATCAGCGAACGGGATCATAGCCGCCAGGGTTGAAGGGATTGCAGCGGAAAATACGATAGATGCCCATACACCAGCCGCGGAGAAAACCGTATTTTTGAATGGCGGCAAACGTGTACCGCGAGCAGCTAGGCTCGAAGCGGCAATGGACGCCGATATACGGAGACAGCCAGCGCTGATACCAACGAATAAAAGCAAAACTGGCTCTTGAAGCGATTCCCGGTGAGGGAAGGGCTGGTTCCTCGATATGGGTCACCGATCCTCCTGGGGAGGGACCGCAGATGTCGGCTCGGGAGGATTGACTACCTCGCGGTCGGGCAGATATCGGCTGATCTTCTCCAGGCCCCAGCGAACGGTTCGCTGAAGCAGATCAAACCCGAGTTTCTCGTATGGTCGGTACACCGTGATCACGATGTCCGCAGGCGGGGTGGCAGGCAACAGGCGGAAAATCTCTTTCAACCGACGGCGAAACAGATTGCGCTGAACGGCTTTGCCAAACCGCCGCGGGGCCATGATGCCAAGGCGCGTACAACCCTGTCTTTGTCCGAGATAGTAAAACGCTAAACCATCTCTGGAAAAGCGTTTTCGTTCGGCAAAGACGCGGTCAAACTCGGCTTTGGTGGTAAGGGTGTGTAGTCCGGGGCGGATTACAGACAAATGCGCTTGCGACCGCGAAGTTTGCGGCGCTTGAGCACTTTGCGGCCGGAGACGGTGGCCATGCGCTTGCGGAAACCGTGGGTCTTCTGGCGCTTGCGTTTATTCGGATGATACGTAAAACTCATGACTCTACTCCTGTCACTCGAACGATTGGGATTAGGGATCGAGTATATTACAGATGGATAGCGAATGTCAACTCAAATGCCGGTTTTGTACCCCGGAATCGGATGTTCGATGAAACGCCGCCTCTCGGTCTGCGATCGTCGCATTTCTCTTGTGTCGTGGGGTCTGTGCAGGGTACACAATTCTATTTTCTCAACGGCGGGATTATGGTAGTATGCGTTCCGAAAAATATCCAGAGGAAAACCTCTGAAGAGAAACAGGAAAGGACCCCGACATGCCCAAGAAGACAACGGCCGCCGCTAAAGAAAAGACTCTGAAATACCAGCCGGTGAACGCCTGGGACAAACTGACCCCTGCTCAAGACAAGGAAATGGAGCAGGTCGCGAAGCGCTACATCGACTTTCTCGGCACCTGCAAGACCGAGCGTGAAACCCTCGCCTGGCTGCAGGAACAGGCGAAGAAACACGGGTTCCGCGAGTTTGTTCCCGGCCGCAAGATGAAAGCCGGCGACCGCATTTACTGGATCAGCAAGAATCGCGCGATGGGCATGGCCATTCTGGGGCGTCGTCCGATCGCTGACGGCGTTCGCATGCTGGCGGCGCATCATGATGTTCCGCATCTCGATCTGAAGGCCCTGCCTCTCTATGAACGCCACGGTCTCGGACTGCTGCGCACGCATTACTACGGGGGCGTGAAGAAGTTTCAGTGGGCGACGATTCCGCTGGCCATTCACGGATTCGCCTGCACTCGCAAGGGCAAGACCATTTCGTTTGCCATCGGTGAAAAGGACAGCGACCCGGTGTTCACGATCCTCGACATCGCTCCGCATCTTTCCTACAAGATTCAGAACGATCGCAAGGCGACCGAAGTATTGCGCGGCGAAGAGCTGCAGGTTGTGGCCGGACACCGTCCGCAGCCGCTGAAGAAGGGTGAGACCAAGGGTGAAGATCGCATCAAGACCATGGTTCTCGAGTATCTGCAGAAGCAATACGGTTTCGAAGAGGAAGATCTGGCCTGGGCCGAAGTCGCCGTCGTGCCCGCCATGGCCCCGCGTGAGGTCGGTCTCGACCGCAGTCTCATCGGTGGTTTCGGCCACGATGATCGCGCGTGCGTGTTTGCTTCGTTCGAAGCGCTGCTGGGCATCAAGACTCCCGAGCACACCGCGGCGGCCCTGTTCTTCGATAAGGAAGAAATCGGCTCGGCCGGCGCCAGTGGGGCGCAGTCGATGATGGTCACCGACTTCTTTGCCTGCATGATCGAAGCGGCAACCGGCGGCTGTGAGTTCCCGCTCCTGCGCCGCGTGATGTGCAACTCTCAGGCTCTCTCGGCCGACACGAATGCGGCAATCGACCCGATCTTTGAAGGCGCATACGACGCTTCGAATGCCGGCCTGGTGGGTCGCGGCGTTTGGGTGTGCAAGTTCACCGGCTCGGGCGGCAAGGCGGGAAGCAGTGAAGCGGATGTCGAATTTGTGGCGCAGATTCGCGATCAGCTGACCGAAGCGAAGATTCCGTACCAGTTCGGCGAAATGGGAAAGGTGGATGAAGGCGGCGGCGGAACGGTTGCCAAGTTTCTGGCTCAACTGAATATGCACGTGCTCGACATTGCCATTCCCGTGCTGAGTTTGCACTCGCCGTTCGAGGTGCTCTCGAAAGTCGACTTGTACTATTCCGTGCTCGCCTATCGGGTCTTCATGGCCAAGTGAGCGAGCCTTTGCAGCAGATGCCGCGGTCGTGGTTCTCGCTTGAGGGTTGCGACCGCGGCTCTTTTTAGGGGAGCCCTGCATGGATGCGGCTGCCTTTCTGACCCAGGTGCGGGCCGGCAAGCTCACCGGCCAGGTGTTCCTGTTTGCCGGCCGAGAGTCGTTTCTCAAAGAACGCGCTCTGGAGCAGGTGAAGAGCAGATTTGTCCCACCCGAAGAGCAGGCTGAAAGCTACGCGATCATCGATTTCGAACATCGTGAAGCCGCCGATTTTCAGGCGCAGTTGCACAGCTTCGCCTTTTCGAGCGGTCGACGAGTTTTTGCATTGTACCAGTTCGATAAGTTGAGTTCGGCAGAACGCAAGCAGGTATATGCCGTGCTGCAACAGCCATTGCCCGAAGACGCGCTGGTGTTCCTGCTGACCGATGAGACCCCGATTGCCGCAGAGGTTGTCAGATCACTCACGGATGCCGTGCAGAAGCTCGACTTCTGGCCGCCGTTTGAAAACCAGCTGCCCGCCTGGGTTCGACAGGAAGCGGCGGATGCCGGAGCACAGATGGGACCTGAAGCCGCTCAGGCGCTTCTCGAGCGGGTGGGCAATGATCTGCGGGCCTTGTCGCAGGAGATCGGAAAGCTGGCGCTGCGAGTGGGGAAAAGCGGTCGCATCGGTGTTGCCGAGATCGAGGCCGGGGTGCGATACATCCGGCAGGATTCGGTTTTCGACTGGATCGAGGCGATCGGCAGAAAGGATCTGCGCCGCGCTCTGAGAATCATGGAAGGTCTGTTGATGCGTGGTGAAGCGATACAGCGGCTGTGGTTCCAGCTGGTCAACACCCTGCGTGACTATCGACTCGTGCTCGACAGCGCCGCCGATCGCTCTGATCTGATGCAGCCGCTGCTGGCTCGATGGCAGGCACTCAAGCGGCTTGAGGGAAAATCGGACTTTCGTGCCAATCAGGATCGAAAGCAGATCATCGAGGAAATGCGCCCGCTGATCGAGCAGCTGCCGCCGCCCCTGGCAGCGGCATTGAACCTGCATGCGCCGCATCAGCTGCGAAACCTGGTCTGGGCCACGGGGTTCTCGGCCGAACATCTGACAGCGCTCTGGCCGAAAATGGAAGAGATCGACGAGACGTTGAAAAGCTCGGCTCCGAATCTTGAACTTGTACTGCAACGTTTTCTGATTCAATTGCTGCGATAGTCGGATCACTGGGGTCGTTCTTCATCGTCGCTGTTCCGGTGGTGGGAAGCAGGGTCACCTCGTTCTCTCGAAACTCTGTTTTTCCGCCGGCATCGCTCAACGATTCGCCATTGCGGCAGGGAGTGCTCACT
>CAYYIY010000034.1:49271-57921 GCA_964472075.1 uncultured bacterium | reverse complement strand
ATTTCATTGAGTCGCGACGCATTACGTATCGAAACGTCCAGGGCGTCCTTCTGCTTTTTCGTGATTGGGCCGAATTTCTCGGCTTGCAGAAGGTCGAGATACCCGGTGATCGAAACCAGCGGCGTTTTGAGTTCATGACTGCAGATCGCAAGGAATTCCGACTTCAGACGATCGAGTTCGGCCATCTTTTTGACGCTGGTTTCCGCTTTGTACAAGGCCATCTGTAGACGATCGCGCAGCTCTTCGGATTCGCTGATATCCTGCAAGGTAACCAGCAGAAACGAAGCGGAACGGCTCGGGTGTTCGGGGCTGAAGCGACTCAGCGTGACCAGCATCGGTGTGGGGTTGACGGATCCCGGGCGGGTCAGCTGGGTGCGAAAGACGAGAGGATGCAGCAGCGGTTGATGCATGACCCCGGAAATCATGCGAACGACGGCGTGATCGGCAGAAAAGGGAGGGATCTCATGGAGAACGCGCGTTGCGGCATCGGCAGCCGCAATGCCGGTCAGCGTCTCAAGGCGGCGGTTCCAGAAGAGAATGCGTCCGTGATCGTCGAGTAGAGCCAGCCCCTGGGTATTGTTCTGCAGAGCCGGCTCGAAAAGCGGCTGCAGTTCAGGGTGTGCTGCATCTGAACTCCGGCGATTCTGTAGAACGCTCGTAAGGACACCACCGAGAAGAAACCCGGCGAGAGTCAGCAACAGAGAAAACGGGTCCATGTTTATGGCTCTCCCAGCGGCTGAGACGTGGAAGCCGGTAGGACGGTCGGAGAGGCAAGCGACGCCAGATATCGATTGAGATCTCGTGAACGTGCTTCCTTGATCTCGCGCCAGTCCGCGGGCGTCTGGTCAAAGGCCAGAGTCAGCAGTTCACGGGCTTTGGCCGATTCACCGATGCGCGCATACAGCATCCCGAGGCTGTGGGTGACGCTCAGAATGTCCTGCAGACGTGGAGAGGATTGTTCCTTATACTGCTGATATGCTGCCTCGAGAATAGTTCGGGCGCGGGGAAGATCGCGATTCAGTTCGCAAAGCAGATAGCCGAGAGCATTGCCGATGCGGGCGTCCTTGGGGTCAGCCTGCCGGGCCTTTTCGAAGAAGGTCAGGGCTTCAGTGGTCAGGCCTGCATCGTAGTTGAGGCGACCAAGCAGAAACAGGGCTGAGGCCGATCGTGCCTCATCGGTCGTCAGAGTCTGCAGATAGTTGCGCGCGGTTTCCATTTCTCCGCGATCGAGAGCCAGTTCGCCGAGTAACAGGCGCATGCGATCAGCGGCTCGCAGTTCATCCTCCCGACCCAGAGGTACGTGAAACAACCCTTCACGGTACACTTCTTCGGCCTCCTGTAATCGGCCTTCCATCAAGAGAATTCTGCCGAGCAACTCGTACGCCATCGGCGATTGAGACCACTGCAGGTGCAGCAAAGCCCAGCGGTGTGCTTCCAGCAGTTGTCGGCGCTCGAGAAAAATGCGTGAGAGATGCAGGCGCACCCCGAAAACGTTCGGTGAGAGCTGATCGAGTTTGCCGAGAAGATCCTGGGCTTGTACCAGTCGTCCCTGGCGCTCCTGGGCGATGGCCAGCCCGAACAGACCCTTGAGTGACTGTTGGTTTGCCGCCAGAACCCGGCTGAATGCCTGTTCCGCTTCGGCGTTTCGACCGCTGTCGGCCGCTTCCTGCCCCTGATACAGAAGTCGTGACTCAAGCTGGTGATTCTGCTCCAGACTCCAGCCGGTCACGAGAAAGAGCGGAACGATCAGAAGCCAGGGCAGGCGCAACCAGTTCATGCAACGCCTCCACTGCGTCTCTCTCAGACACGCCGCCTGATGGCAGGCGCTCAGCAGCAGCAGTTGCAGAGCCAGAGGAAGAATCGACAGGGTATTGTTGAACAGGGCATGCAACAAAAGACTCATCGCCGGAATGGCAAACACGACCGGAAGTTCCGTGGTCAACGGAGAAGTCGTAAGACACGCGTGCGGCTTGTCTTCCGCAAGCGATAAATGCGGGGTATGTCGGTATCGATGCCAGCGATGAACGCCGAATCCGGCGGCGATCAAAGAGCAGAAGGCAAGTAGTCCGACTCCCCCGGTTTCAGCCAGAAGGGTCAGAGCCAGAGAATGTGGGTCATCATTGAAATTGGCCAGCCCGAGCAAATTCCCCAGCGGGGGCCGCAGTGAGGAGAGCAGATACGGCGATGCCCCCGGGCCGAGGCCGGCGACAGGGTGTTGCAGGAACAGAGTGAATCCCATGTGAAACTCGAGAATTCGGGTCACAAAGGAGAGATGGTCCCAGGGCGTGCGAGAGAGGTTTTCCCAGGGGTAGTGTCGCGCCGTCATCGAAAAAACCGCGTAGAGAGCGATCAGTAACAGAGTGAGTAGCGTTCCTCCGAAGAATGGCGAGACTCGAAACCAGCGTCGGGTGGGAACTTCCCAGAATCGCCACCAGTACATCAGCAGGCCGATAGCACAACAGAGCAGTGCTCCTGCGCAGGCGGTCAGGAATAGCGTGGTCATTTGTACAAGGAATAGGCCGGTAAGAGTGATTCGAGAAGAGAGTTTCGCGGCATCGTCATGGCGCAAGAGGCCGAAAGTGACCAGTGCGGTACTCATCAAAAAAGCGGCGAGAAAGTTGGGATTGGAAAAGGTTCCAACGACCTGAAAGCGTCCGCCGACCCAGTGAATCGGGTCGAGGCCGAAACGCTGCGCGAGGCCGTACAGGGCCATCAAAAACCCCGATAGGCTGATGAGATAACCTATATGACGGGTGGTTTGATTATTCCAGATCAGGCGAAGACAGGCGAAAATGAGGAGAAGACTGATCCAGAGGAACCCCTGCCTGAGACTTACGAGAAACGGAGACAGGATGGTGGTGACGGCGATGACACTCCCGAGCAGCAAAAGAGGATTCAGCAGCGGCAGGCGCAGATGTCGAAACCGTCCGAAGACCAGCATCAGGGCAATGACGGAACAGCTCAACGAACCCAGGAAATACGTCAGCTTTCCCTGATTGGCAAACAGATCCAGTGTTTCAGATGCCGGAAGCCACGGAGCCGCGAGCAGGCATGCAACAAACAGGAAAAACAGCAGGCGCAGAGAGCGGTTGTGACCGACACAGGCATTCATGGCTCACCAGAAAAGAGAAGTACGAGCGGAATCTCGAGTTTCTGTCCTGTTCGAATACGCAGACGACGAATGCTCCCCTCGCTCAGTTCCAGGGCATAGCGTGCTGCGCCGCGACTGACGTACCTCGGCAAGGCATGATCGGGGCGGCTGCCGCCCGGCTGCATGCCTTCGATCCATTCCGTGACTTCGAGCTTCTCATTGAAGAAAACGAGATCGAGCGGGATCAGCGTGTTTTTCATCCAGAAGGCCATGCGCTGGGTCTGGGGATATACGAACAGCATGCCTTCATCGTCAGCGAGTGAAGTGTAGAACATCAATCCCTGCATTTTCTCTTCCGTCGTGCGGGCGAGCATCAGCCGAAGCGGATGACCCCCGAGACGGGCCTGGTGGTAAGAAAGTTTCTGTCCGGGATGATCGGCGGGGGGTGGGGCCTGTAAACGGCTCGGGCCTGCAACCTGCAGAGAAAACAGAAGAAGGAAAGCGGAAAGCAACATGTTTACGCCGCCTTTCTATCGGGCAACCACATCAGCTGATGCCTAGACGGGAATTGAGCTGAGCCAGCTCCTTCTCGATTTCTTCTGCGGTATCCAGTTCGAGCAGGGGCATGACGGCGTCTCGCGCTTCCTGGATCGAGATAAGTCGGACAACCTGTTTGACGCGGGGGATGAACACGGAGTTCATGGACAGTTCACGCAACCCCAGGCCAAGCAACAGCAGGGTATATCGACTGTCGCCCGCGAGTTCTCCGCAGATACTGACCGGTTTGCCATGTTTTTCCGCCGCCTGGATAACCTGATGCAGCAACCGCAGAACTGCCGGGTTGGCAGGCTGATACAAGTGGGCCACTTTTGAGTTCGTCCGATCTACCGCCAGCGTATACTGCACCAGATCATTGCTGCCGATCGAAAGAAAGTCCACCTCGCGAGCGATCTTGTCGGCCAGAATGGCCGCTGACGGCACTTCGATCATGGCACCTACCTGAATGCGGGTGGGTATCGCGACCTGTTCCTTTTTCAGCTCGTCGCAGACTTCGTGTAAGAAAGCCTGTGAGCGGCGCAGTTCACCCAGATTCGAAATCATCGGAAAGAGAATCTTGGCTTGCTGTCGGCCGATGGCGGCCGTAGTACGCAGAATCGCCCGCAGCTGAGTTCTGAAGATGTCGAGGCGATCGAGAGACAGTCGCACGGCGCGCCATCCGAGTTCCGGGTTCTTTTCGGCCGGCTGATTGACGAGATGTGAGATCTTGTCGCCACCCAGATCAATGGTGCGAATCACGACCTCGGACTGACCCAGACGTGACATGACCGAGGTGTAGATATCGATCAATTCGTCTTCGGTGGGAAACCGCCGGCGGATCAGATAGGTGAACTCGGTACGATACAGGCCGATGCCGTCGGCTTTGTTGGCCAGCACCTTGTCGACATCCTGGGCCGCGCCGATGTTCGCATACAGACTGATGCGCACGCCGTCGCGCGACTCCGAGGCCAGGGAAAGTTCTTTTTCGACACTGAGGCGTCGTTCTTCAAAGCGTCGCGATGCCTGCTGGTACTCGGCCACCATGTGCGGCTGCGGGTTGACGACCAGAGTGCCCGTATTCCCGTCAACGATCAGGAAAGACCCCTGCGCGACCTGGTCGAGCAGCTGCTTCACCTGCACCAGCGCGGGAATGCCGAGAGAGCGGGCGAGAATCGACGCATGCGACGTGGCGGTTCCCTCGGCCATCACGATGCCGAGAATCTTGCTGGTGTCGAGTCCGACGATGTCTGTCGCCGTCAGATCTTCGGCGATCAGCACGACGCCTTCCTTGAGCGGAGAATCGTTCAGCAGCGGATTCGGCGTGGTGCAGTTCTTCAGAATCCGGCGGCCGATATCCATGATGTCGACGGCCTTTTCCTGGAACTGGGGGTCTGGCAGTGACTTGAAAAACTGGCTGTATTCCTTGATGACCCCGGAAAGAATTGCCTCGAGATTCTGGCGTCGTTCTCGAATGCGCTTTGTCACTTCTTTTCTGAGGTCGGGGTCATCGATCAGGCCGAGATGGGCGCCGAAAATATTGGCGATCTCGAGGCTGCTCTTGATTTGCGGTAACTCCAGCAGCTGGCTGAGCTCCTGACGCGAATGGTCGATAGCGGCTACAAACCGCGTGATTTCGCGGTCGACTTCGCTCTCAGAAATATCGCGAGCCGGAATGTTGTCGAATTGAAAGTGCTTCAGACAGTGCGCCCGGCCGATGGCGTACCCTGGTGAAATCGCCAGCCCCTTCAGCATGAAAAACCCTTGCATAATGAATCTGAGAACTTTATCATGTTTATCTTCTCTCCGCAAGCATCTAGTCGGATTCTTGGGGTGTACCGGGAGCACAACCCGTTTCGGTGCATAAACAGACGGAACCTGCGGTTCTGAGTCGCAGCAGATCATCAAATCAATCGGAGGCAGCAGATGCGGATTCTGGTGAGTAACGACGATGGCATTCAGGCACGAGGAATCGCCGTTCTGGCGGAAGCTCTGTTGCCGTTCGGAGAAGTCACGGTCGTTGCGCCCAATGCCGAACGCAGCGCGGCCAGCCATGCCTTGACCCTGGAACATCCGCTGCGTGCAAAGAATGCCGTGTTCTCCGTTGCCGGGGTGAAGAAGGCGTATGCGGTGAATGGTACCCCCGCGGACTGCGTCAAGCTGGCGCTGTCTTCCCTGCTCGATGAGCTCCCCGATCTTGTCGCCACCGGAATCAACCGCGGGGCCAATCTCGCCGTCGACGTCTTCTATTCGGGAACGGTCGCAGGAGCGTTCGAGGGGCATTTTCGGGGCCTGCCTTCGATGGCTTTTTCGCTGGCAAGTTTCGAAGAGACTTCAGACATCTCGGGCGCTCGTCATTGGATACGCCCCATCGTGGAACGGCTTCTGCAGACAAAAAAACGCGATCGCATCTTGTACAATATCAACATTCCCGCTTTGCCCCATGATCGAATCAAGGGCATCAAGGCCACCCGCCTCGGTACCGTGAGCTACTCGGAAAACTACGATCGTCGATCCGATCCGGCCGGTCGGCCCTATTATTGGCTGAAAGGGGAACTGTCCGTCGTCGACCCCAGCCCTGATACCGATGTAGTGGCCGTGCGCAATGGTTACATTTCAGTGTCGCCCTTCCGAGCTGAGATTACCGACTTCGAGGCCTTGTCCGCTTTGAAGTCGCTGGTCGAGTAAAAGACGCCGTGGAAACAGACGTTCAGACCCTGCCCGATCGCTTTCGACTTGGTTGTCTGCAGTTCGATGTTCGTCGCGGTGATCCAGCGGCGAATGCCGTCCGCGTCACGAGTCTGCTTGCTGAAGCCTCCGCTCGAGGGTGTCTGCTGGCGATTTTGCCGGAAATGTGGAGTGCGAGTTTTTCGGGCGAAGGGTTGCGTGAAGAGGCCGGGCATCTGGCTGAGCGCCTCGATTTCATCGCAGCCGAGGCGCGCCGGCATCGCCTCTGGATCGCCGCCGGAACCCTGCCCGAACCGGCAACGGCAGAACGCGTCTACAACACGCTCTTTCTCTTTGATCCTCTGGGAAACCTCCGCTGGAGCTACCGCAAGGTTCATCTGTTCCCGAATTCCTCAGAACCACGTTGGTTTCAAGCCGCCGATCAGTACGCGCAACCGCTGCAGCTCGGCGCCTGGACGATCGGCGGCGGTGTCTGCTACGATCTGCGCATGCCGGAACTGTTTCGCTGTCAGATGAAGGCGCAGGCGAACCTTCTGCTTCTGCCGGCGCAGTTCCCCGACCCTCGACTCGAGCATTTCACGCTGCTCTGTCGCTGCCGGGCCCTCGAAAATCTCTCGTATTTCGTCGGGGTGAACCGGGTGGGCCGCGAAGGTTCGTTGTCTCATTCCGGCGGCAGCCTGGTCGTCGACCCGTTCGGTCGCGTTCTCGGGCAACTGGCGTCCGAAGAAGCGGTTCTCGATGTGGAAATCGATGTCAAGACGGTTCGTTCCATCAGACAGCAGCACCCGTTTCTCGAACAAACTTCGATACTCGATCGCCTCATCGGCTCGATACCGGCCGACTCCTCGCGTGGCTGAAGAAGTCGGTTCCGCCTCCGACTGGAAGGATTGTTTCGCTGTTCTGCAGACTATTCCTGCTTTTTCGGCTCATCAGTTTGAGTGGGTGGCGGCGACCGGCTCAACCAACGATGATCTCCGCAGAGAGTGGCAGCAGGCAGACCCGAGGGCCAGGTTTCGTGTGGCCGGGCATCAGTCGAAAGGCCGCGGACAATTCGATCGATGCTGGTATGATCTCCCGGGTCACTCGCTGCTCTTCTCGTTTTCCTGGTCCGAGAGTTTCTCCAAACCGTATGTCAAACATCTGTCCCTGCTTGCCGGGTTGGCCCTGTGGCAGGCGGTCACGACCTTGACAGAACGAAAATGTCCGAGGAGCTTCTACGTAAAGTGGCCGAATGATCTATGGAATGACCAGGGTAAAATCGCCGGTGTTCTGTCGGAAACCTCTGTCGGGTCAGAGCGCCTCGATGCGGTGATCGGTGTCGGACTGAATGTCTCGAGGATTCCTGAAGAAACGGGTTTCCCGGTTTCCTGCCTACAGCATGGCGAAATGCGGCTTCTCACCCCTCAGCAGATCCTGATCGAATTCTGCCGGGCCTGGAACACGTGTATCAACCTTGATGTGTCCGAGTTGATTGCGGCTTTTCGCAAGTCGATATCCGGCATGGTGGGACGTAGATATGAATTCTCTCTGCCTGATGGTTCCTCCGTCGTCGGCACGGCCTGCGATATTGATGATTCCGGGTGTCTGCTCGTCAAGGATGAGATGGGCGGTTGGCTGACCATTCAATCACTGGCAAGCAACCCTGTCGAACAAGAAACCGGGCCTCCGTGAAACGGGAAGCCCGGTTGTCGGGTGCGCGGTTTACTCGACGGGAATCGACAGTTTGTACGAGAACGGACCCTTCTCAGATTCGCCGTAGACCCACACATAGGCTTCGGCAGTCGGTTGATTGAAGGACATGTCGATCATGTCATTGCCGAGGGATTCGAGGGAAACCGTGTTTTTCGCGGCGCCATCAAACGTGACCACCTGCACGGATTCTCGCTTGACCTGCTTGGACAGATCGAAGATGAAGGTGACCTTTGAATCCTTTGCCAGCGTATTCGACGTCGGATACGGGGTATCCGTGAAGTCGAACGATTGGCCGACTGGAGCTCCTGCCGGTTTCATGGTCAGGCTGATGAGATAGTCCCGATTGGCGGTGGTCACTTCTCCGGTGGTTACGCCCGAGCTGCTATCACCCTGCCCGCTGCCGGTTCGCATGGCCAGCTGTGTGCCGCTTTCATTGCTGCCGGCGGCGGCATTCCCCAGGTTGGTGCCGGTCATGCCCTCCGGGGTCGGCTGTCCGGTTTCGCTTCCAGCGACTGAAGAGTTGTCTCCACCGGAATAGGCGCTTTCAGAACCGCCCTGATCGGGAGTGATCTCATTGCCGACGTACGCGAGCGAGGATTTGCCGCTTGAACCCTGGCGCAGCATGCTGTTTGAAGACCCGGTGGA
>CAYYIY010000034.1:45795-49255 GCA_964472075.1 uncultured bacterium | reverse complement strand
TGCTCCTGAGGAACGTGAGCCTTGAGAGTATTGCGTGGCTGTCCCGGCATTCGCACCCGTTGGCGCTGTTCCTGAAACGCTGTTGGTGCCCGCGACTTGGGTTCCGGTGTTTCCTGACACGTTCGAAGAAGCGGTATTCCCATAGGCCGACCCGGACTTCCCGGTGGCCGTTCGAGACCCTTGATTTGCGCCGGTTTTGCCGCTGCCTGGCTCACTGCTGCCCGGGGCGACGGGAACGCTGCCGGCGACCAGATTCTGCCCGGCAAGTTCCGGAGGATTCTCTGGATTGGTGTAGAGGTCGGACATATCGACCTGTTCTGCATTGTCGTTCACCGAACCGCCGAAGTTCGAAGACCCCGAATTCCCGCTGGAACCCGATGACGAACTGGAATAGGCCGACGATTGGGCGGTCAGATTGTTCATCAGGTTCTTGTCATCGCTGATACGGTTCTGCGTCGATTCGATGGTCGAATTCTTGAAGTTCATCTTGTACACGGGCACAAGAACCGTCAGAATCGGCTTGTACACGCCGGTCACCTGATCGGGGTGCGAGACGATCACTTTGTATCGATCCATGGCGGGGGTGCGGAAGACATGATGGAACGTCGCTTGATACGGAAACTCAGATGGATCGTCCGGGTCATCGATGTTGACCTTCACTTTGTCTTTCATCGAATCGGCAACGTCAAGGCTGAACTTCGTGCGCACGTCTTCTGGAATCGGTTTTGCTGTAGTTTTCGGTGTCACTGAACTGTTGAACTTCTGTTCCTGTCCGGTGAGCTGATCCATGATCCCAAGTTCAGCCATGATGGCTTGTGGCGGAATTCCCTGGGGCAGGGCAACCGGAGCGACGTTGACGCCCTTTACCGGCGGAGTTGCAGGCGCGGGGGCAGGCGCGGCGGAAGACGAGGGGCTGGTCGGAGCCGAGCCGGAAGACCCGGGTTTGGAACTTGTTGGAGAGCCGCTCGAGGGGCTGCTGCCCGAGCTTGGCGGAACCGATGCCGTGGAAGGGCCTGAGCTTGAAGGAGCCGGGGAACCGCTCGAACTGCCGCTTGACGGCGTGGACCCGGCGCTCGGAGACGGAGCAGGAGTCGGGTTGTTCGAGCCTGTTACCTTCAGAGAACCCTCATGATAGGTTTCGACAACTTCCATCGGCTTTCCGTCAGGTCCGATTTTCCACTTTTTTGTCCAGGACCAGGCACTTGCCGTTCCGTTGACGCCGGTGATCTTTGAAGCGGCATTGTTCAGAAACCCGTCGACAAAGCTCTTGTCTTTATCACTGCCTGCGTTGCTCACGACCGTGCCGTTATTCTTCGTGGCTCCTGTCGAGGTGATGACCTTGTCGATCTTGTCATATCCGCCGGTAGAGCCTGTCGTCGTTGTCGTCGTCTTGGCATTCGGATCGTTGAAGCCCGAATTGGGGTCTTCCCAGGGTTTGGTCTCGGCAAACGCGGCTGACCCTCCGAAGATCACACTCACGGCGATCATGATAAGAAACAGTTTCTTGTTCATAGGCTGCACCCTTCCGCAAAAAATGAGGGCTATCTACTGTACTCTCATTATACCAACCATGGAAAAATCTTGTCAAAATGCCGATATCCAGAGAAATTATGATTAGGGGTACTCTTTTATGGCGTCAGAACTGAAACTGATTACGTGCAGGGTATGCGGCACCATCATGGCACGTTTGTCGCGAGATATCTGCAACAAGTGTTATCAAGAAGAAGAAGATGCATTTCTCAAAATCAAGGAATTTCTGCGTCAGAACCCCGGTGCGGCAATCTGGGAAGTTGCGCAGGCGGTGGGCCTGACCGAAGATCAGGTCAATACGTTTGTCAACAGCGGTCGTCTCGAACGCGTGGGAGTCCACGTTCCGCACACCTGTCAAACCTGCCATCGCATCATCACCACAGGCCTGATTTGTCCGGAATGTTCGACGTCAATCAATCAGCAGGTACAGGAACTGAAAAAAACCATTCAGGATCGCGACGAGCATGAAAAGAAACAGCTTGCGGACGATTCCAAGTTTCGCATGGGGAAAAAGAGAGAGTGATGCATTTCTCCGGCTATGGCGCTCGTTGCGCGTTGCTGCGCCTCCCTTTTCGCAACTGCATTCCCGCTTCTGTACGGCTAATGCACAGCATACAAAGAAATTGAGGTGTACTGCAGAGTGGAACTGGTATTCCCGTGGTTCAAATACTCCATATCGTGGGAGCGACACCATCTCTCACTGGGAAGATGTTGCATTGGCAGGGGCGGTATGCTAGACTCAATTGCTTTTAGCGCCCTGAAGCGGTTTGACGCTCGTTCTATACGTTCGGATAAGCCATGGATCGCCGTGAGCGGTCTTATCTTTGTTTTTCGTAACCTTGGGGAGAAGCTATGATTCCAGGTGAGGATAAGGCTGAAGTCAGCCTGAGCAGCGAATTTTTCAAGAAACTTAATCAGCAGATCGTCCAGAAGGACAACCTCATCAAGCTTTTGCAGCTTCAGATTAAAAGTCTGAAGTCCCAGCTCGAGGAAAACACGGGCGATGGGAAAAAGAAAGACGATCTGGCCAAAGTTCTCGAAAACAAGGAAACCGAGATTAAAAATCTCGAGTCTGAACTGACCAATCAGCGTGCGCAACTCGTGCGCATGCAAAAGGAAAAAGACGAGCAGATCAAGTCACTGAATCAGCTTTTGGCTGATCAGAAAAAAGCGCAGGAAACATCAGCCTCGATTGCCGTTGAAGACCCGCGCGTTCCCGAACTTGAGGCCACGGTTGCCCGGCTCGAAGAAGAGCTTGAAGCCGCACGGAAGACCGTTGTTCCGGCCGAAGACACCGGGGCATTGAAACAGCAGTTGGCAGAGTTGTCAGCGAAGCTCAGTGCGCTCGAATCCGAAGTGCATGCTCGCGACCAGGAAATAGTGCAGCTTCAGAACGAAGTAGCCGCCAAAGCTGCCGAGCTGGCTGATGTGCAGGGGCGATCCGCCGGGCCGTCTCCTGAAGTCCAGGCGCGTATCGCCGAACTCGAACAGGATGTCGCTACTTTGAAGGGGCTCCTCGACGAAAAAGATCAGCAGCTGAACGCTTTCCAGAATAGCTCGGGCGGCGATGCCGGCAATGCGGCCGAGCTGCAGGCCTTGAAAGCAGAATGTGACCAGTTGCGTCAGCAGGCTTCACAGTTGGGGGCCCTCGCGGCTCAAGCCGCGCAGTTCAAGCAGGCCGCCGAAGAAGTGCCCAGCCTCAAGGCGCGTATCGCCCAGATGGAAACCGAAGGGGCCGGCTTTGCTGAAGTCAGCATGAAACTCACCGCTCTTGAAGAAGAGCGCAATCATCTGGCGGCTGAAATTGAGCAGATGCGCAAGCGGTCTCTCGATCAGTCTGCCGAAGTAGCGCCCTTGCTGAAGGCGAACAATGAGCTGAAAGAACAGATTGCCGCCCGTGACCAGGAAATTCAGCAGCTGCGCCGCAGTC
>CAYYIY010000034.1:5092-45785 GCA_964472075.1 uncultured bacterium | reverse complement strand
TGATGTCAAATGTCGAAGAGCCGAGCGGCAGTCGCGTCGAGGTCGAAGCGCTGACCAATCAGGTTGCCGACCAGCTGCTGGCAATCCAGCGACTCCAGGAAGTGTTGCGCGAGCATCAGGCGCAACTCTCGCTGAAAGACAAAGAGATCAATGAGCTGAACATGCGGCTCGCAGCTTCGGTTGTCCCCGAAACGCCGATCAAGATCACCAACGAAAGTTCAGATATCGTTGCTTCCTTCATCGACTTCTTCGATGAACTGGATGCGATGCTCACCCAGGCGCCGAATCCGCAACTACAGGCACTCCACAAGAAGCTGCTCGAACGGTTGATCGTTCCCAATGAAATTCAGTATCAGCCGGTTATTTCCGAACAGTATGACGCCAATCGTCATATCGCCACCGACTACTTCCGCTCTGATCGCTTCCCTGAACGCTGCATCGTGTTTGAGGTCGAGAAAGGCTATCGGCGCGGTGATCACATGGTGAAGAAATCGAAGGTGTGGGTGGTGCAGAACCTGTTCAACTGCCAGGGATGCGGGGTCATGCAGGCCAGTGCCGAGAGCCGCTTCTGCCATAAATGCGGCGAGAAGATCATGGCGCCGAATGGGCTGCCGGCCGATTCGCTGCCCGACTTTCAGCCGACGCCCAATACCTACTTGCGTTTCGCCGAAGCCATGCTCGAAAAGAAAGATCACGACAAGGCACGAGAATACCTTACCGAAGGGCTGAAGCTCGACCCGAGCTTCGTGCCGCTGCTGATCAAGATGGCCGATGTGCATGCGCACTGCAGCGAATTCGCCGAAGCCATCGATGTTCTCAAGAAAGCGTCCCTGATCAAGCCCGACCCGAAACTTCAGGAGCAGATCAACGCTCTCAATGTGCGCAAGACGATTTTCGAACAGGCGCGCAATCTGAATCTGCCGCCTGAAGAATTTGAAAAACTGATGGGGCTCCTCCAGCAGAAAAACTAAACTTCCTTACGGCTACCCATGACCAACCAACAATCACAACCGGTTCTTGACAAAGCGTACAACTCGTCTCAGGTCGAAGAGCGCATTTATACAGCATGGGAAGCCGCCGGGGCTTTTCACGCCGACGAAAAGGCCTCGCGACAGAAATTCTGCATCGTGATTCCGCCGCCCAATGTCACCGGCATGCTGACAATGGGCCACGTGCTGAACAACACCCTACAGGATATCCTGATCCGCTATCACCGCATGCAGTCCGAAGAAACACTTTGGCTGCCTGGTACGGATCACGCGGGTATCGCGACCCAGAACGTGGTCGAGAAGGCATTGGCCAAAGAGAAAATCACGCGCCATGACCTCGGCCGCGAAAAATTTCTCGAGAAGGTCTGGGCCTGGAAGGAAAAATACGGCGGCATCATCATCAGCCAGCTCAAACGACTCGGCTGTTCGTGCGATTGGCAGCGCGAGCGCTTCACCATGGACGACGGACTCTCGAAAGCGGTGCAGGAATGTTTCATTCGCCTGTATCGCGACGGTCTGATCTATAAGGGAAAGTACATCATCAACTGGTGCCCGCGCTGTCGCACAGCCCTCTCTGATGAAGAAAAGATCCCGGAAGAGAAAAAGTCCCATCTGTGGCATATCAAATATCCGCTCAAGAGCGGAAAAGGGCACGTGATTGTCGCCACGACCCGACCTGAGACCATGCTCGGCGATACTGCCGTGGCGGTCAACCCCGATGACGATCGGTATCGGGAACTGGTCGGGCAGATGGTCATTCTACCGGTCGTGAATCGCGAGATTCCGATCATCACCGACGATTTCGTCGATCCGAAGTTCGGAACCGGTGCTGTGAAAGTCACACCGGCACATGATCCGAACGATTTCGAAATGGGACGCAGGCATAATCTGCCCCAGGTGGTCGTCATGGACGAGTCGGGCAAAATGAACGAACAGGCTGGAAAATACAACGGCCAGGATCGCTTCAAATGCCGCGAGAACCTCGTTGAAGAATTGAAAGAGCTGCAGCTGCTCGAAAAGATCGAAGACCACACCCACGCGGTCGGACATTGCGAACGCTGCAACACGGTCATTGAACCGTATCTTTCCGATCAGTGGTTTGTACGCATGAAGCCGCTGGCGCAGAAAGCGATCGAAGCGGTGAAGACCGGCAAGCTGCGGTTTACACCCGAACGCTGGGTCGGTGTTTACTTGCACTGGATGGAAAACATCCGCGACTGGTGTATCAGTCGCCAGTTGTGGTGGGGGCACCGCATTCCCGCCTATACGTGCCAGGCGTGCGGCCATGTCATGGTCGAGCGCTCCATGCCGGCAGCCTGCGACAAGTGCAAGACACCAGGGAAGATCGAGCAGGACGACGATGTTCTCGATACCTGGTTCTCGTCATGGCTCTGGCCGTTCTCGACCCTGGGCTGGCCTGACGAAACCGCGTCGTTGCGCAGGTTTTATCCGACCGATGTTCTGATCACCGGCCCCGATATCATCTTTTTCTGGGTGGCCCGCATGGTCATGGCCGGGTATCACTTCGTCGGTGAATGCCCGTTCCATGATGTCTACTTCACGAGCATCGTGCGCGATCTCAAGGGCCGCAAGATGAGCAAGTCGCTTGGCAACAGTCCTGATCCGCTTGAGATCATGGCGAAGTATGGTGCCGATGCGCTGCGCTTCACGATTACCTTTCTGGCCCCCGTCGGCCAGGACATTCGTTTTGCCTCCGAACAGGTCGAAATCGGTCGCAACTTCGCCAACAAGCTCTGGAATGCTTCGCGATTCGTGCTGATGAATCTCGGCGATGCGAATGTCTACTCCTTGAAAACGCTGCCGGTCGCGAATCCGCAGGCCTCGAGCTGGGACCGCTGGATCCTCTCGCGACTCATGAATACCGTCGATCTGGTGCACAAGTATCTGGCTGACGGTCAGTACAAGTTCAACGAAGCGGTCAAGGCCGTGTATGAATTCATCTGGGACGAATTCTGCGACTGGTACATTGAAATGTCCAAGTCGACGCTTCTCGGCTCCGACGGCCCTGCCAAGGAAGCGGTGCGACAGACGCTGGTGCGCGTGCTCGACACGGCGCTGCGGTTGCTGCACCCGTTCATGCCGCATATCACGGAAGAGATCTGGCAGAAACTTCCGGGAGCCGAGGGAATGTTGATTCGGCAATCATTCCCTAAAGTCCAGGCTGAATTGGTCAATCTGCCGCTCGAGGGCGAAGTCGCCGAAGTGATGGAAGCCGTTCGCGTGATACGGAACCTGCGTGCCTCTGCCAACATTCAGCCGGCCAAGAAGGTGACGGTACGAGTTGTCGAGGGTGCTCGCAGCGATGTGTTCAAACGCTATGGCACGATGATTCAATCATTGGCGGGTGTTGAGACACTCGAGGTGGTTGCGACCAAGCCGGGCGGACACCTGGTCGGTCTCTTCGGCGAAACGGAAGTGTGCCTGAATCTGGCCGGCATTATTGATGTTGCCGTAGAGGTTCCGCGCATTGAAAACGAGATCGCGAAGATCGAAAAAGAGCGTGTGAAGATTGCGCAGAAGCTCGAAAATCAGGAGTTTGTCAGCCGCGCTCCGGCAGAGGTGGTCGACAAGATTCGCGAAGGTATTGCCGCTTATGATGGTCAGTTGACCAAACTGAGGGAATATCTGGCTGAGCTGAAAAAGGTGGCGCAGTGATGTTTTCCGCGACCCCGAAAGAACAGTTTGACGTATTGACCCGTGGTGCGGCCGACGTTGTCTCGCGTGAAGATCTGCTGAAAAAGCTCGAAAAGTCATACGCGACAAAGAAACCGCTGGTCGTGAAACTCGGTGCTGATCCATCCGCACCTGATATTCACCTGGGACACACCGTCGTGTTGCAGAAGTTGCGCCAGTTTCAGACATTCGGTCATGAAGTGGTTTTTCTGATCGGAGATTTCACCGGCCGCATCGGTGACCCGACCGGGAAGAAAAAGACCCGGCCGGCTCTTACCGAAGAAGAGGTGATGGCCAACGCCGAAACGTACAAACAGCAGATCGGGAAAATTCTGGATTTGAGCCGCACGCGCATCGTCTTTAACAGTCATTGGCTCGGCAAGATGACCTTTGCGGACGTACTGAAGCTGACGTCGCAATACACGGTGGCGCGCATGCTGGAACGTGACGATTTTTCCACTCGGTATAAAAACCAGGTGCCGATCAGTGTGGTCGAGTTCATGTATCCGCTGATGCAGGGCTACGATTCGGTGGCCCTCAAGTCAGATGTCGAGTTAGGCGGTCTCGATCAGACGTTCAATCTGCTCGTGGGTCGCGAACTCCAGCGCTCCTACGGCCAGGAACCGCAGATCACGCTGACGCTGCCGATTCTCGAAGGGCTTGACGGCAAGGAAAAAATGTCGAAGAGTCTCGGTAACTACATCGGTATCAACGAAAGTCCTGATCAGATCTACGGCAAGGTCATGTCCATCCCGGACGACCTGATGGGTCGCTATTATGATCTGCTCACTGATTATTCCACTCAGGAACTCGAGTCGATCAAGGCGCGCATGGCGACAGAGCCGAAAAAGGTGAAAATGCAGCTGGCGAAACATCTGACCGCGAAGTATCACGGAGCCGCTGCTGGTGAGCAGGCAGAGCAGGGGTTCGAAAAACTGTTCGGGAAAACCGGGGACGGCCTGCCGGAAAATATGGAAGAATATACCGCGGTTGCGGGAAGTGAAGGCATTACCCTGTTGAAACTGCTAGTACAAACCAGTCTGTCCCCGTCGGGCGGCGAAGCTCGACGCATGGTGCAGCAGGGTGGGGTCAAGATCAACCAGGAAAAGCAGACCGATGCACAGCGCTTGTTCAAGGCGGGCGAAACCTTTGTCCTGCAGGCGGGCAAACGCGGCTTTCGGCGTGTGACGCTGACGTAAATCGAACCGGAACGAAAAAACCGGCCCCAGAAAGGCCGGTTTTTTCATTCTGGTGATTCGTGGTGAATTCGCTTCTATTTCACCTTGTACCCGCATTCCGGGCAAAAGGCCGCATCCGGCGGCAGCTTTTTAGTGCATCCGGGGCATTCACCTCGAGAGACCTTTTCGCCGCATTTGGGGCAGAATTTCATCTTGGTGACGACGGTGCCGCATTTCTTGCATTTTTCTTCAAGCTCTTCATGGGCCTTGACGTAGGCCTCTTCGAGAGCGGCACGCGAAATGCCGGCAACGCACTCGAGACACATTTCACGATAGGCGTTCCAGCATTTGAGGCAGACAAAGTGTACGCATTTCGGGCAGAACTTGAAGGCATCTTCTACGGTTTCGGCGGCTGAAGTGAGTGCGGCAGCCTTGGCTTTTTCCCATTCGGTGTCAACCGGGTTGGTGCTTTCCTTCTTGAAAAACTTGCTGACAACTCCGCCTGACCTTGCTTTTGGAATGAAATCCGATTCCCAGGAGCGCTTGCAACGAAAACAGGCGATCTTGAATTGAAAGCCGGTTTCAGAACCTGATTCAACCGAACAGTCCGTGAAGTGTTCTTCCAGTCGTTTAATATCGTCCATAACGGGGTCCTCTACTCAGATACTTCAGTTCGTTGTAATTACTAGAATACATATATCATATTTCGGAACGATGCACGAAAAACATTCGTAAAACTTTCTTGTTGGTGGCGTTGCGAGCGGTTGAGAACCTTGCTGCGGAGCCGCCGTATACACGGAAAATGCGCTCGAGAAGCTTGTCGGCACCGGGCGAAACTTGACAAAAGCTCTGAAAATGAAGAGAATAGGCGCTAATACGAACGGAACGTCGACAAGGAGCATACATGTCACAGAATATCGTTCTGACTTTACCCGATGGTTCGCAGAAAGAGTACCCCATCGGAACAACCGGTCGTGCCGTTGCCGATAGCATTGGTCCGAAGCTTGGTGCCGCCGCCATTGGCGTCAAGATCAACGGAACCATTCGCGATGTCCGGCTCCCGATCGAAGAATCAGGGGCTTTCGAAGTCATCACCGTGAAGTCGGCAGATGCCGCCGAAGTCTATCGCCACAGTCTGGCGCACATCATGGCTGATGCCGTGTTGAAGCTGTTCCCCGACGCCCAGTTCGGCATCGGGCCGGTCATCGAGAACGGTTTTTACTATGATTTCCTGTTGCCGCGTGCTCTGACCCCCGAAGATCTCGCGGCCATCGAGAAAGAGATGAAAGAGATCATCAACCGCAAAGAACCCATCGAATATCGGTTGATGTCGAAACCTGAAGCGGTCGAACTGTTCAAAAAGCTCAACCAGCCCTTCAAGATCGAGCTGATCAACGAAATTCCTGACGAGAAAGTTTCGGTGTATTCGCAGGGCGGGTTTGTCGATCTATGTCGCGGGCCGCATCTGCCGAACACCGGGTTCGTCAAGCACTTCAAGCTGCTCTCGATTGCCGGGGCCTACTGGCGGGGTGACGAAAAGCGGCCCATGCTGCAGCGTTTGTACGCGACGGCTTTCCCCAGCAAAGAAGAACTCGACGAGTATCTGCACAACCTCGAAGAAGCCAGGAAACGCGATCATCGAAAGCTTGGCAAAGAACTCGACCTCTTCTCGCTGCACGAAGAAGTCGGCCCTGGGCTGGTATTCTGGCATCCCAACGGCGCCCGCATTCGGCATGCGATCGAAAGTTTCTGGAAAGATCAGCATTACAAGAACGGGTATGAATTGATCTACACACCCCACATGGGTCGCAGCTGGCTGTGGGAAACCAGCGGGCATCTTGATTTCTACAAAGACGGCATGTACAGCCCGATGCAGATCGATGAGTTCGATTACTACATCAAGCCGATGAACTGTCCCTTCCACATCATGATCTACAAATCGCAGAATCGCTCGTATCGCGATCTGCCGCTGCGTTGGGCGGAGCTGGGCACGGTGTATCGCTATGAAAAGAGCGGCGTTCTCCATGGGTTACTGAGAGTTCGTGGTTTCACCCAGGATGATGCTCACATCATCTGTACGCCTGAGCAGATCGAATCCGAGATTCTCGAGGTTCTGCGCTTCAGCCTCTCTCTCTGGAAGGCCTTCGGCTTTGAGAAAATCAAGGCGTATCTGGCGACGCGCCCCGAAAAAGCGGTTGGCGATACCGCCCGATGGGACCAGGCGATTCAGGCTCTGCGACGCGCGGTTGATGCTGAAAAGCTCGATTGCGAAGTCGATGAAGGCGGCGGGGCTTTCTACGGACCGAAGATCGACCTGAAGGTGCGCGACGCCATTGGTCGCGAGTGGCAGATGACCACCATTCAGTTTGATTTCAACCTTCCTGAGCGGTTCGACATGACCTACACGGGAGCCGATGGCAACAAACATCGTCCGTATATGGTGCATCGGGCTTTGCTTGGCTCGCTTGAACGCTTCTTCGGAGTGCTGGTCGAGCACTACGGCGGTGGGATGCCGCTGTGGCTGGCTCCGGTGCAGGTGGCGATTCTGCCGATTTCCGACAAGCACCTTGAGTATGCTCGAACGATTGAGTCCAGGTTGAAAAAGTCCATGATCCGCACGACGCTTGATGATCGAGGTGACAAAATCGGAGCCAAGATCCGCAACGCTCAGTTGCAGAAAGTTCCGTTCATGATCATCATCGGTGAAGAAGAAGCTTCGAGCGGCAAGATCACCGTGCGAAAACGTTCAGGTGAGAATTTGACCGCTCTCGATCTCGAAACCTTCATCCAGGAGCAGGAATGGAAAAAGTGACCCGGTACACGCTTGCGCAGATCGCCGACGAAATCTTTGCCGAGATTCGCGCGACGATGGTGCGAAAGTCCAGTGACCTCGGGGTTGACATCTCGCTGCTGGGCGGATTTGCGCAGGAAACGATTGCCATGCGCCTGGCGGATTCATCGTTCATGTCCATCAAAGTCTTCCCTCACCGGAACTTTCAAAGTCAGAATGTTTTTCGCGTGGAAGTGTACAAGACCATTCCCGGAGACATGCGTGGAAATCGCATTACCTTCGTGGAAATCAGTCAGGAAGGCACGGCCCCGGAGGACATTCGCAAGTTCACGGAAGGGGTGCTTTCTCGGTCAGGGTTGATTTGAAACTTTGAACAGTCGCGCCCGAACTGCGGGCGTATGCAGGAAAAAACAATAGAGGAGCCAATATGCGCGCTGTAGTTGAATCGGTGGAAGGAAAAATGGTTCGCTGTCTCATGGAAAACGGAGACATTCTGACAGTCGCACGGCAGCAGCTTCCCGAAGAGGTAAAGGAAGGGGACATCATCAAACTGTCCTTTTCACTGGACGCGGAAGGCACCAAGAGGCAAAAGGAATTAATGGCCGGTCTGACTTCCTGAAAGACCGGATGGTTTTCAATCGGTTCCTGAAGGCACTGCGTACAGGCCCCCTGTTCTGGGGCCTGTATTTTTGCCTGCTCACCGCATGTCTCGCTGCTACACCGAACGGCAGGGCGCCGGGCGCGAAGGCGGAGACTCCCAAAGTCGAAGCTCCGAAGAAGTCGGATGATGAGTTTCGGCGCGAAAAAGCTCAACTGCTGATCAAGAAGGGGCAGAAAGCTCAAGCGGCCGGAAAGATCGAGGAAGCTGTCGAAGCTTTTGAAGACGCCTACGAAGCGTTTCCCGGAAACGTTCAAGCCCTGCTTCTCTGGGGCGATATGCTCTGTGAAGTCGGCATGTACAATCGCGCCTTCGAGGTTCTGAACAAGATTCCCCTGGCTTCGCTGCCACCGAACGGTCAGGCACAGGTGAACCTGCTCAAGGGAAAAGTGGCCCTTGCTTCGGGGTCGATATCTATCGCCGGGTCTTTCCTCAACGATGCCGTAAAGGTCAGCCCTGGTTTTGGCGTCGCAAGAGTCAGGCTTGCTCTCATCCAGCTGTGCCTTGGGCAGACCAGGCAGGCGCAGGAGAGTCTCGACGGACTCGGCAGCCACAAGGGTTTGCCGTATCGAGAGCGGGCCATCGCATTCCTGGCTGATCTGGCCTTCGATAATCTGTCACGCGCCATCGAAAATGCTTCTGAAATGAGCGCTTCCATGGATAAGATCGGTGGCGAAGATGGGGAGATTTCGCTTCTCTGGCTTTGGCAGATTCCTATCGTTCTGGTGTTGTCATGGTTGCCTCTGGCAGGCAGCCACATGTTCTTTGGCATCTACTTCCTTGTCATTCTCGCCGGGTTATCCCTGCTCTCTCTGAAACTCTCCGGTCCGTCTCCGATCTGGCACACCCTGCTGTTCATCGGCCTGGCGGCAATGCATGTTTTCATCGGGCGCATCGGTCTACAGGGGGATCTATACGTCGCGATTCTTCGTGAGGGCATGGATTTTGGTGATGCGATGTGGGTTCTTCCCCGTGTTGTGCATTCCGCTCATCTCTTCACGATTGCACTGTTCCTGGTGTATCCCGCGTTTCTTCTTTTGCCTGCATCGGCGAGACCTCGCCAGTATGAATTGTTCAGCGTCTGGTTCTTCGGCTTCTGGTTTCTGATGCTCGTTTCCGTGTTTCAGGCACGCATCAGCCTGGTGCCTCAATTGTTCTACATGGCACTTTGTGCGATCCCGACGATAGCGGCTGCGTTCCTGATGCCGTTGGGAAACCTGCTGCTGTTTGAGGTTGGATCGAAGATCGGCATGGGAGACAAATTCGGAGCAACGACTTCGGGCGCGCCCAGCGGTGGACTCGGATTCACCGAATGCAGAATTCTTGAGACGAAGTCAGCGACGCACCTCGAGAAAGAGCAGTTTTCCGAGATCGTGAGTGTGGCTCGCAAGGTTTTTGCCGCTCAACCGTCGCGAAACTTTCCTGCCCTCTGGTGTGCGCAGATCAAGGCCCTCATTGAACTTGAAGAATTGTACGATGCGGAAAAAAGTCTGGCCGAGTTTCAGCGGGTGTTTCCACCACAGCCGTCAGGTGAAGTGGGGCAACTGTTACAGGCATACCTGAAAATGAATACTGCTGACCACGCCGGTGCTCTGAACGTGTTAAACGGCGTGTCTGAGCAGGAAGCGAAGCGATTTACCCCTGAGCAGGCTGCCTGGTCGCTTCTGGTTCTCGGCAGAAGTTACATGAACCTCGATAATCCCGTTCAGGCGAACATTGACTTGACGAGGGCTCTTGAGCTGGCAAAGACACCGCTGACCAGAATCTACGCTTTGTACGATCTCATGGAACTTGAGTTGCGGATGGATCGGGTGGATGGGGCACGGAAATGGGCGATTCAGGCAGCATCTATCAAAGGCGGACCGAAAACCACTTCGCTTGAAAAAACCATCCAATCCATGCTGGCATCAGTCCAGGACAACCTGGAAGAGGCCCTGAAACTGGCTCAGGCTGCATGCTCCGGCCCGGAACGCAACGGTCGCGCCTGGCGATGGTTGGCCCATCTTCACCTGCTGAACGGCATGCCGACAGAAGCAGAACGGATTCTCGAGGAGAAAATGACGGCCGGCACAGCTGACGCTCTTTTCCTGATGCAGGAGATAACAGGCAGGAAAAAAGGGTAAAATAGAAGAGAGGGCTGTATGTCGGAACTGGATAGCGAACCGAAAAAAGGGCTTGCTGCAAAACTGCCGGATCTCCTGGCGATTCTTGGCAGTCTGGCGATCTTTGGTCTCGCCTGGCTTGTTTTCACCAATAAAATACCGAAATTGTACCGGTGGCTGTATCAGCATTTTTACGTGCTGGCCCTGATCGGCGTATTGGGTTTCCTCGGCGAGAAGATCTCGGTGGTAGTCATGATCTTTCTGTTGCCAGTGCTTCTGATTGGGCTGACGGTCGGCATCAAATTCCGTCCCGAAAAATTTCCGGTCGAAGACTGGTGGGACGTTTATGCGTTGATGGGCGTTCTTGCCGCTGGGTTTTGCGTCTATCTGTTCTACCGGTGGGAAGAAACCAAGAAAATGAAAGGCATTGAGGGAGGCGGCGGCAGTCTTGCCGGTCGCGTCGACCCTCGTGCGGCTGCCAAGTATCGTGAGGAACAGGCTCGCAAGGATGCAGCTGCCAACAAGCTGGAAGGCATTAAAGAAGACGAATCAAAGGTCAAGGCGAAGAAAAAAGACGAAAAAGTCGCCGAAGTTGTTGATCCGAATGAGACGGCTGAGCAGCGTTTCGAACGTGAAATGCGACAAATGAAAGAGGAGTTCAGCCGCAAATCAATGCGTTTGTCGACGACGCTGCTGCGCATGAAGAACCTGGCGAAGAGCCTCGATCGCGATGAGATTTTCTCGACGGTTCTCGAAATCATCGCCAAGGGGATGGATGCCACTCGCATTCAGCTCCTGCTCATGGACGACAAGGAACACAAGCTGCGTGTCGTCCGCGCCGAAGGGATGTCAGCCAAGGAATACAAGGACATGGTCATCCCCATGGAAGAGAACAGCATACTCGGGTACTTATCCAGGGTGAAAGACACGAAAACCCTTGAAGGCGGCTCGCTCGGGGTGAAAGAAGCCGAACTTGACCCGAAGACCAAGGGGCTGGGAAACTCTGGGACGCTCAAAACGATTCTTGCTGCGCCGATCCTCGTCGATGGCAAGGTTTTCGGCGTCATCAACGTCGAAAAGATGCGCAACCCGGACTATACGCGCGACGACCAGGCGTTGATTGCTACTTGTGCCGACGTTGCCGGGCTGGTTATGAAGAACGCCAAGTTGTACGCTGCCACGATGGACGACCTGGTATCGACCAAGAAGCTGAGCGAAGAACAGCTCAAACAGAATGAGCAGCTCAAGGGCAGCTTGTCGCGCATCGTCTCGCCGCGCGTTGCCGAACTCATTCTCGATAATCCTTCCGGCCTGCGTCTTGGTGGCAGCAAGTCCGAAGTCACCATGTTCTTTTCGGATATCCGAGGATTCACGAAGATGTCCGAAAGCATGGATCCGACGGCCATCGTCGAACTGCTCAACGAATACTTTACGAGAATGACCGACATTCTCATGGAACTCGACGGCACGCTCGACAAATACGTCGGCGACGAAATGATGGCCCTGTTCGGCGCACCGGTGGCGCAGCCCAGTGATCCGATTCGAGCTGTTCTCTGCGCGGTCAAGATGATGGCCGCCCTGCGTGAACTGCAGGAAAAATGGAAGAAGGAAGGCAAGCCGATTATCAACATCGGTATCGGTATCAATACGGGCGAAGTCACGGCCGGCTATATGGGCAGCGAAAAGCAGCTTTCCTATACCGTCATTGGTGATAACGTCAACCTCGCTGCCCGCGTCATGGCGAACGCCAAGCCCATGCAGATCCTGATTACCAAAATTGTCTGGGATCGTGTGCAGGAATACTTTGTTGCCGACCCGCTCGAACCGATCATGGTCAAGGGAAAATCAAAGCCCATCGAGATCTTTGAAGTGAAGGGCGTCAAGGAAGGAATCGATTTCCAGAAAGTCATTGGTATGGATGTCGGCAAGATCGTCTCGCTCGGCGCAGCTTCTTCGCCGACGGCACCCACTTCCGCGGTTCCTCAGAAACAGAGTTCGGCCCCTTTGAACATTTCCGCAGAGGAAGCAAAAAAGGTGAACATTGTCATCGATCCCAAGGCCAACAAGGCGATCGAATGTCAGAACTGCGGCACCGAGAATGAGGCACAGAACAAATTCTGCAGCAAGTGCGGCATGCCGATTTTCTAAGACTTCAGGGCTGCACGCTCAACTTTGGGAGTTCTGCTTCCAGCTGTGGATGACGTTTTTGCCCGCCGTGATTTCGGACAATATGCGGCGTGATGAAAATGATGAGTTCCGTACGAATTTCTTTCTGGGTCTTTTTCTGAAAGAGTCGACCGATACCCGGCAGATCGCCTAGAATGGGAACTTTTGAGAGCGTGTCGCTCTTGTCGGTCTTGATCATACCGCCGATGACGATGGTGTGATTGTTTTTCACGATGACCTGTGTCTGCGCCGTGCGGTTGCTGAGGTTGGGGGTCGAGTTGCCGCCCAGCGACGTAAAACCGAGCACCGATGAAATCGTCGGTTGAATGTCGAGAAACACTTCATCGTTCCCGGTGACCGAAGGGGTGACATTGAGCTGAATGTTGGCGTTAGCCTGGCTGACGGTGTTGGAAACCTGGCCGGTCTGGGCATTGACGGTTGATGCGGAAATATAGGGAATTGCCTGTCCGACTGTGATGTTGGCCGGTCGATTATTCAAGGTCGTGATGACCGGATTGCTGAGAACCTTGGCGAAGGTTTTGGTTTTCAACATGGCCAGCAAGGCCCTGAATTGATTGACATTAAGACTGCCGAACCGAAACACACCTGTACCACCGGGGCTGGATTCTTCAGGCGAGATACTCATGTCGAAGATGTTTTCCGAGGTACCCGGTATCGGAATGCTTTTCTGCCAATTGATGCCCATGCGCTCTTCTTCGTTCAGATCAATTTCGTAGATGTGAGCATCGATGGTCACTTGTACGGGCGCGACATCCAGCTTTTCGATAATTTCGCGGATCTTGTCGATGTTCGACTGGGTATCGGTGATGATCATGATGTCCTGCCGTCCGCCGCCGCCGCCGCCGGCACCGGCTTGCGAAGCCTGTGTCGATGAATACGCAGTGATGTTTGCGTCAGGGGCGACCGATCTGATTGGGGTTGTCAGGTTGTTGGCATCGACATAATCAAGATAGAACACTTCCGTAATCGGTCTGGCCGTGACATCCACGGATGTTGACTGGACGTCGATCTGCGGCAGCAGAAGCCGGACCTGATCGATCTTGGCCTGCGTATCAGTGACGATCAGCGAATTCGTACGAGCATCGATCTCCGACTGTCGGCCGGCGGTCAGAATACGGTCGACCATCGGCTTGATCGCGGCGGCGTTTGCATTCTGTATGCTGAATACCTGTGTGACCGTTGGTGCTTGTGCCATGGGAAAGATGCGCAGAATGGTGCGATCCCAGGTGAAGCCGAGATCGGCGTTCTTCATAACGGTCGAGAAGGCTTCTTCCATCGTAACATCGTTGAACATGATGGTGATGGTGCCGCTGATGTTGTTTGAGAGCATCAGATTCAGGTTGACCAGCGCTGAAAGCGAGCGCAGGACATCGCGAACATCTGTATCACGAAAATCCATGGATCTAATGCGAATGTTCATGGCGTCAGGCAACCGGAACTCCGTATCGAGGCGCATCTCGTTGCGCGACGGTGCGGTTGTGCCTGGTGGAATCAGCCCCTGAGGCAGTGCGCCGGTAACCGGTGAAGCGTCTGAAGATGCCGAGGCTGTTGCTCCTGACGCAGGTTCAGAAAGTTGTCCGAGTGGATAAGCTGGAACCGACTTGCCTGTCGAAAGAGCGTCGTAAGACTCGGCGTGCATCGGCATTGGAAGTGGTTGTCCCGGCAGCCCCATCCGTATTTTCGCGTTATCTCCGAGGGTATACCAATCCATGCTTCGAGAGGTCGGTCTCTGAAAACCAGTGGCAGGTTTCTGGACCGTGGGAAGGGCAGATGGGACGGTTGGGTTGGCGGGAAGCTGGAGAGACGGTGAGGGAACCCGTTTCAACGCCTGCCATGTCCCAGATTGCGCCGCGGACTTCGTGCGTGACCTGGCCTCGGCAGAAGGTTCAGGCAGATAGTGCAGCAACAGCGCCGCCACGAGAGCGGGCAAGACGATCTGCCGGGCACGCAGGGACATTTGGTTCTCCTCAACCGAAAACACGAATTCCCTTCACATATCGGCAGTTGTCTTCGAATCTTGAACGGCGCAATGCCGTTAATGCCGTATTGAAGGGAGGTTTCAGTAGGGTAAGTTGCTGCGCACTCGGTATCCGAACTCAGGGTCTCCAGGCGACTCGAGAATAAAGCCCTGGCCAACTTCATCGACAGGGATTTCACGTAACAAGCCATGCTGTACCAGTTCCTGTAGATCATTCGGCCATCTTCCATAGCGTGAGCGGTATTCGCGAACAAGATTCTCCAACATCAACATTTGTTTGAGCCACTGAATTCTCGATTCAATGATGGCGCGTGTCTCATCATCCTGCACAGACTCGAGTAGGTGTTCAGCCCGCTTGATTGTGTGTTCGACGCTTGCAGTTTGATAGACCATCAAGACTTGATTTGTCGTGAGAAATGATGGGGCATTGGGCAGTTGTGCCGCTTGCTGATAATAGTCTGCGGCGTGGTCATTTAGTTGAATCTGATGGTAATTGAAACCGATCCAATATGGTAAGCGCCACTCGTTAGGAAAAAACGGCCTCACTCTCTTCAAAAAATCGTTCGCTTTGAGATAATCGTCGCGACGAGTTGGAAGTACAAGTCCGCCGAGAAATGCGGCATTGATCAACCTGGCATCAAGCCTTATGGCGACCTCAAACAGCGCAAGCAAATAGTCGACTTTTGTTGTCACGTGATGAGCAAGTTCCAATGCGCCTTTCATATAAAATCCTTGGGCGAAAAGCGGACGAAAAGTTCCACTGACAGCCCGAACATATTGATGAGCGGGAACAAAACGCACAGGTTGCCAATCGTTCTCAATCTGACGTTGTAAATCAAATGACAGTAATAACTGAATGAGAAAGACCAAAACAAAACCGAGCCTGGAGCGTAAGAGAGCCATCCGGGATCAGACCTCTCGGTTGGCGAAGAAAAATAATGAAAGACGATAGACGAGATATGAGTAGACCAAAGCGTATACCGAACTTTCCACGAGATATGAGTAAGGGATTGTCTGATCCCATATGGATTGATACTTTAAATCAATCTTGTCAAAATTTGGCAAAAGATGATATAGCACTCGATAAAAGCCGAGGATGAGAGCGTTCGAGGATGTTTTCATCAAGAGAAGCGGATACGCGGATAGTTCGCTCGCAAGATACGTAAAAAAGGACATGAGCGATGCAAATACAGGAGA
The DNA here is from genome assembly GCA_964472075.1 of uncultured bacterium. Lineage (GTDB taxonomy): Bacteria > Muiribacteriota > Ozemobacteria > Ozemobacterales > Ozemobacteraceae > CAYYIY01. The sequence continues at coordinate 30,011 of CAYYIY010000034.1, read as the reverse complement.
TGAAAAAAGACTGGCGAACAGAAGGCAAAAAGAGCAGACAATGCTGAGTTTAAGATAAATTGAATAGACTCCAAAAAAGAAGATCCAATTGAACGCATTTTCATAGATTAGTAAAGCTGAACAGAGAATCGAAGCAATACTGAGATAGATAAACACGAGAATGCTGTGGCCGAATAGTTTGCCCGATAGATAGCTGGAACTAGGCACATATGTGAGATACACGGATTGAATACGATTTTCTTTGTCGCGAAACAGAGAGAACACAAAACCATAAACAACGAGCACGAGTGCGCTGATCTCCATAGCGGAAAGTCCGAAATTTCTTAGCATAACGGCTTTATGACCGATAGCTAAAACTTTCAGAAAAAACGAGACCAGAATCAAAGAGAAGAACAGAAGAGCAGCAATCCAGAACGTATTATTGCGAATACCTTGAGTCAGGGTGATGGAAGCGATGGAAAAAGATTTACGCATGATCTTCGAGTATCTCCTTCAGGTAGGCATCCTCGAGCGAATCGGTCGAATGTCTGCTGATGAATCCGTCCGGAGTTCCAATATATCTGATTTTTCCACCGTGTAGAATCGCGAGACGATGGCAGAGTTTTTCGATTTGTGAAAGATCGTGCGAGGATAGAAAAATGGTCTTGCCCTGCAGGTTCAATTCTTTAAGCCAGGCAATGAGACTGACGCGGGCAAGCGGATCCAGCCCGAGTGTAGGTTCATCTAACATGATGAACTCTGGATCTTTCAGGAGAGCTGTAGCCAAACCCAGTCTTTGAATCATTCCGCGAGAGTAATCTGCGATCTTTTTGTTTGGTTGCAGTCCTGTTTTCTTCAGCAGATAATCCACAGGAATAGCTTCCCCTGAAGCACCGTAGCTCATGAGCCGAAGAAACTCTTCACCTGTTAACTCTGATGGTGGGAGATAGAATTCCGGAAGAAAACCGATGTGTGCGTGAACAACTTCAGGCGTCAAAACTCTTCCACGATAGAAAATTTCCCCTGAAAATGCGTGCGCAAACTGAAGAATACACTTGAAAAGGGTAGTCTTTCCAGCACCATTTAGTCCGACTAATCCAAAAATTTCACCAATCTGAATTTCAAGATGAATATTCTCGAAGATGGAACTTTTCGAATAGAATTTCGTTAGATTCTTCACTTCGAGGATAGTCTCTGCCATATTCGGCTCCTGGAGAGTGGTCTCTTATGCAAGTCTCCATCGGTAAACGTTGCAGAAGTGATTTCGCATTGAGATTAACACAAGGAATCTGACGGTCGCAAGATGTTGTTCCGTCGTCACCATTCAGTCCCCACCTTGCTTTCAGGGTGTGTGAAAATCATTTCAAAACCACCTTGCAACCAGCATGATTCAAATTGGTAGAGTGGAAGTAGAAGGATCTGGTAGAATGAAACTATGTTCGATCGTGCTTTCAATGGAGAAAATGTGAATACGAAGCGGATGTACAGATTATTACTCAGCTTTGTCATATGCTCTTTAATCCTGGTTTTCGTGAGGCATCTGGTCGAGAAGTGGCGTATTGAGAAGGTTATCGAATTTAATCAGGCAATTGTCTTGCATCTTGATACCTGTAACTTTGCTCTCAAGGTTTTCTTTGATACCATGACGCGTGTGTTGCGCCGACAAGGAGGTATCGATTCGAGTAAGACCTTCTTGGAAAACTGCCGCGTCTTAGTCAATGACAAACTGAGAGAATTGAGCGAGATCGAACCCCCACCGGGAGAAACTGCAGAAGCTCTCTTGCGAGCATGCAAAGCTCATCTAAGATTTATTGAATCATCCTTTCTGCCGGTTATCGAGGCCGAAATTGAGGCTCGGAGATCGGATACAAATCTTTCTCGAGTCTCGGTTGACAATGCACTTGCGGTACTCAACCACCAACAGAACGAGCTTTCAAGAAGTTTTGATTCTATTCGGAATTTGCAGATGCAACTTGCATCAGAGGCAGGTTACCAACTGAGGTAGAAGAGCACTTGTCACGGTTTGAAAAGCAGGCAGTGTGCCTCTGGATGAGTGATATTGTTATTCTCATCCTTGATAGTCAAGATAATGGTGGCTCGAATGGGCTCGATGTTTGAAGCGGACAATTCGAACAGTTCATAAATGGCACGCGTATAGGGTCGAACGGTAATCTTGTTTGAGGAACCTGGAGTCAGAAACTGATCCAGAGGGGTTTCGGGCAGCTGAAGACTATCGAGAGTCTGTCCCATTGGAGTCACGTATGTCACATGATAGCTGAGTAGTTTCGCAGGGACTTGGGTTTCAGATCGAAGATCGATGTCTACTGTCGGTAAATCAAGGGTTCCCGAGCCGTTTGTCGGCTGCAATTCGTTGGGCGACACGCTGACAACCGTAGTGATCAGTTCAGGATAGATGGTCTTTTCGAGGCAACCTGAGATTGTTACCGCAACAATGAAAGCGAAAAGAGTAAACAGAAAGAGGGGCTTCAACTGTCTCATCATCCACTGTATCGGCAGACTGTTCTGTGTAGTGAAGCCGGGCGATGAGACTTGGGGTGCTTGGTGGTGGTTATTGAGTGACTTCTCGTTTCAACAGGTCATCGTAAATTGAGACGGACTCGGAGGTGACTGTCACAGTTACGCCGGTTTTGGGAATAATGTACGTGGCTGAAGCATCTTCAAGCCAAATGGTATAACGATCGATTTTGCGAATGGGTCTTCCTTCATACTCATCACCCTTTTTCAAGAGGCGTCGATCTACCACGGCAACGAATCCCTTGTCTGTTTCTATGGTGGCTCCAAACGGAGCCTGCAAGATTTGAACAGCCTTGGTTGTGATTTTCCCCGTGGCGGCATTTTCAACTGCGGCAGCGGCCTTGGCCTCTTCGACAAGCTTCAGAAACGGTGACGGTTCGAACGGATTTCTTGGCAGTTTTTTCCAAGCCGTCATGACGGGGTCTTCGCCGAGATCTGCGCTTGCCGATGCCTGAGCTGTTGTGGAAGCGGTATTGGGTTCGACACCCTCGGTGTCTGAGGCGTTTTCGGGAGGGGTTTCGTCAGGCGGCGTCGCGCCATCAGGCGGTGATGTCTCAGAAGCGCCTGGTGTCTTTACTTCCAGATCATCGAGATTTAACGCAACGGGAGCGGGGGCATTCTTCGGTTTCTTGGGTTCTTTTGGTCTATTGGCATACCAGTCTCGTGCCATCACGGCTGCGAGAAAAATCAGACTGAGAAAGAAGATCTTTTTCCCCATGTGTTATTCTGATGGTGGTGCCGGCGCTTCCACGCGCTGATCGGAGAGAAGGATCGTGCTTGGCAGCAGATCGATGCGCAAGGTTCCGCTTGCATCAGGAACGATCGGTGGGAGTGTGAGAAACGTGATTTTGGGGTGCTTTTCCAGTTTGCGCAAAAAGATTCCGAGCTGCGCCAACGTTCCGGTGAATGCAATCTTAATCGGGTATTCCTCGTAAATGAGCGTGTCATACGTTTTTTGAACGGTTGGCTGTGGCGTTATGTTCTTGATGTCGAGACCGACATCGCGACCAATCTGTCTCAGATCCTGAAGGAACTTGTGAGCCTCATTCTTGTTGTAGCAGAGAGATTGCACTTCATCCCATTTCTTTTTCATCTCTGCCACATTGATCTTGATGTCTTCGATATTGGCGACGGCGGCCTCAAGGCCTTTGATCTGGTCCTGAACTCCCTTGTTTTTCTTGAGTTCCTTCGCGATTTCGACCTGTACGGGAGCATATCCGAACTTCCAGCCGAGGGCGAGAATAGCTACAACCGCAATGATTGGCTGTGCGGCGACTTTGGGATCGGCCTTGGCCTTGTCCAGCCACTCCATCAGACTGATTTCAGCCACACGGGTCTCCTTTAAGGTCGATTGTGAACAGACTATTCACCCGACTTCCCTTCTCCAGATGCCGCCTCTTCGCCCTCAAGAGCGGCAGCCGGCTTATCCGGAACCGGGATAATGATTTGACCATTGAGAACAAATTTGATGAAGTAGCGGTTGTCGTCGATGGGAACTTCCTCTGTTGCTTCGAGAGAAGGATTTTTCAGAAAGCGGGTCGAGGTGGCAAAGACCTTCAGAAATTCGAATACGCGATCAGAGTTATCAGAATGGCCAGTGATCCTGAACACTTTTTTCTCCCCGTCGGTTCGTATCTCCCCAGAGGTCAGAAAGATCTGCTTCGGCACGATGGTAGCCAGCTCAAGAAGGGCTTCTGAAGTCGGAAAACGGTATTTCTGAAGCTCATCCGCAAATCCGGCTTGCTTCTCGAGTCGATCCTTCTCCGCGTTCAATTCTGTGACTTCCTGGTTTGAAGATGTTAACTGCTCAAGTTGACTATTCAGTTTCTTGAAATCACTCTTTGTTTTTGTGAGTGTTTGGCGAATATTGATCAATGGATAGGAGCCACCGGCAATGAGGATGATCGCGAGCAAGACGACGAGAATGCGAAGTTTCTTTTCATCAAGTTCAAAAGAAATACCAAGCTTGTTAGTGAGACCCTGAGTGAACTTCGCACCAACTTTCGAAAAATCAGAAGAGCTTTGGCTGCGCCGATGCGGATACAGGATGTCGATGAAGTTCACGAGATCGGGTTGGTAGTTATACATCGCCATCCCGATGGCCGGAGCGATGGCCGGAGCCTCATTTGCCAGTTTGTCCTGCGGAAAATTCACCTCGCTGAAGGAGAGATGTTTGGAAGGGTCGATGATCTCTACACTCACCTCAAGGCTTTCGCTGATAAACTCCTTGAAATTCTTCATGGCTGACGTGCCGCCTGACAAAAGAATGCGGTCAAGCCCACTTTCGCCGAACTGTGAGATGTAGAAGCTTACCGACAGTTGAATGTGTTGAAAAATCTTTTCGACGGTTGCGAAAATCTGCTGAGCAACGAACTTCTCTTTCTTTTCTTTCAAGGCTTTGACATCATCGGGTGGAAGCACGCCGATTTTGTGCTTCAGCTCAATGACTTCATCGATGTTTGTGAAGGAGATTTTCTCCCCCTCGACTTCACCCCCTGCGAGAATGGCTTCGGTAATTGTTTCTCCGGCCATATTGATGTCTCGATAGAAATTCAAGATGCCGTTCTTGTAAATCATGATCGAGGTTGTCTTGTGCCCGCAATGAATGACGGCAACGCGAAGATCTTTTCCAGCCGGCGGTTGCAGGCTATTACCGATAAGAAGCTCGAGCGACTGCGGCAGGGTCAGAATACTGTCGTTGGATAAACCTCCGCCCTTCAGATTGTCCGTGATGACTTGTACAATGTCTTTCTGCAGGGCGGCGACCATGATGGGAATCAACAGCTTGTCTTCACGTTTCACCTGCGGAAATGCGCTGTACCCGAGAGCGGCGTTCTCCATCGAGAAGGGCATCTGTTTTGCTGCTTCGACCTGAACGGCATCCGCCAGCATTTCAGGCTTCTCCGGCACTGGAATCTCGATGTACCGAATGGTGACCGAACGGCCTGAAACCAGAGATACTGCACGCTTCGTTTGAATCTGATTATCATAGAGAAGCTCTGTCAAATGCTTGGTAAGCAACTTTCTGAGCTTGGCGAGAGTGTCATTCTCGATGTCTTCGCGGCTCATTTTCTCGCGTTCTTCCGGCTTGAGCATGTGCGCAAACGGCGGAATCAACATGGTATTGAGAGCCTTGAGAACCGGCTTCCCGTCAGGGCCGGGGAGAATGTGGGCGAATTTTAAGGAAAAATTCCCTATGTCGACAGCGACAATTGGTTCTGGTCCGGTTTTCTCAGTCATGGCTCGATGGAGTAATTCTCTAGGAAATGTATCCGAAAAACAGGAGAAAAAAAAGCCCCCGAAAGGGGGGGGCTTTTGATGAGGTATCGTCTAATTGAACTTTACTTTGGCGATAGACATCACGATGTCGTCTTGTCCATCCACTTGTCCATACCCTGCGGCAGTGACAGTCGTTTTCGGGTCTGCGTTACCGTCGGCGCCCGGTGAATGGAGCCACAAACCCTTGGACTGATAGTAAATATCAATGTATCCTTCCCAGGAATCTTTCAAGAAATCTTCGACGTTGCCATCGATGTACGGGCCTTTCCAGCGTTGCTGATACTTTGCAATGTTCATTCTTTGCCATTTGAAAGCACCCTGCAAGACGGAATTTGATGCGGGGGTGTCTGAAGCAATAAAACAATTTGTGCCTGACACTCTAAGGGTTGAGTTATTAGCCCAAGCCGCATCGAAAGCCGTTGAAGTAAGAGTGTTATCGGCATGGGGTTGTTTGCCCAGATCGTTCGTGAAATTCACGAATGCCGTCTTCAAGTTCTGCATTGAAGCTTTCGTCGCAGAAGCCTTGCCCTGGTCTGTAATACTGCCGATCATAGGCCCGGCGACGGAAGCAAGAACTGCGATAACAATGATGACGACCATGATTTCCATCAAGGTAAAACCTGATTTTCGGCTGCTGGTCTGCATATTATAATCCTCCTGGGTTGTACACCCGCTTTGATAAACACAATATAGCAGGCTTTTAACTCGCGTCAAGGAAAAACTGGATGTTATCCAAGTCTGGTTATCGACCAAAAATCACATCATAGTGAGGAATACCTTTTGTCATGCGCCCAAAGTCAAGGCACTTTTTCGAAAGAATTTATTGATGACTGCTTTTTCCAGATCATGAAAAGTCCTGGATTGTATGAGAAGACTCAGACATCGCAGGACTCAATAGTGCGATTGCCCTGACAACGAACGTTCAGAATGTTGATGGTGGCTGTCTGTGGTAGGGTGGAAGATGTCTGCGCATTTTCTGGAAGCTTGAAGATGATTGGGACAAACGAATGAATTACGCCTTCGCACATACTATTGATCGATTATTGGGGATCCCGCTTTGTCGATTGCTGTCACTGTTTCAGCGGGCGGTCTCTCAGCACGCATGCTCGGCTTCTGATAGTCCGAATGTGGGAAAGATTGCGATTGTCAAATTCTGGGGTATGGGCAGTCTTATCCTGATGATTCCGGCTTTGAGAGAGTTCCGGAAGACGCATCCGAAAGCAGAAATCACATTGGTGACACTGGCACAGAATCGAGAACTGGTGAACATGATTCCCGAGATTGATGCCTGTGAAACACTTGATCTGAGAGGTGGCTTCTTTAGTTTCTTCTTTCAGACGGTTTCTCTGCTGTTTAGACTGCGGCGCCGGAAGTTTCAGCTCTTGTACGATCTCGAGTTCTTTACCTGTTTTTCCTCGTTGTTTTCCTACTTCTCAGGCGCGAAACTCACGTTCGGATTTTATGAGCGACAATCTTCAAGAGGCCATCTACACGATGTTCTGCTGCCATTTAACTCGTACTGGCATGTCAGCGACATTTTTCACCATGCGCTGATGGGGCGGGGGCGCCTGCCCGAGTTGCCTGCTTTCCCGTGGTTGTCAGTTCCTGATGACGCCCGCAGGCGCGTCTTGGAACTAGCGGGAGAGCGAGCGGCTTCCGTTCATCGCATTGTCATCAACCCGAATGCCGGCCCGCTGGCTGAGGAAAGACGATGGCCCCCGGGGATGTACCGCCAACTCGTCGAAAAGCTGCTGCGCGAAGGGGCGGGACAGGTCATTCTCATCGGCGGCCCCGGAGAGGAACATCATGTGAATGGCCTGATGCAGGGTATTCCGGAGAACCTGGCGAATACGGGCAGGTTGGTCAATCTTGCCGGGAAACTGTCGCTGACAGAACTCGCCGCACTTCTGGCTTCGGCTTCGGTGTTGGTGACCAACGATTCGGGGCCTTTGCATCTGGCGGTCGGTCTCGGCATTCCCACCGTCTCCCTTTTTGGACCGGAAACCCCGGTTCTGTATGGACCGCGAGGCAGTCGACACCGCATCCTGTTTCGTGATCTTCCCTGCAGCCCGTGCATCAACGTCTATAAAAACAAGGAACTCTGGTGCCGACACGGGCAAAATCGTTGTCTGGCGGAGATCACGGTCGAAGAGGTTTCGACGGCCGTTGCCGACGTTCTGAAGATGTCCTAGGACAGCCTTGGGAAGATTCGCTTCAGAAGCCCGAAGGCATTCCTGAGATGATTGCGCCACTCGAAGGCTGACCGAAGCTGCAGTATCCGGCGCAGAAGATACGCAGGTCGGAAATAAAAGCGGCGAATGGCCTGATTCCGGAATTGCTCGAGTTCTGATACTGTGAGAGTTCGGGTTCCGGTTGCCAGATGCCGTCCGGATTGATCGCCTGACGCGGTCGGTGTGGCGCCGCGCGAGAGAATTGTTCTGCGGCGTGGAAAGGCAAAGTTGAAAGACGCAAAGCTGCACCCAAGCGAACAGGCCAGATCGATGGTCGCCTGACAGGTCTCACGCGTGTCTTCCGGAAACCCGAGCAGGAAGGTGCCGACTGTGCGAAGTCCTAGTTGGCGACAGAGTCGAAAAGCCAGGCGAACCTGTGAAAGGGTATACCCTTTTCCATACTGACGAAGAATGTTCTCCGACCCGCTTTCAACGCCGAACATGATCGTGTGACAGCCGGCCTGTTTCATCAGCTGAAGCAGTTCACGGTCGACGAGATCGACACGAGAGTAACACGTCCAGCTGAAGCGCCAGTTGTTCCGGATCATTGCCTGCAGAAGCGCTTCCGTTCGTCGACGATGAACCCCGAATGATTGATCGATGAAAAAGAGTTCGGTCACTCGCAGGTGACGAAGGTAAGCCAACTCTTCGAGCACGTTTTCCACCGGGCGATATCGATACCCCAGTGTTCCCATGACGCAAAAACGGCAGGTGTAGGGACAGCCGAAGTCGGTAAGTACGGTGGCGTAGGGGGAAGAGCGCGCAAAAGGCAGAGAATACCCGGAGTGGAGAAACAGCTCGTGTCGGGGAACCGGCAAAAGAAAGGTTCTTCCCGAGGATGACGGTCCTGGTTGCTGAACAGATAGACGTTGATTGGAAGCAGGTTTAACTGGATACAGCTGCGGATCATCGATGAAACTCGGCAGAATTCTGTCCAGTCCGGGAATGACGTCGCCGGGAGGGCGTGTTTCATCAAGCAACAGATCGCCGAGAGCCGCGACCATCGGCACTCCCGCCTGTTTCAAGGCATGAATGAACGGCAGATCTTCTTCTTGCGAGACCATTCCTACCAGGCAAATCGCCACATCCGGACGAATACGGCGTACCTCCTTCAATGCCGTATCTGAGGTCAGGTGATCACGAACGGCATCGAGAAGAAACAGATCGAAGTCTCGAGCAAGAAAGCCGCTGAGGCAGATGAAGTCTATGGGCTGAATCAGGTAGTCCGCTTTGGAGGTTTGACTGCAGAAATACCCTCGAATAAAGGTTTCAGACCCGGGCGGGTTGATGAAGATTAGCTTGCGGCGAGGCATGCGTGGATTCTATCATGCATTCGTTCAATGTCGTATGTTGATTGTCGAGTTGGGTTTGGCTTGGCTTCTTTGAGAACGCCTGAACCGTCAGTGAGGCCGCGTGCTGTTGTTGGCAAAACCGCTTTCTGGAATCAAGGTTTCGGGCTGGTCATTATTGTGAGACAACCTGGAATAAGGCAGGTCGATAAACCATGATATGTCCTATCTGCACACGAACGTGTGGAGAGTCGGAAGCGGCTCTTGGAAATCACGAATATTGGTGGTGTTCCCTTTGTGGAACGGCATTTCTGGCTGCGAACAGGATAAACAACGTCAGATACGATGGGGAGTATTATGCCCCGTGGGAACAAGGCGAGCACGGCCTCGAGCTGACACGGTACTGCAAGTCGCTGACCTTTCAATCCTGGCTCTCGTTGCTGGAAAAGTGGTGTCGGCCCGGGCGGCTGCTCGATGTGGGGTGTGCCATGGGATTTCTGCTGCAGGTTGCGGTTGCCCGCGGCTGGCAGGCTTCGGGAATCGAGGTTTCCGACTATGCGGCTCGCAGGGCGGCAGCTGATGGGCGATGTGTGGTTCATTGCGGCACGTTGCAGGACCACCCTTTTCAAACGGGTTCATTCGATGTCGTCAGTATGTTTGACGTGTTGGAGCATCTCGAGTCGCCGCATCTTGCGCTGCAACAGGTTCACGCTCTCTTGAAAAGCCGTGGATTCCTGATTCTGAGTACCCCAAACCTGGACAGTTGGAGCAGCACCCTGTTGGGGAGTCGATGGCCGCAACGAAAACCCGAGCATCGATTTCTTTTTTCCCGATCTTCTATCAGACGTTTACTGCATGAGACGGGCTTTCAACTTGTACGCATTCGTCCCGCCTGGAAGTGGCTGACCCTCGAGTTTCTGCTTTCGTATGCCCGGTGCTACGCTCCGAAGACCCTCGCTGCCCTATTCACTTGCGTGTATCAGAGCGGAATCAGATGCGTCGGAAACCTGCCGTTTCCCGTGGCCACGGGCGAAATGCTCGTGGTTGCTCAACGGAGGGCGTGATGGCGAACATTCTCTTTTTGCAGAATCTGGCGATGGAATACTTGGGTGTCATGTCGCTTTCGTCCTATCTTAAATTGTACAAGCACCGGGTTGAAGCTCGGATTTTGCCGGTGCGCCCGCGAGTGCAGGAATTGCGGAGTATTCTCGAAACCCAACCCACGATCGCGGCTTTCTCCTGCACGACCGGGAATCATGTGTGGGCGTTGCAGGTGGCGAGCGCTATAAAAAAAATCTCCCCTCACACCATGATTTTGATGGGGGGTGCTCATCCGACTTTTTTCCCTGAAGTGATTCAGGAAGAGGCCGTCGATATTATCTGCCGCGGCGAAGGCGAGTATGCCCTCCTCGAACTCTGTGACAGGTTGGACCGCGGCCGCGACTACAAGGACGTTCTCAATCTCTGGGTGAAAGAAGCCGGCGTCGTCTATCGAAATGACGTACGCTGCCTGGCCAATGATCTCGATGCTCTCCCGTTTCCAGACCGGCAATTGTACCGGCCTCATGAGCTTCCGTATCGCAGCTCGAGAGCGTTTATGACCGGTCGAGGTTGCCCTTTTGCCTGCACCTACTGTTTCAACCATTCTCAGAAAAAGCTCTATGCCGGGAAGGGGTTGTACGTTCGCCGGCGCAGCGTCGAGCACGTCCTGTCTGAGATTGAAGGAGAGATGAAACGAGGTCGCTGGCAGACGGTGTATTTTCTCGATGACACGTTTTCGCTGCACCGGGGCTGGTTGGCGGAGTTTTTACCCCAGTATCAGCGACGCATCGGCAGGCCCTTTATCTGTCATCTGTCGATCGAAGCGCTTGACGAGCCGCTCGTGCAGAAGTTGGCCGCGGCCGGCTGCGTGCGCGCCTTTATCGGCGTTGAAACCGGCTCGGAAGAGAGGAGAATGGGTCTGCTGAAAAAGCGGATTTCAAATGTCCGGGTTGTTGAAGCGGCAAAGTGGCTGAAGGAAAGCGGAATCGAGTTCAGAACCTATAACATGCTGGGGCTGCCGGGTGAGACTTTCGAACAAGCCTGCGAGACAGTTGAACTCAATCAAAAGCTGCAAACACCGTTTCCGTGGTGCTCTCTGTTCTTTCCGTATCCGGGAACGGAGTTGACTGACGTTGCCCGCGCCGGTGGATACCTCGACCAGGCTCATGGTGCGGAGTCATTGTCGGCCTCCTTCTTCGCGGGTTCGCCAATCCGGGGAAGCGGGTATGAGCGCATCGAGAATCTGCAGAAGCTCTTCTATTTTGCGGTGAAGTTCCCGGTGCTCTGGCCGATCATCAGGGAACTCACCCGCCTGCCGCTGCGAGGACTGTACTCACTGCTGTTTCTGATCGGGTATGCGCTGAGTTTCAAGGTCAGCGAATGCATGTCATGGCGGGAAATTATCTCGATCGCCCGCTGCAATGTCCGACCGATGTTTTCTTGTCGTCGTTCAGAATGAAGGAACGTTACTTCATCTTCTGAACGATCGAGAAGAGGGGCATGAACACCGACAGAGCGATACCACCGATCATGATACCCATGATGACGGTGAGAATCGGGGTAAGCGCTCCGGTCAGGCCGTCCAGAGCTTCTGCGACCTCCTGGTCGTAGAAATCGGCGACTTTCAGCAGCATTTTGTCCAGGTTGCCGGAGTTCTCGCCGATTTCCATCATCTTGATCACCATACGTGGAAACAGGGGACTATCCTTAATTGCGTTGACCAGCCCCTTACCGCCCTGAACGCTGATCATCATGTCATCGAGAACCCGTTCCATAGCGCGATTGCCCATAACCGACTGGGTGATCTTCAGCGATTGCAGAATCGGAACGCCGGCGGCAAGCATGGAACACAGCGTCCGGGCGAAGCGCGACACAGCGATTTTCTTGGTGACCGGACCGGCGATCGGCAGAGTGACCGACAGCCACGAGATCAGATTCTGTCCGACTTCGGTCTGGGTGAACGCATACAGACCCACACCGCCGCCGACGGCTGCCGCGGCGCAGGCGCCCGCATGATCGAGGAGGGTGTCGGACGCGAGGATCAGAGCCGACGTAATGGCCGGCAGCTCGACCTTCATCTTCTTGAACATCTTCGTGAAGTTCGGAAAGATCTTGACCAGCAGGAAGATAACGCAACCGACCGCCATGACCAGCTGAACGACCGGCATCATGAGAGCACCTTTGATTTTGCCGCGCATCTTTGAGTCGGCTTCAGCGAATGTCGCCAGACGTACCAGAACCTGATCGAGCATACCGCCGGCTTCGCCGGCTTCACACATGTTGCAAAAGATGTTGTTGAAGACTTTGGGAAACTTGCGGAGAGCGGAGGAAAAGGTTTTGCCGGACTGCAGGTCTTTGCTGATGGTCTCAAGGACGGATCGAAAATACAGATTTTCCGTCTGGTCCGCGAGAATCCCGACCGCCTCAACCAGCGGAATGGCAGAGCCGACAAGGGTCGACAACTGAACGGTGAAAATCAGCAGATCTTTCTGCGAAACGCTGCCGCCGAATCCGAATCCGAATCCGCCTGTCTTGACTTCGGTGGCCTTGACAAGAAAATACCCTTTGTCGCTGAGCAGCGCTGACAGCTTCTGTAGTGACTCTGCTTCAAGCTGAACCTTGCTGACTTTCCCTTTTGAATCTTTAACTTCGCAATCAAACTTTGCCATACAAGTCCTAATCGCTGAACTTCAAACTGAGCACCAAATGACGGCAGAAAGAACCTACGATGATTAATACCTTATGGAAAACCACAGAAGGCATCACTCGGACCTCACGAGTCCGAAGATTTCTTCCGGCGTGGTGAGTCCCTGCTTCCACTTTTCGATGATATCCAATTTCATGGGGGCCATGCCTTGCTCTATGGCGCAAGCGTTGATTTCGTCGGCCGATGCTTTGGTCAGGATCAATCGACGAATCTTTTCGCTGGTATACAATACTTCATGAACACCAACACGTCCTTTATATCCGCTCTGGCCGCATTTTTCACACCCCTTGCCGCGATAAAAGGTGCCATTGATCGTCTCGGGCGGGAGACCGAGATCCTGAATGATTTCGGGAGTGATGGTCGTATCGACGTCCTTGCAGAACTTGCAGACACGGCGTGCGAGTCGCTGCGACACGACGCAGAGCACGGCCGCCGAGACAAGGAAGGGCTCGCACCCCATGTCGATGATACGCGGCGGCGTACTGGCCGCATCGTTTGTATGCAGGGTCGCGAAGACAAGGTGGCCGGTCAACGCGGCCTCGACCGCGATACTGGCCGTTTCTTCGTCGCGGATCTCTCCAAGCATGATGACGTCCGGGTCCTGGCGCAGAAAGGCGCGCAGCACGGTGGCGAAATCGAGATGGATCTCCGGTCGTACCTGAACCTGATTGATCAATTTCAGCTTGTATTCAACCGGGTTTTCGACGGTACAAATATTGACGTCGACTCCCTTGATGGCGTTGAGACACGCATACAGGGTGGTTGTCTTACCTGACCCCGTCGGCCCGCAGACGAGAATCATGCCGTTCGGACAGCCAAGGGCTTTCTTCAGTCGCTTGTAATTTTCGGGCATGAACCCCATGTTCTCGAGTTCAACCTGGACGTTTGATTTGTCCAGAATGCGCATGCAGACCTTCTCGCCCCATGCGGTCGGAATCGTGTTGACACGGAAATCGATGGGCTTGTCGAGGATGGTCATCTGAATACGACCATCCTGCGGAATACGGCGTTCCGAGATATCCATGCCTGAGAGAATCTTGATGCGTGAAACCGCCGAGGCGAGCGCTTCCGGCTGCAGAGTCATATGGACAGCCAGAGTGCCGTCGATGCGATAGCGCACGCGCAGCTCACCCTCATCGGGTTCGATGTGAATGTCCGAGGCGCCTTTTTGCACAGCCTGATTGAGAATCAGATTGACGAGCTTGATGATCGGGGTTTCTTCACCGGCCTTTTTCAGCGCGTCCATCGCCTTGTCGTCGACGGGTTTGTCCCCGTCGGCGGTGATGCCGCCAAGGGCTTCGGCCATGGCGCCGGCGACGAACAGCTTGTCGATCGAGTCGTTGATTTGCGTTTCAGAGCAGATCGCACGCACGACTTCGCAGTTGTTCTGGAACTGGATTTCATCGACGATGAACACATCGAGCGGGTCGGCCATGCCGACCATGAGCGTTTTTCCGTCGAAGCTGATGGGTACAAGCATGTGCTTGCGGCAGATCTTCTCCGGAACCATTTTCAGGACTTCGGGCTTGATCTCGACCTTGGAAAGATCGACGAAAGGCACCTTGAGCTGCTTGCCGAGAATCGGGAGCAGTTTTTCTTCCGTCAGATACCCGAGTTCGATCAACACCTGTCCGAAGCGCTTGCCGCGCTTCTTCTGTTCGGCGAGACCGATATTGAGTTCTTTTTCGGTGATATGCCCGGCTTCAATGAGCATCTCACCGATCTTTTTGCGTTTGAACATGGCGTCTGATCCGCCAGTATATCAGGTTTTACGTTCGACGAAAACCCTGTCGTGCGCGTTGGTCAGCGGGCGCTGTCCCAGTATTTTCGGCGGGCATCCATATATTGCGGGTTCAGCTTGATGGCGACCGCGAATTCTTCCATCGCCTCGTCAACGCGATTGCGTTTCTTCAGAATCATGCCGAGATGAAAGTGCAGATCCGCATAATCGGGGTGCTCTTTCAAGAGTCTTCGGTATTCGCGCTCGGCCTGTTCGAGCAGGCCCAGATCGGAAAACACCAGCCCGAAGTTCACGGTAATGCCGGGAGCTTCGATACGTCCGCCCAGATGATCTTCGATCACACGACGATACTCGGCGGCGGCCTTCTGAAACTGCCCCTGATCCTGAAAAATGCGACCCACGTAATATCGGGCGGCCGCGTAGCGGGGGTTGATGGCCAGAGCATTGTTAAAGCTGGCCATGGCTTTGTCGAAGAGGCGCCCCTCATACAGAATCATACCGACGTTGAAGT
The DNA here is from genome assembly GCA_964472075.1 of uncultured bacterium. Lineage (GTDB taxonomy): Bacteria > Muiribacteriota > Ozemobacteria > Ozemobacterales > Ozemobacteraceae > CAYYIY01. The sequence continues at coordinate 14,698 of CAYYIY010000034.1, read as the reverse complement.
GCGCATCTGCATACTTCGGATTCAGAGACAGCACGGCCTCATACGACGATACGGCCTGGTCACGATCGCCCAGTTGGCGATAGGTGTGTCCGAGATGCGAGTAGTACCCCGGATTCTTGGGGTTGAGGTTGATTGCCTTGACAAAACAGTAAGAGGCTTTCTCGAACAAACCTCTCAGGTAGAAGGCGTTTCCGAGGTGAAACAACGTCTCGTGGTCTTTGGGGTGATCGCGCAGATGATTGATGCAGGCATCGATGACCTCATCAAGAAGCGTTTCACTGTAAACGTTGGCTGCCATGTCAGTTGTCGGCGATGATGGCCTTGAAACGGTTGCCCAACTTGGTTCGAGGGGTAAACGACCGGTACTGTCGGCGATCGGAGCAATACAGGTGCAACAGCTCCAGAGGCTCGTAGTTGCCCTTCATGAATGTTTCCTGAATCTCTTCGAAGAGCGAGTGCAGCAATCGCATGCCTTCTTCAAACTCGTGTTCGCCGGCGAGATGAAAGCGCAGCTTGAAGATAATGCCGTCATCGCGGCGAAAGATGTCGATCTGCGGATCTTCGAGCAATTGACTGCGAACGATGAAATTGCGGGTTTCGAAAAGGGTCTGCCGTTCATACGGCAGGTACATATCGATGCCCCAGATATACGGGTTGCGGAAGATGCACAGCGGAAAGATCGGCGACAGGACTTTGCGCATGGTGTCGGACACTTCGAAATTGTACTGATCGGCCGAAAGGGTGATCAACAGCGTGGAGCCGTGCAGGGAAAAACTGCCGCCGTCGCTGAATTCGCCGGCCAGTCGACTGATCTTCTGCTGCGAGGGCAGGCTCATGATGATCTTGCGGCTGCGATCGTTGATGTGGCGAAACTGTTCGTCAGGACGATTGGGAAACTCCACGGTGATCTGATCGACCGGCAGTGCGAGAATGGCCGACAGCACGGTCTGCAGAGTTTCCTGCTCTTTGCGGTTACTGAAAAAGGCGAATGTTTCCTGAATGTTCTCTGTGTCGTTCATGGGCGGCGGGGCTCCGATTTGATGAAAACCATCGTGACGTCGTCTTCGAGGGGGGCTTGTCCCTTGAACCGGTTCATCCTTTCCAGAAGGTGGTACACGGCGGCGGCGGCCCGATTGTTCGGCGCATCTTCGAGGTCGCGTCGCACTCTCTCTGTTCCATACCGCTCTCGGGCAGGGTTTGTCAAATCCGTGACCCCGTCGGAATACAGGAAGATGCCGTCTCCGGGAATCAGGTCGATCGTGACGTCGTTGTAGGCTTCTTCGCCGACATCGAACAGACCGAGCGGAATCCCGACTTCGAAGTTGAGTTCCTCGACCAGCCCGATACCGGGCCGCACGATCAGCGGCTTGCAGTGACCGGCACTCGAACAGACAGCCTGCGCAGATCCGGTTTCGACGATGACGACCACCATCGTGGCAAACAACGCTCCCATTTTTTCGGCACTCAGATGGCGCGAGAGAAAAGCGAGCAGCTGAGCGGGGCTTTGATACTGGTGCGCGAGTGCCCGCACCAGCGTTTGAATTTTGGAGAGGAAGAGCGCGGCGGGCAGCCCCTTTCCCGAAACGTCGGCCAGGGCGATCAAGGCTCTTCCGTCATTGAGCGGGATCAGATCGTAATAGTCACCCGAAATCTCGTTGCAGGGGTTGCAAAGTCCGAAGACATCATATCCTGGAATGGGGGAAACGGCCGAAGGCAGTGATTCCGTCTGCACCTGGCGGGCGATCTCGACCTCCCGGTGCAGTCGTTCCTGCTGAACTTTTTCGGCATACAGAAGATGGTTTTCGACAAAGAGCGCCATCTGACGGTTGATCAACAGAGCCATCATCTTCTCGTCGTTGTCAAACGGGCGCCGGCGCTCGGTCGTCTCATAGACGACGAGACCGAGAATGCGATTCCAGAGAGCCAGCGGCATGATCTGGTAGTCGGGGGTGGGGGGGAGCTTGACCGGGAGTGCAAAAGAGCGCCAACCGGTTTCATTGAGTTTGCCGAGATCGACGGAATGGTTGATTTCCTCGAGGGCTCGCGCGACGATGCCGTCTTCGCGTGCGAGGCTTTCGAGTCTTCCGCTTGCGTCGATTCTCGTTCCGACTTCGAATTTCACCTGATTCTTCTGGGGCAGGAAAATCATGATCGTGACCCGGGGGAACACTTCGTGCGCCAGATTCAACGCCACTTTGAGCTGCCTCGGCAACTCATACGAGTAGTTGATGAAGCTGATGAGCTGAGAAACCCGTTCGAGGTCGGAGTAATAGTTCTTGAGCCTTGAAATGTTGTTCTCAAGCCAGCCGACCAGCTTGATCGGTTGAAAAAACCAGTCTTCCGCTTCGATGTCGCCGGCTTTATCGTGCTGAATCTGGGCAATCTCAGACGTTATCGGTCTCCAGCAATACCACCAATAACACAGAATCCCGACCATCAGGGAAGCCAGCAGTGTGAGTGCCAGCGTGAATAAGCTGAGAGACGCATCCCAGGCGCGAGTGCGTGATATGAGAAGGTGAATGCCGATCATGATTCCCATGAACACAACCCCGCATCCCAGGGCGAGATGCGGGTGTCGGCGAACCAGTTCGGCAAAATCCTGACGATTCATCGAAGGTGTTCCATGAGATTACGTGTCATGGCGAGTGAACAACCCTCGCAAGACAATTTCGATGGGAGCGCCTATATAAACCAGGATCATGCCGACAAAGGCAAAATAGGCGGTAGCCGCTTTTCCGAAGGCTTCATCGAGAATCTTATGGATATCGTCGAGAACAAGAGCTTCGCCGTTTTTCGCGAAATACTCTTTGGCCAGCGAGTATACGGTGCCGGCGACGATGAAGAAAGCTCCAAAGAACAGGATGAGAACGATGATATAGGCCCGGTTTCTGCCCAGAAAACGATGCCCCAGGCCGGGACAGACGAAGAGGCTCATCAACACCGCAATTGCCAGTTGTCGGGTCGTGGGATTCCTACCCGGGGATACTGGTGATGCGGCGGAAGCGAGAGAGTCTGTCATAGGCGTGGGGTCAGGCGGCTCTCAATCTCTCGTAAGTTTCGTCCATGCGTTTCTCGAGTTTGTGACAGTGGTCGCTCAACGCGGCAATGGCCTGAGGATCGCCGATCTTGACCAAAGACTCTCCCGCTGCCATGCTCACTTCTTCGCGGGGGTCGTTCAATGCTTCGATCAGACCCTGCACGACCTGACTGCCGCGTTTGTCGCCCAGTTGCACCGCCGAAATGCGGCGAATACGCCAGTCGGGGTTCTTGAGCCCCTTCAGGTAGCGCGTCGTCTGATCGAGCGGAGTGATGGACGCCATCGACGGGGATTTCGACAGGGGAGTCTTGCGGGCGACGGGTTCGGGAGAACGCCAGGAATCCCACAGACGTGTGAACACCTTCTCGAACAGGAACCAGCCGACAAAGTAGACACCGGTCAGAAACAGAATTTTCATTTCAATGGCCAGCATGTATGCCTCCTCGGATGTTTTTCTCCGGGAAGTGGCGATCGAGATGAGTACATCGGTCAAATCAGCCGTGTGAGCCGCATCGTCGACACACGATTTGCCGATATCCTCACTCCTGGAATGGCCAGGGACGAACCGCCTGCTGCACTGAAGTCACCGACCGTAAAAAGCTGCGAATCGCCGGGCTGCGGAACCCGAACGTGGCTGCCGCGGTCGAAAACTCCTGACAGGCTGTGACATCGTATGGGTTTCGCAGAGCGCACAGAAGCGATTGCGGTGCCTGCTTTGCCAGAGCGTTCAGAGCCTCGCGTTGCCCGGCAAACAGATGGGCGTTGTAGCTGAAGACCACGACATCGCCGGCCTGTGCCGGGTCAGGACAAAGTTCCTGCCATCGGGCAAGGATCTCTTCCTGTGTGCCTTTGGGCGGGTACAATCCGATGCGTGCATGAGGAAAAACGGAGTGAACGAAAGAGCCGATGCCGTCTGCGGCTAACGATTCTTCAACCTGGACAAGCGCGGAAATTTCGGGGCAGAAAAACGTCTTCGGAGTGTTCGGCGACAAGGGCAGGGCGTTCTGTCGCACGCGATGATACAGCAGAGATCGATGATAGGCGGATTCCACGATCGGTGCATGTTCGCGGGCAAGTTCGTCCAGGTTGGCAGAACCGACATCCTTCTCACTGAGCCGAGATCGAGCGGCAGAAATGCGAGCCAGACTTTCCTGAAGACGTTTTTCCACCTGGGCGTTGCCGCGACATTCGTCCAGAATTCTTTCAGCGCAGGTACGCTCTCGATCGAGGTCGTGGCAGATCAACAAGAGATCGGCGCCTGCCATGAAGCTGCGGAAGCCTGCCTCAGCGACTCCAAACGCCTCGGTAATCGCGCCCATCTCGAGGTCGTCGGTGACAAGCAGCCCCTTGAACCCGAGCTGACCGCGTAGCAAATCGGTTAACACCGCCTTCGACAGGGTGGCCGGCAGGTTGGGAGTCGATTCATAGGCCGGGAAGAAGACATGCGAGGTCATGATCGAGGCTACTCCCGCTTGAATGGCTCGCTTGAAGGGCTGAAGCTCGAACGACTCGAGCCGCTTGGTGTCATAAGGAATGGTGGGCAGGGTCAGGTGTGAATCCACGCGTGCGTGACCTTTTCCCGGAAAGTGCTTGGCACAGGCGAGAACGCCGCCCGTCTGCAGACCTTCGATGGCGGCACATCCAAAAGTTGCGACACGCTCCGGGTCTTCGCCGAACGACCGGGCTCCGATCCCGGGGTTGTCGCGATGATTGATGTCGAGAACGGGAGCAAGGTTCCAGTTCAGGCGCAGCGCGCGCATTTCGCGGCCGATCGCCGTATGAATGCGGCGTGTGAGCTCGACATCACCGGTGGCTGAAAGCGCCATGGCACCGGGGAACGGGCTGCCGCTGGTCAGAATGCGCATGACCAGGCCGCCTTCCTGATCAATTGAAGTGAAGATCGGCCCGCCGGCAGCCTCTTCGAGACGACGGACGACCTGCGGAATGCGATCTGCCCGGTCGATATTGCGCGCAAAGAAGATGAAGCCCCCGATGCCCCACTCCTCAACGAACTTCAAGAAGGCATCGCTTGGCTCAAGCCCTTGAAAACCGATGACCATCAACTGCCCGATCTGTTTCTTCAGATTCATTGCTGTTCCATCCTTCCTGTGCCCTGTGCAACGTTGCAGGACACCTGAAATTACCGGAACATCAGGTGCCCTTTCTTTTTCCATGAGGTCACTTTATAATGACACGTCTCCACGTGTAAAGGAGGGGTCTTATGTATTGTTCCCGATGTGGGCAGCAACTGATTTCTCGCCAGAGCAAGTGCCCTGCGTGCGATACACCGCACAAACTGAAACACCGCCGGCGGCGCCGTCTGCTGCTCGGCTTGTTCCTGTTCCTGTCCGGAGCTTTTGTCGGCAGCCTGGTCGACGGCTGGTATTTTCAGGGCGGCAGCTGGGGCCATTCCATGATTATGCCCTGGTTGAACAGTGCACCTACAACGACTCAGAAGTCTCCCGATCAAACATCAGGGATTCCGACGGTGCACTCAGGCGACGATCCCCTGCCGACCGTTTCCGCGGTTGCTCCAGCCGTGTCATTCAAGCCACCGACCGGAAAAAACCCTGTGAATCAGCAGAAACCGCAACCCGCGAAACCCATCGGCGGGGAAGCGGAAAAGCCGGCCGTCGGCACGGAGCCGCTGGTGACCGCGGCCACGCCGGCGTCTGCGGTTCAAGTCTCGCCCGTGGTGGCGACAGGAACTTCTGTCTCTGTGGCTTCCGAGGCTCTGGTTCAGGCTGTTCCGGTTGCAAGTGCCGAAATCACCTTTCCAACGCAGCCTGCATTGGCAGAGAGTGCTGCTAACAAGCCCTATGACCTGATTTACAAAGGGGTCGAGGCCCTTGAGGAAGGCGAAGGCACCAACTATCATGGCAGTCTCTCCGGAGATGCGCCGTATCTGCTGTTTTCGTCGAATCGACAGCAGAAAGACGGAAAACCGATCTTTCAAAGTTTCGTGCGTGATCTCTCCGGTAAGGCCGGGCCGGTGCGTGTGTTCGACTGGCCAGGCAACGTCTGGACGCCGGAGTTCTCTCAGGACGGTTCCGTGCTGGTGTTCACCAGCGACAGTGCCGAAAAAGAGCATGTCTTTCTCTACGATCGCAAAACGCAGGATTTTCGCCAGCTCACCAGCGGAAAATCGAAAAACCAGATGGCGGCTATCTCTCCTGATGGCCGTTTCGTCGCGTTCACCTCAGATCGGTCGGGCAACAACGATATCTGGATGATCGGGACTGACGGACAGGGATTGATTCAGGTGACCCGCGGTCCTGAAGATGAGCGTGAACCTCGCTGGAGTCCGGATGGCAAAACGTTGTTTTATACCTGTATCGTCGAACGTCTGAAAGTGTCACGGATCATGAAGATTGATCTTGACCCACTCGGCAAACCCGTCGAGGTTGTCGGTGGTGCGTCAAGAAACTGGCTGCCCGATATCTCTCCCGATGGGGCATATCTGGCGTATGTTCAGTCGCAGAATCCTGACGGCAGCGGCAACGTTCTGCGCCTCCGCCGACTCTCTGACGGCCAGGATCAAATCGTGAAGCCGTTTCCGGGTTCCGAGCACTTTCGACCGGTCTGGTCGAGCGATGGACATCGACTGGTATTTCACGCCGAGCGAAAAGGGCGAAAGAGCCTCTTCGCAGCCGAGTTTCAGAGGAAGCCGATTCCTTGACTCCGACGATGGCGGGATGGGCTGCGGCTATTCTCCTGCCGCTCTGCCTGTTTGCCTGGTACTTCCGCAAATCCTGGGCTGATGAAGCCTTGTTGACCTCAACCCTGATCGGTCTGCTCGTCGGCGGGATTGCCGTGCTGCCGGTCAAATATGTCGCATACCCGGGCATTGAATGGGTTCTGGGCATTGATCTGCGTCGCCTGATCGAAGAGAGCGACCGGATCTTCGAGCAGTTGGCGGCCTGTGTCGGCATCATCGGTCCGATCGAAGAGGGTGGAAAGGTGTTTCTGCTGCTCGCCGCGCTTGCCTGGCTGGGGTTGCACACCAGACCGACAGCCATTTTTCTTGCCTCACTCGGATGCGGAGTCGGTTTCGCGCTGGTCGAGAATCTTGATTATTACCGACTGTTCGGCCTTGAGGTTCTTGCCATGCGCTCACTGCTCGGGACTTCGGCCCACTGCGTGTTTTCGAGTCTCAGCGGCTTCGGCTTGAGTCGGGCTTTCTCGCCCGATTCGCGGCGCGGGCAGCCGCGCTATCGGAATGGGTATGCCTGGCTGCTGGTCGGACTTTTCACGGCATCGGTCGTTCATGGGCTGTTTAACGTTGTGGCCTTTCGTCTGTCGGTGCGCGATTCGGTACTGAGTCTGCTGGTCATGGTTTTTGCCGGCCTGGGATTTCTCTATCGTTTCTGGATCAAAATGCTGAAGGCCGACCGGCCAGGGGAGTCCGAAGTATGGAAGTGCTCGGAGTGCGGGTTGATCAGTGAAGGAAAAGAACGATTCTGTCCTCGCTGCGGCGAGCGTGTGTGTCAGGCAACACCGACTGAAGCATGAAAGGCTGTTTGCCACAAGACATGCGGAAACAGGGAGAAGTGGATGCACCAGGTTAAGACAGGTCCGGAAAAAGTGTTGGGAATTGCGGTTGAACTCGACGAAGAAACAAGCCGAGTCGAAGAATCTCTCGAAGAACTGCGAGAGCTGTCGGTTACCGCTGGTTATGAATTCGCCGGCACCATGATACAAAAACGTCAGAGAGTTGATCGTACGAGTTACTTCGGCTCAGGAAAGCTTGAAGAGCTGCGTGCGCGGGTTGAGGAATGCGAAGTGGATGTCGTTCTTGCCGATGACGAACTCTCGGCCTTGCAGCTGCGCAGCCTCGAAGAGGGCGCCGGCTGCCCTGTCATGGACCGAACGTCGTTGATCCTCGAGATCTTTGCGCAGAACGCTTCGAGTCGAGAAGGGAAGATGCAGGTTGAGCTGGCTCAGTGCCAGTATAACCTGGTTCGTCTGGCCGGTGGATACGTCGGCATGTCACGGCAGCGTGGCGGTATCGGTACCAAAGGACCGGGTGAGACGAAGCTCGAAACCGATCGGCGAAGATTGCGACATCACATCAGTCGACTCAAACAGGAACTTGAAAAAGCGGTGCAGAACCGCATGGTTCAGCGTCAGAAGCGGATTGAACATTTTGCCCCCCTGTTTGCGCTGGTGGGATACACGAATGCGGGCAAGTCGACCCTGCTGAATGCGTTGACTGGAGCTCAAGTTACGGTGCATGACGGTCTGTTCACGACGCTGGATCCGACGGCACGGCGATTGCCGTTGCCGAGCGGGAGATCGGCGATTCTGTCCGATACGGTCGGGTTCATACGAAAACTGCCTCACGGCCTGGTGCAGGCTTTTCGCGCCACACTCGAAGATGTGTTGAACTCGCAGGTGGTCGTTCACGTGACTGATGTTTCGCATCCTGACGCTCTCGAACGTATCGAGGCCGTGAATGATGTTCTGCGTGAAATCGGCGTTCTCGAACGTGAAACGATCATGGTATTCAATAAAATCGATAGGGAGTCTGCAGTCGGAAAAGAGTCCTTGATGCGTGATTTCCCGGGCTGCTGCTTTGTTTCAGCCCGAACCGGCGACGGTCTCGAACAACTTCTGGTGCGTCTCGACGAGGTTATGGCCCGCGAGGTGCGCCCCGTCGACCTTCTGATTCCCGCCGATCATGCTCTTCTGCGCGAAGTGCGTCAATGGTCGCGCATACTTGCTGAAGAGTGGCTCCCCGAAGGGGTGAAACTCCGGGCGGAGGTTCCGGTAAAGCTGCTGCCGCGACTGCGATCTTTCCTTTCCGAAACAGGTGATCAGCCGACGGCGTAGGTGTGTAACGAATCGCCATAAACAGCGATTCTCGTTGAGGTGGCTGGACAGGCCGAACGCTGATCCCTCCCGGCATGTAACCGATCCACTCGGCGTATGAGATCGTCGAGTCATCCGCTGTTTCGTCGGCTCGCCCCACAATGGGGCGAACCCTCTGAGCGCGCCCAGGATGAGCGCTCGAAGAGATTCGACGAAGAATCGAGATGAGTAGGTGATCGAAGTTGCCGATGTGGTCCGTGCGAAGCGACAGGAGGATCGAAACGGCCTGACCAGGCACGTTTTTTCGCCGAGAATTGCCGAGTCATCAATATCGGGCTGTTCTCTGAAGCGTGATTGGGCTATAATGAACGCCGGGTGACGCGCATGCCGGAACATCTTTCTCAGACACAGTATGAGCAACTGCGCGATTTCTTTTCGCGTGAGTTCGGCCTGTTCTTTGAGCCGAGCAAACTGACCTTTCTCGAAAACCGCGTGCTGCCGTTGATGCGCGAGATGAAATGTCTCGACATCAATCATTTCATTCTCGAAGTGCAGGGCGATGAAGAAAAAAGGGCGCACCTGCTCGATGAGCTGACCACCAATGAAACCTGGTTTTTTCGGCATCCGCGCCATTTCGACATCCTGCGTGAAGATGTGCTGCCCGGCATTATTCGTGAGGGAACACAGCACCGGAAACGTGAAGTGGCGATCTGGTCTGCCGGCGGTTCGATCGGTGCTGAAGCCTATTCGATTGCGAT
>CAYYIY010000034.1:0-5011 GCA_964472075.1 uncultured bacterium | reverse complement strand
GCGAGCGCGCGATGGGGTATACTCCCTGTCTGAGCTGCGTCTGTTATCGAACACGCTGTTAACGAGATACTTCATCCCTCTCGATTCAGACCGATATCAGGTGAAACCGGAATTGCGGGAACTTGTTCAGTATGAGCACCTGAACCTTGTTTCATCGTGGCCGCCAAGAGAGTTCGACGTTATCTTCTGTCGCAACACGATGATTTATTTTCGCGAGGCGACCAAAAAGTCGCTGACGGAACGCTTCTATCGGGTTTTGAAACCCGGCGGCTATTTCTTCATCAGCCCGACGGAAACGATGCACTGGTCGGGGGAAAATGAGGTGGAGCGCCTGTTTCAACGAGGGGAGTATGTGTATCGCAAGCGGGTGCAGGCACGCGATTACCTGCTCTATGAATTTCGCTCACCGAGTGATCTGCTGAGAGCCTTGAATCTGCTGGTGAAAGCCAGCATCGAGTATCACCTGCGAAGTGTGCCGCCACGTACGCCGGGGGCACCGAAACGCGCTCTGTTTTTCCCGCGCGTGCTCGGAACCGACGTCGAGAAACTGCTGACGCAGAATGGCGTGACAACCGCGGCAAAGTCGGAGTTTTCCGAGTAGGCGACGACTGTTTTCCGATCCCGGCTTGGAGAATTTCGCATCTCTGCCGATACAAGGGATTTGGATTATGGTCTCAACTCAACCGGTCAACATTCGCATTCGCGTCACCGTACTGGTGCAACGCCCCGATGGGAGCGTCTGTCTCGTTCGCCATCTCAAGGAGGGGCGTCGCTACTGGCTGTTGCCCGGAGGTGGCCAGGATGCGTTCGAAACGATGACCGAGACGGCTCGCCGCGAACTGTGGGAAGAAACGCGCATTACCTGTTCCGCGTTTGAGTTTCTTGGGTTGCGCGAAAGCTTCTCTGCAGAAGCCGGCCGCCACATCGTGTATCCGCTGTTTCGTGGGTTGAACCCCGACTTCTCGGCGGTTGAACGTGGCGAAGACGCACGGGTTGAGGCCGTCGATTTTCTGACCTGGGAGGAAATTCGGGAGCGAACCGTGTTCCCGGAAATGAAGCCTGATCTCGAACGCCTGGTTCGGGGTGAGTCTATCCTTCCCTTTCTCACTCTGAACTGGATTGCCTAGGCCGGAGGTACGCATGCTGGAAAAAAGATACGAATCGTTGATTCAGGACTGCCGGAAACGGATTGCCGCGAATCCGCGTGATTTCTTCGCCTACTATCAGCTGGCGCGCGCGCTCGAGATGAGCGGTGATACCGACGCTGCCATCACGGTCTATCGCGATGCCCTGGCCATCAATCCCAAAGACGCATACGCGCATAATTTCCTTGGCTTGTCGTTTCGCAACAAGGGCATGATCAACGAGGCGATCACCGAGTTCAAGAAAGCGATCATGTACAACGCCAGTTATGCCTTTCCGTATGCCAATCTCGGGGTCATCTACAAGATGAAGGGCATGTATGATGAGGCGATCATCAGATTCAAGAAAGCCATCTCGCTCAAGACGGATTTCGCCTTCTCTCATCTGCAGCTGGGGCTGATCTACCGTCTGAAGAAGTTGTACGATGAAGCTATCGTTCGCCTGCGCAACGCGATTGATATCAATCACGATTATGCGTATGCCCACTTTTCTCTAGGTGCGGTTTTTCTTGAGATCAACAAACCGAAAAAAGCGGTGGTGGAGTTCAAGAAATCGGTTCTGCTGAACCCGCAGGACTACTTTGCATTCTGCCAGTTGGGGCGTGCCTATATTGCCTTGCGCGACTTCGACGAAGCCGAGAAAGTTCTGAAAACCTCGATTCGTTTGAATCCTGACAACCCCTTTGCTTATCTGAATCTCGGCTCGGCGTATTTTGCCATGGCTCGGTTTGACGAAGCGATCGAGTCAACGAAGCGGGTGCTCGACATCAATCCTGATCTGGTTGAAGCTCGGGTGCTGCTCGGACAATCGCTGATGCGGAAGTCCATGGATGACGCCGCGTTGACGGAACTGCGCCGTGCGCTGAAGGCCGACCCCAAATTCCCGCGGCTGCACTTCCTGCTCGGCATGGTATTGCGCAAAAAAGGTGACCTGGTCAAAGCCATTGAGGAGTTCAAGGCTGAGAATGCCGTGAATCCGAATGACGCCGAGCTGCATCTGCAACTGGGACAAACGTACAAGGACAAGGGCATGCTTGATGAGGCCACGAGCGAACTGAAACGTGCCTTGTATCTCGACGCCACCCTGTTTCGCCCGCACGAGCTGCTCGGAGAAATCTATGACATCAAGGGAATGAGCGATCTTGCCGTCACGGCCTGGAAGAAAGCTGCCGAAGCCCGCAAACGCTATGCGACCGTGAAACCTCGCGAGAAACCCGCTCCGATGGTTCAGAATAAGTCCGAGTTGGAAATGATGATCGAGCGCTTCAAAAGCGATGTTATGGCGACTCCCAACAATCCGGACGCTCACTACAAGCTGGCGAGTGCCTACAAGAACAATCACATGTATGACGAAGCCATCATCGAGTTCCGCAAGGTGCTGGCTTTGAACCCCTACGACTCGTTTGCGCACTACAACCTCGAAGTCATTTACCGCATGAAGGGAGTCGACGACCCGAACCTCAGCCGCTGGAAGCGTTCGGTGGCCGTGAACCCCGAAAATGCCGGCGCACATTATCGGCTGGGGCTTGCCTACAAGGAAAAGGGCATGCTCGACGAAGCGATTCGCGAGTGGGAGAAAGCCGTGGCCATCGACCCCGATTTCTCGCACGCGCATCTGCAGCTCGGCATTGCGTACAAGTGCATCGGCCAGGCAGACAGCGCCATTCGCTCATGGGAAAAGACCGTTGAGCTTGATCCGGAATTCCGCGAAGCGTTCTTCCACCTGGGAAAAGCCTATCTGAATCGCGGCATGCTCGAAGAAGCGGTGCATGCGATCAAGAAGACCATCCGCCTGCATCCCCAGGATGTCGAAAGCCGATTCCTGCTCGGCTTGATCTACAAGAACAACGGCCTGATGGAAGAAGCGCGTGATGTTCTTGAAGACCTGCTGGCTCTCAAGGAAGATCATGTCCAGGCTCTGGTCAACCTGGCTGCCGTCTACAAGAACCTCAACCAGCTTGAGAACTCGTACAATTGTCTGCTTTCGGCGCTGCGGCTCGATCAGACCAACTTCTTCGCCCACTTCCTGCTCGGCAGCGTCTATCGCGCACTGGGACAACTTGAAAGGGCCGAAGAATCGTTCCGCAAATCGCTTGAATTGAACCCGACCGATGCGTTCTCACAGTACAGCCTCGGCGTCATTTACAAGAACTCCGGTCGGTTGCCGCTTGCCATCAAAGCGTTCGAAAAGGCAATCGAGCTTGATTCCGATGATTCCTACTCGTACTCCCATCTGGCGACTTCACTCTATGAACAGGGACAACTGCACGAAGCCGTCAAGGCGTTTCAACATGCCGTTGAAATCAACCCGGAAGATTCATACGCCTTGTACAATCTCGGTATGGCATACATGGATCTACATGATGTCGATTCCGCTATTGATGCGTTTGTGAAAGTCGTCAACCTCGAACCCAACGATGCCTATGCCTGCTTCAATCTTGGGCTGGCCTACGAAGAAAAACGGTTGATGCCGGAAGCGAAGGCCTGCTTCCAGAAAGCGTTGCAGCATGCGCAGAAAGGCTCGCAGGTCGAGCGGTTCGCCCGTGAATCTCTGCGTCGGATGAAATAAGCATGTCATTTCCAACCCATTCCCGACATCAGACTGACAGAAAGAACGGCGCGGTCCGTATTTCGAATCGCGATCAGGGCAGACATGATGTGGTCGGCGGCCTGAGTCTGAATGCCGTTCGGCAAAGTGCCCAGGGGAACGGGAAGGCGGGCGGACGTTCGACGTGGGCAGGCATGATGACGGGATGGCTGGGCGTGTTTGTGTTCGCGGCGCTTCTCGTCATGGGCTGCGATACCGATAACAACGTGAAATCGCGTGAAGGCGCTCTTTCCGGAAAAGTGGTCAACAAATCCGGAACGGCGTTACAGTATGCGCTCGTCAGCTGGGCCGAGGACCGCACCCGCTGGGGCCGCACCGATGCCGCCGGCAAATTCGTGGTTGAAGGAATTTCGTTTGGAACGAGGCAATTCATCGTCGAACTTGCCGGTTATCGCAATCGAACGTTCGATGTCAATATCTACTCCGAGGCGATCACGGCGATCAATGATGTGGTCATGGAAACCGCCACCTTTGAGTATAAAGACATCAAGGTCAGCGAGGTCTCTTCGACACATGCGGTCGTGACCTGGAAGACGACCGAGTTTACCAACGGCCTCATCGAATATGGAGATACCGAGTTTCTCGGCGCAACGGTTCGAGAACCTTCCGGGCAGTATGCGACGTTGCATTCGCTGACGATTCCGAATCTCAAGCCTGAAAAGAGATACTATTTTAAAATCGTGGCATCCAGGCAGAATCGTGAATCTGAAACATCGGTGGTAGGACAATTCACGACCCCGGGCACTCTCGAGGATTCCACCCCGCCTTCGGCGCCGCGTGGAATCGACATCGCACTGACCGAAGCGCCGAACCAGGTTACCGTTTTCTGGGTGCCCAACACGGAAAGTGATCTCAAAGGGTACAAGATCTATCGAAGCGAACTGCCGACCACCGGCTTCACGGCACTCGAAGCGTTCCTTGCCAAAGGCAACGAACGTTATACCGATGTCGGGGTGACGACCGGCAAAAAATACTACTATCGAGTCACCGCCCTGGACCAGGGAAACAACGAGAGCAGTGCTTCAGATATCGTCAGTATGGTCATTCCCGGAGATCTCACCGCTCAGGTCCTCTGGACGCGTGCCAACAGTCCTTACGTTTTGTACGGTGATCTCACCATTGCGCCTTTCGGCAAACTGACGATTGATTCCGGCGTGGTTGTGAAGGCCGGTGACTATGATGCGTTGAAACGCGGCGATGCCACCACAATCGAGATTCGGGTCGAAGGCAGTCTGGTAGCGAATGCCAGTGGTTCAGAGGC